>NZ_JAQQWS010000001.1:1275376-1327703 GCF_028610675.1 Alkalihalobacillus pseudalcaliphilus
TTTGTACAGATACTCCGAGATTTGGCCTCAGTATCTTCACATTAACCTCCTCTTTGTGCAGATACTTCAAAGTTTAGCCTCAGTATCTTCACATTTTGTAAACGTGCGAACAGTTTAAGAAGTTGGCGTTGCCAGAGGATCTCTAGTTTTTCCTACAACACTATCTCCTTTTTCCGCTGCTTATGTTGTTACTTTATGCCTTTTCCTACATCACTCCAGCCCTTTCCGCTGCTTATGTTGTTACTTTACGCCTTTTCCTACAACACTACCGGCCTTTTCCGCTGCTTATATTGTTACTTTATGGCTTTTCCTACAACACTACCGGCCTTTTATCGTGCTTGGCTTCGGAAACTGCACATTAACTACTACTTTGTTGAGATACTTGCTACCATGGCTCCGCCTCTTACTTTCCTTCATCTTTTTACGAACATATACTTAACGTTCACCTTAATCGACGACAATTCTGAAGAATTTGTATTGAATTTCCGGCGTATAGGCACTTGAGTCTTCATAACTCCAGTATCTCATTCGACTATTGGTCGTTTGTGCATTTACTAATGGTTCGCCATTAAAATCTTTTGCTACAACAATCGTATTATGCTGCCAACGCCCATCACCATCAAAATCATAACAAATCACATCACCTGGAATTAACTCTCGTGCCTCTGACTTCTCTATTCCTCTCAAACCTTTTGTAGATCCGCTCAAATACCAACGAAAGGAATGAGCAACAGACCAGCTAAAGCTCCATGTATTAGGGCTATACCACCACCCTTTTGATCGGTTCGATTGTCCCCAAAAGTACGCCCCTCCTGCGTGCATACATTGAGAGATAAAGTTCGTACAGTTATCCGTAAACTTTCGGTACATAGGATTATAATCATTCCACCACAATTCAGCATACCTTACCGCTTCGAGACGATTATAACGGCTCCCCGTTTCTCTCGGTAGTCGATAACCCCTTTGATTTTGAGGATCTAATGTCCGAAAGTGTGGCTCTGGTGACAAATGATGGGAGAATAAAAACGGTTGACTGCGTTTAATTGACTGGTGTTTCATTTCCATATCCTCAACATGAAAAGCAACAGCATCGTTCAGAACTTCTTCTTCTTTAGTTTCCTCATGAACAGCTGGTACATACTCATGGTCATTAATCATTTTTCCACATTCAAAAACCGCTACTCTACATTCCAAGCGCTCTTCTAAATAAAGCTTTTCCCTTTGTTTTTGTAATAATTCGTAGTGTAGCATATACATGATATGAACTTGTCGCTCTATTTTTGTTTTTGATACCATTCTACCTTTTACATTTGATTTAATCAGCTCAACGCCTCGCTTACGATTAAGTAGATGCTTCCGTTCTTCTAACTCGCCTTCTTCTTGTGTTAACACATTAAACTCCTCATGGATAATACCTGCGTTTCGACGTTCAATGTAATCCTTCAATTGCTTCTCATACATTCCAATCACCTCACTTGCTCTCATCTTATGACAGAAAAGATAATTCATGATTGCCAATAACTCTGCAAACAAAATCAAAAAAACAAAAAAACTGCTCTTAGTTTTTAACTAAAGCAGTTTTCGTTTTCTCTATCCTGTTATGAAGATTGCTTAATTAATACGCCTTCTAAGTGGAGCAAGGCTTCCTTTTTATCTAAGCCCCCACCGTACCCGACCATATTTCCATTACTTCCAATTACTCGATGACAAGGAATGATTATTGGAATCGGATTTTGATTGTTCGCTCCTCCAATAGCTCTCACCGCTTTCGGTGAACCAATCTGTTCAGCGACTAATTTATACGTACTCGTTTTTCCGTACTCTATATCTCTTAACGCTTGCCAAACCTTCTTTTGGAAAACTGTTCCATGTAAATCCACGCTTATATCAAATCCTTGACGCTCCCCATGAAAGTATTGTAAAAGCTGATGCTTTACTTCATCTAAAGAGTCATGGCACGCTACATAGTTTCCTTTTAACCCTAACTTCTTAATCTTTGCATTCACTGCTGCTTTGCCTTGCTCAAAACGTCCAAAATGAATATGACACACGCCTATTTCTGTAGCTAATATCGTCAACGGACCAATCGGACTCTCCATTTCATCAAAATATATACATGCTTGCGTCGTCATCATATACCCTTCTTTCCAACTCGGTTAGTCTGATTTTACCTCATTTTGTCTTTACCTTTCTATCTTCAAGATCCTGATTTTCTAGCAAATTCAGCCCTTTAGCTATTTCAGCTAATACCTGCTCATCTTCTTCCCTATCTTTGGCTGCTTTTAACCAAATCGCTCCATCTTCTGCTCCGATTTTCCCAATTGCCCATGCTGCCGTTCCACGAATGACAGGCCTCGGATCTTTAACCATTAAGTCTCTCAACGTCGGAAAAGCATTCGTATCTTTAAAGTGAGCCAATGCCAAGATCGCGTTTCTTTGTATCGGCTTTTTACCGCGCCAAGATCCAGATATATGCCCAAACTTCTCTTTAAATTCCCTATTACTAATTGTTAATAACGGCAATAATTTCGGTTTCGCAATTTCAGGGTCAGGTTCAAGCTCTGGATGGTTATGAAAATCAACCCCTTTATTAACTGGACAAACTTGTTGACAAGTATCACAACCATATAACCTATTACCTATTTTCTTCCGATATTCATCTTTCACAAAATCTTTTGTTTGTGTAATAAAAGAAATACATTTTTGTGCATTAAGTTGACCCGCTTGTACGAGTGCCCCTGTTGGACAAGCATCAATACATTTAGTACAACTTCCACATTGATCGGTTATAGGTGTATCTGGTTCAAAACCTACTGTTGTTAATAAGTTACCTAAGTAAACATAACTACCAAACTCCGGGGTAATAATTGCACAGTTTTTGGCACTCCAGCCAATACCTGCCCTCTCAGCTACTGCTCGGTCTGAGAGAGCTCCGGTGTCAACCATAGATACTGTTTTTGCGCCAGGCACCTTCTCCAAAATAAACTGTTCTATTTTACTTAGACGATCCCTTAAAACAACATGATAATCTGTGCCCCATGAAGCCCTGCAAAATATCCCACGTCTCTCTTCTTTAGTCCCTTTAGGAGCATTTTTCATTTTTGAAGGATAGGCGACAGCAATTGAAATAATCGTTTGTGCTTTTGGCAAAGTAAATTCCGGATTTACTCGCTTCTCAATATCAGATTCTTCAAAACCCGATTGAAAACCCAATTCCTTTTGTTTAATCAACCTCTCTTTTAAAGTGGTAAAGGGGTCAGCAGAAGCAAAGCCTATTTTATCTATTCCGATAGTCTCACTATATGCAATTAGTTCTTCTTTTAACTGGGCGTTTATCATATATTCCACCTTACTTCCAAAATTCTTCACATTTAGCCATGGTGTTAGATATCATAACGACCATTCATCATACCCTTACTAAATTAAACGAATTTTACCATAGTTAAGTTTCAACAACAAACCTCATTTTATGATAACATAGGATAAAAATTCAAGGAGTCGATATAATGACATGCTTTATAGTTACGCCCGATATTTTTTTGAAGCTACCACAATTTAAAATAGGTATTATTCAATATAAACAAATAACCGTTACACCATCACCTCAAATGTTTAAAGGAAGATTTCAACTATTTCAAGAAAGCCTACATATAGAATTTGCGGATAAGCCAATTACTGAAATCACAGGTATTCAAAGCTTTCGACAAGTATTTAAAGAAATCGGATTTTCACCATCTAAATACCGACCGTCATCAGAATCCCTATTAAGGCGGATTAAAAAAGGAAACTATTTAAAACCCATTGACTCAGCGGTCGATTTGACGAATTTCTTTTCCATTAAATACGAAATTCCGATAGGCATCTATGATTCCGACCACCTCTCTGGCAACCTTCAAATCCGAATAGGAGCAAACGATGAAATGTATCAATCCTTACACGGCCGTGAGCAATGGATGAATGGAATACTTTTAAGTGCAGACGAACAAGGTCCCTTTGGAAGCCCGATCGTTGATTCAACTCGAACAAGGGCAACGGAGAACACCAAAAATGCTGTACAAATTTTCTACTTACAACCAGAGATGTCTAAACAAGAATCTAATCAATTATTAGAAGCAGCAGCAAACATGTTTACACAATTAAATGGTGGTTCCTCTCATATTTCACTTTTATCAATAGAAAACCCAGAAGCGTAGAGTGTTCGGTTTATTGACACATTTTTATGGGAATAAGTATAAGGAATACAAATAAGGAGGACGATCGGAATGAGTCAAGATAAAGTTGGAACTATACTTAACAAACAAGTTGCAAACTGGAGTGTCCTATTTATTAAACTACACAACTACCATTGGTACGTAAAAGGTCCTCAATTTTTTACGCTCCACGAAAAGTTCGAAGAGTTGTATAATGAGGCTGCTACACATATTGATGAATTGGCAGAGAGATTATTAGCTCTAAAAGGTAAACCATTAGCAACAATGCAAGAGCACCTAGAAACTGCTTCAGTCAAAGAAGCAACAACAGATTTAACTGCAGACGATATGGTTGCAGACCTATCCAAGGACTTTGATACATTAATTGATGAGTTAAAAGAAGGTATGGATGTAGCAGAAGAATTAGGTGACGAAACAACAGCCGATATGTTACTTGCGATCCACCAGTCACTCGAAAAACATAATTGGATGTTGCGTTCATTCTTGAAATAAATATAAAACCCTAATATAAAAAGCCAGCGGCACTTATCCATACTAAATGTCGCTGGCTTTCGTTATGTAAAATCCATAAACCAATATAAAACGTAGTACTTAATCTTTCAACTGGTGGCCATTCATTCATAATCGGTTTTAGGATTCTCAAATTCAGCCGTAGCCCCGCCACTTTTGGGAATATCAATACCCAAAAGATTCAGTGCACCACACAATCAGCCACCACCAACCCAAAAGAGAGGGTAGTTACCCCTCCTTAATACTGCAACGATATATACTTAACCTCCACAAACTCATCGATCCCATAATGACCACCCTCACGCCCTATTCCGCTTTGTTTCATCCCACCAAAAGGAGCTTGTGCAGTTGAAATCGCACCATCATTAACACCAATAATGCCATAATCTAATTTTTCACTTAAACGAATAGCCTGTCCGAGCTGATCACTAAATAAATAAGCAGCTAAACCATATGGTGTATCATTTGCACGCCTAATCACCTCGTCCTCCGTCTTAAACGTAGCAATAGGTAAGACAGGTCCAAACGTCTCTTCATTCATACATATCATCTCATCTGACACATCCGTTAATAACGTGGGTTGAACAAATAGCCCTGAAAGTCTTTCTCCACCTACTAAAACGTTCGCACCTTTATCCCGTGCATCCTGAATTTGATCGAGCACCTTTTCAACAGCAGCTTCATCTATTAAAGGACCTATCGTGACGCCCTCATCTAAACCATTACCAACTTTTAACTTTTCCATCGCCATATGAACCTTTTCTATAAAGCTAACGGCAACCGACTCTTCTACATAGACCCGATTAGCACACACGCATGTTTGACCGGCATTACGGAATTTTGAGACCATTAATTGTTCACAAGCTACATCCAAATTAGCATGTTTGGTCACGATAAAGGGAGCATGTCCCCCTAATTCAAAAGATACCTTTTTCATTGTTTCAGCTGCTTCTTTCATTAAAAGCTTCCCGACCTGTGTGGAACCGGTAAATGTTAGCTTTCGAACTCGTGCATCCTTTTGCCAAACCCCTGAGATAACTTGAGCAGAACCTGTCACGACATTAATAACCCCTTTAGGAATGTTTGCTTTTTCTGCAAGTTCAGCTAGCTTTAATGCAGTTAATGGCGTTTGTGGTGCTGGCTTTATGACAACGGTACAACCGACAGCAAGTGCAGGTGCTACTTTTCTTGTAATCATTGCTGCCGGAAAATTCCACGGTGTAATCACACTAACGACACCGACAGGCTGTTTTTGAACAAGTATTTTTTTGTTCGGACTTGATGCGGGTATCGTCTCACCATAAACGCGCTTTCCCTCCTCTGCATACCAGCGAATAAATGAATTAGCATAACGAATTTCGCCTCTAGATTCAGCTAATGGCTTCCCTTGTTCTAAAGTGAGCGTTATAGCTAGGTCTTCTTCATTCTCCTCTATCAATTCAAACCATTTCATTAAATGCTGACTCCGCTCCTCTGCGGTTTTTAAAGACCATGAATGAAAGGCTTCATATGCAGCATCGACGGCAGCTTCAGCTTCTTGTTCTGTTCCACTTGGTACAGAATCAATGATTTTTTGATTAGCCGGATTTATGACGTTAATTTGTTCTAACTCTTCTCCTAGCCATTGCCCGTTTATCAATAACTTCATCTCACAAGCTCCCTTCCTCTCTACTTCTTACATCATTTTATTTTACTTTCTTTTATATTGTATGCCCCGCTTTAAGCATGAAGCAAGTGTGCTCCTTTGTGAGACTCACTAAAAAACGCCCTCATCCATTAATAAAGGGCGCCCCTACACGTATCTAGTACATCATTCTGCCGAGTGGCCCCTCTTCATCAATGATTTCTGCTAAATCATAAACAGAGATAGGAAAATAGGTTAATCCATACACATACGCTTGCAATTCATATAACTGAAAGTAGATAACAAGTGTTTTATCCGCTACATAAAAATATTGATTAGGATGAATTCCTTTAAATTCATTAAGCAAATCTAGCTTTCTCGTTTTAATTTGCATACGTATCAATTCATTAATTCGTTGCTGATAGTTCGAACCTTTTTTAAATAAATCTCTTAAAGCATATACTCTTCCTGTTTGTACATCCACCGTCAAAGAACGAACCATTGTTAATCCATGGGCACCACCCGAGTAAGAGTAATGGCTGTTCGTGAAACTTAATATATTTCTTTGATTATTCTTTAAATCAAAACCACCTGTAATCTCTGTTTCTGGATTTTCTAAGTAACCTTGTTTCCGAATCATTCTATACACTTGGGATTCAATTCGCTTATTCATTTCTTGCTCAATCGTTACATGTGATAGACCCGTTATTTGTGGAAAATAAATATCAATTCTTGGCTCAACAATATGCCTAGCCTTAATAGAAACAGGTAAAATAGACGTATTTGTCATTCTTATCCCTCCGCTTAAGCTTCAACTTAACCCTCAATCATATGTATGCAAACTTACAGCTCCACTTGATAAAAAGAATGAATGACATTTTTTATTTTATTGATAAGATTGGATTAAAGAACAAAAGGGGGAATCACAGTGATTACAGAATCTGTTATCTTGTCAGTAAAACCTGGCCTTGAGCAAGAATCTGAGGCATGCTTTAAACAAGACTCTACACTAATAGCAAGCATAGATGGATATCTTGAACATCGCCTCCAAACATGTATTGAGCATCCAGGAGAATATTTACTGACAGTAGAATGGGAAACACTTCATACGGTGGGTTTTCGTAAGTCCAAGCAATATGTAGAATGGAAAGAAATGCTCCATCATTTCTATGAGCCATTTCCAAATGTGTTACATGATCAAACGATCTTTTCTAATCATAAATAATCAATGATGTACATATCAGTCAAAAAAAACAGCACAAAAGCCTTTGTTACTAGGTACTCACCGCACAGAAAGTAAAAGCCTGGCAAACTCATCCACCTTTATTCTGCCTTTTTTAAAGTAAACTTTATAACTTCTTTACCATTTTAACTATTTCTTGTTGGTAACCTAAATGTTCATATAGTCCAATGGCCCTCTTGTTACTTAGAAAAACGTCTAATATTACTTCAGATAACTCCTGATTAACAGCCCATTCTTCTGCTTTTTTCATTAGGACTTTTCCTATACCTTTTCCTTCACCTTTTTCAGTAACAGCAATCGCTGAAACATATGCCTGCTTTCTATTTGTAAAAAAATCTTCTTGAATGTTAAGTTCAATATATCCTAAAAAATCTCCACTCTCTTCAGCTATATATATATTTTCCTTATTATTATTAACTGCTTGAACGGCTAACTCCTCTTGCTTTTTACACATTAAACTCTCATCTCTAAAACTCATATAATAAATATTATTAAACCTCTTAGCTAACTCTAATATATCCGAATGATCCTTTTCTTCGAATTTTCTAATATTCATATTTAAAACCTCTTCCCTATTGAATATCTTCCTCTATTATAATTTCACGACTCAAACTTAAACATAAAGCAATTCTATTTCACTTATGGCACTACCCACCCCCGTTGGTTGAAAAGGGTTAACACTTACAAATCATCAAATGATTTCCATCTGGGTCTTTAAAATTGAACCACTGTCCATGTTGTATTTCACTTAGTGAGGTTAATTTCTTTGTTTTTATGTACTCATATGCTTGGTAAATATCGTGGGTATTTAGATGAAATGGTGGGCTTTTATAAACATTTTCTTCATTGAAAATTTTACTATCTAAAACAATACCAGTTCCTTCAGTAGGAATAACGTACAGATGTTCATGCAGAATTTCTCCATCTATTGGCAAGCCAAATAAATCACAATACCAGTCACGTGCCTTTTCAATATCTCTTACAGGAATAAATATTGTTCCAACCTCATTCAGAACTGGATTAACACTCTTTTTATCGATAGTCATCTTGAAACACCTCAATTAATTAGTTGATATAATCATATGATTTTTCAGACTAAAACGCAATTTAGAATTGTATTCTGTTTAGGTGGACAGCTGTATGTCTTTTTTTATGGTTTTGACACTAATAACCTTCAGCGTTTAACCAAATAACTACTGGCGAACATATTAATGCAATAAAAATAATTAAAATGATTCAATTCACTTAATTTCTGAATAAACTTGTTGTATACCGTAGTCAAGACATGATAACAATATGTTATTAAACGTATATTTTCACCTATTGTTTCATATAGTAAAAAAACCTAGTAAACATGGCTGCTACCATACTTACTAAGTGAAAAATAACTAGTCAGTTAGTGACTTTGTTTAGTTTAATCCAAAGACAACAATAACCTTACGAGTTGTGAGCTCTAGGGTTATTTGTCTTTAACTAGAAGCACAATGGCAATCACAAGCGTCACGAGTGCAATGGTGTACATAACAGCATTGGTTGCAACGAAGTCTCCATTGGCTACAAAAAAAACGGTTTAGTTAAAGTGCTCACTTTCAGGTTTATTAAATCTTATTCTATCTATGTTTGTAGGAATTCCATTAGTTACTTTTTTCCATACACCATCTGTATATATTTCGTATTCTTTAAAAGCGAAAGGTACTCCAACCGCATTTGCAATATCACTACTATCCATAAGTTGAAAGTGTAAGTGTGGGGCGAAGGAGTTCCCTGAATGACCTACTCTACCAATTAAATCTCCCTTTCGTACACGCTGACCAACAGATACCTGAATTGAACCTGTTTGAAGGTGTACCAATGCAGCATATATACCTTCTTTATACTTTATTATAATGTAGTTGCCTGCAACTGATTGTATATCATCTTTTTCTGGGTCAAAATATCGGGCATTTTTATAAGCGTTAGACATATCTGCAATCCAATTAGTTTTTTCCCTTTCTTTATAACCGTCCTCTGCTTGTATAATAACCCCATCGCAAGGAGCATATATATTTTGTCCCCAACAATAATATTTTTCTATCGGAACACCCAAAAATAGATATTGCACAAAATTGTTTCTATAGGCTGGTCTGCCCTTTCTTTCCCAATTGACTTGGACAAAGTCAATTGCATATCTTGCACCTAATCGGTTTGTACCGTGACTTGGAATTTTTGTTCCTGGGGTGTTAGGTGAGTACCATTCTCCTCTTAAGGGAAATTCCATAATTATTGAACTAGCTTTGTAGATCATTTCACATCACTCCTTTCATAATTAATCATGAATATTTATATGATTTATAAACACTTTAAATCCCTTACGGTTCTCCTCCATATATAAACAGTATTATTGAGTCATGGTTAAAGAGATGATTCATAGTTTCATTAAAAACTCTTTCTAAATCTTATTTTCTCATTTAACCCTCTGCAGGTTAACAAGCTCTGCTTTGTTATTCTACATGAAATGACCGTTACCCTTCTTTTCGCTAACATGCCCCGTTTGTAAAATAAGAATAGTGATCCATATTTAAGAAACACCTTCATTAGTTGTACGATTAATGTGGCATTAATGATAAAATTTTTAATAACAAAATCCAATGAACTGATAAGCAATGAAAGGGTGATACAATGAATAATTTAGTAAATACCTTTGAAATTCCTTACTATGCGGTTATTTTTGCTTCTGAAAGAACAGAAGGTGATAATGGTTACAATGAAATGGCTTCTAAAATGGTTGCGTTAGCTAATGAACAAAAGGGATTTTTAGGATTAGAAAGTTCTAGGGATTCGAATTTAGGCATTACAATTTCTTATTGGAAGACCTTAGAAGATATTACTGCTTGGAAAAATCACACAGCTCATCAAGTTGCTCAAAAACTCGGTAAAGAAGAGTGGTACAGCCAATTTTCTTTACGCATATGTAAGGTGGAACGAGATTATTTATTCAAATCTAAGTAGTAGGAACTGCCCCGTATGTTAAGTATGAGAGAACCTAAACAGTTTTCAGCGAATACAGCTTTCTCTTCTCTCATTGAAAAAATAAAAGATAATCAACTAATGAAATTCATAAAACAGCCCATTAAACAGAAATTAATGGGCTTTACTTAAGTAGATCAAATGTATGTTTTCCTTAGACTAATTAAGCCGTTTTAAATGAATACTTGATTGATAAGAATTCAGACCTTTCCCCATTTTAACTTTTTGTACAAAATCTGGATTAGCTAGTAAAGGTCTGCCGAAAGCAGCTATATCTATCGTACCCTCCTGAATTGCTTCATTGGCAGTTTCTACGTCTAATTTTCCTACTCCAATTATCACTCCATCCCAGTATTTTCTTACTAGCTGATGAAAAGTCATGTTAGTCGTTATTTTTTGTGAGAAGTCATTTGTTGAAGGATGTAAGATTTCAATATTGACTTCTTTAAAAATTCGGATAAATTCTTTTACATTCTGAACCGGATCAACCCATTTAAATTCAGGTATATCATCTTTTATTTCTGAAAACCTAACAATTGTTTTCTCTTTACCGACTTCTTTCACAACCGCTTCTAATACTTCTCTCATAAACCGTAAACGACCTTCGCTAGTCACTCCATACCCATCAGTACGATTATTTGTAATTGAGGAATTAAATTGGTCAATTAAGTAACCATGAGCAGCATGTACTTCAACACCATCAAAACCAGCTTTGACCGCATTTCTTGCAGCGAGGGCATACTCATTAATCACATGATTAATATCATTCACGGACATCTCCTCTGGCTCTTCAAAAGGTTTTCGCAAACGATGTACAAGTCCATTAGCTTTTATAGGTGAAGGTGCTTGAGGTGGGTAACCGCCAGTTAAATCACGATGAGTTAATCTCCCAACATGCCACAGCTGCGCAACAATTAACCCTCCTTCCTCATGAACAGCCTCTGTTACGCTTTTCCAAGACTTTACTTGACTTTCCGTATATAACCCAGGGATTCCAAAAGTCCCTTTACCTCTAATAGAGGGGTTAATCCCTTCCGTAATAATGATACCTACACCATCTTTTGCTCTTTTTTTGTAATAATTGAGAATATCTAACCCAACCTCACCAGTATCATTATTCGCAAATCCCCTCGTCATAGGGGCCATCACAACCCTTGATTTTAATTCCCAATCATTAATCTTAACTGCTTGCAATAATTGATTTGTCCCCATAGCATAAACTCCTTTATTAATTTCTCACTCTACATAAAAATTTTATAAAAGATAAGAGAAGGTTTAAATGCGTTTTTATTGTAATTTGTTAGAAAAAACATTTAAAATAAATTTAATATGTTAATTTCACTTATAAAGTTAAGGTGGCGAAGGGTATGGATCAATTAGATAAAGAAATTCTTCTCGTGTTGCAAGAAAAAGGGCGAATAACTATGACGGAATTAGGAAAAGAAGTTTTACTTTCTCAGCCAGCAGTTACTGAGCGAGTGCGTAGGATTGAGGAAAAGGGAATCATTGATCATTATAGGGCTGTTGTTAAGGCTGAAAAGGTAAATAATGCTGTAACAGCTTTTCTTTTATTTCATACTAAAACCTGCGAGCATTTTGTAGATGCCTGTAGTAAATCAAATGAAGTAGTTGAATTACACAGAATTAGCGGTCAATACAATTTTTTAGTTAAAATGGTTTCCGAAACACTTCACACATTAGAAACAGCAATTAATGAAATGGGTACATTTGGAGACTCGACGACTCTAATTGTTTTATCATCACCGATAGAAAATAAAAAGATCATTCCCATATTAAAAAACTAAACTCAACATTCCATCATTTGTAAATCACCTCTAGATATATAGACAAATATGAACTTTTAAGGATAATGAAAAAACAAATACAGCTAACAAAGATTCGTTTCTTTATGGATGGTTCCTTAGTTATCACCCCATGCTTCATAGCACAAGTACTGAAGGATTCGTCTATCAGACGCAATACACTCTTTCTACGTATCGCGGAGTTGAAATGTCTTATGATATACAAAAACAGAATGATCATTAAAACAATCTCAAAATAGTAGGGACTTTGAGTTCATAGATAGGATGTGACGATATATAATGCATGCACTAGTTATAGGCGGTACAGGTATGTTATCAAATGTTTCATTATGGTTAGCCAATGAAGGTTTTAAGGTTTCAGTGATTGGGCGTAATCCTGACCGGATGAAGAAATTAATTAATACTTCCGAGCAACAAGGGCATATAACACCATTACTTGTTGATTATAAAAATGAAATTGAGCTAGAAGAGCAACTGAGAATAGTTATAAAAGAGAACGGTTCAATTGATTTAGTTATAGCTTGGATACATTCAGTTGGGAAAAATGTATTAAATGTAGTTTCTCAAGAACTTTTAATAGATAACCATACTTGGAGATTATTCCAGGTGCTCGGCAGTAGCTCAAACTTAAAAGAAATTAAAATCAAAGCTAATGTCGCTGATAACTGTCACTATCGTCAAGTCCAACTAGGGTTCATCACCAAAAATAATCATTCTAGATGGTTAACTCATGAAGAGATCAGTAATGGAGTTATTGAAGCAATTTCAAATGACAAGCTTGTAAATATAGTCGGAACAATTGAACCATGGGAAAAGCGTCCTTATTAATATGGTGGAGTTCTATAATTCTCCACCTTTTTGATTATGTATTTCTTATTCATCACTCATATGAAATATAAATTTGGATAAAGGACCTTTTTTATAGAGATGAATTAATTGGCTCTATCATAAAATAATATCGTAAATAAAATTAGTGAGGCTTTTAACTCGCTTTAAATAATATTCACTTTTACGATTATCTTTAAGTTCAATTTTAAATAATAATGTTAACATCAATGCTGTATCTAACCTATAAATCTGTTGAATCAACTTACTAGTACGTTGAATAAGGTGATCATTTTGATAACCTTCTAAAAACTCACCTATATTTAACTCATTTGATTCAGACACTCTCATAATTTCGGCAATTG
The DNA here is from genome assembly GCF_028610675.1 of Alkalihalobacillus pseudalcaliphilus. NCBI lineage: Bacteria > Bacillati > Bacillota > Bacilli > Caryophanales > Bacillaceae > Alkalihalobacillus > Alkalihalobacillus pseudalcaliphilus. The sequence continues at coordinate 1,288,984 of NZ_JAQQWS010000001.1, forward strand.
GATCGCCTATATAAGCATTATCCCAATCAATCAAAGCCTTAACCTTATGGTTCCTACAAATTATATTATCATTTCGAATATCAAGGTGTAATAAACAAACCCCATTAACTGACGAATCTAATATCGATTGGATTAAACAGGCATTAGGAATCATCATTTTTATATTGAAGGTCTCATTTACCTTGTGTAGTCTGTTTATAATTCTAAGTGAAATAACCTTCGTGAAACTCACGTGACCTTGGCCTACAATACTAAGATTATCTATAGGGAGGGAGTGCAATAGCGAAACTAACCTTCCTATTTCATGACTTGAAACATTAGATCCATCAGTATTAATATACTCAGATGCTAAAAAATTGTTATGCTCCCCGCTATGTAATAAATATGGTTTAGGAACAGGAAAGTTATGTCGATGGCAAAAGTCATAAAGTAAAGCTTCTTTCTTTAAAGATGATATGTCATTTTTATTAATATGACCCGGTGTTCTTATCGCTATTTCTCCCAGGCTTGCTTCATTGACTAAATAAACTAGGTTGACGACACCATTGTTAAGAAAATGAATTTCATCGAATACCCATTGATACTTCGTTCTTAAAATTTCCTTAATCCACCTTTGTTGCTTATGAATCAGTTTGCTATCAAACATTTCCTCTCTCCTTAGAGTATCTAATTTAGGATAGAAACCCTATCAGTATACAGAACTATTTTTGGGCTATATAAATACTCCATCTATCTTTTTCTATTAGATTATGAGAGCTAGGAATTGATTTGTTAATATGTTCAACTAATCTGCTTAACTCTCTATCTGACAATTCATGAAGAATACTTCTCCCCGTTCTTCTCTGTAAATCATCTAAAAGAAACACCTTCTCCTTATATATATTTCTAGTTTCCCATATCTTTATCTCTTGTACATTTTTAAATCCAGCTTCATAGAGGCTATTAAACACTTCTTCACTATGAAACCTACGTTTGTTCTCAATTATCTTTAATCGTGGGAATAAATCAAAGAAATAACCTCTAATATGTTCCTCTGTTCCGCTTAAAAAACAATCTTCGGGTGTTCGATCTTGAATGATAAAGTAGCCATTTCTGTTTAATATTCGATATGACTCTTTAAAAGCTGAAGAAAGTGTATCTAAATGATGAATTAAAGCTCTTTCAAGAACTAACTCACAACTCTCATCAGACAAACCACTTTCTAATGCTGTCCCGAATTTGAACGAAATATTATCGTAATTCTGACAATTCTTTTTAGCCCCCTCTAAAATTGCCTTTGAAAAATCTATACCAATTACATTCATAGCCCCTATATCCGATAAAGCTTTTGAATAAATCCCGCCACCACACCCTATATCAACAGCGGTTGCTAATTCTTTATGGCCAATGCACCCCTTAATAGTCTCTTTCCATAAAAAATCGGCCTCCCGAGTAGTGTAGCTATCCTTATTCTTTTTACTATGAAAATCAATACTCATATAGTCCCTCCCATAAGATCCTCTTTAGTTAAATCTTATATTAGAGGAAGCTATAAATCTAATACTATTAAGTTATGTAAAACGATAACCTTAACTTATATCTCTTTCAGAATATTAATACCTATCAATTAAAGATAATTGACCATACTAAGCACATAAGTGCATTGTATGTTCAGTTTAAAGCCTATTCATAACTAACGTCATGACTTTTTATGGCCCTTCATATGGTGGATTTAGGATATGCTCAGAAAATGCTTCTTTATAAGGGGCTCCACCAAGTATAATATCTTTTGAAGCATTTACAAAATCATACTCTGTCACTTTTAATATGAAATCATCAGAATTAATGAGTAACCAACAAGCCCCCTTAGCCCTACTTTGAAGTCCGACACTTCCAGCATTAATTACATTCTTTGAATAAATATTTCTCTTGAATTGAATGTGAGTGTGACCACAGATAATAGTGGATTGGTCTGTTTCTTTAACCATCTCGTAAACGTCATCTTCTGGGGTATCAATTCGAATCGCCTCTGTATCTCCTCGAGGTGAACCATGTATAAATAGTACTCCTTCTTCTACATGTGAAAACTTAAAAGAACCCATCCACTCTATTTGCTCTTTCGTAAGTTGTTCTATACACCATTGGTTTAATTCGCCAATCATACACCGCCTAGACTATTTTGACTTTTATATTGTTCGAATATCTCTCTATCACTGTTACCCATTATAAAAATAAAATCTTCCTTCCTTATAAAGAGTGTATCCATGACCTTCCTCGGCTGGGGACCCCACGCTAGGTCGCCTCCTACGATTACTTTATCTATATTCTCTTTTTCGATCTCACGTAAAACGCATCTAAAGCATGGTAATTTCCATGAATATCATAAATAACAGCTAATTTCAATTATTTTCACCTTCCTTATATATTTAAATTAACCATTCTACAGACTGTCTAATTTTCTTTTTTTGATTCTTCCCCACTTCGAATTCCTCATTTATACAACTTTATTCCGCCGCACAACGCCGTTTAAACCTTAATAAAAATGGCTAACATATCAGTAAATTGAATATAATTATCGTTATCGATTAATTTATGGACCAACATGTTGTATACTGAAATCAGAATAATTACAATGTATATTTACTACTACTAATTCATATATAAAAATAAACCTAGTAAACATAGCTCCTACCATACTTGGAAAATCCTCAATATAGTTTCTTTCATTAGCTCTTAAATGTGCCATATATACTCCTCCTTGATTTTCTATAACTTAATTTTTAATTTTTCCAAATTTCTTATCACTTCTTTTGCTATTTCAATATTTATTAGTTCTTCTTTGGTAACATCAAGAATATTTACATTTCCTAATTTATTTTTTAATTCATTAATGGCTAAATTGATAGAGTCATTACAAATTTCAACAAGGTTTTGTGGGCTTTCTACCTCTAGTGGAGAACCTTTGGTTTGTTGGCAAAAGAGTTGATTAATTCGAGTGGTATTTAATTGATAAGAACACCATAGATACGTGGTGTTCTTCTTTCATCCATTCATCGTAAATATAAAGCATTATTATCATCTAATACTTAAATTTTTTTATAACTATAATAAACCTTAATATTTAATGCATATTATATTAACTTTTGATATCTCATAGACCAACATTATAAAATAAAAATTGATTAGTTACCCTTTTACGTCTAGAGGACAAGGAGGTGAGCATGAGAATGAAAAATCAAACGCGTAAGGTGATACATTCCATTGGTCGTGTTCAAACCATTAAATTGAAAGAAAAATGTTTGTAATTTTAACTAATGAAGGTCGTGAAATATTATATCGAATTACACGGTAGAATAGCTAAAAGCTTAAGAAGATGTTAAAAGAACTCGAGCCACCCAACCCTGTTGGCCTCTGAACCCCTCTTTTTTTGGACGCAAAGAACTATGGTGACACATCTATATGTTGGACATTTCGTCCCCATGAATTCTTATAAATCACATTTAGACAGCTTATTTTCTTATCAGGCTTATTATTCAACTTGTTTAATTGGGTCATAAGGAAACTTCTTTCAAATAGAAATAGGACACCGAGTGATCACAGGTTTATACCGTAATCGTTCAGTGTCCTCCAAATGGCTGTTAGAACAAATCTTTAATTAATGTACCAATATAGGGAAAACCAAGATTATGATGAAAATTTTTTTGGAAGGTAGAGGGTACTAAGTCTTAGAGCGATTCCTTTCAAAGGCTGATTCAAGTTAACTGTATGCAAGCCACTCTACAAACCTATACGATTGTATCAACACATAATTACATCATTAATCTTTTGAACTTTCTTCATTCTCCTTAATTGTTATCCCTGTTTTTATATCATCATCATTAAAACTAAATGAACATGCTGTTAAATTGATAAATATACACCCCATAAATACAACTAGTAAAAACCTTTTAGTGCTTCTCATTTTTTTATCCTCCTTTATCTTAATAGTTATATTATACCATACCAAAAAAACTATTATTTGTAATTATATAACTAATGCACTAAAACTATAGTATTATATATTCGAGATAGCAGCCGTATTAGCTCAAAAGTAATCTGAGCAAAGGCCACAGATTTAATTAAAACTGAATCTTTTTTAATCTATTTTCTATTGAATTAACGTCCCTTTTAGTTTAAATACATGCCATAGTCGCCTACTTAAGATTCTCTTTCATTCATATTACTAAAGAAAAAGAGCTGCTATAGTAGCAGCCCCATTCTTTATAATTATGTTATGGCATTACACATGTCCCAGGACATGAAACTGTCCCACTGTAAGTAACAAAAATAATATCGATAGCAGATTGTTGATGCGCTATCGTTAAGGTCCCTCTCCAGCCACCTGAATTATATTCTATGGTCCTTGGAATTGGTTGATTGACTTGATAGGCTCTTGTGACAGTAACGGTTCTAGTTTGCTGCACTTCTATTACATCGTTTGTATTAGCTGTTGATGCGACTACATTAGAACTCCCAATTGGAAACCCAACCCAAAACGCACTCATTATAACAATAACTGATAGAAAACCTTTTAAATTATTCATTTAATCATCTCCTTTACAAATAATATTCCACATAAAATATTAAATACCTTCCTCAATGATATATTTATTTTAATGATTATCATTTTAATTATTTTATCATTTAAATCATTTCTCATTAGCAAAAATGCAAAGTTAAACAATAGTCATAAAACCTAAATAGAGCCTAAAACACTTGAGAAAAGTAGATATATAATGTGCATCTTTTGCATACTGACTTGAAATAAGATATTTGAGCCCCATTCTATCATGATGGCACATGATGGAATAACTTTGAAAATTAATGTTTGATTTGATCGATAATGTCGAATAAAGCTTCGTTGAATAGCTCCTTCTGATCAAGCATCGTTACATGTCCAGCATTTGGTATCGAGTAAAATTGTTTCATTGGCGCCTTGAGTTGATCAAAGTATGTGCGAGCGAGAGAATAAGGAGTTTGCCAGTCATCCTCGCCGTGGATATAGAATAATGGAACTTGATAGTCTGAAGTTACCCTGTTTAGATCATAGGACTTAAACAAAGATTCCAAAATAGCACGCTGTTTTATTTCTAGTACATCGCTCATTAACATGTATTTAATATCTTTGAACGAATAAAAGGGAGAACATAGTACGCTCATGACTAGCTGGGGTGATGGTTGCATCGCAAGCTTATACTTACCTTGCAACTTACGGAGTTTCATAAGCTTCTTGATCATGATATCACTAAATTGGTGATCGGGATAAGGGCTTAAAGCCTGTAAGGTGCTAATATCTTTCTGATTTTCTACTTGTCTGCTGCATTCTAATACTTTTTCGTAGCCAATTCGTTCGTTTTCAAACATATTTACAACTTGTCCAACTCCAATATAGGCTTGAACCATCTGCGGATACTGCAAGGTAAATAGACTGCCTAAGACAGAACCCCATGAATGACCAAGCAGAAGTATTCGCTCTTTATTATATTTATTTTGTAAATAGCTCACAACTTCATATGTATCCTGTAATGCTTGTTCAATTGTAGTTGTCGGCGTGACTTTCTGGGGATCATTCGCAAAGAAGGTTTTACCGCTGTTTCGCTGTTCCCAGTGAACGACGGTTACTTTATCTTCCCAAGGAAACTGAAAGTCTTGGGCAAAAGGAAGCATCGGACTGCCAGGACCTCCATGTAAGAATAAGAGGACGGTATGATCCTTATTTTCACCACGATGATATAAAAACTGCTGGATTCCACCGATCGTCACATACTCGCCCTCATCTATTCCGTTGGGTGTATTGATATGACAGGCTGCTGCACGCTTCTTTGTGTAGAGAAACCGATAAACCGCCATACTGATGCAGGCAATAGCCGCTATGAGAATAATCAAAGTTTGATTCATGTGAATGCCCCCTCTAACTATTTTTTGTTGAATTCTGCTTGCACTTACTTAGATATTCCGCAATTGCTTCTACAAGAATGCTTAATGCTTGTGCCCTCCCCTGTTCACCGTATTGATTCTGATTAGATGCGATAAAATGCAAACCATCCATTAAATTCGCAAGTACGCTGTAATCACATTGAGCATCCTCTATTCCCAAACAACTCATTGTACGCTGAAAATTAGTTTTGGATTTATCCTGTTCCTTTCTGTTAATAGAATCTGGAAGCTTGCGCAGCAAATATTCCAGGTCCGATGGCTGAACATAGAGTGCAAGACTATCTGAAGACAAATAAATTTCATAAAGTGCATGCGTAATCTTGTCCTTAAAATGTCGCGAGCTAGCCCCGATTTCAAGAATTCGGTCAAATAAAGCTTGTTCATTTTGCTTCATAATGTAGTAGAGAAATTCTTCCTTGGAAGGATAATAGGTATAGAAGGAACCTTTGGCTATTTGCACAGCTGCTGTAATATCGTCAACCGTAACTCGCTTCATGCCTTTTTTACGAATGAGCTCTATTCCTTTGATATACATTGCATTTTTGATATGCTCCTTCTCCTGCTCACTTATGATCTTTGGCATACAATCTCCTCCTTTAATGACTATTTATAATTAATTTGGTCAATATAAATATAATAACTGAACCCTGGTGAAATTCAATGTTATTAGCATAAAAATAGCTGAATTAAAATTCAGAACATGTTATCTAAATTTAATACGCGGCAAATTACCTGAGCACTTAAAGGAGTTTAATTTCTTTGTTAAGGATGGAGAGGACGAAACGAAGGTAGCGGGCGGAATAGCTGTACCATTTCTTGTGGGATTTATTCGAATACAATATTCTATGGTGGATGAGGAGCTACGCAAGCATCATTATGGCTCGAAGCTGATGCAGATGGCAGAGGAAATGCGAGAGAGTGAAGCTGCAAGACGATGAAGGTCAATACACTTAGCTATCAAAAGCAGGCTTTGAGGTGTTTGGTCAATAAGATGGGGTTGCTGAACAGTACAACAATATTTCTCACGACCGGAACCCATTATTTATAAGTGAATACCTTAGAATTAACTTATAAAAACGAGGTAGAGAAATGGATAATAATGTGGGTAGAAACAAAAATAGTTCAGACTTTAACCAAGAAGATTTAAATATTGCCTTAAGTTTAAAGCTTGCTGTTTTAGGAGGTCTCATCACCACTATTGGTGATGCGATAGCAGTTTATGCAGCTAATCTTGCCATTAATGAAGCTGTTCAAGATAACGTTAGAGAGAATGAAGATCAACAAAAACTAGAACAAAGATTGCAAACATTAGAACAAAAAATAGAGTTATTATTAGAAAAAATAGAAAATAACTAATACACAGTTTGACCAAACTGAAGCTTCTCCTATTTCACTAACCTGTCTCTTTAACACCATAACAAAAGGAACTTCCCTTGGTTCAGGAAATCCCTAGAAATCCAATACCGAATTCCATACCTATCCAAAAATAAAAGAAAGATTCTTTTATTTTTGGATAGCTCCTGAGTATACTTTCATACAAAACCCTTATGTCGCAGCCAAAACTAGATCCGACACCAACAAACATGAAAGTGGTGTCTTGTTCTTTAACTGGTGGAACTTCATTCAATTTGATTTTGTCCTTTTTCATTCAAAAGAATGGTCGCAGATTATTTTTACTTGAGAATAAGCAGTAACCCAGCGGACTAAAACATGCGGAGACACCCGTGCCACGCGATTGTATCGGAGCATAATTTTCGCTAGTGACGAATAGAGCTCCTCATATCAGCTTAAAACAACTTTCATACAAAAATAACCACATTAGCATACTTATTTCAATAATGATATTATCTCGAAAAATTACTAAGTGAAATTCATTAAAAAAAACCGCCATAAAGGCGGTTTCAGGCTGTCGAGAAAGTCTCGACAGCCTTTTAAAAATTTTACTATACAACATATAGTGTATTGATAATACGTTAAAAACTATATGTTGTGGAAAAATCAATTAAAACATCAAAAACCCCCTTTTTCAAAATCAGACTTTTAAAAATTGGGGGTTTTTCTACAATCTGAAACCGCCATAAAGGCGGTTTAAACTTTTCTTTTCTTTTGCTCTTAAATTTAATAAGGGTCTGATACGTGGCTTTGTTGAATTGCATCTTCAATGGCTACTTCAGAGCCATCTCCACCAATCGTATTTCTGTGAGATTGGTGATGTTCCTTTTCTTTATTCATTAAACCTTCTTTAATTCTCTTTCCATATTCCGGGTCACATTTCATAAAATGCTCGACCATCTGAACTTGAATTCGCTGGTCACAGGGCTTCAATGTTGTGACCAAATTCTTAATGAGATCATCCTTCTCCCAATCAGCAAAACGACGGAAGGTTTCTCCTGCTTGTGCGTGGTCATTGGTACGTTCAATTGATTCACGCGACAACTGACCAGATACAATCGGTTTATACTCTTTTCCTTCTTGATCAGCTTCTTTTAAGTTATTAAGAATACTTGGCTCATAATTGACATGAGGGTTTTGCTTAGGTCCTTGATCGACATGATAGGCCATTTGTCCATCTCTTTGATTCGTTGCCACATGTTTCTTTGGTGCATTAATCGGTAGCTGCTGATAATTGGCACCGACACGATATCTCTGTGTATCCGAGTAAGAATACGTCCGACCTTGTAAGAGCTTATCATCAGAGAAATCTAAGCCATCTACTAATACCCCTGTACCAAAAGCAGCTTGCTCAACTTCTGCAAAGTAATTTTCTGGGTTTTTATTTAATACCATTTTCCCTATCGGTACCCATGGGAATTGATCTTTGTACCAAAGTTTAGTTGGGTCTAATGGATCAAAATCTAATTCAGGGTGGTCATCATCACTCATTACTTGCACAAATAATTCCCATTCAGGATAATCACCACGTTCAATCGCTTCATATAAATCTTGAGTCCCATGGTTAAAGTTTAGCCCTTGAACATGCTCAGCCTGCTCCTGTGTCATGTTTTTAATTGGTTGCTTAGGTTCCCAATGGTACTTAACAAGAACAGCTTCACCGTCTTTATTCACCCATTTATAGGTGTTCACACCTGAACCTTGCATCATTCGATAATTAGCCGGGATTCCCCAAGGAGAAAACAAAAAAGTAACCATATGCAAAGCCTCCGGGGATTGAGAGACAAAATCAAAAATTCGTTCACCATCTTGGATATTCGTAACAGGATCGGGCTTAAATGAATGAACAAGATCTGGGAATTTTAGTGCATCACGGATAAAAAATATTTTTAAATTGTTACCGACCAGATCCCAGTTTCCATCTTCCGTATAAAATTTCACAGCAAATCCGCGTGGATCACGTAATGTTTCAGGTGAATGTCCGCCATGAATAACACTTGAGAATCGAACAAATACAGGCGTTTGTTTCCCCTTCTCTTGAAATAGCTTGGCTCTTGTATATTTAGAGATCGGCTCTTCACCAAATGAACCATATGCTTCAAAATATCCGTGTGCTCCTGCACCACGAGCATGAACAACTCGCTCAGGAATTCTTTCACGATCGAAATGACTAATCTTTTCGAGAAAATCATAATTCTCCAGCGTTGTTGGACCACGATTTCCAACCGTTCGCATATTTTGATTATTTGTAACGGGGTGACCTTGTCGGTTCGTTAACGTATCTTCGGTTTCATTGCTTCCGTAACGCTTATCAAGAGCACCGCCAGCCCCTTCAACATTCGTTCCTGTTGCTTTATTCTCGTTTTTTGACAACTTAACCACTCCTTATCTCATCATTTCTTTACAAAATAAAGAATGTCCATAAAATGGATAAACTATGTATGAAGTTCTACTTTTTTGACTCATAACGAAAAAAACCCCTTAAAAGGAGTTTTATATCATTCACGCTCTTTATAAGTAAGGTGCATTTAGATTAATGAAATAATAAAACTAATGACAACAATGGCTCCGATAATCATCAAAATTGTTCTTAACATGTTATCAACTCCTCTTCTGTCTTTCCTTTACTTTACCCTATTACCGTTTCTATAAACGGGGAAAAAAGCAGTAGAGTACAAAGACCTAAAACTATAGATCCACCGAAAGTCAATACAACATTTTCCAACACCTTTTATTACAAGCCTCAACTGGCTTTTATATAAACATTAACACTTTATTAAAAGTATAAAAACAAATAATTTCTCACAAAAAATTGGACATAAGTCCTGTTACATCTCACTTTTTAATTTGTTACGATAGGGAAGTTACTTTCAAAAGATTAGTAGGAGGATTTTATCATAATGAATATTCTAGTCATAAAAGCTAATAATCGACCAGCAAACGAAGCAGTATCTAGTAAAATGTATGAAACTTTTATGGAATCTCTTAAAAAGAGTTCATCAACACATATACAAACTTATGATTTATTTAAGGAAGACATGCCTTATCTTGGCCAAGAGTTATTCGATTCATTAGGCAAACTTCAATCAGGAGGTCAGTTAACTGAAGAAGAGCAACGCCTCATGTCTGCCAAACAAAAAGCGATGGATGCTGTAGAGAAAGCTGATGTCCTTGTTTTTGCATTTCCATTATGGAATCTTACCATCCCAGCACGCCTTCATACATTCATCGATTATATTTATTCAGTAGGATTTACTTTCAAATATGATCAAAATGGACAGATGCTTCAGCTGTTAAACGATAAAAAAGTCATTTTCTTGAATGCACGTGGCGGTAACTTCTCTGCCCCAGAAATGGCCACTTCTGAACACGCAGTCAATTATATGTATCATGTTTTCCATAACATCTTTGGTATGGAAGTTATCGACCAAGTTATCATTGAAGGTCATAATGCGATGCCAGAAAAAAGAGATGAAATCATCGCAGATGGACTTGAAGAAGTTAAACAAGTTGCCGCTCAATTTCATTAAGAATGATTCTATGAAAAGACCTGTGTCCAAGTTGGGCACAGGTCTTTATTCGATATGAAGATCTAGATTTTAAGATTTTCTACGCACTAAATAGCTCGCTCTATTTCAAGTAGTTCTCAGTCATCCACTAGTTTTTAATTCTTGATAATACCTTTTGGCTAACCAACACGTACATAAAGCGATTACAGCCATCATCAATTGGGAAATAACTAAACTCGTTATAATTTCTTGTTGATATAACAAACCAGGAACGGCAAACGCAATATGAAAAGCGATAGCATAATAAACATACTTCTTATTTTCGCTTGCAATAGCATATAAGATAAATAAAGATAACGCAATATGTACTACGATTGAAAAGAGCTGCTCTAGAACACCAAATACAATAAAACCTGTAGACACCGTCATTAATTGATCAGCCAAGGCTTGATCTTCAAATAACCCTTCATTCATCATCACGGCAGCTGTCAACATACTTACACTTGTAAAACCCAATACGAGAACTGTCTCAAGACTTGAAAAACCAACACCAAAACCAAGTGCAGCTTTTTCATTTCTTTCCTTTTTCAGCATATACTTCAATGTTAAAAAACGACCTATTTCAACCACAACAGCACCTGTTATAGCAATGATCAGTACATATAAAATCCCTTCTCCAAATAGGCTTCTCGTCGCTTCGGTCGAGAAAAAGAGCGTTAAAATCACATTCATCAAGATTTGTGAAAATAGTAAGAACGCTAGCATACCGAATAAAAGGGACTTCATAGACACTTTAAACTTAAGCTTTGCAACTAGAATAAGAATAATTGGTATAACGATCGCTGCGTATACGGATATGGTTAATATCCGTACGATACTTTCTGCTATCAATGAACTCTCCCCCACAATTCACTTTTCTCTCATCATATCAAAAATGAAAGGAAAAGGGTGAATTTTCGGGTAAATTGTTTTGTATGAAAGTTACTTATGGGCGTAGACTTATTAATACTAAAAAGACTATTGATAGTGAAATCACGAGTGGAATTAATGAAAGTAATTTTACGACCTCTTCTTAGTGACAAAACCAATCAATAACATAAGTAACCCTATGACTGGAAGTGCAATAATTATTACAAATGCCCTAATCATCCTAAACCTTCATTTTAGTTAATTTTCTCTCCAGTGTAATTTCACACTCCAAAAAAAGAGTCACTTAAAATTAGAAAATTACGAAAATGTTTTTTGTCAAGATTCCCCTGCCCTATCTGCATATAAATAACCCCCAAAGCACTCGTGCTTCGGAGGTTATATGATTTTTTATGGATGAATCAGCCTGTATTAACTAATCCGGCTGCGACACCGCTGATAGTGAGTAGAACTTCAGTCATTAACTCTTCGTCTACCTCATCAGTTGTACGCATTTTTTGGATCAAATCAACTTGTAAGAAATTAAGTGGATCTACATAAGGATTACGACGGCGTACTGACTCCTGAATATTAGAAAAGTTATCAAGTAACTCTTGGTTTCCTGTTATTTTTAATAAGGCTTCTTTTGTTTTCTGATATTCTGTTGCAATATCTGAATAGATACGCTCAGCCATGTTTGAATCCTCTACTAAATTCAAATATTCCTTCGCCGTGAACAAATCGGCCTTCATTAATGCCATTTGTAAATTATGAATCGTTGAGTGGAAAAATGGCCAGCTCTGATACATGTTCTGTAGCATTTCCAAATTCTCTGCTCCTTGTTCCAAGAAAGAACTAAAGCCTGTTCCTGCTCCGTACCAAGCAGGTATCATTTGGCGTGATTGTGTCCAAGCAAACACCCACGGTATTGCTCGTAAATCTTCGAATTTAGAGCTATTCTTTCTACGAGTTGGCCTTGAGCCAATATTTAACTCACCTAATTCTTTTAATGGCGTTGCCTGATTAAAATAAGTTAGAAAATCATTATCTTCAAAAACAAGTGATTGATATTTTCGTAATGCATGTTGGGACATTTCTTCCATGGCAAGTTCCCACTCTTTTTCGCGGAAATGACCATGCTTGGACTTCTTGTTCACTGTAGCTGTCGCCTCAACTAAGGCAGAAGTTGCTTGCTCTAAGTTACGGAATGCGATGCTTTCTAATAAATATCGTGAAGACAAAACTTCACCTTGCTCGGTAATCTTCACACCATCACCTAATGTTTCGACCGGCTGTGAAACGATACTACGATTAAGTGGACCGCCGCCCCGACCTAAGGAGCCACCCCGTCCATGGAAGAACTTCAAACGAATATCATAGTTCTTCGCCATTTGGTGGATTTCAAGCTGAGCATTAAACAGCTTCCAATTCGCTGTTAATGTTCCTCCATCTTTACTTCCATCAGAATATCCTAACATAATCTCTTGGTGGTCGCCACGAACTTGTAAATGATAACGATATAAATCCAAATCAAATAACGTTCTCATGATTTGTGGACCAGCAACTAAATCGTCAATCGTCTCCAGCAACGGAGCTACATGTAAGCCACTTTCGACGCGACCATCTGCATGTAAACGATAAATCCCAGCTTCTTTAGCTAATACTAGGACCTCTAACAGGTCACTAGAAGATTGTGTCATACTAACGAGATATACTTCAATTGAACGTGTACCAAATTCTAAATGAGCTTTTCGAATCATTTTAAATACATTAAGAACTTTTAGTGTTTCTTCCGAATAGTCGGCTTCTAATAAAGAAATAGGCCTTGGATCTTTTAATACACTCGTTAATACCTTTATCTTTTCTTCTTCCGTTAATGATGAGTAATCATCACATAGTTTCACAGCATTTAATAATTCAGAAACAGCAATTTCATGTTCTCCACTATGGTTACGAATATCCAACGTTACTAAATGGAAACCAAACAATTGAACCTGTCTAATGATATGACGGATTGTCTTTAATTTCTTCTCTGATGGTTGATGTTCTTCTACAAGTTCACGAATTCTTATTAAGTCTGCTTCAAGCTCTTCAGATTGTTGATAACCAAGGTCAGATTTTCCTACTTCACTTAACCTTTTTAAGATAATCGCAAATTTACGTCGATATATTTCACTTTTGACGGACCACTCTTCACCCGACTCCAAATACTTTGACTCTTCTTGTTCAACATGTGATACAAACTCCTGGTTAACCACTACTCTTGAACTTGACTGACTAAAGCGTTTCATTAGATCAGTGATCGACTTACGGTATTTTTTCAGGACTAACTGTCGTTGAAGTTGTAAGGTTTCCCATGTAACTTCAGGGGTAACATTTGGGTTACCATCTCGGTCACCACCAATCCAGGAACCAAAGTGAAGGAAATTAGGTACTTCTAACTTTTCCTCTGGATAATACTCCTGTAAATACTGTTCAAGTTCTTGATGTATTTCCGGTATCGTTTCAAATAAAGTTTCCTCAAAATAATATAGACCATTTTTAACTTCGTCGATAACAGTTGGTTTTCTATGACGAAGCTCGTCTGTTTGCCATAAAGTTGCGACTTCATTGTATAAGCTATCTTCCAAACGAATTCTCTCTTTTTTTGTTACAAGTGGAGAGTCCAATTGATTTAAAATATATGATATACGTTTTTGAATTTCTAAAACCGTTCTTTTGGTAGCTTCTGTCGGATGAGCTGTTATGATCAATTCAATGGACAGATTGTTAAGTACTTTTTTTATTTCATCAGAAGTCATTTCCAAATCCTTCAATGTAGAAACAGACTTCTCCAATGAGAATGATTGAAGCTTGGCACCTTCTTGTAACTGATATTGCTTTCTTCTACGGATACGGTGGTTTTGTTCAGCCATGTTAACTAAATGAAAATATACAGAAAAAGCTCTAATAACCTGCTGTCTTGTAGGTGGCTTTAAATTACTGATTTCTGCTTTAAGTTTTTCATACGTATTAGGGTCATAATTTTGTCTTAACTTTTTGGTCATTTCACGGATAGTTTCTACTTTATTAAATAGTTCTGTACCACCATGATGCTGTAAAATTTCCCCTAATATATTCCCTAACTTCTTAACATCATTCCGTAATGATACGTTATTATCTGTCATTGCTGTCATTTACCCAACCTCCATACTCTCCAGCTCAGATTTTGCTTTTCAATAAGAAGAGATAATTTCAAATAATTGAAAAATTCTAAGCTTAATCATATTCCATACAACGGTTTTTTGTCTCTATCTATCTGACCATTATACTAGATTTAAGGTAATAACTCAAAGAAAGGGCATTTTTAATAGATTTTACGTATGTTGAAACAGCCCTTTTAATAAAACTTGTAGGTAAGTACGAACTAACTCCTCCACATTTTCACTTTCTGGAGATTCATTCAACAAATAATAATTAATGATAAAACCTAAGACACTATAATAGATCAAGTCAATCGTTGCATCGATATCAACGTTACGGAAATATCCCTCATTGACCTTCTCCTGAATAAATACTCTCATCGCGCTCTTTAATGGTTCAATCATAAACTCTTTTGTTGCTCTCCTTACTTCCTCGTGATAAATACTTTCGCTGAGTAAAATTGTCATTTCTATATTATGTTCTTTAAAAGCTCGAACCCTTTCTAAAATAATATCTTTAATTGCTTCCTCAGGTAAAAGATATTTATCTTTATTAATCTTCGTTGGCATTGAGACTTTTGCTATGGCTGGTGCTAATAATTGAAATAATAAATTCGTTTTTGATTTAAAGTTACGAAAAAGGGTAATTTCTGCAACACCTGCGAGCTTGGCAATGTCCATAGTTGAACTATTTTCAAAACCTTTGGTAGAAAATAACTCTCTTGCAGCATCTAAAATCTTTACTTGTGTTTTTGAGAGTCTTTTATAAGGTTCAAGACCTCCCTTAATTAATTCGATTGTTTCAGAAAAATCACTTTTTACATCCATTTCCTCATTCATATGCTCACCCTCTTTTACTTCATCCGATAAAGGACTTATGAACTATTATTATACAACTAAAACTAGGTATTTAAAACCAAAAACAAGTATAAATATAACTTTTTTTTAGTTCTTTTTTATAATTATCAACCACATTATATATGTATTCTTTTATTTTTTCCAGCTTCCACCTTAACTATGCCTAAAAATTCCTTTAAACTTCGTATGCTTTGTGCCTACTTATTTACAATACGGTTAGCACTTTTTTAAATGGCACAACAAAAAAGTTCGCTGAGTTATTTTTCTCACCGAACTCTTTCTTCCTCTTTTTCACTTTTTCCAATGCCTAGACATATTTATTTACGGTAAAATTTTCGTCGACAAGTAGCCAATTTTGCGGAAAGTTCCATCTTAATACCCAATAGAAGAATCCTCTTAAATTGTACTCCTTCACTACATCAAATTTCGCTTGAATACTTCTTGCATCCTCAAACCAAACTTCATGTTGTCTGCCTTGCTCATCTATATAGAAGAAATATGGTGCCTGTGCCTCTTCGTCATACATAATTTGAGCATTATGCGTAACCGCAAGAGCTATCGCTTGTTGATGATCAATTGCACGAGCTCTCGATTCACCTTCAACAAAAGGTAAGGTCCAATCATAACCATATAAAGGAATACCTAAAATAATCTTCTCATTTGGTATTTCGGAAACTGCGTAATCTAACACTCTTCTAACTTGATTTAGAGGTGCTACGGCCATCGGTGGTCCTCCTGTCCAGCCCCATTCATATGTCATAAGAAAGACGAAATCATTTACTTCTCCATGAAACCGGTAATCAGCTCCCTCATATAAAACACCTTGCATATCAGCTGAAGTCTTAGGTGGTAACGCACTTGATAACCAATTACCGCGAGCATCCATTCTTTCTCGAGCTTTTAATAAAAATTGATTATAGGCTTCTCGATTTTCTGCACCTACATATTCTAAATCTAAATCTAGTCCAAGATACCCTTTTTGTTCCATAATCACTTCAACTTCATCTAACACTTTATTTTGCAAAGATTCGTCCTGTAAAATTTGTGTGATTAACTCTGTGCTAAAACCACCTTCTTGTAGGTTTGTTAATACCAATAATGGCGCTACTTGATGACGATATGCGGTTTGGATAACTTGCTCTTCATTCAAACTTGAAAGTGAACCATCTGGTTGTATATTATAGCTAAATATAGGTAAATAACTTAAGTGCTCACCAACAGCATCTACATCATTGGCTGCGTTCGCTCCCGAAATCTCCATAGACAGATAAGCTCCAACGTCTGCTTGACGACGGTTTTCAGGATTTGCCGGGATATATAATCGATATCCCACAGGAAGATTGTTTGTATTCAAATTATTAAACGCTAATAATGTTTGTAAAGGTATTTGGTATCGTTGACTTATTCCATACAGGTTTTCCCCAGGTGTAACCCAATGATAGCGACCAGTTATGGGAATAACTAATGCCTGCCCGACTACTAATTGGTTAGGGAATTCAAGTTCATTAGCCGTAGTAATTTCGTTTGCATTAATACTATAGGCTTGAGCAATCTGCCATAAGGACTGTCCACTTTGAACGACATGAATTTGCATATAATGCCTCCTTATCTTAATCATCCATATGCATATACATATGCATTTACCTACTTACTCTTTTTCATCATTTAAATGTATGCACCTGCCCGGCTCTCTGTGACAGTTCCCTTCATTTTTTTCTTCGCATCACACAAATAAGGTGGTGCTAAAGTTCTTACCCTCAGCACCACCTCATCCAGATATATTTATTTGTTTCTTTTTTCTAAACCTTTTTAATTTCTTTTACACTTGCATTGTCATGAATATCTAACTCACCCTTATACTCTACTAAATCAACTTTACACCCCGGTCCAATCTTAATATGATTACCACGTACCACATCTGCCTGTGTATATTCAATTTCCACTTTATCACCTTCTATAACTTCTGCAGTAAGTTCTTTCGCTAATGGTTTAAATAGTCTGTCTAACAAGTTAGACTTCGTTCTTGTTACAGAGATGATTTCTCCACCTATTTCTTTCACATAAGAGCGACCGTTTAATTCGATTTCAACTTTATCAGCATTTAAAAGACCTTCTATTTTAAAACTTCCGTTAAACTCAGCATATTCCGCCTCACAATCGCCTTCTATTTTTACGCTACCTCTAAGAATTAAATGTTCTCCTGAAGTATCACCAAGGATTCTGGAGGAACCACTGATTTTGAACTCTTTATACAGTACACTCCCTTCTATAACCGTACTACCATTCACTTTAAGTGTTTCTTTACTTCTTACATCGCCACCCACTTTAGTACTCCCGTTTATTGTTATTTGTACCCCTTCAATGTCTCCCTCCACTTTACTAGAGCCATTACAAAGAAACTTTTCACATTCTATATCTCCAGAAATTCTACCACTGCCACTAATTTTTACCTGATCATACTCTCCCCCTGTTGCACTTCCACTTCCTGAAATAATTAAATTTCCTTTTTCTTTTAATGTACTACTCATTGATTTCACTCCTTATTTAATGATTGAATAAAATATACCAATTTCCTGAAAATAGGATACTTTCGCTTTTGGATGGTGGGTTTTTTATCTCATCTTGCTGACAAGAATCTTCTTGTTTTTCGATTATTTTTTTCATAGTTATTTTCCTTTGTATAAAAGTGCGAACATAGAGCGCTACTCGCCGCTACCTAAAATTATGCTTCGCGTCCTGCGGGGTGGTGCTGAACTAACTGGCTTTGCCAGTGGATTTCAGCCCGCCACTACTTCCGAGGGAGTCTCCGCATAACTCACCCGCTTGGGGTACTGTTAATTCTCAAGTTTACAAAACACTTTACTATCATTAATAATAAAAACAAAGGCAAAATGAACGAAGTGCCAACAATCAAAGAGCCTAACCGATCTTTCATCTTTGTTTACAATGTCTTCTTTCACTAAGCCGGTATTAAACGAGTAATCTTGCTAGTTTTTGTTTAACATTTTTCACTTCTATATGGATGACGATTTTGACATTGGCTTCTACAATCATATTGGCGTTTTCCGTAATCATTACAAAAGAAACACCCATCTTCCTTAATATAAATACATGTAATTCCTCTGCGTCTTGACCCTTTTTTCCATTGTTTATTAGAAGTGTTATCATTTGTTTCGCTTCTTCCAAACTTATTTCTCCACTCTTTAATCCCTCTTCTACTATCAATAAGCTTAGAATCGTAGAGTATTGAAATTCTGATGTTGTACTTTGATTTAATGGAAATAATTCCATGACTTCACTTGAAACAATGTTACGTTCCATCAGATATTCTTTAGACAAACTGGTTGTATTTACATTTAAATTTCCAGATAATTGGTCTGCTAACTGATCAAGTGATAAACCATCCTTTAAATCAATGATCTGCTTAATCCTTGTCATCATTTTTGCTTTTGGAAAGAATGTTTCTTGTCCTGTAAATGTTGATTTTCTAATAAACCATGATTCAGGAATTAAGTTCTTCCTCTTCCATCTATAAAGCTGTCCATATGAAATTCCAGCTTCTTTTAATAAATCCTTCTTAGATATAAGCTCCTCTTCCATCAATCATCACCTCCAAATGGGATTTCTTAATTACAATGTAACATAACACTGTTACGTTAGTAAAGACTTTATTTTCAAAATATTTAGATGTATTGACTTTCTTCCCCATCTCATCAATAATCGACTAAAATGAGATTTATATGAAGTGGGCGATAAAATGAATACATACTTTGCAGATTTACATATCCATATTGGTCGGACTGAGTCGGGACGCCCCGTAAAAATCACCGGTTCCAAATCTCTAACCATCGACTCTATTTTACGTGAAGCCAGTCAAGAAAAAGGACTTGATTTAATCGGAGTCATTGATTGTCATGTTCCTGAAGTAATTCAGACACTCAAACAGAGAGTAAGTAACGGTGATTGTACGGAACTTACTGAAGGTGGAGTACGCTTTGAACGAACAACTTTACTACTTGGTTGTGAATTAGAAATCAATGACCAGTTAAGTAGTGGTCCAATTCATGTCCTTGCCTTCCTCCCTACTCTAACTAGTATGGAGAAATTCTCAAATTGGTTATCGACTAAAATGAAAAACCACCATTTAAGTTCACAGCGAATTTACACTTCGGGACTTGACGTACAGAAAATGGTCAAAAGCCTTCAAGGATTGTTTATTCCTGCTCATATATTCACCCCGTTTAAGAGCTTATATGGGAGTGGTGTCAAGCAATCACTTACAGAAGTTTTTGACCCAAATAAAATTGATGCTGTTGAATTAGGTTTAAGTTCCGATACAAAAATGGCAGCACAAATTAAAGAACTCGATTCTTTTACGTTTTTAACTAATTCTGATGCACATTCTCTAGGTAAAATTGGTAGGGAATATCAGCAATTGAGGTTGAAGGATTGCAATTTTAATGAATTCGCAATGGCTTTAAAAAATGAATTAGGAAGAACGATTTTAGCCAACTATGGTCTTAAACCGCAAATCGGTAAATATCACCAAACAACTTGCGAAAAATGTATTTCTCCTAAATCAAGGGATGAAAACACCTGTCTTCAATGTGGTCATCACCGTTTTGTCAAAGGGGTAAGTGAGCGTTTAAAAGAATTGTCCAATACCGACACATACTCACCCTTAAGGGAAAGACCCCCTTACATTCACCAAGTTCCACTTGAATACTTACCAGGTCTAGGTCCAAAAACACTCATGAAATTAAAGGATCATTTTGGTACAGAAATGAATATTCTCCACCATGTTCCTTCCGAACAACTATTAAAAGCTGTGCCAGAAAAAATAGCAAAATTAATTATCGCAGCTAGAACGGGCGGACTTACGTTCCAGACTGGTGGAGGCGGATTATACGGAAAGGTAGTTGATCAGAAATGATGAGCTACCTTTTTATTTTTAAATTCTAATTCTTTTTTTGTTGACATTCACTGCCCTCAGAATTAAGATAAGAATGCAACTACTGATAATGATTATCATTATTGGTACATAGTGCAATTTTACTTGAGGAGAATGAACATGAAAAGATTAGGCTTGCTTATCCTATTTGCCTGTGTTTTTCTAACAGCATGCGGCAATGAAAATTCAACAAACGGGGGGATTGATGGGCTCGAAACTGAAGATTCAACCGTTACATATGATTCAGAAACGGGTCCGATTGAAGTACCTGCGGATCCACAACGTATAATCGCTTTAACAAACGGCCCAAACGTCCTAGCTTTAGATGGTAAAGTTGTTGGTATTGACCAATGGACAAATATGAACCCTTTATTTGATGATAAATTAGAGGATGTTGAAATTGTTTCCGAAGAAAATTTAGAACAAATTATTGAGCTTGACCCTGATTTGATCATTGCAGGTTCTTATATGAAGAATCTTGATAAAATGAGTGATATCGCTCCAACTGTCGTCTACACATGGGGAGAATTGGATTACCTTGATCAACAAGTTGAAATCGGAAAGCTTCTCAATAAAGAAGAAGAAGCAACGAAATGGGTAGCTGATTTTCAAGAGCGTGCCGAAGCATCTGGAAAAGCCATTCGTGAAAAGATTGGTGAGGATTCAACCATCTCTGTTTTAGAAACCGGAAATAAGGAAATTTACGTATTTGGCGACAACTATGCACGAGGTACAGAAATCCTTTATCAGGCAATGAATTTAAATATGCCTGAAAAAGTTGAGGAACAAGCATTAGAGTCTGGTGTTTATACATTATCGTATGAATTATTACCAGACTTCGCTGGGGACTTTATCGTTTTAAGTAAAAATCCAGATGTTGATAATTCTTTTATGGAAACTGAGACATGGAACAATATTCCTGCTGTTAAAAATGAGCAAATAATTGAAATTAATAGTAAAGCTTCTACTTATAGTGACCCTATTACTTTAGAATATCTTTTAGAAATCTTTGAAACAGCTTTATTAGGTGAATAAGCATGAGGAAGCTGAACATATTTTTGTTCAGCTTTTTTAAATTCTACTTATGATAATTCCCGTACAGACTCTCGCTCCCAGAAGTTTTTAAATCGTGCATAAGCGAGCGGTTTACCTAATCGTAACAAGTTATCGGCAAAATCAATAATTGTACAAGATTCAGTCCCCCCAAACCTTGGCCCTCTTAAGCCTCTCCCTATCATTTGTTCATACAAAATGACACTCGTAGTTGGGCGAGTAATAACAATGTAGTCAGTCTTTGGAGCATCAAAACCTGTTGTTAGAACCCCATAATTAAATAAGAACTTGATCTGACCTTTTTTAAATTGGTCAATATACAATCTTCTTGCCGTTTTTGGTGTGTCCGAAGTAATCGCTACCGCAGAACTGTTTAACACATTCATCGTCTGAGCTAATAATTCTGCATGTTCGACCGTACAAGCATAAATAAGAACGCTGGCCGTTTTTGGTAATTTTACAAGCGATGAGACGATTTGTTTATTCCGCCAAACATCAGTTGCTAGCACGCGTAATAACTCTGTGAAGTCACGTTCTCCATTTGCAGTCACACATTGTTCATCAACTTCATACACACGTCCCGATTGATAGATTACATGCTTAGGTTTCGCTAAATAGCCATGTTCCCTAAAAAAACGTAAAGGTGTTTCTTGTTGATTTAAATTAATTTTTGGTTGAATGAGATGAGCTTCAAATTTATTAACCAGCTTCATCGTTTGTTCATCATTACGACCTGGGGTAGCAGTCAATCCACATATTGGAAATGAACGTCCACCAGAAAGTTCTTCTGCTTTCTCTAATAACTCTTGATACATAGGAGCGACAGCATGATGTGCTTCATCAATAATCATTGCCCCGCAATCACATAATATCTCAGCTATGATAGGGTCTTTACTTTTTAATCGATAAAAGAGTTGTTGAATGCTTGCCACCACAGCACCACCGCAAAGCTCTTCTTCATCGATTTGATTTCCTGAGAAATAACGATATAACCGTAAAGATTCTGGATAATCCTTTTCCTGCCACATCTCTGTTATACACGCGATTGCCTGTTCACATAATTCCTCACTTTGTGCAATCCATATAAAATAACGTCCTTTTGCAAAGCCTTCTCTCATCCATTCAATATAACTCTCAACCGCCACACGTGTTTTCCCTGTGCCAGTAGGCATTGTTACGACACATCTCGTATGGTTTCCCTCTAGTTTTAGAACCTTTAAGAGCTCATTTTTCAACTGTTCTTGAAAAGGAACTAATGGCGGTACAATCCTTTTGGGCTCAACATCAATAAAAGATTCTTTTCTAATGACTTTATTAGCGGATTTGCCTGCAAAACTAGTTGGAAACCCTAAAGTTCTGACAAAATCCTTCGGCCATCTCCCACCGACTAACCACTTCTTCTTTACGAGTGGTGTTACCATATATTTTGAAGCTGTTATCACCTTCTTCGTATCAGGATTTCGTTGATACAGGGCGATAAGGTCAGGTTCTTCCAGTTGCTTCAGTAAATAGCTCCTTAGCTCTCGAACCGCTAGCTCACTTCCTGCAAATAATAACTCAGCTTTTTCACGAATAATTAATTCTGCTATTTTTTGTTCCGTTAAGGATTGTCCTGTCAGTTCTATTAACATGTCTTGGATATCGTCTAATCGTTCTTTCCCAAGAATACGTATGAGCAATCTTATTGGTACTCGATACTTTTCTATTAATAATTGCAAACATATTTGAACTTCTTGCTCTGTCACTTTTTTCATATTTCCAGCTCCACTTGCTTTATGATCAACTCTACTAGTCTATAGCTTTCTCACTCGCTTTGGCAACTGATATTTTTTTAACGTTGGAACAAGTGATAGAACAACCGCTGCTTATCATTAAAGAATTGCTCCATGATCTGATAATGC
Source organism: Alkalihalobacillus pseudalcaliphilus (assembly GCF_028610675.1). Classification (NCBI taxonomy): domain Bacteria; kingdom Bacillati; phylum Bacillota; class Bacilli; order Caryophanales; family Bacillaceae; genus Alkalihalobacillus; species Alkalihalobacillus pseudalcaliphilus. Next base: position 1,312,691 of record NZ_JAQQWS010000001.1, read on the forward strand.
TCTGTTTCCTCGAGCGTAACCGTGGATATGCCAACTTCATTTAATTGATATAATGTCGATTCCGGATAAGCCATTAACAATGGTGAATGTGTGGATATGATGAATTGCGAACCATTTTCGATCAATTCATGAATCCTTGCTAATAACGACAGTTGACGCATAGGTGACAAGGCTGCCTCAGGCTCATCAAGAATATATAACCCATTCCCTGAGAACCGATTCATAAAGGCAGCAAAAAAAGACTCACCATGTGATTGCTCATGTAAAGACTTCCCGCCAAAGCGGTCGATAATTTTTGGACCTCCATCACCTTCATCTAACTCTTCAATATTGGTTGCAACATTATAAAAAGTTTCTGCTCGAAAGAAAAAGCCATCCTTTGGTCTTTTCACACCTTTACTTAATCGAATATAACGATCTAAATTCGAATGACTTTCATAACTTGCAAAGTTAAAATTTTTCGTTCCTCCTTCAGGATTGAAACCATAGTTAACGGCAATTGCTTCTAGAAGAGTCGACTTTCCCATCCCATTCTCACCCATGATATACGTTACATTTGGATGAAAAATAAGCTCGTCTAATGAACGAATTGCAGGCAAAGAAAAAGGGAACTGCTTTTTATTTTCTATTCGCTCCTCTAAAACCGTTAATTTTTTTACATATTGGTCATATGTAGTTAATCTTCTCATTTTTTCACTCCTTTTTTATAAGTCATTATCATTTTTTAACTATAGCATTAAAAAGACACCCCTTGCTAGAAGCAGGAGTGTCCCATATATCCAATTACTTGATTAATGCTGTTTTAATATTTGATCGTTAACAAATGCTTGTATAAAAAAAGTCTCATTCTCATTTGCTTTTCGTTTGAACTCTTTTTCGAAATGAATCATTGCTTCTTCTAAAGATGTTGACTTCACAGCCTTATTGGCTATTTGTAATTCCTTCCAATATAAATCCATTTCAGCTAAGTCACAGATTGATTCATGTCCCAATAGAAAATATTTAGCTTGATACTTTTGAATATCTTCAATCATTGGGTTTAACATTTGTTGTTCATAGTGAAACAATGAATTTCTAGTTTTACCATACGCACAATCTCCTAAAAAGATTAGTTCATCATCTTCTAAGTAGACAATGGTGGAGTCATTAGTATGTGTACTGCTTACTGTATCGATTTGACATATTTTATGACCTAAATCTATTTTCAGTGTCTCATCAAAAATAATGTCCGGGTCCCTTAATTGAAATAAAGGGTCATTTATCAGATTTTCCTGAATGGCTTTCATCGCATATTCATTGATTAGTTGCTGATCGACTAATTGCTGTAATGAGGCATCAGTAAGTGAATCTAGCTGCCATTTTTTCCATTTCTGATGCGTCCGTCGGTTCATAATGATTGTGGCATCATACTCATTCGCTCCTAAGAAATGATCCCAATGAGCGTGAGTAATGACCAGATAACGGATAGGTGGAATTGATAATTTCTCTATTTCTCTTAAAAACTCTTGGGCATGTTGTGGCGAGTTGCCACCATCAATGATTAAACTATACTTTTCACCACATACTAACCCTAATACTGGTCTTTCCTGTTTTTCATCATGTGACAAATAATAGATATGTTCATTCCATTTATTTAACATGTTAATCTCCTCTTCTTCATTTATATTCCTCATGAATGCGAGAGACTTTCTACATGTTGTAAATTTAATTAGCTATAGAAATTCTCTCTTAGAAAAGAGCTACCATTGGACTAATCCCTCCTTAAGTAAAGGTTAATTATATCATAATTTTATTATTTTTACAATTTTCAGTATCTTCAATAGGAAAAAACGAGCAACCCTATGGTCACTCGTTTTATTTGGATTAAAATTCACGATCTTTCACTTGATTCTCTTCTTTTAATTCCTCTTCTACTTCTTCTTCAATTTTCTCAACTTTCTTTTCAGCTTCAGGATCTTTCTTAGATAAGAACCATCCACCTACAGCAATTAATATAAGGACTGAATAGAAGAATAATTTCCATCCTGTTGAATGAGCAAAGTCATGCGGGATAACGGCGAGATCTTCGTGAGATAATGTAAGGACAATTAATTTCACCCCGACCCAACCTACAATCATAAATGCAGCAATCTCCAGTCCTGGTCTGGCATGAAGTACTTTTACAAACCAAGTAGCCGCAAATCGCATAATAATAACACCAATTAATCCACCTGTTAAAATAACCATAAATTGTCCTGAGTCCATTCCACCAATGGTTCCGAGCCCAGTAGGTGGTAAGGCTATCGCAAGTGCCACAGCAGCCAATATCGAGTCAACCGCAAAAGCGATATCAGCTATTTCAACTTTTAATACCGTAACCCAGAAACCTGCTTTTTTCTTAGGTCTTTTTGTTTCGTCATCTGGCCGCTTTCGAAATACCCATTTTCTAATAATATGGTTTAAGGCAATGAATAATAAGTACAATCCACCAATCGCTTGAACTTGCCATACATCGACTAAAAATGAAATGATAAATAAGGAAGCAAAACGGAAAACAAAAGCACCAGCTAAACCATAAAATAATGCTTTTTTACGCTCCTTTTCTGGTAAATGTTTGACCATAATCGCTAATACTAATGCGTTATCTGCCGCTAATATACCTTCTAATAATATTAATAATAAAAGAACCCAACCGTATTCAAGTATTAATGAAACATCCAATTAAAAGCTCCTCTCTTGGCAACCAAGATTATCTTTTTTTATCTTGTGCTATCGTCTTTCTAATCATGCGGTCAAGTAGAAATCCGACAATAAAAACATCATCAACAAATCCAAGACCGACAATAAAATCAGGTATTAAATCAAACGGTAAAGCCAAATAGCCTATGATAGCTATTGTGTATATCACTTTTGTAGAAAGTTTGATCTCCTTCATGCGATAAAATCTTACTATTTTTGGTATTGAGCGCCAAAATGTTAATAAAAATAATAATCGTTTGAAGAACCGTTTCATTTTTTCACCTCTTTAGTTTCATGTAACCTCCCTCTAACACTAAAAAAACCTTCACCGCTTCGGTAAAGGTCAAAATGAACAGAAAAAGACCTTTACCGTTATCAGTAAAGGTCTTGCTAACAACATTATGTAAAGTTGCCAACAAAGCCGAGAGCATCTGCTCCGTAATGACGACTTTGCTGTAAAAGCTACTCCCCTTTAGGAGGTTTATTCAGCTGTATTATTTATAAGATTACTTTAATCCTTTTACCTTAACTTGTCAATGTATTTTTTGTTGGAACGTTACCCTAAAGGCGAGGTGCTTTTCTTCAATAAGCTCTCCGAGAATGGAGGCCTACTTTTCCTACAACAACTGGCACCACTTTTACTCTCTATGTTGTTACTTTCAGGCCTTTCCTACAACACCCGGCACCGCTTTAAACGATACCAGCTATTTGTTCTAATGCATGTAATGAATTGATTGTATAATCAATTAATCCTGATATATCATTCATTTGTTCTTCTGTAATCCTTCTTTGAAAATGTAAGGTGATGTGATTATCCCACTGTTTCGCTTGCAGAGGCCTTTTAAATAATTGCGATAACTTTTGTTCTACGTTTAAATCCCGCTCCCAAACTGATTTGAATGCCCCCTCAATTTCAGCACATGTTCTTTCCGGGTTTACAAGTTTGCATTCAAATTGTATAAGTAGTTCACAACTTGGCTCAGTACCGGGTAATTCTAGAAGTTCTGCAGAGATATTTTCTAAATCTGTATGCAAATGGATTTCAGCTTGTACCGTACTAGTCTCTTCTAATTGAAATGTGAGAGAAAACGAACGAGACATATTCGCCAAATCGAGATGGTCTTTTCTCCCGCTTATTATAATTTCTTGATCTAGGTTATCACGGTCATACACTTCATTTTCAAATCCGACCTTCAGATTCTCAAAAACAGTTGGATCAAACAGCATTGCCACCTCCTATTACTTGCTCAATTTTATAAAGATCTAAATCAATTTCGGTATCATTACCTAGTGCAAGCTGTGCTAGTTCCTTCCCTAAATATGGACCGACCGTCAAACCACTTGAACCTAATCCATTTGCAATCATAACGTTTTTAACATGAGGGAGTCGTCCAATGACAGGTAATGCATGCGGTACTACAGGTCTAAACCCCACTTTAATTTCAACTAACTCTTCCTTTTTCATATCTGGTGCTAAGCTAAAAGCTTTACTAAGTATTTCATGGGCTGCACCAGCTGTCGGAATTAAATCAAATCCCTTATCATCTTCATGCGTCGTCCCAATTACCGTTCTTCCTTGTTCAAAAGCAAGCATATATAACGTAGAAGGGGCGATCACAACTGGCCAATCTTCAGTTTCTCTTTCCTGTAGTTGCATGGTTAACAACTGTGCTTTTTGAGGTTTCACTTGAAAATCAACATGAAGAGATCTTAAAGTTTCTTGCCCCCATGCACCTGTTGTTACAATAATTTCATCAGCTGTTAATGTCTGCTGATTAACATTAACTTGTACATATTCCTCATTCTGTCGCGATAAGACCGCATCTCCTTCTATAAAATTTGCTCCTAACTGGATAGCTGCATTTTTTAAAGCCTGACTGAGCTTTTTCCCATCTACCTTTGCCCCACCACTAGCATACGCTGCAAATAATCTCTCTGTTAATAACGGGAACATGTGAGCAACCTGTTCAGACGATAGCTTACTCACATCTCCCATCTCAGGAGCTTGAGCTTTTCTATCTTTGGCTAAAGCAATTATCTTATCAATTTTACTTTCATCAGTATGTACATGTAACGCCCCTACCTTTTGATAGCCCACATCGTATTCGTCATGTTTGGCTAACATCTCTACTAACTTAGGGTAATAGGCGGCTCCATTTCTCGCCAAAAAATACCAAGCCTTATTTCGACGTTGGGATAACCACGGACTAATAATCCCTGCTGCTACATCTGTCGCTTTTCCCTGGTCGTTTCGATCGATCAACGTAACTTTCTCGTTCAAAGCGGCTAAATGAAAAGCTGCTGATGCTCCTAATATTCCCGCTCCAATAATGACATAATGTTTCCCCATCTAAAAAACACCCTTTCTTCTAATCATTATTATAATTCGTACATGTTTATAAACAAAGGCATAACGGGTAATGGTTTACAAAACAGAACAAATAACCAAGAAAAACATTCACGTGCGGTGAATCCCATAGGACGTAGTGACAGAGCTGTGCTCCACTGACGTAGCCAGTTAGCTTAGTGCCACCCCATAGGGGACGAGGAGCATGATTTTCGGTAGCGACGAGTAGTGCTCCATGTTCGCACTCTTTCATACAAAATTTTTAAAGCAAAAAACTTGAAAGTCAGAAAAGGTCAGAGTATACTATAATCAATAAAGGTCAAATATAGTCAAAGTCAAATAATTGACCTTCACTCATTGAATCTTTCAACTTCGATGAAACATTTACATTTATTGAAGGAGGCACAACCAATGAAATGTCAAAACTGTCAACAACATGAAGCACGTATAAATATTCGTTTACAATATAACCACGAGCAACACGAAATGAAACTATGTTCAGCCTGCTACCAAGAAATACAGAAGTCCAAGCAAATACCATCTGGATTTAATGGTGGATTTGACCATTCTATGGGAATGGACCATTTATTCCAATCACTACTAGGTAATCAAGGTCAGAATAACGAACAAAAGAATCAACCACAGCCCAGCCAACGAAAAGGTGGCGGTGGCTTTCTTGACCAATTTGGATACAACTTAACCGATGCAGCAAGAGCCGGTTTAATCGATCCTGTTATTGGCCGTAATGCTGAGGTCGAACGTGTAATTGAAATATTAAATCGACGCAATAAAAATAACCCCGTATTAATCGGAGAGCCCGGAGTTGGAAAAACAGCGATCATCGAAGGATTTGCCCTTAAAATCGCTGAAGGTGATGTACCAGATAAATTAAAGAAGAAAGAGGTAATCTTACTTGATGTTGCCTCACTAGTTTCCAATACAGGAATACGCGGACAATTTGAAGAAAGAATGAAACAGCTTATTTCCGAGCTACAACAAAGAAAAAACGTCATTCTTTTTATCGATGAACTCCACCTCATTGTTGGAGCAGGTTCAGCAGAAGGCTCGATGGATGCAGGTAATATACTTAAGCCAGCTTTAGCACGAGGTGAGTTACAGCTAGTCGGTGCAACCACCTTGAAAGAGTATCGTGATATCGAAAAAGACGCTGCTTTAGAACGTCGTTTCCAACCTGTAACCGTCCTAGAACCTAATCAAGAAGAAGCGGTTAAGATTTTAAAAGGAATTCAATCTAAATATGAAGATTTCCACCAAGTCAAGTTTACCGATGAGGCCATTACCGCTTGTGTACATTTATCATCACGTTATATCCAAGATCGTTTCTTACCAGATAAAGCGATTGACCTTTTAGATGAAGCAGGTTCTAAAAAGAACTTACAAGCAGGTATAACAAGTCAAGATGATGTGAAACAACGCTTAACAGAAATCGAAGTTGAAAAAGACCAAGCCTTACAACTCGAAAACTATGAGTTAGCTGCTAAACTTCGTGATGAAGAGGTCAAGCTTGAAAAGGAACATTCAGATTCAACTCAAACAAAACGTACTAAGGTCACAGTCGAAGATATTGAACAAATCATCGAAAAGAAAACAGGTATTCCTGTAGGTAAAATCCAAAAGAACGATGCGGCCAAAATGAAAAATCTAGCTGCTTCTTTAGCTGGGAAAGTAATTGGTCAAGAAGAAGCCGTCAATAAAGTCGCAAAAGCAATACGTCGTTCTCGAGCTGGCCTAAAAGCCAAACATCGCCCAATCGGTTCCTTCCTATTCGTCGGACCAACTGGTGTCGGTAAAACTGAGCTCACCAAGACATTAGCCGCTGAATTATTTGGTTCAAAAGAGGCAATGGTTCGATTGGATATGAGTGAATACATGGAGAAGCATTCTGTTTCTAAATTAATCGGTTCTCCCCCAGGGTATATCGGACATGATGAAGCTGGTCAGTTAACGGAAAAAGTGCGTAGAAAACCATATTCCATCATTTTATTAGATGAGATTGAAAAAGCACATCCAGATGTACAGCACATGTTTTTACAAATCTTAGAAGATGGACACTTAACGGATAGTCAAGGTCGTAAGGTAAGCTTCAAAGACACGGTTATTATAATGACAAGTAATGCAGGCGTTGCTACTAAAAAAGTAGAAGTAGGTTTTGAAAAAGGGAATGGAGCGATGAAAGAGGCTTCTGTACTAGATTCATTATCAAGCTTCTTTAAACCTGAATTCCTTAACCGTTTTGATAATATCATTGAATTTAAACATCTCGAAAAAGAGCATTTGATTGAAATTGTAGAGTTAATGATAAACGAATTAAGACATTCAATGGCGTCGAAAAATGTAAATCTCGAGGTTAGCCAGTCCGCTAAAGAAAAGCTAGCGGTGCTAGGTTACCACAAAGCGTTTGGTGCTAGGCCACTTCGTCGGACTATTCAAGAACATCTCGAAGACAAAATAACCGATATCATTTTAGATGAAGAACAAGTTCAATCCATTAAAGTGGACATGGAGAATGACTCAATCATTGTAAAGTTTAACTAGTTTATGTCATACAAAAGAGGCAGCCTAAGGGCTGCCTCTTTTGTATGACAGTTGGTGCGAACATAGTGCGCTGCTCGTCGCTACAGAAATATTCGCTCCGCGTCCTGCGGGGTGTCGCTGAGCTAATCGGCTATGCCAGCGGATCTCAGCCCGTCACTACGTCCCATGGAGTCTCCGCATAATTCGCCCGCTTGGGTTAGTCTAAAATTTCAAGTTCAAAAAACATTCTTAGGATAATCATTAGTATGAAAAGCACAAAACCAAAATGAAAGAAAGACCACTAATCAAAAAAGCCAAAATCAGCTTAGATAAATGCCTGTTGTTAATGGTTGTAATTACGGGTTTGTTTTTGATATCAAATTGACTGTCTTATTCACTCAGGCTATATTGAGTGCTCTTTTTCAGCTTCATTTCTGTGTATTTTCATTTGCTCCACATTGAGGGGCTGCTTTTACCTCTTCATTACCGCGTATTTTCATTTACTCCGCTTTGGCGGCTAGTTTCACCTCTTTACCACCCCATGACTATTATGAATGTCGGCAGCAAAGAGGTATCTGATTCCAGATATAAAAATGGCTTATCAAATGTTCACCATTATTTCAACAAATTTTTCTCCATTTAATTCTTCCACAAGTTCTCCTTCTAGATTCGCACCGTCCTCTCCATATATGTCAAGAATATGGTCCCTCTGATATAATTCAGGTGCAAATTGAATTTTTACATTTACTTCAGCTGAATCATCAATATCCTCTGGATACAAAATTCTTAAAGCAAAAGATCCGTCCGAATTGACGAAAGATGAATCTGAATAACCGATTGTCACATAATCAGTAATCTCCAAATTAGCTTTCACTTCTGCCCCATCCGCCAAATTAGAACGCCCGGTTATATAATAATATTTACTATCATGCTCAACTTGAATATTATCCAACCAAACATCAACATCTCCTTGGTCATTCGGATAATTCATGACTGGCTCTTCTGATTCAAGTACAACAAACTCTCCTTCGATTGGTTCATGCGACACCAGAACCTGAGCCATATATTCAAGCACCTGTGCGCTCTCATAGTCTATACGAGTATAAGGTCCTGTTATTTGGCCTAAATCTTCTCCATAATGCTGATACACTTCATCAGGCTGTGTAGCAGTCGATTTAAAAGTGGCAGAAATAGCAATTTCAGTATCATATTTTTGCGGATGCTTTAATTCTGTCGAAAAGCTACCATCCTCTTCTACGTCTAACCATACTCCATAATTAATAAACGTATAATCTAGCGAATCAGGCTGTACCCAGACCTTTGTTCCAGGTATGAGATTGGACTTCCCCTCTACTTCATAATGCTCTTCAAATTCCTCTACCTTTATTTCTAACCTTACTTCTAAATCCCCTTGATCATCCGGAGCGTCACCTGCACCAAGAGCCGTTACATCAACAGACTTTCTCTCTGTTCCCTTTGTTTCTTCTGACTCTTCTTCGTTATTGTCTGTAATAACAGGTTCATCTGTTTCTGCTTCCACTTCTTCACTTGATGTTGTACCACCATTATTACAAGCAACAATAAATAAAAGTGAACTTGTAACCAGAACATACAATAGCCATTTTTTCAATTTTCACTCTTCCCTTTCTAGTTTTTCTCAATTATTAAGTATCCATGTAATTACTACCCTTTTCAATAAGGAAAAAAACCTATTTATTACCATTTTTTAGAAATGATTACTATAAAGAGGGAAGACACAAGTAGGTTTATAGCATTTTAGACCAAAAGGACCATAACTAATCTCTCGCACACAAAAAACCAAAACAAAAAATACCCGCCTTATCAATAAGACGAGTATTTTTATTATATTTTTGACCAAGATCTCATTTTCTTTGTAGCTATATACAATAAACATCCAGTGAGTAGGAGAGTCGTAATAAGTGACATCCAAAGCTCCCCACTTGATGATCGTACTAGAATTTGACCAGCCTCCGCTTGTAATTGGGTTGGGCTCCATTTCATAAAAGCGGGGATAAGCATGTCTGCCAAAGCTAAAATTGCGACAATACAAATGGTGAGTCCGGCAATCCCTGCCCCGTTTCTTAAGAATGTGCTTATACATAACGTTAAGGCAATAAGAAAGCCAATCCACAAAAGATAAATAAGTGTACTATATACGAGCTTTTCTAGCGTAACAGTACCGAATAATTGTACAGTATAATACCATGTCAAAAAGTAACTAAGTCCAAAACTAACACCAAATAATATAAGCAAACTCATCCATTTACTTAAAATATAGTGAACAAACGAAACGGGTCTAACTAGAACAAATACAATCGAACCGTTATTTCTCTCATGAGCAATGGAGTTCATCGAAGCTAGCACAAAAAGTAACGTACCTAGTAGAGCAAATTGTGACAAGGTGCCGATTAACACTTCTGATGCGTACGGTGTTGGAATATCAATAACCGCTCCTTCTGGCAATCCACCTGCGGCTTCTAATAATTGAGGCAAATAATACATACTTAACGGTTGCGAGATACCCAAAATACATAAGGCAATGGGTAACCATATCCATTTCCCGTTTCTTAAACTTTCCGTCCATTCTTTTTTTACCAATATAGCTATGGCATTCATTTTTGTAACACCTCCAAATACGCCTGTTCTAACGTAACAGGATTGGCATTAAAATATTCCACATCCATCCCCTTTTCAAGTAGTCTTCTCCAGCAAAGATTAGCATCATATCCTTTCTCCACTTGTAAGAGAACTTCATTATCCGCTACTTCTTTTACATGTAGAATGCCTTCACCTGTCTGAAACACATTCTTTAAGGTTGTTTTCGTTTTAATTTGGATTGTCAGTTCTTCCATACTTGAGCGGAGCTGTTCAAGCTCTCCATTCCATTTTAATTCACCTTTTTTTAAGATCAGCACTTGATCACATACCTGCTCAGCATCATGGAGAATATGAGTCGAAAACAAAACCGTCATTTTCTTTTTCATTTCACGAATTAATTCAAGTACTTCTCTCCGTCCGGTTGGGTCAAGAGCGGATACAGGCTCATCTAATATTAATAATTCTGGCTCGTGTAAAATAGCTTGTGCAAGGCCTAAACGCTGCTTCATTCCACCAGAAAAACCAGCGATTTTCTTTTTTCTTACATCCTTAAGTCCTACAAATTTCAATACTTCCTCTAAACGTGCTTCTCTGTTGGCTTTTGGTAGCTCTGAAAGCTGGCCACATATATTCAAAAATTCCTCTGCCGTCATCCAACCAAATAATTGTGGTTGCTGAGGCAAAAAACCAATCGACTTCCGAAAATCATTCTGTTTATTGTGGAAATGAATCGTTCCTTGGCTTTCGTCCAGTAATCCAGCTAACATGTGTAAAGTTGTCGTTTTCCCCGCTCCATTGGGTCCAAGTAGTGCGATACATGTACCATGCTGAATTTTAAAAGAAACATCTTTTACCGCCCAATCGCCTTGATATCTTTTCGATAATTGATCGACATTTACGAGTACCTCCCTCTCCCCACTTTGCATTAGTCATTCCTCCTACCAAAAACAAAGTATAGGATTGGACCAATGATATTAATGAAAATAATCACCAGTACCCATACCCACTTCGGACCATTTGTTGCTTCACTTCTGAAACAATTCACTAAAGCAAATGTCATTAAAATCAATTGTAAAATAATAATCGGTGTAATTAACCCCCAGTTAAGCTCTTGTAAAATATCCATTTCTTACTCCTCCATCCTTTTGATTTGTCTTCTTTTGGATATATATATAAACAATAAATAAAATAGTGTTGGGGTCGGTGCTTGAATCAGACCCCATAGCCCCCAAAACCATGGATATTTATTTCTTTTTTTCGCATCAATAAACAGTAAAATGCTTTGTGTCAACAAAATCGCAGCAATGAATGGAATAAGCACATACAAATTCATTTCCGTTGCTATCGTCCTATTTAATTCATTGAGTTGATTCATTCGACCCACTGTCCTTCCTTGCCTTTTTCCTTCTTAAATAGATAAAAAACAATAACGACTGCCATGAAGAAAACAAGTGCTTGAATGACTAAAAACAGCTTTTGCGATTGGAGAAATAAGATACTAATAGTGCTTAGTAGGACAACAGCCGTTAACAGAAACAACAACAACTCCTTAACAAGCCTTTTTCTTTTCTCTTTCACAAAAAGTTGAACTTGCTGACTAGCTTCAAAACGACTAGTAGTTACATCTTGACTTAGATCATCTACTTTTTGCCAATCCCTTTGTAGTTGTTGAATGACTTTTTCATCTTCCCTCTTCATCTTGCTCCCTCCAATCCTTCCTTAATTTTGTTAAGCCATGATGTACCCTTGATTTAACGGTTCCCTCTTTAATTTGTAAAAGCTTCGCAATCTCATCGTACTGATAACCATAATAATGCTTGAGCAAAATCGGTACCTTAAATTGTGGTTCAAGTTCATTAAATTCAATAAAATGCTCACTCCAGCTCACACCGTGTTTATCCGCATTCCAATTTAATTGTCTAGAAATTAACTCTTTCATTTGTTTCATTTTCTTCTTTTCCTTGGCTTGCTTTCTTTTCAAATCAAGATATAACCTTGAAGCAATGGAAATCAACCATGTTGAGAACAAGCTATCACCTTTAAATGTTGTTAGTTTCAAATAAGCCTTCAACATCGTTTCTTGGGCTAAATCTTGGCTCACATCCTCCTGGACGGTTAGTTTGAGCAAATATTTATATAAAAAAGGGAAGTGCCTCTGATAAAGCCTTGTAAATGCTTCATCATTTCCTTTTAATACGGCTACTATTATTTGTTCATCTGATAACTCACTCATAAGACACCTCCCTTTTTTAGCTTTCAACTATATGACGTAAGAAGTTTAGAATTCGTTCAAAATAAAAAAATTAATCCATTAATTAACTTGCAATTCCGAATAAAACCACAGCTATTGCTTGTCCACACAAAACATGTAACACTAGAAAATACATTTGTATTTATCAACTAGACAAAGGAGAAACAATCATGAAATTAATCCTTAAACTATTAATGGGAATTATTATCGGTATTTTAGTTGGTTTATTTGCTCCTTATGGTATCATAAGATTATTTATTACATTTCAAGATATCTTCGGTAGTTTTATTACCTTTATGATTCCTTTTATTATTCTTTTCTTTATTGCCAGTGGTGTTAGTGGCCTTGGTAAAAGCTCTGGAAAACTTGTAGGTTCAACGGTAGGCTTATCGTATGTATCAACGATTATAGCTGGTACCTTAGCTTTCTTCGTCGCGATTACAGTTATTCCCTTATTATCTCCTAGTGGACAAGAAATCACAGAAAGCACCGGACTTACTTCATTTTTAGAACTAGAAATTGAACCTCTCATGAGTGTTATGACCGCATTAATGATCGCTTTTGTTTTTGGAATTGGGTTGACCAAAATTGAAGGGACTTGGTTAAAAAGCTTTTTTGATGAAGGAAAAGATATTGTTGAACTCGTTATTGCTAAAATTATTATTCCTTTACTTCCTTTTTATATCGCAGGTATCTTCGCCTCAATGGGAGCTGAAGGAACCGTTTTTGAAACACTAAAAGTATTTGGCCTTGTCTTATTAATGGTAATTACGCTTCATTGGGTATGGTTACTTATCCAATATACGATTGCTGGAATGATCACACGCCAAAATCCTTTTGCGATTTTGAGGAAAATGCTTCCTGCTTATTTTACAGCACTTGGAACGATGAGTAGTGTGGCAACAATTCCCGTTACCCTACGTTCCCTCAAACAAACAAAGGTAAGAGAAGGTATTGCTAATTTTGGTGTTCCACTAGGAGCTTCTATTCACTTATCTGGTAGTATGATTACCATTACTTTATGTTCGACAGCCGTGATGATGATGTTACCAGGTTTTGAAATACCTACAATTATGCAAATGCTCCCTGTTCTTCTCATGTTAGGGGTTGTTATGGTTGCTGCACCGGGTGTTCCTGGCGGAGCAGTGATGGCAGCTGTTGGTGTATTAACAGAAATGTTAGGTTTTACCGAGGCAGCGATTGGTTTAATGATAGCTCTTTACATGGCCCAAGATAGCTTTGGCACTGCCGCTAACGTTACCGGGGATGGAGCGATTATTACATTAGTCGATAAACTTGAAAAAGAGGATTTCGAAGTAGAAAATACAGAAACGAAAGCATAATGATGTAAGAAGCCCGCAGAATTTTATCATTCTGCGGGCTTACTTGTTACGTTTACTTCATTAATCGAATGTCCAAATCGTCGTATACTTACAATCCAAAACTACTGTTCACCTTATTCAAAACCTTGTGCATATTCCCTGACACAGGGTGCAAAATGCTCATCAAAGCCAACCATTTTTCGCTTTCCGTTTATTGGAAATGACGGAATGTTCCCCCTACGATAGATCTATTCATAGTTCGGCTCAAAATCATAACCAACACCCATTGTTTGATAGCGTAGAGAGTTTAAAGGTAGTCGTTCATGGATTCAAGTTAAAAATGGAATTGCGGCTTTTGCCATTGTTTAAACTTCCCGAGGAGAAAAGTGATGGGAGAATGTATTGACTCGGACTGAGAATTATGAAACTCAGTCAATTGATAAGAATTAATCAACTACCTTTTTTATTCAGCCGCTAACCACGGACTTAGTTGTAATGACACATCACTCGTATTAATTGATTGACCTAATGTAAATCCGGTTAAATTCTGTGCTCTAAAGTTGATGGGTGGGACTTCTTGTACACTGCCAAATCCAGAATTTTTTCCTGCTAACGCAGAACCATTCACTTGATTATAGACAGCCAGATAATAAATGGTATCATCAACTAATGTAACGGGTGAGATCAATGGTAATGTAAAAATACCGCTCGTTACTGTGTCAACTATATCTGTAATGGCAATTACTGTTGCTTCAACATTAGACGTCGGTAGCAAAACAGCCATTTGAAACTCCCCTGTACCTGTTCCACTTTGCACAATATATGCAGTCATATTTGAAACAGTAGTGACTTGCTGTATATAAAATAATGCTCCTATGGCTTGGTTATTCCCACCACCCTCATTAAATGAAATTTCAGTTTCAACACTAGCCAACGTAGTCGTTTGAATAAAAAATGGTGTTGGCCCTCCTGTACCACCTGCAGGCCCAGTTGCTCCTGTTACTCCTTGCGCTCCCGTTACTCCTATTCCCGTCGGACCGGGTGCTCCTGTTACTCCTTGTGCTCCCGTTACTCCTATTCCCGTCGGACCGGGTGCTCCTGTTACTCCTTGCGCTCCCGTTACTCCTATTCCCGTCGGACCGGTTGCTCCTGTTACTCCTTGTGCTCCCGTTACTCCTATTCCCGTCGGACCGGGTGCTCCTGTTACTCCTTGCGCTCCCG
>NZ_JAQQWS010000001.1:1327803-1346273 GCF_028610675.1 Alkalihalobacillus pseudalcaliphilus
TTACTCCTATTCCCGTCGGACCGGTTGCTCCTTGTGGACCCACTGACCCGGTTACCCCTCTTCGAAAGAGAAGCTGAGAACTAATGTCATTATGGAACCTAATATTTTCTAAACCGTTAGTTTTCGATTGACACCCTTTACTATTTTTAAAATTCATACCACTCCCTCCCACCTTCATGATATGAAATATTAAGAGAATTGTTTGGACTTTTGAACAAAAGCACCACAGCCTTGCACGTATCCGCACAACAGCGAGTTTCGAAGCAATATAAACTAAGGTGGCGAGATCAAAGTGAACTTTGGCTCGTTTCCCTGTGCGATTTCACCCCTTTCCCAATAACAGTTTCTTTATCCAAACTTACATATACCGTTAGCTTTTTAGCTGAATCAATTTTAGGGTTAAAGATAACTTCATATACTTGAAGCTTGTTATAACTTCTATCAATAAATAATTTAACTTCATTTGTGAGTTTTATTTTCGTCACTGTCGAATCTTTCGGGCTAACAGGAATGAATTCTGTCTTTTCATCTTCTGTAACACTATTAAATGCCACCATCTCAATAGACAACTCAGCTTTTATTGGTACATTAGAAACAAAAAAAAATTGAAAACATTTCCAAAAGAATACCTATTAATATAAACCCTCTCTTTTTCATCAATTCACTCCTCACGAATTAGACGAAGGATATACAAAAAAAGTCTCTTTAACTTTCTTAACCAAACATAATCCACAAAGAAACACCTCCCCACTCATTTGAGCAGAAAGGTTAGGGGGATTCTTCATTTTTAAGCTGTACAAACCGGAACAAAAACGAGGTGACTCGGATCAAATCCTGGGAACATATCCGAATCAATTATTTCATTTGTTTGACCATTAATAGCCGTTAAATATCCATCCCTTGAGCCAATAGCAGCACTCGAAACATAAATGATATTACGAACTGGATCAATGGAAACATCACGTCCGTTACCAAGAAGCCCAGGTATGGTCGTAACTACTTGGTTCGTAACCATATCAATAACTGTAACTTCAAAAGTACCATCAGGATTAGAGCTCTGATTAGCCGCATACAGCAAGTTCGTATTTGGATTAAAATCGGTCAGATTTGGAGATAACCCTGGTGTCTGAATCGTTGCCACAACCGTATCAGTATTCGGGTCAATGACACTAAAGTTTTGACTTTGTTGGTTGGCAACAAAAACACGCCCAACATTTGGATTATAAAGAACACCAACCGGTAAATTCCCGACTTGAATGGAACCTACTGTAGGTGGGCTTGTGCCTAAATCAATCGTCGAAACCGTATTGGTAACAGGCGGAGGATTTTGACCATAGTTAGAAACATATAACTTCGTATCGGCTCCATTATTAATATATGCAATATCTGTTGCCCGAGGTATATTTGGAACAATTAATGTTTCCGTATTTGTAATCGTATCAAAAACCGTCACAGAATTTTGGCTCAAATTGGCCATATATAATTCATCTTTTTCAGGATTAAAAATCAATTGAGTTGGCAGTGCTTGACTTAATTGAATCGTCTCTTCAATCTGCCTCGTGAACGGGTTTATGATAAAGAGCTCAGCATCCGTTTCATCTAAGGCATAAACCCGTTGGTTATTAGGATTATAAATAATACCACTAGGCGTATCAAAGAAAGGGGTTCCTATCGTAATCGTATCGATATTCTCTAGCGGACTTGTAGAAAAAACAGATATAGTTCCTGAAAAGAAGTTCGATACAAACACTAAACAATTATTCTGCGGTATAGGTGGTGGCACAGGTGGGAAAGGATTAATCGGAAATACGGGAACCAATTGGTCAAGCAACTTTTTCCTTTGACTTCGTGACAAGCATTTATTTTTAAATTTCATAGTTTTACCATCCTTATACGTTTATATAGGATAATCTATGTCATTATCTATAACCCGGAACGGTCTTTAACTAATCATGCAAAAAATAATAGAGTCCCGCTACTCCCCCACCAATAAACCTAGCTAGAATCATACTCTAGCTAGGCTTCTCTAAACATATAATTGAACGTCTATTACACCGCAACTTTTTTACGTTTACGATAGATATATATCGCGGCCCCTGCGATAAAAATAAAACCTCCAATTAGTAACCAATTATAAGCATTCGTTGCTGTGTTTGGTAAAGTATCTTCTTGCTCATTCTTTGAACCGTTATCTTTTTCTTTTTCTTTTTCTTCGTCCTTACCATTCGTTTCATCCTCTGGACGCTCTCCTTTATCGTCCCCTCCGTTACCACCAGGGACTTCTCCACCTGGAGTACCTGGTGGTTCTTGCTCTTCAGCTGTTAATACAAATATAGCTGTCGCTCCATCTTGCATGGATGGAATTTCAAAATTAATCGTCTCATTTTCTACCTCATATTCCGTCTGACTATAAAGGTCCGTTAATGTACCTTCCATCTCAGGAATATTTAATTCAACCTCAATCGCTTCTTCATTCGTATTTAAAGCGACAAGAACTTTATCTTCACCATAACTTCTTTCAAAAATAAGATATCCTTCCTCATCACTACCTGCTACATGAGAACGGTCTCCTCTTGAAAACAACTCCGAATAATCTGCTCGAATATTTAGTAACGTTTGATAATGCTCATGGACTTCGTTTCCTTCTACGTCATTCCAGGCCATATCATAACGATTATCATAGTAAGGATAGTTCGAGGCACCTGTTAACCCTAATTCTTCCCCATAATAGACCACAGGCTGACCTTTAGCCGTAATTTGTAGTGCCGATGCAACGAGAAGTTTACCGACATCTCCATTGACTGAATATAAAAATCCGTCCTCATCATGACTACCTAAAAATTGCCCTAATGTTGCATGATTACTGAGCTGTTTATTTCTTTCTTCTAATAAACCTTGAACATGCTCAAGAGAGCCATTCGCGAAATTTCTTGCTAAACTTTTAAACTCAAAGTCTAGCAAGGAATCCATCATCCCAGATTGTAAATAACCGAAGTCATCATGCTGACCAGCACCCCAAGCCTCACCAATCATTTTAAATTCAGGCATTTCTCTCGTTAACTCATTTTTAAAGTCCATCCATGTTGTATCTTCAACATGAAGTACCGTATCAACACGGAAATAATCGATCGAATTCCCATTTGGAGTCGTTGATTTTTCAATCCAATCTACTTGCCAATCAATAACTTGTTGACGAACCTCTGGATCCTCCGTTAAAAAGTCAGGAAGTCCTGCTAGTTCACCTTTAATTGTATCTGTCCCACCATCACGGAACATCCCTTCAAAACGCTCACGGTCTTCTTCCGTTGGAAAATGAGGAATATGCTCATTACCAGCATCCGATCCCTTTAACCCATAACCACCATGATTTAAAACGACATCAAGCATAATTTTCATACCACGCTCATGTGCTTCATCAATCAATTCATGGAAATCCTCCATCGTTCCAAAGTGAGGATTAATTTCTTCAAAATTACTTGCCCAGTAACCATGATAACCGTAATAAGGGATACCAGGCTCTGGATCTGTATCAGCGTGACGAACATCATAGACAATATTTTCTACAATCGGATTAATCCAGATTGTATTAATGCCTAGATCCTCTAAATAATCTAACTTCTTAGTAATTCCTTTTAAATCACCGCCTTGATAAGCTCCTCGTTCCTCTGTATCATACCCTACCCCATAAGGGTCATTATTCGTTGGGTCCCCATCAAAGAAACGATCAATTAAAAGAAAATAAACCCTTGCTTCATCCCAATCAAAATCTGCATCACCGACAAACTGACGCGTCTCAATAGTTAACGTCGTTTCTCCTCTGTGTACATTTCCATACTGATCAATAGCGTAAATAGGAATTTCTTTTTCTCCTGCTGTGGTGTCATAATCAACACCAACTGTCACAGTCATTAATTCTGGATCGATCGAAAGACGACTTGAACCACCAATGTTAGACGTATCTGCATATAATTCAGAAATCTCAACCTCATCTTCTAATTCAAGTTCAACCGATAAAACGGCATTCTGATTATACGTCACTTGACTAGGTTCAAACTGACCTGTAATCGATAATTTAGGGTTATCAAACTCAATATAGGACTGACCATCGACTTCATTATAAAAGTCAGCCACTTCAAACTCTTCACCTGCAATCGTGACAAAGAAAGAATACTCATGCTTACCTGTCTCTAGTCCTTCGAAGTGATAGACATAACGCTCATTTTCTCTTTCATATTTCATTGGAAAACGTTCGCCCATAAAGGATAATTCAACTTGTTCAATTTCACCCATCGCATCCAAGTAATACAGCTCTTGATCACGATAATAAAACGTGGCATTTCCACTTTCAATTTCAGGGCCCTTAACTTCAGGAACTGTATGGAATGGAACTTCACCACTTTGAACGAAAACTTTCGTCACTAAATCTTGTGAGTTAAGTTGGATATACCGATCGGGATCTACATCTTTTTTCGCTGTATCCCAATCTTCACCTTGTCTTAATACAAAACCTACTCGGTCTGCTGAAGAACTAACGGCAATATCTACATAGGCTTGACCATCTTTGATTTCAGTAAAATCGATTTGATCATCTTGTGCATTCGTTCCCCATACCCATAAATTCCAACCCTCATAATCTCGATCAGGTCGGTCGTAATGGAATCGAATATGTCTAGGCATTTGCTCAGAGTTTAATGCAGCAATAGCCTCTTCTTCTGAATAAAAGACTTCCTCTATCCCTTCAATCACCCAAACAGCTACTTCGTTTGCGTTTACAGGCATATCAATATCACGGTTGAACCCTTCCTGCTGTTCCCAATCACCTAATCGAGGTAAAATTGTAATTTGATCTTCTGGAAAAGAAAAAGTTCCTTTGGCAAATTGAAAAGAATCTGCGATAGTTATTTGTTCTGAAAATGAATAAGCGGCATCATCAACACCACTGTTAAAGATCCATAGCTGCCAATCTTCTACTTGGTTATCCGTGCGATGATAGTGAATCGTATACTCGTACATACCTTCGATGATCTCGATTGTTTTACGAGCTTGCTCATCACCTTTTGAAGCGACAAGCTCTAACTTCTCGCCAGCTTCAGCGTGATCGGCAATAACAAGTTCATTTTGCTCGATGCTGACACCTGCCACTTGTTCAGAAAGTGACC
Organism: Alkalihalobacillus pseudalcaliphilus; assembly: GCF_028610675.1. Lineage (NCBI taxonomy): Bacteria > Bacillati > Bacillota > Bacilli > Caryophanales > Bacillaceae > Alkalihalobacillus > Alkalihalobacillus pseudalcaliphilus. The sequence continues at coordinate 1,332,963 of NZ_JAQQWS010000001.1, forward strand.
ATTGGACATCGCTCGCTTTTTCAACGGCTCCATCCTCTTGCACCTTTAGTGCTTGAAGTGGGTATGTCTGTTCTTTCTCTACCGCATTCGGCACTTCCTTCAAACTTAATCCTGTAACAACAAATTGGCTGTTGTCATTCTTTAAAGGTAACGGATTGTTCGGATCTTCTATCCATTCATTTCCGTCTATTACTAATTTATATTCATAGGCTCCTGCAGGAAGTGGGCCAGCTTGCCCTGTCCATAGCTCCCCTTCTTTTTGGAGTTCAATAGCGCTATTCTGCCAATCTGTGAAACTACCTGCTACCTTCACAGATTCAGCATCTAGATGACCGTCATACTGAAATAATACGGTTTTATCTTGCTCAACTACCGGATTAATTAAGTCATCATTGGCTTTCGCCTGCTGTTGTGGCATGTACCCTATGAAAGCGGAAACAACTAATAAAACAGCTAAAAACAATGAAACAAATGAACGATTCTGTTTGGTCATAACATGTTTCTCCTCTCAATTTTTGTTTATGTAATGGGTTTGAACCCTACTTACCTATGGAAAAGTTAGCACATTAGTGCAAACGGTTGCATTAATATGTGTGAGAAACGTTTTGTATGAAAGTTGCTTAAAGCTCATGTGTTCTTCTTCGAAGATCGCTGCGGGAATGGGGGGCACGCTTTCCGCAGGCGGGCGCCAAACTAACTTGCTATCGCAAGTGGATTTCGGCCTGCCCTTCCCTCCTGCAGGAGTCGGCCTCCCCATTCCCTCCGCTTGGGTTAATGCAGGCTTCTTGGTTCGTACACTTCTCATACAAAACGATTGAATGAAAAGTAATAAAAGCTAACAAACCAAGAAGCAAAGACATATGATCAAAATGCCACCAGTTGAAGGCGAACGCTACTTTCGTGTTTGTTGGTGGCAAAGTGAATTGGATTTGCTATCTAGGCCTTGTATGAATGTGGTACGAATATTTATGTATACAGCTCATTTCTTCCTACAATCAAAAGATTCGCACAATAGTCGCACTAAATGTGAAAACGATTTCATATTTATCTCTAAGTTACTATGATTTAAGTAAGATTGCAAGTGTCTTTGTTGACACATCTATTAGTAAAGTGGCATGAGCCGAAGTCACAACCATTTACACAAGACTTTCATCTCAAATCCATTGCATAGTCTGTTGACATTATGATTAAGTCGTTAAAAAAATCAAATACCCTCACTATCTATTATGAAGTGAGGGTATTTACTTTACTTATCGCGATTTTCGTTACGTTTGAATGACAGGAATAGATTGAGTATCTCCTTCATAGTAAAAAATCTATTATTTAATCGCTTCATAAACGATTGCTTGTTTACTATTTGAAGGTTTTTTTCCATCAGTAAAGTCCGCTGAAATCTCCACTTGAGAGAATCCAATATTCTCTAAAATTAATTTAAACTCTTCCACACCGTACCAGCGTAGTCCAAACCGCTGCAATTCCGTTTGAATGAGTGCACCCTGTCGCCATTTTTCATACTTCAAGTAGGAAACCTTGAATTGATTTAGCCAATCAACCTTTATCAGTTTTTCTTCCATTGTAATAATATCTCCATTTATCGAATGGAAAGTAGAAGCCCCTTCGAATTGACTTGCTTGAAAAAGGTCGTCCGGTATGAATAAATCAAGTAATAGTTTTCCTCCAACCTCAAGGTGCTCATATAGTTTCTTAAGTACTTGAATGGAGTCCTCGCGATTTTCAATTAATAAAAGCGATCCTGCTGGAATAATAATGGCCTCATATTTGTGAGGTAAAGATAGCTCCCTTAGGTCTGCTTGAAATAAACTCGACTTCAAACCACGAGAATCACAGTGCTGACGACAAGAATTTAGCATGTTCTCTGAATAATCAACGCCATCTACATCAAGCCCCGCTTGTAGGAGGGGAATATATACACGGCCAGAACCGACCATCGCTTCTAATATTTGTCCACGACATCCCTTTAACTTTTCTTGATAAAACTCAATATCACCATCAAATGATTGACCAATTTTTTTCGTTAGATCATAAACCTCTGTGCAAAGCTCTCCATAATAACTAAAAGACATGATATACCCTCCGTATTTAATTTTTTTACTGAAGGGTAATCTACATAGATTAACCGATCAGTACCTTTACTTTTTTAACCTCTAATTTTAATTTGACTATCATAGCTTCCACTCACTTTCACGTATAATGTTATAAACTTAACACGAAGTAAAAAATTGGACAACAATTAAACGTAATATTCAATCATTTTTATTGAATAAATGATTTCTTTTCATATAAGACTAGTTTTGGGCATAAACTGACTTCACTTTTTAAACAGACCCAAAGGCTCCTTTGGCTAATTCCTTTAACTTAAACTTTTGTATTTTACCTGATGCCGTCATGGGATACTCCGTTACAAACGTTATGTAACGCGGAATTTTAAAATAAGCTATTTTCCCTTGGCAGAATTGTTTGATTTCATCTTCTGTTGCACTTACTCCCTCTTTTAGAATAATCCACGCCGATACTTCTTCTCCATATTTTTCATCGGGTATCCCTACAACTTGAACGTCTAAAATTTTTGGATATTGATAAAGGAATTCCTCGATTTCTCGCGGATAAATATTCTCACCACCACGAATAATCATATCCTTTAGACGACCCGTAATCCGACAATATCCATTTTCATCCATAACCGCGAGGTCTCCAGTATGCAACCAGCCCTCTTTTGAGATAGCGGCCTTTGTTGCTTCTGGATTTTTATAATAGCCTTTCATTACGTGATAACCTCTTGTACATAACTCTCCTTGTACACCTCGAGGTACTTCTTTACCGCTATTAGGATCAATAATTCTTACTTCCACATCGGGGTGTGCTCTTCCCACTGTCTCAACACGTAGTTGAAGCGGATCATCTACTCTTGTTTGTGTGATAACAGGTGAGGTTTCTGTTTGACCATAACAAATGGTTACTTCTGACATCCCCATTTTATGGACCACAGCTTTCATCACTTCCACAGGACAATTCGATCCTGCCATAACACCTGTGCGTAAAGATGATAAATCATATTGTCCAAAATCTGGCTCATTTAACTCCCCTATAAACATGGTCGGTACTCCGTGCAAGGCTGTACACCTCTCTTTGGAAACCGTCTCAAGTACGTCCTTTGGATGATATTGCTCAATAGGCACCATCGTCGCTCCAACAGAAACACAAGCAAGGTTGCCAATCACACAACCAAAACAATGAAAAAAAGGCACAGGAATACACAATCTATCTTGATAGGTCAAATTCATACATTCGGCTATTTTCTTACCATTGTTAGTTAAGTTACGATGCGTTAACATAACCCCTTTAGGAAAACCTGTCGTACCTGATGTATATTGCATATTAATAACATCATCTACATGAAGGCTAGTCATTCTTTCGTTCAGTTCATCATCTGATATCAAATCTGATTTTTCAAGGATATCCTTCCATGTAAACATACCTGGATATTCATCATGACCTAAATAAATGATATTTTTCAAATGAGGTAATTTTTTCGCCTGTAATTGCCCTTTCTCTGTTTGCTTTAGTTCCGGGATAATATCGTATAACATTTCAATATAAGAGGCTGCTTTGAATTGATCCATTAAAAGTAAAGTCGTGCAATCTGATTGCTTTAATAAATACTCTAATTCTGATGCTCGATAACTTGTATTAACCGTCACTAATACAGCCCCCATTTTCCCTGAAGCAAATTGGGTAGTTAACCACTCAGGCTTGTTCGTAGCCCAAATAGCCGTATGTTCACCTTGTTCAATACCAAGTGCCATAAAGCCTTTGGCAATTTGTCGGCAGAGCTGATCGAATTGTTGATAGGAATAACGTAAACCTTGTTTTTGATAAACAACAGCTTCGTGATCAGGTATTTTTTTGGCCATATCCTCTAATAACTTCCCTATAGGCTTTTGAATATCAGACATGATAATCCTCCCTCACGTTCATTCAATTGAAAGCATCCTTTAAAGTAGTTAATCATGCAAACGCATACAATTCGCTGTTTCATAACGATAGCTTTATTATAATATAAAACCAAGTCACAATTCTAATTATTCAGAAAAATATATAAAAAATTACCACATTAAAACAGCCTTAGCACAATAAATCATCGAGCTAAGACCGCCTATTTTTATTTTAATCCTGTTAATTGTATGCCTTTAATTATATGCTTTTGTAACAAGAAAAATACGAGAATTAGTGGTAAGGCTGTAATAGTAGCTCCAGCCATAATGAGTTCCCACCTCGACTCAAATTCACCTGAAGCGAAGAAGGATAATCCAACTGGTAATGTGAAGAGATTTGGAGATTCAAGTACTATTAACGGCCAAAGAAAAGCATTCCAATTACTTAAAAACGTGAAGATACATAAAGCTGAAATCGCTGGCCACACTTGCGGAATCGCTACTTTAAGGAAAATGCGAAACTCACCAAGACCATCTACTCTCGCCGCATCCAATAAATCATCCGGAATTCCCCCCATAAATTGCTTCATTAGGAAGACACCAAACCCAGTCATCAGACCTGGAAACAATAAACCCCAGTAGTTATCGACCCAGCCAAATTCAGAACTCATTAAATACCAAGGAATAATTAGCATTTCCGTAGGTACCATTAACGTACTTAAAATCGCAATAAAAATAACCGTCTTACCTATAAAACTGAATTTCGCAATGATATATCCGACCAATGTATCGAAAAAAGCAACACTTATCGTCGTTACGACCGCAATAATTAAACTATTAATAAACCATTTTCCAAAAAGAGTATCCTGGAAGATACGTCGGTAATTATCCAAAGTCGGATTCTCTGGAATAATACTTAATGAATAGACATCTAATGCTCCTTTTAATGAGGTTGAAACCATCCAAATAAAAGGAAACAACATGATAATGGAACCACCAATAAGCAAACTATATATAAGAATTGACTTCATTTTTTTATTCATTCCTTGCACTCCCTTTAATAATCATATTTTTTCGAAAGAACTTTCATTTGGAAGATTGTTAATGCAAGAATAAAAATGAATAAAATTACGGTCGCTGCTGAGGCTAAACCCATACTGTATTGTCTAAATGCTAGCTGATAAATATAAACAACAATTGTGATGGTCGAATGAAGCGGCCCTCCAGCTCCATTAACACTCATGTTCACAACTTGTGTAAAAGATACTTGAATAAAGTTAATACTGCCTATTACAACGGAGAAAACGATCGTCGGATTTAATAAAGGTAAAGTAATAGATTTAAATTTATGCCATGAATTAGCCCCGTCAACCTCTGCTGCTTCATAAAAAATCTTAGGTATATTTTCTAAACCAGCAAGAAAAATAACCATTTGGAAACCTAGGGCCTGCCAAATCATTGTACCAATAATGATATAGATCGCCTGATCAGGCGATCCTAAAAATAACTGAGCGGGTATTCCTAATGAAACCAACCATTCGTTTACAATACCGTTATTCATAAAAATCCAACGGAAAACCCAACTTACCGCTACAACACTCGTTACATAGGGAATAAAATAGATGACTCTAAAAACGCCAACAAATCGATTAATCCTTTGTAATAATAAAGCAATACCCAATCCAATAATAACTTGTCCAACAACACCTAATACGATAAAAATAAATGTATTCCACAATGACTTCAGAAAAACTTGATCCTGAAATAACGTCACATAATTTTCTAAACCTACAAACGGTTTTTCTGGAGAAAGGATATCCCATTCTCGAAACCCGATGTTAAATGTATATATGGTCGGAATAAAACGAATAGAAATATAAAATAGTAGGGGTAACATCAAGCATAAATAAACAAATAAATACTTCCTTTGCGTTAAAGTCCAATTGGCAGTGAAGCTTTTTCTACGCTTCATCGGACTTTTAGGGTTTATCGTTGGTTCAGCCATTTAATGACCTCCTCTAAAAGATGCCTCATCACACTAGCGATTTATAAGATGTAGGAATGGAAAGGTTCAAAGTAACCCTTCCATTCTTACTCCGAATCACTAATCTCGGTTTGTCCAGTAATCATCAAAGAGTTTCTGCGTTTCTGTAACAAGCTCCTCAAAAGCTTCTTCTGGTTCAACATTTTGTAGTAAGACTCGATCTACTGCCTGAATGACTAAATCCCTTTCTTGGCTTTCATCAACAAAAAAGTGAGCATTCGCATATGGTAGCTGTTCAATAAACGCTCCATATAATTCACTCTCTAAATACTTGCCTTGCATCGCTACACTTTCCTTCGCAGGTAACTCCCCTATTTCATCCAGCCAACGCTCCATGACATCTTCTGAGGTTAAGAACTGCAAAAATTTGACGGAGGCTTCTAACTTTTCACCTTCAACTCCTGAAGTTATTCCATTACTCCAGAAAGAAGCTTGTGTAGATTGTTCATCTTTCACTGGTAGTGGGGCAATTGCATAATTCAAATCAGGAGCATCCGCTTGTAATGTACCGATTCTGAATGAGCCATCAATATTCATCGCCGCATGCCCTGTCATAAATGCCGTTACATCATCAGTATAAAAATCCCTTTCACCCACTGCGTGTGTCGTCGGAAAATCTAGCCAGTAGTTAAATGCTTCTAAGCCTGCTGGTGATTGATCCCATAAAATCGTTCTACGATCTTCACTCAAAGACTCTCCACCAGCTTGATATAATAACCCATCTCTAAACCAATGATGCCCTTGCTGACTAGGTTCCCACGCCATTCCTGCTTGCTGTAAGCGGTCATTACCATCACGAATCGTCAACTGTTTAGAGTATTCAACCAGCTCATCCCAGTTTGTTGGTGGCTGTTCTGGATCTAATCCCGCTTCCTCAAATAAATCTTTATTATAAAATAGGGCCAGCGTTCTCACGGCAGTTGGTATCGTCCAGTATTCATCATCAATTTTGACTGACTCTACCATTGGGAAAAATTCTGATTCAATTTCTTCATGAGAAAATGCATCCTGAGGTAATGGCTGTAAATAACCTGAATCCACATATCTTGGCACCCATCCATAAAATAGATTAATCACATCTGGCCCTCGTCCTGCTGGTACTTGTGCTGCTACCCTTTCATTAAATTGGTCATAAGGAAATGTCGTTTGCTTCACTTTAATACCTGGGTTCGCTTCTTCAAATTCGGCAATTAATTCATCCATTAATTTCACTTTTGAATCAAAATGGTATTGCCAATATTCAATCTCAACGGTTTCACCGTTTTGACTTTCCCCTTGATCATTCGTTCCCGTATCCGAAGTACTTTCACTACACCCTACTACTAACACTAGGAAACTACTAATAAATAAAAGAAACCATTTTTTCACGTTAAATCCCCCTTCATCATTTTCTTTCATTGAATGAATAACTCAACTTCTTGCTGTAAGTACTGCTTAGATGCTTGTATATGGTTTAACTTCTCTGAAACCCAGTTTTTATGTTGATGCAAGCGAGTAAAAGATACTTGTTTCTGTCGTTTCACCTCGTTCATTTCAGGTCCTCCTTCAATGTTTCTAACACGAATGAATTCTGTCGGGTTCAAGGCTTTTCTGAAATCTGTATTCGTAATCTGAAGTATACAATCATACTTTTCCCTCGCTATTTCCTTTAAACGCTCGACAGAACCACCACTCATATTTTGACCTTGCTGATTGAGTTCATGAACCATATGAGCGACAATACCATGAGCTTTTCTAAAAGGAATTTCTTCATTACGAACAAGGGTATCAGACAATTCGGTTACCGTTGAAAAGCCACCTTTCACTCTTTCTATCATCAATTCTGAATTGAATGAGCAGTCAGCTAAAATTTCAGTCAAAATCTTTATAATTGAAGTAGACTGCTGGACCCCTCTTAATAAAGGCGGTTGAATATCATCACCAATATCAACGATATCGCCAAAAGGAACATTATGTGCAACCTTAAAGCACCCTTGTAGATCTGCCAACGCCTTACTAATTGACGCTCTTGTATGCTCTAAAGCAGAAGGGTTCCTTTTTTGAGGCATGATACTTGACGTTTGTACATGTTTATCGTGTAAGCGCAATGTATTTACTTCATTTGTTGTCATAAAAATTAAATCAAAGACAAAACGTGAAAGATTAGATAATGAAATAGATAATACACTAGCCATTTCCATGAGATAATCCGAAGTCGCAACGGCATCATATGAGTTTGCCATCACTTGATCAAAGCCTAATACTTGGCACATATATTTTCGGTCGATACAAAATCCCGTTGTAGAAAGTGCACATGCCCCCATCGGTGATTCATTGATACGGTCATATAAGGACATAGCACGTTTTAAATCTCTTGAAAGGTTTTGTTCTACAGCCATTAAATAATGAGAAAGTGTCGTGGGTTGGGCTTGTTGATTATGCGTATGTGCTGGCATTATGGTCATAATATGCTCATCTACTAGCCTTAATATCACTTCTTCTAACTCCATTACTTGATTCATCCAATTTAAGAGACAATCTCGCCAAAACATACGGAACATCGTCGTATCCATATCATTCCTACTAAAGGCGATGTGCATATTCCCAACTAATTCACCCCCTAACTCTTCCTCTAAATCTGCCTCAATCATAAAAAATAAGTCTTCATAACTTGAATCATATTCTTTTGTGTAACCTTTTTGATATAACTCATACGTCTTTTTTAAAAGAAGCTTCGCCTCATCCTCCCCAAGAATGTTCTGTTTATTTAGCATTAACAGATGCCCTAAATTAATCTCCATCATGTAAGGAAAGTAATTGCTTTTTGTAAAATCATAGGTCGGCTTTAATGTTTCTAAGATATATTGCTCAGAACGAATTCGCGTCATCCTTACACCATCCTCTCATGCTTTAGCAATGATTCATGCTCACTTAAGCAAAGTGCCCCTGTTCCAATGATTGAGATATGCTCTAATTCTGTTAAGACCACCTTTGTTTGTAGCGGCAGATACTTATCTAATACAGCTTGCACTTTAGGAAGAAACCAATGACCAGATTTTGATAATCCACCAGCTAAAACAACACATTGTGGGTTCAAAATACTAATGACATTCACCAAGGCAAAAGCAAGGTGGTCCAAGGCTTCATCAATAATTCTGAGCGAATCGTCTTCCCCTTTCATCGCTTGTTCAAATACCATTTTGGCTGTTAGTTTTTTTCCTTTTAACGGATGTCCTTGGCCCCTTTGTAGAAGCAATTCCTCCATTTTTTTTACGATCGAGTATCCACCCACTTGACTATCTAAAAATCCATAACCATCAAATGTTTGAATAGTCCCACTTTTCATTTTGTTTTTATCTGTAATCAAATATCCAATTTCACCTGCCGCATAATGATGTCCACGATATAATTCACCATTAACGATAATACCGCAGCCAATTCCAGTACCTAGCGTTATTAAAATGGCATGATTCGCATGGCGTGCTTTTCCTTTCCACTGTTCCCCTAATATCGCAACATTGACATCATTATCTACATATACAGGGATATCTACTCTTTTATGTATTTCTTGTTTTAATGGATAATTGACCCAACCTAGACTAGGTGCTTCTAGTACAATACCTTGATTTGTATCGGTAATTCCTGGTGCTCCTACTCCAATGGCCAACACTTTCTCTTTTTCAATATGATTTTTCCTCAATAAATCAAACACACATTCACAAATTTTATCCATCATACCTTCTCGCAATAATGATTGAGTATCTAAAACATTCACTTGAATAACATCACCTTTGATATTCAGTAAACCTATTTCTATATTCGTACCGCCTATATCAATTCCAATCATATAACGTGCGATTGGATTTAAATAAAGGTGTATCGGTTTCCTCCCTCCATGTACACTGGCTTCATGGCTTTCTTTTTCAAAAATCCATTCTTCATTTATGAGTTCATCAACAATGAGTGAGACTGTCGGCTTACTAATCATCAATGCTTGAGCAATGTCCGTCCGTGATTTCTTATCATGTTCAGCGATGTAACGCATAATTTTCTTTTTATTTAGTATCTTCAGGTAATTAGGTGTATTTTTCTTATTTACATTCATGAACCAAGCCCCTTGAATAAGATTTCATTTAGTTTGTAAAACTTCCTTACTGTCCCTTCTTTTAAAAGCTAGCCAATCCGTGCATTTTTTATCTCATATGCACCTTTTGGCTAGCTTATTCCCTCTTCCTGGTTCACAACTTTTCCCGATTAGCCCCTAGACCTACTGACTTATCGGATAACTTAACAAATTCATAAATATCCGATAGCCCCCAGGAACTTGACCTTGTATTTGTCGATACCAAACAAGGTTGGTATACAAATATGTTCCTTCTCCATACTCAGCCATCAATATTCCGCTATCAAAAGGTTCTTCATTAGGGTCTGCCATACTTAAGAATGTATCGTATTGGTCCGCCCAAGCTGATGGAAAGTAAAGTCCACGTTCTTGCACCCAACCCTCCCAGTCGGCGTTAGAAAGTTCATTAGGATAATGATAAATAGCGTGATCGGGGTTAAATAACCTAACCTCAGCATTTTGATCTGTTACACGCCAATTAATAGATGGTCGACCGATCGTTAATGGATAAGGTGCCATACTTTCACTAAATCCGTCATTAATCGTGTGATATTGAACGATTAAATGACCTCCATTCTCGACATAATCTAATAAGTGATCATTATACTCTCTAAGCTCCGGATCCCGGTATGCTCTTATTCCAAGTGCAATCGTGTCATAATGATTTAAGTTACCACTACTAAGCTCTTCATTGCTAACCTTCGTAACATCTACTCCAATATTCATCAAGTGGTCGGCAATTTGGTCAAAACCACTATCGATATAACCAACTTTTAATTGTTCGGGAATTTCTAGTTCAAATGCGACTCCACTTGAAGAAGAATCAAAGAGATAGTAGGAGGTGTTAATATGATCATAATCAATCATCTGTACCGTCGTTGAATAGAGACGATTATGAACTTCTACCTCACCTAAAATCTCAAACTGATTCGGAATATCTGAACTAGGAAACACATCAAATTCTACTTGTTTCTTCTCACCTTGTTCCTCAAATTGAACAGACTCTTGGTCTGTTGTATAATGCCAGCCTTCTGGTAATTGCAAAGATGGATAGGCTGTGCTTTCTCCAGGTAAGTGGTTTGTTAACTCCATTTGAACGGCTATAATCTCCGGTGGATCCAGCAAGTTTAACGATAGCTGCCTTGGGCTAAAATCAACTGAAACGTCTGGCAAAATTGCGACTACTTCATTAGGTTCCTTTTGTAGCTTCGCAGTCGCTTTACCAACTTTGTAAATTGCTTCAGCTTTTATAACACTTTCCTTGTATGGATGATAAAAAGGAGCATCCTCTGGCACTTTTACTTGGTACTTCACCTCTAATTCATCATTCGGTTTTAAGGTCCTGCCTTTTGCACCACCTACAACCTCCCAATTTTTTGGAACAAGCAGTTGCAGTTGTAAACTCTCTATTTTCTCTTGACCATTGTTTTTAACGGTTATCGTCGCTTCTGTTTCTCCACCACGAGTTAACTGTACGTTCTCTAATTCAACATCTATTTGGAGTGAGGAGGCCACATTGGAAACTTCAAATAACTGTTGCTCCTTTACGTCGAATTTATATAAAAGATCCGCTTTGAATGTTTCATTGATTTTACTATTTTCAATCTTCTTATACGCTTTCTTAATTTCCTCTAATGCCTTATGAGATGCAATAAGCACTTTTTGCCTATTCGGGTATTCTGCGACAACTTTATCCAAAGACTTTTGAACATTTTTTAAAGCACCTCTTATTTGGTTTTCATGACCTTTCAGCCCATCAACAACTTCTTCAAAGTCCTTATATAACCCATCGAAGATACTTTCTTCTTGCTCCGGTATTTCTTGAACAGATTGAACTAACTCTAAATCAACATATAACGGTTCAACTGGTAATTCACGCCCCATACCCTGACTCTTATGTAGGTAGCGAGACTCTTCCCCTAATTGTGCATAGGTTTTCCCATAAATAGGATCAATTGTATTCCCTACTTCAATTGAAATCGTTGCACTCTCCTTGTTTTCTGCAGGTAAATAGAGTTTCTTAATTTGCCATGTTTCTAAACCTTCTTCAAGATGCTCTGGAAAAACATTTGGATTAGCTGCATCATCAAAAGCACTCATTGTTAAGACATTAATAGCCCGATGATGTCCGTGTTGGGATGGCACATCTCTAAAAGAAGGGAAGACAATTTCAGGTCGGTACTCTCTTATGTGACGTATTAAACGCTCATAGACAATATCTTCTGACCACTCATTTAACGTTTCTTCGACTGATTTAGAAAAACCAAAATCGTAAATCGGGTCATCAATGTCTTCACTTAATAGAATTAAATCCACATTTGTAATGTCTGAAGCTTCAATCAGCTCCTCTGATCGGATAATTCCTAACCCATTTCCAATCTCTAAGCCGATTTCATTTTGACCACCTTCGCCACGGTTTGCTATTAAACTCCCCGTCCTAACTCCTTCGCCTAATGATAAATAGGCTAGTAAATGGCTGCGTTCATCATCAGGATGGGCACCCGTGTTTAAGAAACTAGTGGTAGTTGTCAATGGTTTGAGAACCTTCCATAAATCAGGATCTTCACTTTGAGCTTGAGAATTAACTGCGATGAATGGTAGTGAGGAAAGAAATAAAAGTAACAAAAGGGGTAGAACAACTACTTTTTTCATCTAAAAACCTCCAATCAATTTTTTTGTCGGCTTTTCATGATGTCGTTTTATTGCTGTTCGTTTATTGAGGGTTAAGTTAATAAAGTTTCCTTACTAACTTAACATGTTTAGTATATCGACATATAAATTTTAATAACAGAGTCTTTTTATGTAATATTCAATATTTTATTAAAATTATAAATAGAAAACTTAAAATTGTCTAGCACTTTTTTCTTATTGTTTGTACGAAAGATGGTGCGAACATAGTGCACGACTCGCCGCTACCGAAAGTTATGCTCCGCGTCCTGCAGGGTGGCGCTACCGAAAATCATGCTGCTCGTCAATCATTTGGCACTGTGCGTACTTATAACCTCCGCTTAAGTGGTTATAAACTTGTATTTCGTTTTGCTCAGGCTTTCTTCCTCTTTTTCTGCTCGCAACCCCGAGATTCCGCGTTTGCTCGGGCTTTCTTCCTCTTTTTCTGCTCGCAACCCCGAGATTCCGCGTTTGCTCGGGCTTTCTTCCTCTTTTCCTCCTCGCAACCCCGAGATTCCTCGTTTGCTCGGGCTTTCTTCCTCTTT
>NZ_JAQQWS010000010.1:0-1969 GCF_028610675.1 Alkalihalobacillus pseudalcaliphilus
TTTTTCGTCGTTGAAACTATTGTAACAGGAGTTTAATGATGTCTTTTCTTTTTACACAATTATATGGACTTAATCCTCGCAACCCCGAGATTCAGCGTTTGCACGGGGTTCCTCGCCCTTTTTCAACTCGCAACCCCGAGATTGGGCGTTTGCTCGGGGTTCCTCCGCTTTTTCCAGCTCGCAACCCCGAGATTCAGCGTTGCACGGGGTTACTCTCTCTTTTTCTGCTCGCAACCCCGAGATTGGGCGTTTGCACGGGGTTACTCTCTCTTTTTCTGCTCGCAACCCCGAGATTCAGCGTTTGCACGGGGTTCCTCGCCCTTTTTCCGCTCGCAACCCCGAGATTCGCCGTTTGCACGGGCTTTCTCCGCTTTTTCCAGCTCGTAACCCCGAGATTCCGTATTTGCACGGGCTTTCTCCCTCTTTTTCCGCCCGCAACCCCGAGATTCAGCGTTTGCACGGGGTTCCTCGCCCTTTTTCCGCTCGTAACCCCGAGATACAGCGTTTGCTCGGGCTCATATTGGCACTTCTTCACTTTTGCTACCACATAGTCGCTTTTTTTACCCACCCAAAAGTATACATTGTTATTTAATCGTTTTTGAACATTCTTAGATTAGCATTTATATTTCGTGTAGTTACTCACGCACTTCCTTTGAGATACTGACACGTTCAGCCTTTTTCTGCGGCAAGTCATTATGGAAGTTTTGTATGTGCTTTATATACAAGTTACCATTGCGATCTGATAGGCACTATGGTAAATTAAAGGGAGTGTATACAGTGCTGGAGGTGGAGTAGGAATGCAAACTATTGCATTTGTTCTATTAATTATTGTTTCTATTGCTTTAATTGCTGTTGTGTTATTACAATCAGGTCGTAGTGCTGGTTTGTCTGGTTCAATCTCAGGTGGAGCTGAACAGTTATTAGGCAAACAAAAGGCTCGTGGTATTGATGCTGTATTAATGAAAGCGACAATTGTATTAGGTATCCTCTTTTTTGCGCTTACCATTACCGTTGCTTTCTTTTTATAAGAACGACGAATGGAAACAGTAGGTATACACCTGCTGTTTTTTTGTATGTATGTGATAGGGTTCAACCGTGTACTCATCTATTTATTTGTGGATATAATAAATTAAGAATTGTGACATCCATAATGAGATTTTGACCGTTTGAAAATGGGTATAAAACATAAATGAAGTCGGTTTTAATGTCAGCCATTCTGTACAAACTAGATGAAATAAGGTGAGTAGATGATCGGATGTCTTTGTTTGCATGGGTTTACAGGTGAGCCTTGGGAAGTGGAGCCAGTTGCCAATTATTTATTCGAAAAAAAAAGGTGGCTTGTTTACACGCCTACTTTGCCAGGGCATGGACCAGAAGGGAACTTGGGCGATGTGACTTATGCCCATTGGCTATTAACGGCAGAAATTGCTGTCGAAGAATTATTAAGTCGTTGTGAAAAAGTATATGTCATTGGTTTTTCAATGGGAGGGATGCTTGCCTGTCATATCGCTGCAAAGTTCCCGGTAGAGAAGTTAGTGTTACTTAGTGCAGCTGCTTACTATGTAAATCCCATACAGCTATTGCAGGAGCTTAAAGATGTAGTCCGTCTACAATTTCGAGGTGAGCTAGAATCAGATGATCATTACCAGCTTTACCGACAGAAAGTGATGGAAACCCCTTTAAAGGCTGTCAAACAGTTTATGGATGCTGTGAGAGCGATAAAGCCTCAGCTTGGCAATGTAAAAATACCAACACTGATCGTTCAAGGTGAAAAAGATGGAATCGTTCCGGTGAAAAGTGCACAATTTTTATATGATACGATTGCATCAGAAAAGAAAGAGCTATTCTTCTTAAAAGATGCCAAACATATGATATGTCATGGATTCGAGCAATTCGAACTCATGCAAACGATTGAGGAATTTCTAATGAAGGAATAATGAATGAATGGGTCCATTTATCTGTGGAAATA
>NZ_JAQQWS010000010.1:2069-93744 GCF_028610675.1 Alkalihalobacillus pseudalcaliphilus
CGCGGCAATGAGTTGAGAAAAATAGCGAACAATGCGGCGTAAATAGAAATACGCGGCAATGAGTTGAGAAAAATAGCGAACAATGCGGCGTAAATAGAAATACGCGGCAATGAGTTGAGAAAAATAGCCATCAATGCGGCATAAATAGAAATACGCGGCAATGAGTTGAGAAAAATGACCATCAATGCGGGGCATAAATTTCAATAACGGCAAGCAAGACACTAAGTTAGTACTATACGTTCATATAAAAGAAAGGAAAGACATAGAGCAATGAGATTAGTTAAACCAAAACCATTTACATTTGAAGCAGGAAAACGAGCTGTACTTTTATTACATGGATTTACAGGTACAACAGCTGATGTTCGTATGCTAGGCCGATATTTACACAGTCAAGGCTATACATGCCATGCTCCCCTTTATGAGGGACACGGTGTTCCGCCAGAAGAGATCTTACAATCAGGTCCACAAGAATGGTGGAAATCGGTAGAAGAAGGTTATCAATATTTAAAAGATGAAGGTTATGAAGAAATTGCTGTTTGCGGTTTATCACTTGGAGGGGTATTCTCCTTAAAAATCGGTTACACTTTACCTGTAAAGGGAATTATCCCAATGTGTGCACCTGTGAAGCCAAGAACAGAGGAATCGATTTATGAAGGGTTACTATCCTATGCACGTGAATATAAAAAGCGTGAAAAAAAGGAAGAAACTGAAATCGAAAAAGAAATGGAAGCATTTAAACAACTTCCAAAAGATACACTAAAAGAATTACGAGAGCTTATGACAGATGTATCTAAAAATCTGGATTATATTTATACACCGACGTTTGTTGTACAAGCACGCAAAGACGAAATGATTGATCCAAAAAGTGCTGAGGTGATTCATGAACAGGTTGAATCAGATATAAAACAAATAAAATGGTATGAACAATCTGGCCATTCGATTACAATTGGACCAGAAAAAGAACAGCTTCATCAAGATATTTATCAGTTTTTAGAGAAGTTAGATTGGACCGTTTAATGGATTCTGAAAAGAGGAATGAGAACTTAGAAGCTGTTAAAAACGAAAGGAGATAGGAAAATGAATGAAGAAAAAATCCAGCAACTTTTACGCTACTTTCGTGAAGAAGCCTATAAGCCTCTTTCCGTAACTGAGCTTGAAGCACAGTTTCAGATTGAAGGTAGTGAAGAGTTTAAGGAATTTGTGAAAGTATTAAATGATTTAGAAGCCGAGGGGTATATAGTCCGGACAAGAAGTAATCGTTACGGTGTCCCTGAAAAAATGAATTTAGTAAAAGGGAAGGTTCAAGGTCATGCTAAAGGTTTTGCATTTATATTACCGGAGTTAGAGGGTGAAAAGGATGTATATGTATCACAATCTGATTTAGGTAGTGCGATGAATGGTGATATTGTCCTTGTCAGACTGCATCAAGAGTCGTCAGGTGAGCGACCAGAAGGAAAAGTCATTCGCATATTAGAGCGCGGCGTTACTGAAACAGTTGGAACTTATTTTGATCAAAAAGCATATGGATTTGTAGTTGCGGATGATAAGCGTATTGCCAATGATATTTTCATTCCGAAAAATGCAATCAAAGGTGCCATTGATGGTCATAAAGTGATTGTTAAGATTGTCAAATATCCAGAAGGACGCATGAGTGCTGAAGGTGAGATTATTAAAATCCTAGGGCATAAAAACGATCCGGGTATGGATATTTTATCGATTATATATAAACATGGTATACCACTTGAGTTTCCTGATGAAGTCATGGAGCAAGCGAATCAAGTGCCTGACCAAATTGATGAACAAGATTTAGAGGGCCGTCGTGACTTAAGAGATGAAGTTATTGTCACGATTGATGGGGCAGATGCAAAGGATTTAGATGATGCGGTACAAGTATCAAAACTTGAGAATGGTCATTATCGCTTAGGTGTCCATATTGCCGATGTATCCCATTATGTGACAGAAGGATCACCGATTGATAAGGAAGCAGCCGATCGAGCGACGAGTGTTTATCTAGTGGATCGAGTAATTCCGATGATTCCGCATCGTCTATCCAATGGCATATGTTCATTAAATCCAAAGGTTGATCGTTTAACATTATCGTGTGAGATGGAAATTGATCAGTCTGGCCAAGTTGTTCACCATGAGATTTTTCAAAGTGTGATTCGGACAACGGAGAGAATGACATACTCAGATGTGAATAAAATTTTAGTGGATGATGACGAGGAAGTGAAATCTCGTTATGAAGGGTTAATCCCGTTATTTAAGGAGATGGAAGAGCTAGCCGCAATCTTACGTAAAAAACGTTTTGATCGTGGGGCGATTGATTTTGACTTTAAAGAGGCAAAAGTGTTAGTTGATGAAGAAGGTCAGGCTAAAGAGGTAGTCTTACGTGAGCGTTCTGTCGCAGAAAAACTGATTGAGGAATTTATGTTAGCTGCAAACGAAACCGTTGCTGAGCATTTCCATTGGTTAAAGCTACCTTTTGTGTATCGAATTCATGAAGATCCAGATGCTGAAAAGCTGAATAAATTTTTAGAGTTTATTACGAACTTTGGCTATGTCGTCCGCGGAAGTGCGAATACTGTACATCCAAGGGCTTTACAGAAGCTTTTAGAAGAAGTTCGCGGTGAGCCAGAGGAGACCGTCATTAGTACGGTGATGTTGCGTTCGATGCAACAAGCGAAATATGATACAAATAGTATTGGACACTTTGGATTATCGACGGATTTCTATACGCATTTTACATCACCAATACGCCGTTATCCAGACTTGCTTGTGCATCGTCTGATTCGAACTTACTTAATTCGTGGAAATGACGACCCATTAACACAAGAGCATTGGGGTGCAAAGCTTCCAGATTTAACAAGACATTCTTCAGAAATGGAACGCCGTGCTGTAGAAGCCGAGCGTGATACCGATAGTGTGAAGAAAGCTCAGTTTATGGAAGATAAAATTGGTGAAGTGTTCACTGGCATGATATCAGGTGTGACGAACTTCGGATTGTTTGTTGAATTAGAGAATACGATTGAAGGTTTAGTCCATGTTAGTTACTTAACGGACGATTATTATCGCTATGATGAAAAACATTATGCAATGATTGGTGAGCGTAGTGGTCAGGTATTCAGAATTGGTGATGAGATTGAGGTACGCGTAGTTAACGTTAATGTTGAAGAAGCGTCGATTGATTTTGAAGTTGTAGGAATGAAGCCGCGAAAAAGACGGGAAAAGCCAGACCGTCCTAAAGTGATTGAAGGCGGCAAACGGAAAAAACGCAAAGGTAGTCGCCCAGGAGAAACTAGTAGTCGTGGTCCAAATAAAAAGGGACTCTCTCTTGGTGATAAACCAGCTGGGGCGGGTAGTGGCCGTAAAAAGAAGAAAAAGAAAGCTTTTTACGAAAATGCTCCGTCAGTGAAGCGTAATAAAGGCCGTAAGAAGAAAAAATAAAAAAGGAGGCATAGACCATTTTATTCTATGCCTTAACCTGTTTTATTAGATAAATTGACGGTTTTTCCTTTGGTTGCTATCATAATAAGACGAAGGAAAATACGAGGTGTCGTTAATGGCCAAACATGAAAGCAAAGTAATTGCCCAAAATAAAAAAGCGAATCATGATTATTTTATTGAAGAAACATTTGAAGCAGGAATGGTGTTACAAGGCACTGAGATTAAGTCAATTAGAGCTGGTAGAATGAATTTAAAGGATTCATTTGCTCGTGTCTCAAATGGAGAGGTTTTTTTGCATAATGCCCATATCTCAGAGTACGAGCAAGGAAACCGCTATAACCATGACCCTGTCAGAGCAAGAAAGCTATTGCTTAAGAAGAAACAAATTGCTATGCTCATTGGTTCAACGAAGCAACAAGGCTATTCGATAGTGCCATTAAAAGTGTATATCAAAAATGGCTATGCGAAGGTTTTGATTGGACTAGCAAAAGGTAAAAAGAATTTTGACAAGCGTGAGACATTAAAGCGTAAGGATGCGAAACGTGAAGTTGAAAGAGCGTTACGTGAACGCCAAAAAGGCATGTGATGCAAATGGGAGTATATCCCATTTGCAAGCCCTATAACTTATGCTATAATGAAATATCCAAGGCAATTATCTTGGATTTTATTTTTATAACTTGGGGACGTTACGGATTCGACAGGCATAGGTCGTGCTTACGTGGCGAGTCGAGGGGGTCGGCCTCGTTAAAACGCCAAAGCCAATAACTGGCAAAACAAACAATAACTTCGCAGTAGCTGCCTAATAGCACTACGCGGTCTCACCCTCCATCGCCCATGTGGTAGGGAGCGAGACTCACTTTAGTGGGATACGCCGGCTGCCCGCCGTTTGAGGGCGAAGGAAGAGAATAATCAAACTAGCCATACTGAAGCCTGTTGTTGGGCTGAAGTATTGGCGAATCGCTAATACAGCAACTACACTCGTAGAAGCGTAAGTGTCGTTATGTTTGGACGTGGGTTCGACTCCCACCGTCTCCATTAAGTACCGTGGAAGCTTGATTTAATGGTGTTTGTGCAATCGTGGTAACACTTTTCGTTATTTTGCTTAAACTCTAATACTTGAGGGAAGTCGTTCTCCATTTGGTGAACGGCTTCTTTTTCTATAAACGCGGAAAACATACGCTAAGCAAATTTCGACATGAACAAAGCCTTGTTATGAATTTTTGTTAGAGTTAGTAGAGAACTTTAATGTAATAAATTTAGAAAATCGTATTCCTTTGCTGAGAGGAATACGGTTTTTCTTAATTTTGAATTCCTTAAAGTCAGCGAAACGCTTAATTTAACTTTAATAATTTCAAAAAATAGTTTCGAGCGATAAGTAGTTTAACTAAAAACAGAAGAGGATAGTGCTCTAAGCACTATCCTCTAGCGTATACTTTAAATTAATGTTTATTAAAAAGGCAAGCAACTGCAACATCTTTGCAAACTTCACCTGAGAAATCTGTTCTGCGGCGAAAACGTGCTTGCGATGCTTCGATTAACGAACAGTTTCTTTCATAAGCACAATAGAAAGTAGGGGTAATTTTACTTGGAGCTCCACAAATTGGATAAGGGTACATTTTAAGATTCACCTCCTATTTATGTAGTAATTAAGATTTAGACATTAAAATTAAAGTCTAAAGTTATAAATAGAATTAAACGGTCATAATTTCCAAGTATAGGATGTACTTGTTTAACAACTTTGTGATTTACCTTTAAAAATTATTTATAAATTGGTTTTTCCAGTTATGAGTTTTTTATATAAAAAAAATAATTGAAACAATAATCATTGAACATACGAAAAAAATATATATAAATAAATTACTATCACACCTTTTATTGAAAAAAGATATATTTTATCATTTACATTATTGATTATATTATATATATTGATAGAATGTAATATATATTTTAAATTTTCAGAAATAATATGATTTTATGGAAGTTATAAAATCGACTTTATCATCTTATATATATGCTATTTATTCACCTGGAAGGTGTGCAAAAAGCATTTTATTTTGTTAATGAACATGAAACTAATTGGAGCTTTAATACCTGTTGCATTAACAGAGCAGTTAGTTAATAGTGTTACTCTCTATATCAATTCAGGAGATGATTTAAATGATGTTTGTTTACTTTGTTTTAGAAGTAATCCTCGTTACAACCACATTTTTCCTACAAAAAATCGTACTAATTCATGCCATGATGAACAAGGTCAATTGGTTTTAAGCAGCTATATTAAAAGTGTAAATGTACTTTATAATATGTTACTTAATGAAAAAACTACTCAAAAGTCAATTTCAGTCTAAGGGAGGTGGGGATTCTTGATTAAACAGATTGTTTGCCATGAACTTGAAAAGTCATTTGAAGGTGATAGTACAAAAACGATTGCTTTAAAGAGTACCAATCTGTCTTTTCAAAAAGGGGAATTTACAGCAATTATTGGTCCATCTGGTTCGGGTAAGTCTACGTTGTTAAGTTTACTTGGAACATTGGATAAGCCAACAAAAGGTCATATCACCTATGATGATGAAAATATATTGTCCAAAAGGAAAAGTCATATTGCTGATTTCCGTTTTCAGGAAATTGGTTTTATTTTTCAACAGTTTCATCTGCTTCCTACATTAACCTCTTTAGAGAATGTCCTTACACCTTTGTTTTCAAGGAAAGTGTCTTATAATAAACTGAACCGTGCTAAAGAAGTATTAGAACAAGTTGGTTTAAAAGATAAACTTCAATCACTTCCTTCTCAATTATCTGGAGGTCAACAACAGCGTGTAGCTATTGCCAGAGCAATTATCCATAAGCCAAGCTGGTTATTGGCAGATGAACCGACAGGTAATTTGGATACAGACACAGGGGAACGTATTTATGATTTATTAAAAAGTTTAAATGAGCAAGAAGACTGTGGGGTTGTTTTTGTTACGCATGACCCACTACTTGCAGCAAAAGCCAAACGAATCATCACAATGAAAGATGGAGTTGTTCTTTCTGAAAAGGCTGGTTTTTCGTCATGATTCGCTTTATTTGGAATAATTGGTGGCGAAGGAAAGAACGATTTATTTTGCTTCTTATTGGTGCTTTTATTGTCAGTGCAGGTTTAACCTACTTAATTGGTCTATCTGATACGAATCGAGGAACGATTGTTGATACACTGCAACAACGTTGGACAGCTTCGTATGATATTATTGTTAGACCAGACGGCACCCGTAGTGTAACGGAAGAAAAAAATCTATTGGAACCAAATTATATGAGTGGTTTAAGTGGCGGGATTAGTGTTTCACAGTATGAAACGATCAAAGAAATTAACGGTGTAGAGGTGGCTGCCCCGATTGCCATGATTGGATATGCAGATTATCAGGTACATTATGGGTCTGTTGAATTGTCCGATGATGGGATATATCGGAGACAAACTACTACTACGATTGACAACGGGTTAGGAGAAGTAAATTCTGTAACAAATTCATATTTCCCAATAAATGTTTGGGACTTTTTTGATAAAGGATCTGAATATGGAACGGGTGCGCCTCACCTAGATTTAGTGGTCCATTCTCAATCTCTTCTTGCTGGTATTGATCCTGAACAGGAAGCAAAACTTGTTGGACTCGATCAAGCGATTGTAAAGATAGGTTCAAGTAGGTATTTTAATGAGATGGATTCTTATTTGTATAATACAGGTAATGATTATCATGAGTTTCCGATTATTGTGAATCGTCAAGCCTTTGTTGAGAAAGTCGAGGAAATAACATTTGAACGTTTGGAGCTCCCTATCACAAGAGGGAATGCTGAAGAAATAATGGAAGAGGTTAAGGAGAAAGGTGGGGCATTATATCTTGATACGATAGACGGTGAGGTTGTAGAGTCCTACACATATACAGGGGAAGAGACATTTCATACGTTTGTAGGAGAAATGACAGGAGTGAATTGGCAGACCGGTAATATTATCGATGATGGCAATCGAGAGGAAGGTGAACACATAACCGGTATAGTCTTTAAGCCAACCCCAATTGAATATCAAGAAATTGCTAGTCCATTTGTAGACCGATGGCCTTATTCTTATCAGGTAGTTCCTTTTCAAAATGGAGGTGATACCGTAGGGGTTTATCGGAATAAAGAGACGTTCCGTCAACCACAATTGATGGCTGAAGAATATTTAGATTTACCACGCACGAAGCCTAATTGGGTCGGCTTTTATGATTCAAGTCAATTAGACATATCTAAAGATCCGACGAATGAATTGCCGATGGAAACGTATCGGCCAGCATCGGCAGAATTTGTAATGGATGCTAATGGGACCCCAATTAACCCTCCTAGGCAATTAAAGCCTAATGGTGATCCTTATAGTTTCTTATCAGACCCACCTGGTATGTTGACGACAATTGAAGCGGCAGAACATTTACTTGGAGAAGAGCCGATTTCAGCTATTCGAATTAAAGTTGAAGGAATTACAAACATGAATGATGAAAGCCAAGCCATCTTGGAGCGAGTAACAGCTGAAATTGAAGAAAAGACAGGTCTAATTACAGATATCACATTGGGATCTTCGCCGCAATTAGCTTTAACGTATGTGCCAAGTATTAATGACGGGGATGAAATTGGTTGGCTACAGCAACCATGGGTTAATATTGGTTCTTCGATTTCAATTTTTAGAGAAACGAAGGTTGGATTTTCTGGGATTGTTACAAGTGTTATTGCTGTGGCGATAGTCTATGTTTGGTCCTCAGGTGTTGTCAACTTATTGGCACGACGAAAAGAGTTTGCAGTATTACTTTCAATAGGCTGGAGACCAGGTCAATTAAAAAAATTATTATTATTAGAGTCTTTAATTATTGGGCTTTTTGTGGCGTTTGTATCATGGGGCATGCTAGGTTTTGTTTATATCTCAACTGAATCAGCGAGCTCGCTATCTCGTTTCATATGGACAGGTCTATTTGGTTTGATTGTTTATTTGTTGGGGTCCGTAGTACCGATGGTAATGTCAGGGAGTATATCTCCATATGAAGCAATGCGAAGTGGTGAAATTTCTAGTAATAGTAAACGAATTGTCCAAGCAAGAGGCATTAATCGTATGGCTTTTAACCATTTTATTGGCAAGTGGAAACGGAGTGTTCTCTCAATTATCTCGATCGCCCTACCTACCTCTCTTTTAGCTGTGTTTCTATACATTACACTACGATTAAGAGGGGTTATGTATACATCTTTATTAGGAGAATATGTAGCGTTAGAGGTAGGCACAGTTCAATATGTGGCGATAATAATTGCATTAATCATAGCTGTATTAACAACTGCTGAAATTATTTGGCAAAACGTTTCTGAGAGACGTGAGGAAATTGCTTTATTACAAGCGATTGGTTGGAGAAGAGCAAATATCCGCAGACTGATACTTGCTGAGGGGATGTTTGCCGGGTTGATCGCAGCTATAATCGGTTTATCCTTGGCATTTATTATACTGTGGGGTTTATATGGAGACTTTCCATTAGAAGAAATAGGTTTTATCTTAGTTACGGGTTTGATTCCAGTAGTAATTGGGCTTATGGGAAGTGTGCTACCAGCTGAAAAGGCTGTTCGTATTACACCATACCAAGGTACTAATAGTTCATACTCTAACCGCGCAGTAGTAGAGAGAAGGCTTAAATGGACGCTTTTGTCCGTATCTATTTTAATAGTTGCGTCTTTCTTGTATACAATGATAAAAGCAGCTCCTCATTTTGAACAAGTGAGTTCTACAGAAGATGTTGGTCAGGTTTCTAGACCGACAGTAGGTGATGTAACAAGGAATACAACAACAGAAAATGAAGAGCAAGAGCCAGAGTCAACAGATATTATTGATCCGATGGCCACACCTGGAAATTATGAATTAGAGTTTTCCTCTGAACAAACGAGTGAAAGTGTCGGTTGGGGAAGTATGATATCTTATTCAGCTCATGAAGTTGAGAGTAAATTACCAGAACCTAAACAAGGTATGCAAAATGTAGCGGTTGAATTTATGTTTGAAATTAAAGATACAATGATTTTTGACATGAGATTTAAACAACATTTTTCACTTATAATAGGGGGAGAATCTTATCGACCGGTGGAATATACGATACTTGAAGAGGTAGGGTGGCAGGATGAACGCTGGTTAAATGGAAATAGTGATGGGAAAATGCATGCTATACTCGATTTTACAATTCCTGATGATATTGAAAGTTACGGATTTATTTTTCAGAATTTTCAAGGTACAGGAAGAGGATTTATGATTTGGTTTAATTAAGCTTTTCCTTAGGGCTACAATACTTATTTTTGTACCTCTTCTTGGTGTAACGCGTGTTGAGAGTTTTACAGTGTGCCTAAGGTATACTATACTATCCAACAGTGTATGTTGTTGGTAATTCATTTACCATTAGTCGTTTTTTTGGGACGGTTGTATTTACTTGAAACAGGATGGGGAAATATTGGATATCGAGTTGTTGAATGATGATCGGATTCGTTCCAACCAAACACAACAATAAGCTACATAAATTTTAAAGTCAGCAATTTAAGAAATTGCTTCAATTGTATACATATTTCGCCATTCCTTTTCATGTATTTTAATTGAATAACCTTCCCAATTGAGGTGTAAGAAAAAGAGCCTTCCTACATTTAAGGAAGGCCCCGTTAGAAAAATGGAGAAACACTAATTACTAACTGTGTTTTTATATGAATAACATTTGAGAAAACGAAAAAAACCTAATTTTTCATCCTTACATTGGCTAATACATCACATTGAATGGGCATCGGAAAGCTTATAGTTCTTCAAATAACTTAACTTAAATGCTAATAAAGACACGAGCAAATAAGCGATACCTGCAAGTAAATAAACGAATCGAACACCAATCAAATCAGCCAATATACCAACAACTAATACCATTACTCCTGCAAGAGGAGTTAATAAAGCATTCCTGGCTGCCATAATACCTGCTCTGCGACTTTCAGGAATAGCATCCTGTAGCAAAGCAACTTGACATATATCCCGAGCTTGATACATCGGTCCCATTAGTATACAAAGCAATAAGGCAATTATTGGAATCGTATTGAGAGAAAATAGAATCGTCAGTACCCCCATAGATAAGCCACTTAACCCAATGTTTATACCAATCTTTGATGAGAATGCTTTTGCTTTATACGTAACAAGTACACTGCCAAAAATTGCCCCTATAAAATAAGCCGCGTTAATAAAACCCCACCATTCTTCACCTGCACCTAACACAACGGTCGTAAATGCCAAGATTAGGGCAGATGTCCAGATTGCATTAGCTATCGCTTCAACTGAATCCATAATCGTAATACCACGTACCACTTTTATTCTCCAAATTTCTTTCCAAGCAGGAGAAGTATGCACTTTTTTAGGTAGTATTGCCCTCTCATTATGTAACTTAATCATTACAATAAGAACCCCACTACTAATAAAAAATAAAGCTATTGCCCCAATTAAGATATGAAACGGAATATATAAAGCCAAAATAGCCCCAAATGCCCAACCTGCTGTTGCTAATAATTGTTCTATCATGACGAGCGTTCCGTTTGCCTTAATATACTCATTCCTATTAATGACTAAAGGTAAAATGGCGAATCTAGCTGGTGAATACCACGCATTCAAAAATGATAAAGCCATAAGACCAAGAAACATAAAAGTGAGCCCCAATGTGGTCTCCATATATAGAAAATATCCTATACCAATAGCAGTAAATCCTTTCAACCAACCTGTTACATGTAAAATTTTCTGCAGAGGAATCAATGGAATAAGAGGCTAGAAAAGAACTAACAAATAGTGTTAAAGACATAAGCGCTAACACTAAAGCGGGACCTGTTGCACTCTCTGTTCTTTGATATACCTCTACCATAACGATAACTTGAATGAGAATTTGAGCTAATGAATGGAAGGATTGAGAGAACCATAATTTCAGAAAGTTAGGTTGTTTAAAGATAGGTATGTTTGCTTCCATAAGTACTCCTAGCAGAACTTTTATTTCATAAAGATTATCACAAAAACAGAACTTTCTAAACATTATTATAAAGTACAAGTAAAGGCAATAGAAGAATCCTACATAGATAGTTAATTTTCACTCTATATATTCAGGTTAATCGTAAATATATATATAAGTAATTAACTAATTCTCTTTAACTACATTCACACTTTAAAATGGATGTATAACAAAAACGAGTTATTCAATTAGATTTATACATCTAGGAGGAGGGTTAATGTGACCCATTTATTAGAAATCAAACATGTGAAAAAAGCTTACGGTCAGAAGGTGGTTTTGAAAGATATTTCATTTACTGTTCCTACAGGTTCTATTGTAGCCTTTATAGGTGATAATGGGGCCGGTAAATCGACAACATTTAAATCGATTTTAGGGCTGACAACGATAGACGATGGTACGGTTAAAATTTTTGGGGAAGAGTGTGTAAATAATTCAGAGACTAAAGAGGAGATAGGTGTCGTATTTGATGCGATGAACTTACCCGCAAACCTTACTATCAAGCAAATTAACCGAGTATATAATCAATTATTTAGAGCGTGGGATGAGGAGAATTTTAAGCGATTAATTCATAATTTCCAACTACCTTTAGGTGAAAAAATTAGCAAGTTTTCTAGAGGAATGTCAATGAAATTATCTGTAGCGGTAGCACTTTCTCATCATGCCCGTCTCTTAATTTTAGATGAAGCGACAGGTGGCTTAGACCCTTCCTCACGTGAAGAGTTACTAACGGAATTAATGAACTTTGTCAAAGAGAGCAATAGGGGAATTTTACTATCATCTCATATCATGAGCGATATAGACAAGATAGCAGACCATCTAGTCATTATTAAAGACGGGGAAATTTTATTAAATGAAGCAAAGGCAACGGTTTTTGAGAAGTTTGCGATTGTTGAAGTGAATGCTGAACAGCTTACACAGATTCATGATGAATGGATTGTAGCAAAAAGAAATGATGGATCGCGTTATAGTGTTCTGGTATCTAATAAAGATGCTTTACCGGATGCCATTACGAGTAGCGAGCTAACGATGGATCATTTAAGTCTTATTCTAACAAGGAGTGAATCCAAATGAATGCTTTACTACTGACCAATTATTACTTAGTCTATCGCAGCTTATTCATGTATGCAGGCATTGCCTTCTTAGCATCAGCCTTGATTCTACATTTCGGGGATGCTTCCTTACAACCATTAGCGGCGATGCTTGCTATCCTATTCCTTGTCATGCCAGCATTAGAGGTCATCAAACATGAGGGGAAATCCGGGTACGATAAATTTGTATTAACATTACCTGTCACAAGAAAAAAAGTGATCTCAAGTCATTATATGTTTTATTTGTTGGTTGTATTAATGGGAACATTATTATCAATCAGTGTGTTTTATCTGTATGGATTCATTACTTCTAATCCGATTGAACATATTATAAGTATCGTTAGTACAGGCACATTTATTGTCATAACGGCAGGGGCCATTTCTTATCCATTGTTATTTACATTCGGTTCAGAAAAATCAGATGCCATTACGATTGGTGGAGCGGGTGGGGCCTTGTTATCTATGTTTGGTTTGGAAAGTTTAGTGGCAACGCTCGTTCAGAATAATATTTTGCCATTTGAATTATCACCATCTAATTTGATGGTGATGTATGTAGCGGCTGGTTGCATTTTCTATGTGCTATCCTTCTTCATTTCGGTGTGGATTTATAACAAAAAGGAATTTTGAACGGTTCGGTACGATGTGAAAAATCACTACAATAGTGGATGTTCATTTTCACTTATATATGTAACTCATAATTGTGACAAGTAACTGTTATACTGCTAGGGGAAGGAGTGATGAAGTTGAACAAAATAGAACGTTTTTGGAACGAATTTCAGGAATCCATGGATTTAAAAGAAGCTCAATATAAGGATGCTTTTCAATTTGGGGTAGAACCCGATTATTTGGCTCATCTCGTATTAGAGGGTAAAAAGACCGCAACAACATCTGGCTATGTTTTTTATGAGTTAGAAAATGCACCACTACCTCAACGAAATGACTATAGCATTATACTTAATCGTTTAGATGAACCAGTCGCAGTGATACAAATGGAATCGGTTGAAGTAAAGCCCATGAACGAAGTGACCGAAGAATTTGCATTAGCAGAAGGCGAGGGAGACTATCATTTCTGGTGGGAAGCTCACAAAAAGTTCTTCACGCCATTATTAAAGGATTATGGTAAAGAGTTTTCTCCTGATATGCTTGTTGTTTGTGAAAGGTTTAAAAAAGTATATCCGAAGTAGGTGGAAATAGGTGATTCCTAATCTTCTTGGGATGAAGAAAATAATAAGTTGTGCCTTCAAGTTTTGCAGTGCTTATTGTTGAAAGGTGCTGAGTTATGACAATAGTAAAAAGGAACAGTATTCGCTGTTCCTTAATTTTTATTTCAGATGGTTAAGTTGAAGCACACCATAACTCGATTTCTATCTTCAATTCAGGCAATCCTAATGCGGATATATATGCAATGGTCATAGATGGGTAGTCTCCTTCAAACAGTTCATTCCATTTGAGGTAGAAATACGCCCAGTCTATTTCCTCTGTTGCCCAAATATTAACTTTAATTACGTTGTCTGGAAGGAGCCCTTCTGATTCTAGGGCTTTTTTTATATTTACAAACGTATAATTGACTTGATCGGTTAAACTATCAGGGACATTTCCGTTCATATCTATTCCGATTTGACCAGATGTTACTATTAAGCTTGCTCCTGCTGGTACTCTAGTGACATGGCTATAATCGCCTACTGGTTTTGGCATGGACTTAGGGTTGTTTCTGATAATATTCAACATTATATTACCTCGCTCATTATAAATTTACCGAAGATCCTTTCAAGTAATTAGACAGACTCCACCAATTACATGTTTTTAAAAGAAAACGGCAGTTGAGTATCCATAACCGATAGATAAATATGCAAGTATTTTCTTTTTCATGGCATGGACACTTCCTTTCTTCATAATGGGAGTAAAGAGGTATGTGGTATAACATAGCATTAGTTTTATACGTTTAATCATATCATATTTACTATATAAAGATGAGGCCAATTTGGAATATCGTGTAGCTGAACATTCGAAAGAGTATCTACTCAAATCAAGAATTACTAGCGATAACGTTTGGCAAGCGTCTAAGAAAGTCTTTAATTGTTTAATATCCAACATCAAGTTCCTCCTATCGAAAAAAATGATGATTATTATCATAATAATCATCTGTAACGATTCTACTTTGTATTGTAATCTGTCATACACACAGTTCAATATTGGGAGGCGGTACAAATGAAATGGAGACGAATGTATTAAAGGGATATCACATATCTGAAGAAATTGAGAAATTCAAGAAAGCAGATTTCATAATTATTCAAACGCCTATCTACTGGTTTAGCCTTCCAGGAGTTTTAAAGAAGTATATCGATGCTGTGTTTGTTCCGGATATCTTTTTTACAAATTCGAATGAGTTTGGCCGTGGTGGTCAATTTGACGGTAAAAAATATATGTTATCAGTCCTTGGAGGCTCATGAATCGGTGTTTTTTTCAGCTTTATTTCTAAATTCCTCTTGTTTATAAAAGTTTACTTTCTCCATATTATCGCTCTCTTCTTTATTAACTTTTATTTTTTTGGAAAAAGCCTCTTTTCGTACGAATATAAGAACCTAATTACAATAGTTTAGGGTCTATCGTAAATGAATACAGGTACTCATCTTGGAAGAAAAGAACTCAGACGCTTGTTAAATGGTGGCGTTCATGTTCGTGTGAGAATAATAGATAAGAAAAAATATATACATAGAAAAGCTGAATTCATTCATTCAGCTTTTTTAGGATCATATAAGTATTTTAACAAAAACGCAGAACTTTTTATTTGAGTATCTTTATTTTATCTAATATGATTAACGGTTCATATCCCCTAACCCAGGACTATGTTCATTCGGCAAATCAGGCATTGGCGGAACAGGGAAGCCGGTTGGAGGTGGTGTTACATGTAATTCTCCACCATTTCTACTTGGTGTTTTCCCTTGAAAAATTTCAGCTATTTTTGTTTGATCCAATCTAAAGTTAAATTGTGCATTATGATAACCTAAATCGACAAATTTTTTGCATTCAGGATATTTATTGATATCGTAATTAGGTACGGGGAATGTCTTAGCCCAATCAACTCCTAAAGTTTCTAAAGCTTTTGCGAATGCATTTTGATGTGCATTATCACGAACAATGAGAAATCCGAGCGTTTCTCTTAGAGTTTGGTTGGAACTCATTTCATAAATTCTTGTTTTTTCTAAGACACCAGTTGACTCTAATACGACATTATTCAGCAAATCCGCTATAAGGTTACCATGATTATAAACCCACGATCCATTCCATGGATTACCGGCAGCATCAACAGGAAGAGAAGCTTGAGCTCCAGAGATATAGTGTTGTGCATTAGCGTGTTTGATTGCCTCGTCTAATGGAGCTTTATCTTGAGCGATATTTCCTGCACCTTCACCGCCAGATTCATCTAATAAGGCGTTAATTGTACTTTGCACAAGTTCAACATGAGCAATTTCTTCTAAGAAAACCCCTCGTAATAAGTCACGATATTTTTTATCTTTGCCTCTAAAGTTGGAGCTTTGAAAAAAATATTGCATCATTGTTCTCATTTCACCAAATTGACCACCCAATGTTTCCTGTAGTACTCTTGCAGCAGCTGGGTCGGGTTTGTCTGGTTTAATTATATTTATAAGTTCTTCTTTATAGTAATACATTTAAAAACCTCCTTTCCTAATTTTGGATTTTTAAATCTTAGAAAGAAGCTTGTCCATTAAAAATGAACAAGCTTAAAAGTCACCCTTCAGCACTTTTGTAATGATGCAATGGCGGGGGAACTAACCAACCTTTTTCTTTTGTTAACTTTAAATACTTGGCTCCTAAAGCTGCTTTTGCAAGATGGAATTGCCCGAACATCATAGCAATGTCTTCACGAATAGATTGACCCATAATTTGACTACATGATACTAAACCAGTTGCTAAAGCCATAGCTGCAGTGGCAGCAATATCTGGATCAGGGAAACGTGCACCAGGTGGAATTTCATTTAAATCCGCATGGGGGGGTTCTGGAGCACTTGGAGGTAAAGCCACTCCATTTGCTTTAAGTAACTCTGATACCTGTTTTACTGCTGCTTTTCCAGCTTCAATTGATTCTTGAAGTAACTTTTTTAAATCATCATCACCCGCATGATTTAATAAAACCTGTGTGTCAGCAATATCTTTATTTGCGACCATCACAAAATTCCAAGTACTAAAAACTTCACCGTAATGCATTGGCTCGTCTTGTGGATTTCCACTCAAAATGCCCATTGTAATCCTCCTAAGTATATTCAATTTTAGTGCCACCCTTCTTATTGCACATCATTAATATAAGCATTGAATAAAAAGATATACATGATAAACAAAAAAAATTAGATACAACAATTAAACGGTGTTGCGACTAAGTATATAAATAATTATCTTGTCTGGTCCCAAGTATTAGAAAGCACACAACACAGGAATGAGGTTACGATGAACGATTTGATTGTTAGAGGGAATTTTAGATGAAATATGTAAACGTATGATACACTGAGATTAACTAGAATTCGTCATATAAACACTGATGCTTATTCCACGAGGCATGTTAATGTAGGGCAATGATTAATGATTAACCGATGTTCGATAATCGAGCCAAATTGTTGATCTGTAAGGTGGATTGAATAATGCATGATTTTTATACAATGATCATCAAATATGTTTTTAGAGAGAGGAGGTGTATTGTATGTTTTTAGTCAGTTCTTGTTTAGCAGGATTAAATGTAAGATATAACGGTACACATAGCTTAGATAACAGGATAAGGAAGTTAGTCGAAGAGAAGAAAGCTGTTACTACATGCCCCGAACTACTTGGAGGGTTCCAAACTCCAAGAGAACCAGCTGAAATAGTAGATGGAGACGGAGAAGATGTGCTAGACGGAAATGCTAAAGTGGTTGAGAAATCTGGTAAAGATGTAACCGAACTCTACATAAAAGGTGCTTATGCAACTTTAGCAATAGCTAAAAAAATAAATGCAACCATCGTTGTTTTAAAGGAAGATAGTCCATCGTGTGGTAGTTCAATGATATATAATGGTGAATTTAAGGGGAAGAAAGTTGTTGGAAATGGTGTTACCTCAGCCTTACTTAAAAGAAAGGGCTTAAGAGTAATTTCAGAGGAACAATTTGTTAATAATTTCTTTTAGACGTTCAATCAGTTGTAGGCTTTCCTTCAAGAAGGGAAGCTCTTTTTATGTAATGTATTAAAAGGCAGCAAGATCTTTGAGTTAATAAGTCATTAGGGGAATTCTATACATTTTAAACGTTGTAACGAAATTATTTTAGCTGTTAATCACAAGAATATACCCTCTCAAAACTTATATAACTTTTAAAGATACTGGTAGAAGAAAAGTAGGGAAGATTGGAGAGCAATTTATATTGGAGCTACGATTAAATGAACAATACTATCGCACCTAATGGTGACTTCTCTTAATAAAGGGAAGTCTCTTTTTTATTGACCTCTTGGTGCATATCGATGGAATAGTTATAAATTTAAGATTATTATAAAAAGAGAGTAGGGGGTGACCTTTTTGGTGCTAATAGTAAATTAAGTTTATTGAAATTTAATGAGTCTGATATTTTAGGATTAATAAATCTTTCTACATCTGTAGGACGGGATTATGACAAAAATGAGATACAAACAGTTCTATTATCTGGAGAGATTTATGGTCATAAAAATGAGTATGGAGAAATTGTATCTAGTGCTGCAATCATATTATATGAAAATAACCTTGCTTCAATTGGAATGGTAATTGTTCATGAGGATTTTAGAGGATTAGGCTTAGCAAAGGAAGCAACTAAGAAATGTATAGATACTGTACCTAAAAAGACTCAGATAATGTTAATTTCAACTGAGGAAGGTAAGCCTCTATATAAGAAATTGGGATTTATCACGATAGATAATGTACATAAATATTTAAGTGATCAATTCCTCTCCGTTCAATTAAAGAAACATGTAGTAATTGAGGACTATATTGAACAAGATCTAGATGATGTCATCCAATTAGATTCAGCTGCTTTTGGTGGTCGAAGAACAAATTTACTTTCCAACAGAATTAAACAATCAAAAAGTTGTTTGGTTGCGAAGAATAATAAAGGAAAAATTATTGGTTTTGGTTTATCGATAATAGGTTCCGCTAACCTTTTAATAGGTCCAGTTGTTGCCAAAGATTCCAGAACAGCTATTGAATTAATCCATGAGTTAATACAGAACTATTCAGGGAAACTCAGAATTGATGTTCCAGGTGATATTAACGTCGAGATAGAAGAGTTTTTAACAAAACTTGGGTTCAAGCAGGTTAATACGCCACCAATCATGGTGAGGAATTCTGATCATTTGCCAAAGAGGAATAATCAATTATATGCCATTGCTGCTCAAGTTTTTGGATAGTATTACTGCGGGCTATTTTGAGTTGGTGACCTCGTGATAATACAAAAAAAGGAGTGAATGTATTGCTATTTGAATCATCAAGGCTTGCTTTAAGGAAGATATCTGTGGACGATATACAAATATATCATAAGTGGAGAAATAATCTAGAGGTTATGTATTCAACCAGTCCGTATTTAGATGTTTACTCTTCAGATGAAACGGAATCCTTTGTAAATAATGTTATTTTAGGATCTCAAACATCTAAAAGCTATATTATGATTGATAAAGAAACTAAAGTGAATATTGGTATCGTATCTTTAATTAATATTGATTATAAAAATCAGAATGCTGAATGTATTATCGATATTGGTGAAAAAGAATATTGGGGTCAAGGATACGGTGCTGAAGGGTTAGGTTTACTGCTTGATTATGCTTTTTTTGAATTAAATTTACACCGTATATCTCTAAAGGTATATTCTTTTAATGAAAAAGCTATACGCTTGTACGAACGAATAGGTTTTCAAAAAGAGGGGGTAAGCAGGGAAAGTTTATTTAGAAATAACCACTGGCATGACATTATTCATATGGGAGTGCTAAAAGAAGAATATACGCTTACTCAAGAATAAGTTATATAGTGCCCTGTGAATGACCTGTAAGAAATTAAACTTAGTTATATCTTTTAATTTGCTTTAAATGAGGTGAGTGGGAAATGATCCATCAAATGGGTTTATATCGTGAATATTTTCAGTTGATTAGAGATGGCGAAAAGATGGTGGAGGTTCGATTAAACGATGAAAAGAGACGAAAAATTAAGGTTGGGGATACGATTGAATTTAGACAGGTTCCCGATTATAATGAAACATTGCAGGTCCAAGTTATCGAATTAAGAAGTTATCCTACTTTTAAGGATATGTATAAGGATATCGATTTTAAAGATTTTGGTTGTGAAGGTTGGACGATGCAAGAAATGGTAGAGGGCACCTATGAGATTTATTCACCTGAACTAGAAAAGAGTTATGGGGCATTGGCGATATTTATGAAGTGTTAACTGAGTGTTTTAGACATTTGCTTAATAGAACGATAGGCAAATGAAAAGGCAGGTAACACGGGAGGCTATCAAGTTGGTAGATGACTTATTAAAGACAATAGGAGAACTTTTCCAAAATACAGATAAGAAAGTTTCAGCGATTGAGATGAAGAATGTACGAACTAATAAGGACGGCTTTAGTAACAAGATTACTATTGTACAAATGTTTCGGCATATGTCATGGACAGAAGCTATCAATCATGGTGATTTTCACTTTTGGAATACATTGATTAATCGTGAAGGTGAATTGTTTGTATTAGATTGGGAAAAGGCGATGATTGCGGACCCACGTTTTGATATTGCTAATACCCTTATTTTAGGTTACTCTTGGTTTGGAACTAGCTTCAAAGAACCGATGTTGGATGCTTATCAGAATAGCACCAAAAAGGAATTGGAGCACCTAAATTGTTTTGAAGCACTAGTAAGTTTGGATTCATTAACAAAAGTAATACCGATTATTCACGGGGCCGATGATTCGCATATTCGCGATAGATCCTTTCAGTGGTTAAAACGAAGGTATGAGCTATTTACTGTACATAATGGGGTAAGGGTAACGGAAGTGGAACGCTATTTGGAATCTAAAGGTCTACTATGAATCATTTATTTGATACATTCCGTTCACATGTATTATGAGAAAACAGATGATTGAGGGGATTATACACTTTAATGGTGGAATAAAGATAAAACCACTTAAAAAGAAAGAATATTCTGATTTTTATTTGTTGATTTGATATACTGTAACTATGCAATAAAAAACTGAACTTATTCAAGGGTGGTCGGCACACTCCCAGTAGAAAGGGGGGTGGTGCTGTATGACAGTGTTTGAAGCGTTAATGTTTGCCTTAGCATTTGCAAGCTTAATCGTAGTCATTCTGTATTTTAACAAAAAAAATAATCCATCCTTGAGTTGATGTGGACTCGGTGGATTATTTCCTAATATCCGCTGACCACCCTAATAAGGGAAGCTTTTTATTGCTAGACTGTTGGTGTTCTAGCACCAGCAGTCTTTATTAATGTATGCCTTCTTCTTTGTATTATACACCATGATGAGTAGAAGTAAAACAAAACCACTCATAAAAAGAAAGAATATTCCGCTTTTTATTTGTTGATTTGATATACTGTAACTATGCAATAATAAACTGAACTTATTCAAGGGTGGTCGGCACACTCCCAGTAGAAAGGGGGTGGTGCTGTATGACAGTGTTTGAAGCGTTAATGTTTGCTTTAGCATTCGCAAGCTTAATCGTAGTCATTCTGTCATTTAACCAAAAAAAATAATCCACCCTTGAGTTGACGCTCGGTGGATTATTTACCCAAATAATTCTGCTGACCGCCCAAATAAGGGAAGCTATTTATTGCTAGACTGTTGGTGTTAGCGCACCAGCAGTCTTTATTAATGTATGCCTGCTTATTTGTATTATACACCATGAGGAGTAGAAATAAAACAAAAACACTCCTTAAAAGAAAGAATATTCTGATTTCCGTTTCTAGGATTTGCTATACTATAACCATGCAATAAAAAAACTGAACTTATTCAAGGGTGGTCGGCACACTCCCAGTAGAAAGGGGGTGGTGCTGTATGACAGTGTTTGAAGCGTTAATGTTTGCCTTAGCATTTGCAAGCTTAATCGTAGTCGTCCTGTCATTTAACCAAAAAAAATAATCCACCCTTGAGTTTGTAAGCGATTCGGTGGATTATTTCCCATAATTTGCTGACCGCCCAAATAAGGGAAGCTTTTTATTGCTAGACTGTTGGTGTTCACGCACCAGCAGTCTTTTTAATGTATGCCTTCTTCTTAGTATTATACACCATAATGGGTGCAATAAAAACCGTGTTATTTGAATTTTGTGTTATTTTGGTTGAGGTGCTTGAAAAATTTGTTGGCTGCATTGGACAAAGGACCATTTTTTTGCGTAATGAGCCCGACCTTCCTATCGGCTATTTCTACATTCACATGCACCTCAAATAATTCCTCATTTGCTAATTCCTGTTGAACTAATTCCTTCGTGACGAATGCTATCCCCATGCCTATTTTTGCACATTCCTTTAACAATTCTACACTACCTACTTCGATGTCTGGTTGCACGTGTAGGTCTTGTTTACGAAATAATTGCTCGAGAAATTTTCTGGAGCTGCTGGATTCTGAAAAGGAGATGAGCGGGTAATGGAGGATGTCTTCAAGCGATAAAGTTTGGTTAGCTAATTCTTTGTATTTTTTCCCAACGACAAAGGTACTACTTATCGTTAAAAAGTCGGTTACATGTACGTGATTTTCAGCTATTGGTAAATGGACAATCCCAATATCAATTAAGCCATTTGTTAATTTTTCGATGATTTGTGGTGTAGAGCCATGGTGTAATTTGATTTGAATATCAGCGTATCTGTCTTGAAATGTTTGGATATAAGGAAGTAAATAATGCTTACAGGTCGAATCACTACCTCCAATCGTCACATGACCTCGTTTTAAATGCTTGAACTCTGCTATCCTCTGCTCGGCCTTATGAATTAAGGCGAAGGCCGGTTCAATCGATTCAAAAAGCACTTGTCCTTCTTTTGTCAGCAGCACCCCTTTGGACGTTCTAATGAATAATGGCGTCTCCAATCGTTCTTCTAGTTGCTTAATGGCATAACTTACACTTGGCTGGGTAATATACAATTTCTTAGCGGCTTTACTCAAATTTTGTTCCAATGCAGTTATATAAAACACCCGATACAGATCTAATTGCATAATATAGATACCACCTATAACTGTTGTAAAAACCATTAATTATATTTATATCATAATCAAATTTATAATGAAAAGATAGCGAATTAAAAATCGATTTGAAGGAGTGATTATTTTGGAAGAACATGATGTTGATCAAAAAGCCCGTAGCCCTTGGACGCCATTAAAAGGTGTGAAGAAGCTGACGATTTCTCCGAGTAAAAACAAAATAATCGGTTCAATGACGATACCCGGTAGTAAAAGCTTAACGAACCGGGCCCTCATTTTAAGTGCCTTAGCTAAAGGGGAATCGAAGCTAACAGGAATTTTAAAAAGTGACGATTCGTATTGGTGTATAGAAGCCTTAAAGAAATTAGGTGTGGCGATTGACATTCAAGGTGAGATAGCGTATGTGTCAGGGAAGGGAGGCGTATGGGAATCTGGAGAGTTATACATCGGGGCAGCTGGTACGATTGCAAGATTTTTACCGGGAGTGTTAGTTACGACTGAAGGAACATGGGAAGTCGAGGCAAGTACAAGTATGAGTCAAAGACCGATTGCTCCCTTAGTAAATGCATTACGTGAGGTAGGTGCTGATGTGACATATATGAGGAAAGAAGGTTGCTATCCATTAAGCATAAATGGAAAAGAGCTGTTAGGAGGAGAGGTTAGCCTTTCAGGTAAGACATCTAGTCAATTCATAAGTGGCTTATTGATGGCAGCTCCTTATTTCAAAGAAACAACAACTATAAAGATAAGCGACCATATCGTTCAACACGCCTATGTCGATCTTACGTTGGATTTAATGAAAAAATTCGGAGCTCATGTTCAATCGAATTCTTTATTAACCGAGATGGTTGTGGAGCCATCTTTATATAAACAACAAACGGTTGATTTAGAAGCAGATGCATCGACGGCTTGTTATTTCCTTGCCCTTGCAGCAGTGACAAATGGGCGAATACGTATCCAAAATATAACGTATGATACGAAACAGCCTGATATCAAGATGGTGGATATTTTTGAACAGATGGGGTGTAAGGTAACGAAGGGTCCGGCGTTTATTGAACTTGAAGGTGTCGATCAATTAAAAGGGGGATTTGAGATTTCGATGAGAGAGATGTCTGATCAGGCTCTAACTTTAGCTGTTATAGCCCCATTTGCTGACCAACCAATCATGATAACAAATGTTGCCCATATCAGGCATCATGAGTCCGACCGAATTCACGTCATTTGTGAATCATTAACTCGCTTAGGAATTAAAGTGGAGGAATTTCAAGATGGTTTAAAGGTCTACCCAGGTAAACCGAAAGCGACAATGTTAAAAACATACGACGATCATCGAGTGGCGATGTCACTAGCACTTATCGGCGCGAAAGTGAAAGGCATACAAATTAATGATCCTGGATGCGTATCGAAAACATGCCCATCATATTTTCAGTTTTTAGAAAAGTTGGGCTTGGACGTGAAAATGGGTTAATCGATAGCACAACAAAAGTCTTCCATATAAGGGAGGACTGGTTAATTGTTACTTATAAATTTTTTATAGAATCAATGAATACAATATAAAAAGGGAAAAGATTGGAGGAGTATTCAATTTAATTTCATAATCATTTCGCACCTGAAAAAACAGTGACTTCTAAAGTTGCTGTTTTTTGTTTTGATGGAGGGCGACAATTACGGATATCTCTGTAATTGTCGCCTAAATTGTAAATAATTATATAAAAGTACTTTACCTGTCGTAGTAATTATGGTAAATTATAGTTACTACGACAGACGTAGTATGGCAGATGTAGTAATTAAAAGCATAGAGGTATGGCCTTCGAGAAAGGAGCTTTCATTTGATTAGCAGTGATGTTATTCGTGGATATAATGACACCATTATTCTTTTTTTATTGTTAGAACGAGAGTCATATGGATATGAAATCTCAAAGAATATTAAAGAAATTTCAGATGGGAAATATGTCATTAAGGAAACGACCTTATATTCTGCCTTTAATCGGTTATTAAAAAACGAGTATATAGAATCTTTCCATAAAGATGAAACGCATGGAAAAAAACGTACGTATTACCGTATTACCGAAAAAGGAAGGCGATATTATCAAGATAAGTGTTTGGAGTGGGAAATCACAAAGGAAGTTATTAATCGGTTTATTCAATAAGGAGGAGAAATGGCATGAATACAATCATCAATTACCTAGATAATATGTTTTCTTCATTACCGAAATCACAACAAATCACCCAATTAAAAGAAGAATTATTGGCGAATATGGAAGAGAAATATTATGAATTAAAAAGTGCAGGAAAGTCGGAGAATGAAGCGATTGGTGTGGTGATTTCTGAATTTGGAAATATTGATGAAATTATTGAGGAGTTTGATCTTGGATTAAATCAAAGCAATCATGAGGCATTACCTTTATTAAATGATGATGATGTGTATACGTATATAGAAGATACAAGGGTCTTTCAGAAAATGATAGGTATTGGTGTTTTCCTATGTATTATAGGTTCCGCTCTTTTAACACTCATTCTTCAGTTACCTTTGGTTTTATCTGATGGTACAAAGCTAACGATAGGGTTAACGATTTTATTAGTATTCGTGGCGATTGCGGTTGGCATATTCATTTACAGTGGAATGAAAATGAAAGAGTACGACTTTATCAACGAGGGCCAATTTGAGCTCAGTACTCAAGCGAAGAGAGTTTTAGAAAAGGGGAGAGCAGCTTTTCAACCAACATTTGTGTCAATGATCATTATTGGTGTCGCCCTTTGTATTTTATCACCACTTGCATTAATACTCGAATTAACCCTATTTTCAAATAAGCCAGTTTATGGGATAGCTTTGCTCTTAGCTATGGTTGCGACCGCTGTATTTATCTTTGTTTATTTTGGCGGCTTATACGGCTCGTATAATAAATTATTGGATCAAGTGATTTATACAGAGAGGGAACAGAAAAGTGATCAATTTATTGGGAGTATTGCAGCAATTATTTGGCCGTTAGCTGTTATTATTTTTCTTCTAAGTGGATTTGTATTCGGTCAGTGGCATATAAACTGGATTATATTTCCTGTAACTGGATTGTTGTTTGCGATTGTCTCTGCTGTTGTAGCGATGGTATCGGATAATAAAAAGGGTAAATGGGATTCTAGGTAGTGTACGTGGGGATGATTGGTTGTGCCTTGAAATTAGCTTATCTCGCGATAGATGATATTATTAACGTAGATTAATTGAAGCAAATGAAGCAATCATATACAGAAGAAGTTGGGGTGTAATGAATGAAGAAGCGAACAAAATTAGGACTAGGTGCAGGGATAACACTTTCGGCATTTGCAGCGTATAAAGTATTTCAAAATTACCAAGCTCTGACGCTGTTTCACCCAACAAAACGTGTGGAGCGCTTTCAACATATGGATAAGGTGATGCCTTTTCGTGAAATAGAGCCATCGAAACAACCTTTTCAATTCACTGAGAACCTGGATTCTAAGATATTAACTTACACATACAAGGGAAACACTCGATCTGTTGATTCGTTTTTGGAGCAGTCAGAAACGACTGGATTTCTTTTTATACAAGATGACCAGGTTCTTTATGAAACATACCGACTTGGCTCAAAGCCTACATCGACTTTTACTTCATGGTCAGTCGCGAAATCAATGGTGTCAGCGATGGTAGGGGTAGCTCTTGAGGAGGGTTTAATTAAAAGTATAGAAGAGCCGATTGGTCGATATGTGCCAGAACTGAACCATAGTGGTTATGGTGATGTTTCTATTAAAAATGTCTTATTAATGTCTTCAGGCGTTCGATTTAATGAGGAGTATGCAAATAAGAAATCAGATATTCAGCAAATCTTTTATCAAGCATTATTATGGGATCAAAGTGCGGACAGGTTCATGAAGAAATTGAAGAATGAGAGCGGTGCAGGAGAGCGTTTTCACTATATTAGTTCAGATACTCAAGCACTTGGTATGTTAATTCGTAACGTTACTGGTAGGCAGCCCTCGCGATATTTCGAAGAGAAAATCTGGAAACAGATAGGTACAGAAAACCGTGCTTTTTGGAGTCAAGATCGTAAAGGGAATGATTTCTCATTCTGTGGATTTAACGCAACGCTGAGAGATTATGCTAAGTTCGGGCGACTTTTCTGTCAGGAAGGTAAATGGGAAGAAGAGCAATTAGTCTCAAATGAGTGGGTGAGACAATCAACAACGATTCATCAGGACTCTTTATTAACGGGGCGGGATAGTGGATACCAATATCAATGGTGGGTTCCGTATAGAGATAATCAAGATTTCCTCGCCCTCGGTGTATGGGGGCAATTCCTCTATGTTCATCCAAAGACAAGGACAATTATTGTCAAAACAAGTGCTGACCCGGATTATTCTATCAATGAACAAGAGACCATTGCATTGCTCCGCAGTTTAGCGACGAGTACACGGTAAAAAGTATAATGATTAGTAAAGTGATCAGAGAAATGTAAATTTGATCACTTTTATTTATTATATGGTAATTTATTATTCAAATGCTTGTTTGATTAATGTATGATTGAAACAAGAACTTATTAATCAAATGTAAATTTGAATGTTGCTGAAAAGAGGAGGATTTGTATGTTATATGATGTCATAATTGTTGGAGCTGGACAAGCTGGTATTGCGGTAAGCCAAAAGTTAAAAAAGGAAAATATTAAACACCTGATGATAGATTCCTCTGAGAGAGTAGGGGATCAATGGCGAGCAAGATATCATTCATTGGTACTTTTCACGCCGAGAGACTACTCATCACTGCCTGATTTAAAAATGAAAGGCAAAAACAATACATACCCAACAAAAGATGAAGTTGCTGACTATCTTGAGCAATATGTTGAACATTTTAATTTACCAATAGCATTAGGCATTCAAGTGACTTTAATTGAAAAAGAAAAGAACATGTTTTTATTACATACATCAAATGGAGTTTATCAATCAAAAAAAGTTGTAATTGCTTCAGGTGCTTTTAAAGATCCATTTATCCCTTTATCGTTACAAGGTAGTCAAATAAAACATATTCACTCTTCAGGCTATAAAAATATTA
Organism: Alkalihalobacillus pseudalcaliphilus; assembly: GCF_028610675.1. NCBI lineage: Bacteria > Bacillati > Bacillota > Bacilli > Caryophanales > Bacillaceae > Alkalihalobacillus > Alkalihalobacillus pseudalcaliphilus. The sequence goes on from NZ_JAQQWS010000010.1 coordinate 29,894, forward strand.
ATGATATAAAAGGGAAAAAGGTACTTATCGTAGGAGGAGGAAATTCAGGAGTACAAATTGCATCAGAATTAGCATTAACTAAAGAAGTGTATTTAGCTGTATCTCAAAAAATCAAATATATGCCCTTAACTTTATTTAATAAAAGCATTTTTTATTGGATTAACAAATTAAAGTTTTTACATGCAGGTAAGGATACGATTAAAGGTAAAATCATGCAAAAGAGGCAAGACCCTATATTTGGGTATGAATCAAAAGTGCTCATCAATAAAGGCAAAATAAAAGTAAAACCACGTGTTGATCAATTAATTAATAATAAGGTGATATTTTCTGATAAAAGCGAATTAGAAATTGATACTATTTTATGGTGTACTGGATTTAAGTCAGATTATAATTGGCTGAGGATTGAAGGAGCTTTAACGAGTGAAGGCTTGCCATTACATAAAAGAGGGATTAGTCCAGTTGAGAACTTATTTTTTATTGGTTTACCATGGCAGTATCAGCGTGGCTCTTCCTTAATCTGTGGAGTTGGTTTAGATGCTGCTCATCTTGTAAATAACATGATGAGCTAATTATCTAGTTAGAAATAAAATATTAATATACAGGAGTGACGGGGCTCGGCAACAATAAGATAATTAAGTCTAAAACAACACATTGCAAGGTTATTTTCTGAAGAAAAGGAAAAGTGAAATCTGTGTTCCAAAGATATGAGCTTTGCATGTTGATTATAAATATGATTTATGAAGGGAGCTAAGATGAGATGGACAAAGGATATATTCGACCAATCTCTATCGGTATTTTTAGAAAACAAGATACTATTCTAGTCTTTCAAGGATTTGATGCTAAAAAACAATCCTATTATTATCGTCCAATTGGCGGGGGAATTGAGTATGGAGAGAAAAGCGTTAATACCTTAAAAAGAGAACTTCTTGAAGAACTAGGGGCAGACATTACAAATATTCATCTATTAGGAGTCGTCGAGAATATATTTACAGATAACGAAAACCTTGGACACGAAATTGTTTTTGTGCATGAAGCTACATTTGTCGAACACTCTTTTTATGAAAAAACCTCTCTACGGGGTTATCAAGATGATGGAGAGCCATTTCTATTGTATTGGAAGTCAATGAGTGATTTCAAAAATGGGAAATTAAGATTAGTGCCAGATGGATTAACGGATTTACTTTAATGAATAAGGTTGCAAGCAGGTTAAATTATCTATAAGAGTCTAAATATAACAATCATCGCCAATTTAGAATGTTTGTTTATTGACAAACGAAATAAATGTGGTAATCTAAAATAGCCAACGTTGGTTATTAGAGGTGTGGATATGTCGACAAGATTAACTGTATTAGGTTTATTATCACAAAAGAGTATGACAGGTTATGAGATTCAACAAGTATTACAGCAATCAGGAGCTGATAGGTGGGCAGGTATCTTATCTGGTTCAGTTTATCATGCACTAAAAAAGTTAGAAAAAGACCAATTTATTGAAGTGCAATCAGTTGAGAACAATGGTAACCGTCAAAAGGCAATTTATCGATTAACAGTTAAAGGAACAGCAGAACTAGAACAATTAATAATAGAAAGTTTAGAAAAGAGCTCTGTTTCTTACCCTACTACATTATATGCAAGCTTAACATTTCTTGATTTGATTAATGAAGACCATGCATTGAGAGCTTTAAATAATCACCGTGATAGGTTACGGAGTGAAATTGAATATATGGAGGTTGGCCGAAAAAAGAAAGAGGCTATCATTGATATGGCTCCACATATTCAGATGCTTTTCTCAAACATTAACAAACAGCTTTTACTGCAAATAGAATTAATTGAACAAATCATTGATTTCTTAGAAAAGAAAAAAGAAAAATAAATTTTTTTAATCAAATAACCAAATTTGGTTAAACAATATTGGTTATTTGTGAAGAAAGGAGATATTGTAATGAAAACTATAATGAGTGGAATTAAACTTGTAAAAAAAGTGAAAGAAAACACAGTGGTTAATAATGTCTCAATTGATGTATTTGAGAATGAGATGATAGCTATTATAGGACCAAATGGTGCAGGTAAAACAACAACAATAGAAATGCTATTAGGAATAAAAAAGCCTAATAGTGGTAGTGTTAATGTTGAAGAAGGCATTAAGAATTCTATAGGTGCACAGTTACAGGATGTTCCATTCTTCCCAGCTCTTACATCACTAGAAAACTTGCGATTATTTGCATCTTTTTTTGGTAGGATAATGTCTAAAGGTGATGCCATAACTTTGTTAACTGATTTTGGATTGGAGGATGTTGCAAAGGTAAAAGCTATTAAATTATCTGGGGGGCAGCAAAAAAAATTAGCCATTGCAATAGCTACGGTTCATTCACCAAAAGTATTATTTCTAGATGAACCATCTGCTGCATTGGACCCTAAATCTAGAAAGGAGATGAAAGAGTTACTAAAAAAACTTAATAAGCAAGGTACAACGATTATTTTTACATCTCATGATATGGAAGAAGTCGTTGGGATTGCTGATAGAATTATTTTTATACAAAGCGGTATTATTAGCGGTGAAGGGACAATCACAGAATTATACGAAAGATGGAATGTTAAAACGGGAGAAGATTTATATATGGAACTATTAGGAAATAGCAAGGAGCTGGAGGCATGAATCTTACTTTTCAAATTACATTAAAATCATCATTTAGAGATGTATATTTATTGTTCTACTCAATTATTTTACCAGTGGCTCTATACGCTGGTTTAGGATTTTATTTTCCTAATGCTGCATATCAGGCCCAACTATTGGCAGGTGTTATAGGTGTAAGTATTCTATTTTGGTCTATGGTTACCAATGGATTTACCATTTTTCAGCAAAGAATGCAAGGTGTATTTAAACTATTAAACATAACACCATTTAAAACTTCTTCATTTATTATTTCAACAATCTCAGCCTGGGTATGTATTTCATTAATTATTTCAATATTCTTGATTATTAGTGGTGTGATTTTATTTGATATTCATTTAGACTTCATTAGTCTCTTATTTATTATGATATTTGTTATATTAGGAACTTTAATGTTTTCTTTGATAGGATTTATTATTGCTTTGATCAGTAACGATGTTAACCAAGTAAGTATGTTCAGTAATTTGATTTCTTTACCCTTTATCTTTTTAAGTGAAGCCTTTTATTCAATGTCGAATGCCCCAAAGTGGATTCAAATATTGAGTGAAATTAATCCATTTGGATATTTAATAGAAGGAATTCATTTATCTATTTTGTCCTTATATTCGGAAGCAATGTCGCATCTTATTATTATTCTACTCATGAACCTAGTTATTCTAGGGGGATTACTATGGTTATTTAGGACAAGAATAACGGTTTGATTAAGTGTTTGTTTTTGGGGCGATGTGTTTTATGTTCGTTTAAAGATTAAACCATTAAAATAGCAGTTCATGTTTTACTGGTTTAAATTTACATTAATAGGGACTTTTAGTTTAATAAAACTGTTTTGGCTTCCTCAAAAATTTATGAGACCTTTACTGAATTGTTTTTCAGTAGCTCAGTTTGTAGAAAGGGCCAATGTTATACGTAATAACCACATAAGTTATTATAAGAAAAATTTAACCTGTCCGCGAACGAGTAGGTTAGAACATGTCCTTTTTTTATAGGGACATGTTCGCACCATACGAAACAACTTCTTATTTTCATCCACTATAAATTTGCTTCATCCAATTGGATAATACATCAAAACCCTCTCTTTTTAAAACGTAGAAATGACGTTTACCATCCTTGGCTAAATGAATGAATTGATTCTCTCTCAACTCTTTTAAATGGTACGACAACTTCGTATTCGAAACCCCGTAATTTTCCTCATTAAGAATTTTAGCAATATCCATCGGACAAAAGCCATTTATTGCCTCTTCTTTTGTAGAAATAAATTCTCTCCTTTCGAACTCAGAATGTAGAATTTCAATAATTTTAATACGAATGGGGTCTTGCAGTGTTTTCAGTGTGTTGGATAAGACGCTATTAGTATTCATAATGTAAAGTTACTATAAATTTCTTGACATTTCAAATATTTTTGAAATAATAATAATAGTTCAAAATAATTTGAAGTGTTTAAAGGAGGGAGCATGTGGACTTAGAGAGAACATAGCTCTCGATGATTTGAAAAGAGATATATTAAAAAAAAATAACCCTACATCTGTTATCGAAAGATTTATTGAAATGGATGAAATAGCTGGAGTTGCTCTTTATCTTGCCTCACAACAGGCAAGCGCAGTAACTGGTTCAGCAATCCGAGTAGAAGGTGGAATTCTCTCTACGATTTAATGAAAGGAGGTAAGATATATGACAAAAAAAATTGTCTTTTTTGATGTAGATGGAACTTTAACCGATCATGAGACTGGTAGGATACCACAATCAACAGAGTTGGCGGTTAAACAATTACTAGATAGAGGTGTTATTGTCGTAGCTGCGACGGGCAGACCGTTAGCGATGTGTGAGGAGTTAGCACAATTAGGAATAAGAAATTTGATTACCGCCAATGGGGCACTTGTTACGATTGAAGATGAAACGATACATAAAGTAGTGATGAGTCAACAAGTTGTTAATGAGGTCAATGAGTATTCGATTAAGCACAACCATGCCTTATCGTATTATCAACGTGATTTGCGTATGAATGGGGTTCGTCATGATTTGGTTTTAAAAGCGCTTAAAGAAACTTTACATATCGAGAAGTATCCTCGTACATTTATTGAAGGTGATGTGCATCTAATGTGTCTATTTGCTGATGAAGTAATAGAAAGACAGTATCAATCTACTTTTCCAAAGCTAACTTTTAAGCGTTGGCACCCGTATATCCTTAATGTGTTAGAGTGTGATATAAACAAAGCTTTGGCCATCCAAACGGTCCTCGATTACTTCCACTTAACTGCTCATGATGCTGTCGCTTTTGGTGATGGAGATAATGATATAGAAATGCTAGAGGTGGTCAGTGTCGGAGTGGCAATGGAAAATGGATCAGAAAGACTGAAAAGAAAAGCGACGGTTATTACCAGGGCTGCAAAGGATGATGGCATAGCAATCGCTTTAAGGGAATTAAGATTAGTAGAATGAGCGTGTACGTAAAGTAACTATTTTTGACGGAATTGCTACAATTGGCCACAATCAAACGTGTAACGAATTCTGTTTCATTTTCCTAGGCTGATAATAAATGAAAGCAATGGTTATCACAATAAAGCCTGCAATGAAATTCACAATGGAATAGAGGCCGCGATCATAAAGATAGCCAAATAAAATAACCGCCAATGGTACAAGTGAGCTGCTAATGACGCCCATCACTGAGAAAATACGTCCTTTCATATGATCGACTGTCTCTTCGTGGATAATCCGAAATAAGGGAACATTAATCATGGCAATTATAAAAAACTTTGCAAATAAGAGAACGGATAGGTAGATGAACTGTGAAAGAGCATTCGTTTGATGTTGACAATTTAATGATGCAATTCAAGAATAAGAACGTGAAGGTAGCAGAGTTCCAAGGGAAACATGGATTTAGTGATAAGTATTCTCCCAATTATCATGGGTATTCATAAATTAATGCATATCAGAATAGGTTGTCCTTCCTAATTGCGCCAAAAGCAGAAGCCTAATTTACAGATTAAAAAAGAATGGTAGAATCATAAATCATTCAGTAAGTACCGATATTTAGAATGCTTGAAATCTAGCCTAAGGGTTATCAAGACAAGAAAAGCCTTTCTGTCGATGAACTCGCAGATAAGCTTTTCTTGTATTGAAATAACAAACATAGAGCCTGCTTTGTTATTGATTAAATTGTTTTTGATTAATTAACGTCCCGACCCCAAAAGCGGTGCTTGGCAATGGCTTTTGTAAATTGAGAGATGAATAAATCGATATTGTTTTCGAGCACAACACCATCGGAATCGCTCATGTCTAAGTCTGTTAGTAATGTTCCTCCTAACTCTGTCGCACCAATTGGTTTAAAATGAGCAAAGGCTTCTTTAACAAAATAAGAGGCTTTTAATTGAAAGGAGTGATTTTCTACACCACTACTTGCTATATAGACGGCATCAAAAAGGACAGAATCTGTTGTTAAGAAAGTATGAGCCACATCTATTTCTACGCCATCATCACTCTTATATATTCCTAATGATTCGGCAATCACCTCTCCAATAACACCTTGGTTTTCCCACTTTTTGATTAACCCTTCAACTTCTTTTCCATTAAAGTTTTTATCTAAAAGAATTGCGACTTTTCGAGAATGTGCTGTCTTAATCGTATTTTCTTGACTAAGGGCCGGAGATGATTTTGAATGATGAGATTCCCCTCGTGAAGGAGGTGTCATACCAATATGTTGAGCAATCTCGTGAACCAGATCGTGACTCACATTAGTAAACATCTCAATGACTTGCTTCTGAATATTTTGATTTGTGAGCTTACCTAGTTCAAAGCTAAAGGCTTCTATAATATGTTTCTTTTCTGCATCACTCATACTATTCCAGAATAGGGTTGCCTGTGAAAAATGATCTTTGAAGCTCTCACTCCTTTTTTTGATCTTGTGCCCGTCGACTTTTTCTTCATAATGAGCGAACCCTCCTTCTTGAGGAGAAGCGGGTGCTGGAGCATTATTGGCGAGTGAATTTTTGTGATAACTTACTTGTCCAACATTAATCGTATGTCTTCCGTAGCCATCTCGCTGATTATTAGCAAATGGACAGACAGGGCGGTTTATTGGTAGCTCATGAAAGTTAGGACCTCCTAAACGGATTAATTGAGTATCTGTATAAGAAAATAATCTCCCTTGGAGTAGAGGATCATTTGTAAAATCAATTCCTGGGACGACATGTCCAGGATGGAAGGCAACTTGTTCTGTTTCGGCAAACACGTTGTCAACATTCCGATTAAGGGTCATTTTACCAATAATTTTGACAGGTATCTCTTCTTCTGGCCAAAGTTTTGTCGGATCTAAAATGTCAAAATCAAACTTGAATTCGTCTTCTGTACTAATAATCTGAACACCTAATTCGTATTCGGGATAGTTGCCACTTTCAATGGATTCATACAAATCAGCACGATGAAAATCTGGATCTTTACCATTGATTTTTTGAGCTTCATCCCATACTACAGAGTGGATACCTAATTTCGGCTTCCAATGGAATTTTACAAAGTGAGCTTCACCTTCTTCGTTAATAAAACGGAAAGTATGGACACCAAAGCCTTCCATCATCCGATAGCTTCTTGGAATTGCTCGATCAGACATGGTCCACATGACCATATGAGCCGTTTCTTGGTTATTTGCAACAAAGTCCCAAAAGGTATCATGTGCAGAGGCAGCTTGTGGAATTTCATTATGTGGTTCAGGTTTAACAGCGTGAATTAAATCAGGAAATTTCATCGCATCTTGAATAAAGAAGACCGGGATGTTGTTTCCGACCAAATCATAATTACCCTCATCTGTATAAAATTTCGTAGCAAACCCTCTAGCATCTCGAGCAAGCTCTCCGGAACCCTTTGAACCCGCAACGGTAGAAAAGCGAACAAATACAGGGGTTTTTGTTTCTGGATCTTGTAAAAATTTAGCCTTCGTGTATGGTTTCATTGATTCATAGACTTCAAATTCACCGTGTGCCGCAAAACCTCTTGCATGTACAATTCGTTCAGGGATGCGCTCATGGTCAAAATGCGTCATCTTTTCTCGAAAATGAAAATCTTCCATTAACGTTGGACCACGTTCACCTGCTTTAAGTGAAAATTCATCTTCAGAAACCTTTAAGCCTTGATTGGTAGTCATTAAATGTTGACTGTCATCTACTCTGTATTTATCTAATTGTTCATCTTTGCTGTTTTTCTTTTGATTCTGATCCATCTTTTTCCCTCCTTTTAAATTTTGCTGTAGAATTTCTTTCTTATAAACTGTTCCCAACAAAAAAAAGTCATAAACTTATTTGATAAAACATTCAATTAATTACATGTTTTATCATTTTTTATTCTCTACTTCTTGTGTTTATAGATAAGTATGGTTGTGCAACAAATACAATTAAATATCGCAAATGCTTAACACTAAAAATATAAGTACTAGGGTCTAAAAGAAAAAAACATTGATTATTCACAAAAAAAGTAGTATTCTGACGTAATATCTTTTTTTAGGGGGTAGGTAGATGAGACAGTTTGAAGCGATTGAGGCGGTATCTGCAAGTTTAAAATCGGATGACTGCGTTAAAGCGATTTTTGTGAAAGGTTCCATTGGTAGAGGGGAATTTGATGAATATTCCGATGTCGATCTTTATTGTTTAGTTGAGGAGATGGATGTCAATGATTTTTTATCACGTCGACTCAAGCACCTTAGAGCCTATCGAGAGATTTTATTTTATGAGGATCTGTTTATTATAGCTCCGCAAATGATTGCCGTGTACGATAATTTATTACATATGGATTTATTCGCTGTAACGGAATCAACGTTTAAGAAAAAGGATTATTTTCAAGTCATTTTTGACCCGGATAATCGCTTACAAGTTTTTGAGGAAGAGCAAAATCTATACTTATCTCAGAGTGAGTTTGATTCACATACCTACGATCTAGCTTGGTTTTTATTCCAATATAGTAAAGCTAGAAAAAGAGGCAATGATTTATGGGCCGTCGAAATGGTACATCTAGCTCTACCACATTTCGCGAAGGTTTTATTACATCGTTATGAACCAAATCGTGCCCAGTTAGGGATCAAGACATTGCAGCGTTCGCTGTCGGAACATGTATATAAGCAAGTGGAATCTGTGATGAATAATTTGACCCCCGCTAGCCATCAACTGGGTGTCTCCTTACTCATCCAGCAATTAAGTCTTGAGTTAGAGTGGATAGAGTCGAAATTATTGAAAAGCTCACAAGCTAGACGTTTTATTCGTTTTATGGTGGACCATTTATATGAAGAGAGGAAGGATTGAGTATGGGATTTGAGTATAAAGTAAATGAAGATATTCGTTTACGTTTATTTGAAAGTAGGCACGCGGAGGAGTTGTTTCAATTAACCTGGGAATCTAGAAGTTCATTAAGAGAATGGTTACCGTGGGTCGATTATATCAAAGAAGTGAAGGACTCAAATGTATTTATTGAAAGTTCTTTAAAACAATTTAGCCAAAATAATGGGTTTCAAGCTGGGATTTGGTACAGAGGGTCTTTAGCTGGAGTCATTGGACTACATGAAATTAATTGGGCAAACAAAACGACTTCAATCGGGTATTGGCTAGGAACGGACTATATAGGAAAGGGGTTAATGACAAAGAGTTGTAAGGCTATTATTCAATACTGCTTTGGAGAATTAGACCTGAATCGAATCGAAATAAGAGCCGCGACAGGCAATAAAAAAAGTCAAGCAATCCCAGAAAGGTTAGGCTTTTTGCAAGAGGGCTGTATTCGAAGTGGGGAGTTTTTATATGATCGTTTTGTTGACCATTATGTTTATGGGTTATTAAAAAGTGATTCAAAGTCATCAAAATAAACGTTCTAGGAATTTCTTAATAGGAACTTTTGACACTTTTTAGGGGGCGTTTATCTATTGATTGTTCATGTGGAAGGGGGAATATTTCATCAAGGTAAATGGCTATTAATCAGAAGGAGTGAAGAGGAAGAACATGCAGCTGGCATGCTTTCTCTTGTAGGAGGCAAGTGTGAACAAGAAGGAAACACAGTAAACATATTAGAAAGAACTGTGCAGAGGGAAATCTTTGAAGAAATCGGGGTTAAGTGGCCGTTTCTAAGTATGTAATCAGTTCTTCCTTTATGACTGATTCAGGAGAACATGTGATAGACGTAGTATTTTTATGTACGATTGAGGCAGGAGAACCATATGGAAAAAGTAAAACAGAAGTGGCTGAGTTCATATGGATGACTACTACTGAAATAGTTGAGGATGATGCCATTCCAGTATATTTAAAAGAGAATATAAAACAGGCTGCTTTTATCATCGGTGAGCAATAAGAGCTTGTTCAAGAAAGGAAAATAAAAAGTCGTAAGGGCATAAATGAGCTCCTACGACTTTTCTTCTTTGAATTCAACGACTTTATTGCTCTTTCTGATGAGCTTTTTTGAGGTCGTCTTGAACGCTTTTTTCCCAGAGTGGAACACCGGCATTATAGGCAGACCGTCCCATCATTAGACCAGCGACTGGTGCGGTCATAAAGACGAAAAGAATCGTTAATAGTATTTTACCTACATATTCATCATGAACGAATAGGAAAAATAAAAATGTTCCTATCATGACGGACATGACACCAAGTGTTGCACTTTTGGACGCAGCATGGATTCTACTATATACATCTTGCAAACGAACAATCCCGACGGCGGCAAGAAGGGTGAATAGAGCACCAATAACAACAAAAACACTGACGATTATCTCAATGGCGGTCAATAATAACACCTCTCTCTATAAATTTAGACATGGCCACCGTTCCAATAAATGCTAGGATACTAATGACAAGGATAACTTCCGTATAAGCTAGTGTCTCCTGCAAAATCATGATGACGCCAATGAAGCCAATTAACGTAATTCCGAATGTATCAAGTGCGACGATACGGTCAGATGTGGTGGGGCCGATAATGGCACGGATTAAGCAGATCAGCATCGATACTGACGTTGTAATCAGGGCGACAAATAAAATAGTTTCAAACATTTATCTAGTCACCTCCATAATCGCACGTTCAAATGATTGATGAATGTCACGGATCATTTGCTCTTTATCAGGTACATCGAGTGCATGAACATAAATAAGTTTTCCGTCACTAGAAAAGTCCATCGATAATGTACCAGGTGTGAGCGAAATTAAGGCAGCTAAGAGCGAAATTTCCCAGTCTGTTGTCAATTGAGTTGGTACAGCAACAATACCTGGTTGATTGTCTAGTTTTGGTTTCAATACGACGCGTAAAACATCGATATTCGCTTTGATAAGTTCAATTAAAAATAAGATAATCAGTTTAAACAATGCCCACACACGAGTCATATAAAAATCAAACTTCATAAAGCGACGTAAGAAAAACAATATGAAGACCCCGATTACATAACCAACAAAAAAATCGACACCTGTGTAGCTATGTTGGAAATTCACCCAAGCGAACGCAATTAATAGGTTTAATAAAATTTGAAAAGCCATAGCAACTACTCCTTAAGAACAGAATCGATATAAATCGTAGGATCTAACAATTGTTCTGCAACTTGAAGTGAATATTGGAAAATCGGTTCTGCACTGAATCCTAAAACAATTGTTAAAGCAACAAGTGGAATAATTGGAATTAAGAGTTTTCCAATCTTCATTTGTGCTTGCTCTTCTGTATGCTTTTGCTTACCCCAGAAGGCATACATGAAGATTTTCATCATGGAAAACAAAGTAAGTAAACCAACAAGTAAGGCAACACCCGCGATGATATAATTCTCTTCAATAAGTGCCGCTAAGATGAGAGCAAATTTACTAAAGAAGCCACTTAAAGGCGGTATTCCCGCTAAAGAGATTGCTGAGATAAAGAATAGCCATGCAAGTACGGGATGTGTTTTTAGCAATCCACCCATTTGTTTGAGGTCTGTTGTCCCTGTAATTTTTTGGGTAACACCTGCGAATAGAAATAGGGCAGCCTTAACAATAATATGGTGAGCAATATAATAAATGGCACCAGCAATCGCTAAAGGAGTAAAGATACCTAACCCCATTACCATATAACCAACCTGACTGATAATGTGATAGGATAAAATCCTTTTAAAGTCAAACTGAGAGACGGCTCCAAGTACGCCAAAAAACATCGTAAAACCCGCTAAAATTAAAATCAGCGTATGAGTAAAGTCTGGATCATGCGTGAAAACTAACGTAAATGTACGCATAATCGCATAAATCCCTACTTTTGTTAGTAATGCCCCAAATAGTGCGGCAATGGCTGCTGGTGGCCCGTAATAAGAACGAGGTAACCAGAAGTATAGAGGGAATAAGCCCCCCTTCATTGCAAAGACTACTAAAAAGATAACGGCAATGACATTTAATACACCAACTTGTTCTAATTCAGCAATCTTAACAGCTAAGTCTGCGAGGTTTAATGTACCCGTAACAGAATAGATATAAGCAACACCAACTAAGAATAATATCGATGCAAATACATTCATCACTACATATTTAAATGATTCTCGTAATTGATATTTCGTACCACCAATGACGATTAAGATGTAAGAAGCAATGAGCATGACTTCAAAGAATACGAATAGGTTGAAAAGGTCTCCTGTTAAAAAGGCCCCATTAACCCCTGCTAATAAGAAAAAGTAAAATGGATAAAAATAAGCTTTCTCCCGTTTGGTTGATAATGTTTGGAAAGCAAAGAATAAACAAACTAAGCCGACAATGCTAGATAAAATCACCATCATCGTGGCAAACATATCCGCCACAAGCACAATTCCAAAAGGTGCTTGCCAGTTACCAAGCTCTAGGACCGTAATGCCTTCTTGATAAACATCCACAGCAAGGTAGATGGCTATTCCTAACATACCGATAGCTGTTATGACACTAATAACGCGCTGAATGCCGACTTTTTTCCCAAATAATATCAATATAGATCCAATTAGAAACGGGATTATAATTGGTAATATAATTAAATTACTCATCTGCAGAACCCCTTAACTGGTCTAAATCATCTGTTTTATGTTCTTTGTATGTGCGATAAGCCAATACAAGCAAAAATGAAGTGACCCCAAAACTAATAACGATAGCTGTTAAGATTAATGCTTGAGGCAATGGATCCGTATAGGATGCTGCTTCAAGGCTTAATAGAGGTGGTGCACCTGTTTGTAAGCCAGCCATTGTTAACAATAATAGATGTGCTCCGTGTGAAAGTAGCATTAAAGAGATGACTACTTTCAATAAACTTTTAGACAAAAGTAGATAAGTCCCTACCATAAAGAGGACACCGACAGTGATGGCCATTAGAATTTCCATTACGCATCATCCTCCGCAATTGATAGTATGATAGTGAGTGCGATACTGACAACAACGAGATAAATACCGAGATCAAAGGGTAAGGCTGTTGTAAGCTCTGTTTCACCAAGGATAGGTAACTGATAGTAGTCAAAGTACTGAGTTAAATAAGAATCTCCATTCAATACACCAATAACACCAGTTAAAATTGTAATAATTAACCCAACACCAATCATCGCCTCGAAGTTAATATTTAAAGACTTTTTGATACTCTTCTTTTCAAATACTAGGTACATAAGTAATAAGGCACTAGCTGTCATTAATCCACCGATGAAACCTCCACCGGGACTATTGTGGCCAGCTAAAAAGAGATAGACGGAGAAGATGAGGATGATATAAACGACGACACGTGAAATAGTTTGAAGCATCACATCATTGGTTTGTATATTTCTCACACATCTTCCCTCCCTGTCATTCGTAATTTAATTAATACAACGATACCTAAAGCGGCAATCCCTAATACAAGTGCTTCTAGCATCGTATCAAGGCCACGGAAATCAACTAAAATAACATTAACCATGTTGTAACCACCAGCAAGTATTTTAGAATTCTCAATGTAATATTGAGAGATTGGTTCAATTCCAGCTTCATTACCTAATGCTAAGGCACTTAGTGCAATTACGGTAACAAGGATACCTACTGCTGCTGAAATAATTAAATTGACTAAGTTAAATCTCGTTCTTGCTTTTTCTTTTCTTAATTCAGGCAAATGGTAGAACACAATCATAAATAACACGACCGTAACGGTTTCAATTAATAATTGTGTTAATGCAAGGTCGGGAGCTCTAAATACAACAAATACGAGAGCTAATAAGAAACCAATCACACCAACAACGATAACGAGTGCCATTCTATTATGAATAAAAGGCACGCTTAAGGTCGCAATAGCCATGATGCCAAAAATCATCCACATATAGGGGTGAATAAATGAAACATTAGTTAAATCAATCGCAAATGCTTCATAACGATACATGGTGTACGTGAAAAGCATAATCATAAAAATAAGCATATAAGCAAAGTAATCACGTAATAATCCAGTCATTTGTACACGTGTAACGACTTGTGAGCCTTTAATGACACCATCATAAGAACTATCATAGAACCAGTTAAGGGGGTCACGTTCACCTAAGTAGTACTTTGTATTCGCCCATTTTTTCATGAGGGTATAAAGCAGTATACCTGTTATGACAACACCAATTGTCATAAATAACTCTGTGTTAAATCCGTGCCACATATAGATATCGACGTGAAACGCTTCACCAGGTTCCAGCAACATAGGTAAAACAGAACGCATCGCGGGTTCAATCAGGGAATAAGCTAGGATATTTGGAAATAATCCAAAGATGACTACTAGGGAAGCTAAGATAATAGGACTGATTAACATTCCAATTGGTGCTTCATGAACCTTTACTTTAAAGTTCTCTGGCTTAAACGTACCTAAGAACGTCTTACTAAACATGATTAAGCAATATAAGAATGTAAAGACACTGGCCACCCAAGCAATAATCGGCAGGATGATGCTGAAGGTTTCCATATTGAAAGTACCGATTTCTTGAGCACGTATTAAAGAAGTAAAGAACATCTCTTTACTTAAGAAACCGTTAAATGGCGGTAAACCGGCCATAGAAGCTAGTCCAATGAATGATACGGTAAATGTAATCGGCATAATCGTCATAAGTCCACCAAGTTTTCGAATATCACGAGAACCAGTTTCATGGTCAATAATCCCGACTGCCATAAACAAACTTCCTTTAAATGTTGCATGATTAATTAAATGGAAGATCGCTACCATGATAGGAAAAGCATAATAAGAAGGATCAGGGCTATCAGAGAAATAAATGGCAGCGGATCCGACACCTAACAAGCTCATAATTAAACCGAGCTGACTAATTGTAGAGAAGGCTAGTATTCCCTTTAAATCCTTTTGGCGTACAGCAGAAATAGAACCCCAAATTAATGTGAGTAGTCCAAATCCAGTTAATAGCCAGAACCATTCCGCAGCTCCGCCAAATACAGGTGTTAAGCGAGCGACTAAATATATACCTGCTTTAACCATGGTTGCGGAGTGTAAGTATGCACTTACAGGAGTCGGTGCTTCCATCGCATCTGGTAACCAGATATGGAATGGAAATTGAGCTGATTTTGTGAAGGCACCTAACAGGATTAAAAGCATGGCTGGTATAAAGAGTGAGCTAGCCGTTACTAAATCTACGTTAGCGATAATTTCGCGAATGCTAAATGTTCCAGTCATCACATAAAGTAAGGAGAATCCAGCTAGCATAGAGAATCCACCAAGCACGGTAATCAACATGGATTTCAATGCACCATATGTAGATTTTTCGCGAGTAAACCAATAACTAATGAGTAGAGATGAAGCTAAGCTTGTTAATTCCCAGAAAATATATAAAACAATTAAATTGTCTGAAATAACGACCCCTAGCATCGCTCCCATAAACATAAGGAGGTAAACATAGAAGTTATTGAGCTTTTCTTTACTCTTTGATAAATAAAAGATGGAGTAAAGAACAACGAGTGAACCAATACCTGAGATTAATAAAAGGAATAGTAAACTTAAACCATCTATATAAACAGTAAAGTTAACTCCAAGGGATGGCACCCATTCGACGGTGCGTTCAATGACATTACCGTTTGATGTAACGGAAAGGTATTGCAGAAAATAAATGAATAATACAAGTGGAAGCATGAAGACAAACCAACCTGTATGAATTCTTTTCACAAACTTAAAAAGAAAAGGTACTAATATCGCAAATAAAAAGGGCGATATTGTAGCCCAATGCAACACAGACAAAAAGCATACCTCCTAGATTTTTATTTTTTCTCACACGATTACTGCTTGTTCTGTTGAGTTTTGTCGTAAGGACCAATTATTACCGAGATAACTAGGATTATAACGTAAATTATTAAACCATGCATCATGGGAAATCTTTGCATTGGCTACTTTTTAATGAATTATTAAATATGAAGGAATAGGGTGAAAAAAGGGAAAAAAATTTTAAAAGATTCCGTTGGAAGTTATAAATATATTCTGCAGTTCCGCTTAATTTTATAACTAATATAGGAAATATACTTTAAAGTCTTTCGCATGTAGGGGAGGGATAAAGTGAGACAGTAAAGAGTGGGTAAGAAATTTTACAAAAAACACCAGGAGTCAGCTTAAAGCAATAACTCATGGTGCTTAAGGTTATTAATGGGTGACACGTTGGTCTAATTGTTTCATCGTATCATAATAAGACCTTTCAAGACGAGGTAAAAATTCATCAGTAATCAAAGGATTTTCTCGATAGGTTTCCGCAGGCAAAATTCGATATTCGAACGGCGCAACACCTGAGTCACTATAACGATACACCCAAGTAGGGGTATAATTAATGGCATTAATTGTGGATTCACCTGACTTTGTATCCTTCTGGAGCTCGAGCTCTACAATAATTCCATCCTCGGTATGCTCGTTGTCGAGAGTTTCCTTTCTTTGATTGGAAATAAAATTGCCCATTGAATACATAACAAAAGTGTCATGCTCTTGCCCTGCACCTTTAATCCACTCGGACTCTTGAATGACGTGGGGGTGACTTCCTAAAATGATATTTGTTCCTTGATCAGCTAACCATTGTGCGAGTTCTCTTTGTGAGCTAGAGGCTTCTCTTTGGTACTCTGGGCCCCAATGCATCATCGCAATAATAAAGTCAGCCTCTTGTTCTTTGGCATATGCAATATCTTCGGACATTTTTTCTTTGTCTACTTTATTAACAAGTGTTTCTAATTCTGTTGGCGATAATCGATTTTCCAATCCATTTAAACTTTCCGTATATGCAATAAAGGCTAATTTAATACCATTAACTTCCTTCATCAATACTCTAGTATCCGGCTCTTCTTTATATGTTCCGACCGTACTAATACCACGATCTTGAATGACGTCTAACGTTCGTAACATTCCATTTAACCCAGTGTCTAATGTATGATTATTAATCGTTGTTAAAACATCAAATCCAGCTGTTTTTAGTGAATCAACTAGTTCATCCGGTGAATTGAAGAGTGGGTAGCCTGCAAAAGGATATTGATCAGTACCTGCCGTTGTTGTTTCAAAATTTCCGACAGTGACATCAGCGTCCGAAAGATGACTTTGTACTTCTTCAAAGACAGGATCGAAATTATAAAGTCCTTGTGCTTCATCAAGGGCACTTAAAAGCTGATCATCATGAGCCATAATATCACCAACAGCCGCTAAAGTCAGAGTTTGATAAGGATTTTGTGCCACCTCGTCGTCCTCATTCTGATCGGTTTCACCATTCGAAGTGTTTTCTTCGCTCTGATTAGCTTTTCCAGATGTCTCTTCACTGGCTTGTTCCTGATTGAAAAAGATAAAAGCCCCGACACTAAAACCAACAAGTAGTAAAATGATCAGTAATATTTTTAAAGGTGATGTTGATTTTCTTCTCGTTCTATTCATCAATTATGATTCTCCTTGCTCTAAATATTCTTCATAAGTAAGCCCACTATTAAAGACATCTGTAGCAAGCTCCTGACCTAAATAGCGGAAATGCCAAGGCTCATATAAATAGCCAGTAATATCTTCTTTATCTTCTGGAAAACGAAGGATAAAACCAAATGTATGAGCATGATCGGCTAACCACATTCCCTCTGCTGTTTCTCCAAACTCTTCCTTGAGTAAATAATTAACACTTTCACTCGTTA
This sequence comes from Alkalihalobacillus pseudalcaliphilus, assembly GCF_028610675.1. Classification (NCBI taxonomy): domain Bacteria; kingdom Bacillati; phylum Bacillota; class Bacilli; order Caryophanales; family Bacillaceae; genus Alkalihalobacillus; species Alkalihalobacillus pseudalcaliphilus. The sequence continues at coordinate 47,609 of NZ_JAQQWS010000010.1, forward strand.
TATCAATTGCCAAGCCAGTTTGGTGTTCGCTTTGTCCTGGTCTTGCACTAAAACGATTTGCGGCTTCTTCACCATTTTGGCTGACATATCTATTAAATAAAGCATCTTGTGTTTGGTAGGAACGATACCCTGAACGTGCATGGAGAACAAGCCCGTTATCAAGAGCAGCGGTGAACATGTCTGTAAGTGCCTTGGCAGCAGGTTCACGGAGCTGATTAATTTCAGGGTCTTCTAACACGGTTGGAACTTCTAATGTGACTAAATCTGTTGGAGCGTAGTCACTCTCAAGGTGATTCTCTTTATTCACAAGTCTTGAAATAGAAGGATCTTCAGGCTCTTGCTCCTCGATTTCAGTGCCATCTCCTGTAGGGTTGTCCGGTTCTCCTTCATTTTCATGAACATTTTCTTCAGGAGGGTGCTCTTCGTTTATTTCATTTTGATTCTCTTCTGGCTCATTATTGGAACAAGCAATGAGCAAGACACAAAAACATATAATACTGATTAACTTTACTTTAATCATAAATAATAGCAACCTTTCTAACATGATAGTATAAGTATACGTGTGATTATTAAATTATTTAGTGGGTTAAATCTTAAATCTCTCTTAAATCAACTTTTTAGGAGTTTTAAAAAGAACAGACGATTAAACGACAAATATGTGCATTAATTTTAATTATAGGACTTATTTTGTAATAAGCAATGTAACTTGTTCAAAAAAGCATGAAAAACTTATTTGATAGTTATCAAAAGTTTACTAAAGTTATGAGGAGGGTCTTACGTTGTCAAGGTAAATTTCTTTAATCATCCTTTCAACGATTGCAATGTCGATATTATTTAAAGAAGATAATTGAACAAAAGGCTAAGTTAGATGAAAGAAAGGTAGGGTAAAAGTGTTATATATTTCTAATTAATTTCTCACTAAGACAAATGAGTTTTAGAGAGATTTTTTAATGGGAAATCAAGAAAAGATTAGACTAATTGTTAGAAATTTCTATATAATATAAGTTACTTGAATAAATTTTTGAAGTGGGGGGAGTAGAGATGTCTGAAGATAAAGATTTAATTATTCGAAAAAATAAAACGGTTGATACGAAAAATAAAATGGAAAGAAAAGATGGTGAACCAACCGCAGCTTTTAAAGGTGCGTCATGGGCAGCATTACTAGTTGGTGTAGGTGCTTATTTAATTGGATTATTTAATGCAACGATGGAATTAAACGAGAAAGGTTATTACTTTGCCCTTTTAATATTTGGTCTATATGCCGCCGTTTCCTTACAAAAAGCGGTAAGGGATAAGGATGAAGGTGTACCTGTTACAAATATTTATTATGGCTTGAGCTGGGTTGCTTTAATAATAGCGATATTGTTAATGGGCATTGGTTTGTATAATGCGGGCAGTATTATTTTAAGTGAGAAGGGTTTTTACGGTATGTCGTTTGTACTTAGCTTATTTGCAGCGATTACCGTTCAAAAAAATATTCGTGATACACATCGTGCTCACGAAAGAAGTGAATGAGAGGGAGGGTCTTGTAGTGGATATCAGCATAGGAGTATTGTTTATCGCATTAAGTATCGCGGCATTTGGTTATTTTATCGGTGATGGTTTGAAGAATTTTCAAAATCCACAAGCAAAGAATTTATAGAAAAAATGGATGAAGCAGACGATGATAAGTATTCGTTAATTCCTGAAAAAGAAATCTATTATTATATAGGTGTATCAAAGGAAGATGCCAAAAAATTAATACAGGATCATGCGGATATTCCACATATAAAGATTAATGGGACGAATTATTTTCCGAAAGAAAAATTGCGTCAATGGTTAAAAGAAATTGGTTAAAATCATTGAAAAGATAACTTACTTAGGTTGATCTTTTATGCTTCTAAGGTCATTACTTCGTTGTTAGAGATAAAGCAATGACTCTAGGGTTAGTTTAATTTGAATAATAGGGCAATAAAAATACAAAGATATTCTATCTATCATTTTTTGGAGGGATATATGTTACGTACAGGTGAGAAAATAAGGCAGCTACGGATTTTTCATCAGATGACACAACAGGAGCTAGTTACAGATATTTGCTCAACTGCTTACCTAAGTAAAATCGAAAAGGGTACCGTGCAACCGTCTGAAAAAGTATTAATGAAATTAGCCGATCGATTTCAAGTTCCAACGGCATTCTTAGGAACTGTGAACCATCATGAGTTAGAAAAGCGTATACAGGCTGATGTATGCCGAATAAAGAAGAAAGAATTGCCCTCAAAAGATGAGGTGGCTTACTTAAGAGTTGTTTTATTAGAGTTCCTTTCTCCAGAAGTGACGGCAGATATTTTTTTATTATTGCTTCGATATTATACGTCCAAGCACTTACTACATGAAGCAGATGAATTATATGCAGTCGCTTATAATATGATTCAATTTGGAACCGAAAAAGACTATGAACTTTATTTGCGTTTAGGATTCTACTTTTACAGAAAGCAAGAATATACTCAGACGGACTATTATTATACGAAATGCCTCCAAGTAGTTGATGTAGAAGATAAAAAACAACTTGGTAAGTCTTATTATAATATGAGCATAATTAAGCAACGCGTGCTTCCAGATGTGGAGACAAGTATTCTCTATTCTCAAAAAGCGTTATCATTATTTGAAGAAATTGAGGATCACATAGAAATGGGACGTACCTTAATTACGTTAGCAGTTCAAAATATGATTAAGAAAGAATTCCAGGAAGCATTAAACTATTTAAAGCGTGCAAAGGAAGTATTAGGTGAAGAAACGGTTGGTAGCAATGGTGAGAATTATGGACAAATGATTCAATATAATCTTGCTAGAATTTATCAGGAACAGGGTAAACTTGATGAAGCACTTCACATTTATGAACAAGACTTACGCACGAATAAGACAGTCACACGAATTTATACGATTAAACATATGATTTTGATTTATATTGAAAAGAAACATTGGGATTTAGCCTATACATATTTAATACAAGCATTTGAATTAGCAGAAACATATAAGATGAATTATATCTTATCTGAATTACATAAGATTAAGGCAGATATTTTTTGGAAGAGAGGAGATGTTGAAAAGTTTGAAGGTGAATTAAAGAAAGGGCTAGACATTGCTTTAAAGTCAAAAAATAGAAAACTAGTTACTGAGATTGCCACTCGCTTAGGAGACTACTACGTAAGTATACGTTTCTATAAAAAGGCAGCCTATTATTATAAAAAAGCTCTTAGCTGAAACGATTAGTTAAAATCAGCTAAGAGTTTTTTGTTTAGTTGTGCTTTTTTATTGAAAAATTAACTACTTTTATTTAACTTTTGATTATCAGTACTATAGAGCTAGGGGTCAGAATAAGTGGAGGTGAACGTGTTGGAGGTTATTCAGCTAAAAGATGTAAGAAAAACATATGGAGAACTTATAGCGGTCGAACGTGTTTCCTTGTCGATTCGTAAGGGAGAGGTATTTGGAGTTCTCGGTCATAATGGAGCAGGGAAGACGACCTTGTTAGAAATGATGGAGGGTGTCCATCAGCCCGATCAAGGTGAGGTCAAGGTGATGGGAATGGATGCTCTGACCAGTCGGGCGTTTAAAGAAAAGATAGGGGTGCAATTGCAAGCAACAAGTCTTCATCATCATTTAAAGGTAAAAGAACTATTGCGATTGTTTGCCTCTTTTTATAAGGAAGCTTTACCAATTGAGGAGTTAGTGAAAGAGTTTGAATTAGCCCCCTTGCTAAACCAATATTTTAAACGGTTATCGGGTGGTCAAAAACAAAAGGTATCTCTTGCAATAGCCGTTATTCATAATCCAAACATTGTTTTTTTAGACGAGCCTAGCACGGGGCTTGATCCGGGTATTAGACATATTGTGTGGAAATATATTCAGAACTTTAAAAAACAAGGAAAGACCGTTGTCATAACAACTCATTATATGGAAGAGGCTGAAAGCTTATGTGACCGAGTGGCATTAATAGAAAAAGGTAAAGTATTAACGGTAGATACACCTAAAGAAATCATAAATGGTTTGAATATTCAGTCGAGGGTTATTTTTATTAGGCCTGAGAATTTAGATGTAGGGAAATTAACAGAAGTAAGTGGACTCACATTTAAACATACAGGTGACAGCATTGAAGTTAAAACCAATGATGTAGAAAAAGTGATCCAGCGGCTTTATCGGTGGTCCGAAGAACAGAATTGGCAGATTGAAGGTTTAAGAATTGAGCATGGTTCATTAAATGATTATTTTAAATCACATTAAAAGAGTTAACGTGGCTTTTAGATAAGCTTAATAACCGAACATTATGAAACGGGAAGGGAGTTTTAAGATGAATACCGTCTTTCAGTTAACACGTACTGAATTAATCGTATATTTTAGGGATTGGCAAGCTGCTTTTTGGACTTTTTTCTTTAACCTGATTATTTTGTTCGTTTTTGGTTGGGTATTTGGAAATGAACCAGGTGGTATGGGTGGTGAGTTTGGTTTTGTCGATATGTTTTTACCGGGGTTAATTGGTATATCTATCGTGGCGATTGCTGTTTTTACAATTGGTTCTAGTGTTGTTGAATATCGAGAGCGTGCTGTTTTGAAAAGGTATTTGGTTACTCCTGTAAAGCCTGAACAATTAATAAGTAGCTTTTTGTTACTAGGGTTCTTACTGCTACTTATGAATGCACTAATAAGTATTGTTGCAGCCATATTTATTTTCGGTGCACCGTTACCGGCGAATCCAACTGGAGTTGCTGTGGCCACCATGTTGTCTGCATTAGCTTTTTATTCAATTGCCTTTCTTTTGTTTAGTTTCGTTAAAACGGTTAAGGCAGCAGGTGCGATAGCCGCTATTATTCTAAACTTTTCGATGATCTTATCAGGTGCTTTTTTGCCGCTTGAAATTTTTCCGACATTTATTCAATACATAACCTATATAAATCCGTTGATGTATACGGTTGATGTCTTGCAAGGAATGTGGTTGACGGGTGATTCTTTCCGTGATCATTACCTTCATTTATCGGTGTTAACTACGATGTTTATGGTTGCTTCTTTTTTAGCTAGTCGTTTCTTTAGATGGGTGTAAATTAAGTAAACAAGGGTTAGTTTTATTTATTCAATCATATCCCATTAAACCAAAAAATTATGTCAATCTACCACGATGTCATTTATATACCTAAATTCTATGACTTTTTCGGGAAAGTCATAGAATATAGAAGAATTACATCAAATAGGACTATTGTATAATCTGATAGTCCTATTTATTATAATTATGACTAATAGAAAATGAGAATTGTAAGCATATGTGCTTATAGTTCTTTTTTTGTTGGTTTATGATAGCCCTAAAGTAATAGTTCAGAGGGTGGTAAGAGGGGAGAGTTTTTGTATGTATAAGCTAGTAGAGAATAAGGATATGTTAGATTTATTTCATCAAATTAAGGAAGTCTCTTGGCAAGGTAAGGGTTTTGAAATGGAATTAGGCAAACCTGGTTCTGATTTATATTTGATTTATACGGAAGATAAAATCCCTGGGGGAACATTTGAATTTACGCCTTATGAATGGAATACACGACCGTTTATTAGGGAATTGTTTGATACCGTTATTATGAAAGACATGAAAGTCGTAGAGATTGATAGCTTCTCTGTCTTGCCAGAATACCGAGGGAAGTTAGGGAGAAAGATATTATGTCTTCTGATAGAGTACGCTCAAACGAAGGGGTACACACATGCCATTGGTATCGCAGACCCGTCCGTTTTTCGTTCATTTCAAGAAACGTACCAAATTCCATGTCAGCAAGTAGCAGAGGAGATCTGGTATAAAGGTGATCATGTCATTCCGACTTTATTTCATTTAAAAGAGGTCTATCATAACCTTCATGATCCGAAATATGATTGGTTTACAAAGCCAACAGGACTAAGAGAAGAGGTATTAAAATAGTGGATATTGATTTATTAAAGCGTAGAAATAACTGGGTCGTTTCTGTATTTGCTGGAACGATAACGATCGTTCAATTACTAAATTTTATAATGGGAATCCCCATCTCATTTGTTTTAACGGTTTTAGGTATCCTTTATGGCGTATTAGCACCTTTTGCTTTATTATCAAACTTACCGAAGCTTGATCAAAGTATGGCACCACTCATGAAATATTTTAATTTAGTTGTGATTGGTATTTTTATGTTCGTTGTAATATGGTTAGACCCCCATATGATTAATATTATGAGTTTGTATTTTTTTGTAGCTGTCATGGGAATCTATCAAGATAAATTAGTAAATATATTAACATTAGTTACGGTATTATCGATTTTAATTTATTTCTTTTTTACCGCGGGAGACATCATTTTCCCACATATGGTTACGGCTGATTTATTTTATTATATATTAACGTTTTGTTTTGTTTCGGTATCTTGTTTTATGCAAGCTATTTTTAATAATAAAATACAAAAAGAAAATGAAATCCAAAAGCAAAATGCTTTAGAGGCAAAAGAGCATGTTGAGGATATGTTAAAACGAGTCAATGAATCGATTCAGTCACTTGGTCTTTATCAAGAGGAATTAAATAAAACGAGTGATGTTGCGAGTAAGCAGTCCTCTAATATTGTGGAATCGATTAGGAAGACGATTGATAATTTTGACGTACAGACTTCACAAAACCAGGAGATGTTAAGTGAAATGTCGACAACGAATAATCAAGTTGACGATATGACGCGCTCTGCAACAGATATGCATAATTATGTGGAATCTACAAAGGAAGCGAACACAGAAAGTCGAGAAAGACTAGATACATTAGAACATGATCTAGCTATTTTTAATGACAATATCCAAAATACGGTTATCTTTATGCAAGAGTTACATGCGGAAACTGAAAATATTGAAAAGATAATTGAGGCTATTTCTAACATTTCTGCTCAAACCAATTTATTAGCTTTAAATGCAACGATTGAGGCGGCTCGGGCAGGGGAATATGGAAAAGGATTTGCGGTCGTTGCGAATGAAGTTCGTAAGCTAGCAGAGTCATCGAAAGAATCATCGGAATCAATCGCTCAATTACTGATGTCAATTAGAGGTAAGATTTCTTTAGCTGCTGATACGATTTCAAAGTCACAAGATTCGATTGAAAAAAATAGAGATGGTATGGAAGAAGTACGAGCGATTTTTTCTAATGTTGATCATTACATGGAGAATTTCTCTGAACAGACGAATTATTTGCGTAGCTTTATTGAAAATGTACAAGCGATGATGCAAGAAGTGGAAGCGAAAGCTGAAGCTGGGGCAACGATGACGGATATAAATTCTACTAATTTACAAGAAGTACTTGAACTAGTTTCTAATCAAGATAAACAGATTACATCGTTGTCGAAGGGCTTTTCTAATATTGAAGATAGAATGCGAGAGTTGACGAGATAATTCATGGGGTTTGTATGAAAGTGTACGAAAAGCAATATGCGGAGTTCTACTCGTCGCTCCCGAAAATCATGCTCCGCGTCCTGCGGGGTGGCGCTGAGCTAATCGGCTACGCCGCTGGATCTCAGCTCTGCCACTACGTCCCGCGGGAGTCTCCGCATGTTTTCGTCCGCTGGGTTTCTGCTAATTCTCAAGTGCTCAAAACAATCTAACACCATTCATTTAAAATGAAAATGAACAAAAACTAATTGAATGAAGTTCCAACAGTCAAAGTGCCAAACCCAACTTTGATTTTTGTTGGTGTCGGAGCCGTTTTTGGGCTCCGACATGGGCGTTTTGTATGAAAGTGTACTTAGGGGCGATAGTTTGTGCCGTGAAGTTAGCTCGTCATCCATCTCTCGATAGATGACCTAAACAGGACAGTGCTCCCTGTTTGTGCGGCTGACTCCTGATGGTGATGGAGTTGTAATAAGTGCCAACTGTTTAAGCAGTTAGGCACTACTGTATTTATTATTGGTGGAAGAGTGAATGGGACACCGAAGCCTTGACTCACCGCTCTTGACTTCGGGTAACGGTTTCTAGGAGTTGTATTTCGACGTTCCCTTGTAAAGCACGGCTGATCATGCATGATTTTTCTGCTTTGGCTGCTAGCTTGTGAGCAAGATTAATATCTTTTTCTGTAGCCGTTTCTTTTAAGGTGATTATCGGTCGGTGGATGATTTTTTTGTAAGTGATCACACCGTTCGTTACATCGACAATTCCCTCTGCTGTCATGGTTAAGTTGTGTTTATCTAACTGGCTGCGTTGCATTATAGCTGCAAGTGTAATGATATAGCAGGTGGCAGCTGCACCGAGTAACATTTCGTCTGGATTCGTTCCTATTTCTGGACCATCCATTTCTTTAGGAATAGAGACTTGTGTTTGCAGGTTTTTCATACTGATTTCGCCTACGTCATTACGTAAGCCTGGCCAGGTTGCCTGTAAATGAAAGCTATGTTCGGCCAAAGTTTGTCTCCTTTCTGACAATCACTGAAGTACATATGTTTTTGGTGTTTATTTATTTCCAATGAGAATCCTTACTGATAAAGACCACCAGTGTACATATTCGTTAAATTCGAAATGATTTTCTCAAGCTCTATTTCATCCTCTTTTACACAATCCCACATGAACATTTCATTCGCATAAAACCATCCTCGCGCTAAAATCTCTGGTTGGAAAGAGGTTTTTGCTAGTTGTTCTTTTTGAGCATATTTAATGTCTAGACCGATTCTCTTAATAAAGCGTTCGCGAATAAGTGACCACCTTTCTTCGACTAAAGGTGAAGTGCCAATCGCTTCTTTGACAATCAACATCATTTCCTTCTCTTCAATCGCACACTCTAAAAATAGGCGAACTTGCTTAGATATTTGTTCGTGCGCATTCTCCGTGGTTTTTGGAGCAAAAGGTAAATCAGCAACTTCATAAAACTTAATGATAATCTCTTCCATGATTTCGATAAATAACACATCTTTATTTTTAAAATATACATAGGCTGTGCCATAACCGATATTTGCTTTTTTGATAATTTGAGAGATCGTTGCTTTTTGAAAACCATTTAGTAAAAAAATCTCCCTTCCAGCTTCAATTAATTTTCTCCTCGTTTCCCGTGCTTGTCGTTCTCTTGGAGTCAACTCAGTCTTGTTCACCTCAATTCACCTCACTTTTATATGAAAGTTGATACTCAAATGCGGAGCTCACCGCTACCGAAAATCATGCTCCGCAAAAATCGCGTAGCGCCGAACTCTTGCTTCGCTAGTGGACTTCGGCTCTGCAACTAGGTCCCATTGGAGTCTCCGCATGACTCGCCCGCTGGGTTACTACTAATTCTCAAGTTCTCAAAATAATCTAACACTATTCATTTAAAATGAAAATGAACAAAAACTAATTGAATGAAGTTCCACCAGTTAAAGTGTCAAACACCACTTTCATCTTTATTGGTGGTGGAGCTGGTTATTGCTTCACCATGGGCGTTTAATATGGAAGAATTTCATTGATATTATGTCATTGACATCATGTCAACTTCTATTATACAATCCAAATTAAGGAATGACTAGTTTTAGGAGGTAATTTTGTGAAAGAAAATGATAACGCTTTCTATGCATGTGAATATGCCGAGCGACGTGATGAGGAAGATCCATTAAAAAATTACCAGAAAGATTTTTATATGAAGCAAGGCACGATTTATTTAGATGGTAATTCGTTGGGTTTACTGTCAGTAAGGGCTGAGCGATCGCTGCTTGAACTTTTGGATTCATGGAAGCAGTTTGGAATTGACGGTTGGACACAAGGACATTATCCTTGGTTTTATTTATCTGAAGATTTAGGTAAGAAAATGGCTCCGTTAGTTGGTGGAAAAGAAAAAGAATTGATTGTGACGGGTTCAACTACAACGAATCTTCATCAGCTTGTAAGTGCTTTTTATGAGCCGCAGGGCCAAAGGACGAAAATTCTAGCAGATGAACTTAACTTTCCAAGTGATATTTATGCGTTAAAAAGTCAGTTGAAATTAAAAGGATATGAACCAGATAACCACCTCATTCAAGTAAAAAGCAGAGATGGTCAAACACTCCAAGAGAAGGATATTATAGCAGCCATGACTGAAGATGTTGCGTTAATTTTGTTACCGGCAGTACTTTATCGTAGTGGACAAATTTTGGATATGAAGCTCTTAACAGAGGAAGCACATAAACGTGGGATTGTAATTGGATTTGATTTATGTCATTCGATTGGGTCGATTCCTCACGAGCTTCATGATTGGGGCGTAGATTTTGCCTTTTGGTGTACATATAAGCACTTGAATGGTGGCCCAGGAAGTGTGGGTGCTTTATTTGTTCACGAGAAGCATTTTGGAAAGGAACCAGGTTTAGCTGGATGGTTTAGCTCCAAAAAAGAGAAGCAGTTTGATATGAAGCATGAGCTTGAGCATGCTGAAGATGCAGGAGCTTTTCAGATAGGAACTCCACATGTATTAAGTATCGCTCCTTTAATTGGTGCACTATCTTATTTTGAAGAAATCGGTATAGAGAAGATTAGAGAAAAATCTCTGCAACTTACGAATTATATGAAGGAGTTGCTAGAAGCTGAGCTTTCGGACTTTGATTTTGTTATTCAAAGCCCTAAGGAAGATGCTGTACGGGGAGGCCATTTATATTTAGAACACCCTGAAGCAGCAAGGATTTGTAAAGCATTAAAAGCTGAGAACATCATTCCGGATTTTCGAGCTCCACAAGGGATTCGTTTAGCACCTGTAGCTTTATATAATTCTTTCAAAGATGTTTGGAGAAGTGTACAAATCTTAAAGGATATAATGGTAGAAGAACGTTATAAAAAATATAAAAATGAACGCGATGTGGTTGCCTGATGAAAGGTAGAGAAAAAAGTTGGATAGATATATCACAGACTTTGCATACAGGCTTAGCACATTGGCCAGGTGATCGACCTTTTTCTTATCAAGTAACGTACTCGAAGGAGGAAACGGGTTCTGTTAACATTGGACAGATGGCGATGAGTCTACATTCAGGAACTCATGTTGATGCACCCTTTCATTATAAGAATGATGGAAATAAAATTCTTGATTTAGATATCAACGTATTTATTGGAAAGGCCAAAGTAATAGATGTCTCTGCTTATAAGGCGTTTGATGAAGCTGTCTTTAAAGCTTTCGATCTAGTAGGCGTGACCAGGCTTCTTTTAAAAACGTCTATTCCCAATAATCCTGACGTTTTTCCAAAGAATATTCCTTATATAACAGTGAGTGGGGCGGCCTATCTTTCTAATATCGGAATTAGGCTCATAGGCGTAGATGTTCCATCGGTTGACCCTCTTGATAGCAAGGAATTAGAGGGACACCATTCATTAGACAAGTTTGGCATCCATATCGTTGAAAATCTCATGCTTGACCAAGTAGAGCAAGGTGAGTATGAGTTCATCGGCTTACCATTACCACTTAAGGATGCAGACGGAAGTCCAATAAGAGCCGTCATACGACCGCTATAAAGCCGTATCCCCCAACGGCAAATCATGGGGGACTTGCTCCATTCACAAGCTGGATAACCAGCTAACATTAAGGCGTCAACTATCGCCACTAATCAATTTTCATAAAAACTTCTATGATGACTGCTGAAACAACTCATTACCAACAAATGAAATGGGGGCTGCCCTTAGCTTTTTGGATCTTCATTCACTATAATTTTTGTTCTGGTTCATTTAATGCATGCTGTAAGATTGATTCTGAACTTAAGAATTTAGTTTAACCCAGCGGAGCATAATTTCCGGTAGAGACGAGTAGTGCACCATGTTCGCACTAACTTTCATACAAAAAGCACATGGCGAAGCACGATTCACTTCGCCACCAACAAAAGTCAAAGTAGGGTTTTGTGCTTCGAATGGTGGCATTTCGTTTAATTTGCTTTAGTTTCTTTATTTGGTGGCATTTTGTTCAGTATGCATTGCTTCTTGGTTTGTTAGTTTTTATTACTTTTCATTCAATTGTTTTGTATAAGAAGTGTACGAACCACGAAGCCTGCACCAACCCGAGCGGAGGGAATGGGGAGGCCGACTCCTGCAGGAGGGAAGGGCCGGCTGAGATCCACTTGCGATAGCAAGTTAGCTCAGCGCCACCTGCGGAAAGCGTGCCCCCCATTCCCGTAGCGATCTTCGAAGAAGAGCACATGAGCTTTAGTAAACTTTCATACAAAAGGAGGCTTTTAATGATGAGTGACCACGAACAAACACATCAAAACAAAGCAGCAACGAATGAAAAGGGAATTCATACGGACTTTAAAAATAATATGACATATGGTGAGTACTTAAATCTGGATAAAATCTTATCAGGTCAAAATCGTTTATCTGACCACCATGATGAAATGCTTTTTATTGTTATACACCAAGTAAGTGAATTATGGATGAAACTCATTTTACACGAAACAACAGCAGCCATTGACTCCATTCAAAAAGGTGATTTGCAGACATCCTTTAAACAACTAGCACGAGTTTCAAAGATTCAATCACAGATTATTCAAGGGTGGGATGTCTTATCGACGTTAACACCTGCAGAATATATGGAATTCCGTGATTCACTCGGACAAGCATCAGGATTCCAATCCTATCAATACCGACTTATTGAATTTGCATTAGGTTACAAAACGAGCCATATTTTAAAAATCTACGAGAAGGATGAAGAGTTACATCAAATGCTTGTCAAAGCTTATGAAGCACCTAGCCTATATGACGTTTCAATTCAAGCCTTAGCAAAAGCGGGCCTTCCGATTAACCCTCAGCTATTAAATCGCGATTATACGAAAGCTTATGAGCCAGATGATTCTGTAAAAGATTCTTGGCTAGAAGTGTATCGTAATGTAGATAAATATTGGGATTTATACCAGCTCGGTGAAAAGCTCGTCGATATTGAGGATTGGTTACAGCAATGGCGTTTCCGTCATATGAAAACGGTTGAAAGAATTATCGGTTTCAAAGTAGGTACAGGGGGATCTTCTGGTGTCAATTATTTGAAACGTGTTCTCGATCAGCGTTTCTTCCCTGAGTTATGGGATTTAAGGACAGAGATTTAATGAATCTATCAATCTATTTCCTGACTCAACCCTCTCTTGAGTCAGGAGAATGTGAGGTGGACTATGGAGAATACGAGAGAGCAATGGTCTTCTAAGTTTGGCTTTATTTTAGCCACAGCAGGTGCAGCAATTGGTTTAGGAGCAATTTGGAAGTTCCCGTATGTTGCTGGAATGAATGGCGGCGGTGCTTTTTTAATTTTGTTTATCGTGTTTACAGTTTTTATTGGCCTTTCTATGCTAGTATCAGAATTTATCATAGGAAGAGGGGCGAAAAAAGAAGCGGTTTCAGCGTATAAAAAGCTTGCTCCAAATAGCTTTTGGGTACATGTTGGACGACTAGGTGTCGTTGGCTGTTTCTTATTACTGTCTTTTTATAGTGTTGTAGGCGGCTGGATTATGCTATATTCAGGGCTTGCAGTTACCGGAAATGTCATCTCGGCAGATGCGAATTATGGTCAGCTATTCGACCAGATTACAGCCTCGCCATGGATGGGTTTAGTAGGGTTAGCTCTCTTCTTAATTTTGAATGTCATTGTCCTATCCTTTGGTATTAAAAATGGAATTGAAAAAGCAAATAAGTATTTAATGCCTTTGCTTTTTATTTTCTTTATAATTCTTGTTGTTCGTGCATTAACTTTAGATGGAGCAATGGAAGGAGTTCGTTTCTTCTTATATCCAGACTTCTCTTTAATGACAAGTGAAGGAGTGCTTTATGCATTAGGACAATCTTTCTTCTCTTTAGCTGTTGGTTTTTCTTGTATGGTTACATATAGTTCTTATTTAAATCAAAAAGAAAGTATTCCGCAAGCCGCATCATCGGTTGCAGTGATGAATATTTTTGTATCTATTTTGGCAGGTTTGGCGATTTTTCCAGTTGTTTTTGCGTTTGGACTTGAACCGGCAGAGGGGCCAGGATTATTGTTTATCGTTCTTCCTTCCGCATTCTCACAAATGCCACTTGGGGAAGTATTTCTCGCCATCTTTTTACTGCTTTTTTTATTTGCAACGTTAACTTCTTCATTCAGTTTATTAGAAATCATTATTTCGGCTTTTACAGAAGATAAAAAACGTTCCCGAATAAAAGTTGCTTGGGTTTCTGGAATGATCGTCTTTTTTGCAGGAATTCCAGCTGCCTTATCATTTGGTATTCTTGAAAATGTAGAATTATTTGGGATGAATGTATTTGATTTAACGGATTATTTGGTCAGTAATATCATGCTTCCGCTTGGTAGTTTACTCATTGCTTTGTTTATTTCCTATAAAATGGATAAACAGCTTGTGAAGAGCCAATTCCGAGCAGGAAACTCTTTATCGTCAAATTGGTTAAATACGTGGATTTTCCTCATGAGATATATCGTTCCACTAACGATTATCATTGTGTTTGTAGGATTAATAATAGGTTAGTAGAATGAATTTAGTCAGTAAATGGATATGGTAACTTAGCGGACCTCTTTTTGGATGAAGGGACGGGAAGTAGGATTAGGACTGGTGAGAATAATCATTGCGTTGTGCCGAGTGCAAGAAAAGAAGTAGCAACACTAGCTCGCAAAAAGGTAGCTTATGTTGCAAGATAAGACAAAAAGTAACGCCAGAATAAAAGAATTCTGGCAGAACGATCATAGAAAGTCCGCTGATATTTTAGAGATAAAGTATCAGCGGGCTTTCTTCGATTGGAGTGAGTGGGTTATTTTATTTTCCTTTCAATTAAGGAGATATGAAAATACGAACGTACAAGTTTTGGGTTAATATCAACAGGATAAGTGAATAAGGAAGGAAATTAGGCTTTATAATCTGAGTTTAATCAGGCTAACGCAATTTTTATCAGAAAATTTGTTAAATAGTATTGATCGGTAAATGTAATTAGATATATAATAAAAACAGAATCTTGTACGTATAAGTTGAGACACCTGATGTATGAAGTAGAACATTCCGGAACAAAGACTTTAAGGAGGTAGATAGAGAGTTTACCTAATGTTGTAAGCGTATTCTTATATCATTATTAATTATAATTGGGGGAATGATTTATGAAAAACATATGGTATGTCATCCTGGTATTGAGCTTATTCGCTTTAGCAGCTTGTGGAAGTGATTCGACGGGAAGCGGTGAATCGAATGGTTATAAGGTTGGTCTTGCTATGCCAACACAATCATCAGAGCGTTGGGTTAAAGATGGCGAGAATATGGAAGCTGAATTTGAGGCGCTCGGTTATGAAGTGGACTTACAATATGCCGAGGATGTTGTTCAAACCCAGGTATCACAAATTGAAAACATGATCACACAAGGTGTGGACCTTCTTGTCATTGCTTCTATTGATGGTGAGGCACTAACGAGTGTATTAGAAATGGCAGAAGCATCTAATATACCTGTTGTAGCCTATGACCGATTAATTATGAACAGTGAACATGTTAGTTATTATGCCACTTTTGATAATTATGAGGTTGGTGTTTTACAAGGTCAATATATTGAGGAAAGCTTAGGTTTGGCTGATGGTGAAGGGCCATTTAATATGGAGCTTTTTGGCGGATCGCCTGACGATAATAATGCTTATTTCTTCTGGGATGGGGCTATGTCGATTTTACAACCTTATATTGATGAAGGACAATTAGTAGTTCGAAGTGGTCAAACGAATTTTGAACAAGGTGCAACTTTAAGATGGGACGGGGCATTAGCACAGGAAAGAATGGATAATTTATTAAGTGCCCATTATGCCAGTGAGGATATTGATGTCGTGTATTCACCATTTGACGGTATTAGTCGTGGTATTATTTCATCCTTAAGTTCTGTCGGTTATGGGACAGATAGTAAGCCGATGCCGGTTATCACGGGACAGGATGCTGAATTGTCATCTGTGAAATATATCATTTCTGGTGAACAAACGCAGACGATTTTTAAAGATACAAGAGAGCTAGCCAAACAGGCGGTAAATATGGCTGATGCTATTTTGCAAGATGGAGAAGCAGAAATTAATGATACGGAAACGTATGACAACGGAGCGAAAGTAGTCCCTTCTTATTTATTAGAACCGATTTCCGTTGATGTTAATAATTATGAAGAGGTTCTGGTTGAAAGCGGTTACTATACAGAGGATGATCTTCAGTAAGTGATAAATGAGAGATGGCTTAGTTGACGTTCTAAGCCATCTTCCTTCCTTTTTAAAGATGGAAAGGTGTGAGTAGGTTGGAAAAAATCATACTAGAGATGAAACATATCAATAAAAGCTTTCCCGGTGTAAAAGCGTTAGATGATGTAAATTTTCAAGTGATGGATGGAGAAATTCATGCATTAATTGGAGAAAATGGTGCAGGAAAATCAACATTAATGAAAGTTCTTAGTGGTGTCCATCCTTATGGGAGTTATGACGGCGATATTGTTTATCAGAATGAGTTATGTCAGTTCAAGGATATAAATGATAGTGAAAAACAAGGCATTGTCATCATTCATCAAGAGCTCGCGTTAATTCCTGAGCTTTCAATTGCCGAGAATATTTTCCTAGGAAATGAACAAGCGAAAAAGGGAATTATTAATTGGCGTGACACGATTTTAAAAACAAAAGAATTATTAGCGAAAGTGAACTTGCGTGTTGATCCTGAAGAAAAGATAAAAAATATCGGAGTAGGACAACAGCAATTGGTAGAGATTGCGAAAGCCTTGTCTAAGGAAGTGAAGCTACTTATTTTAGATGAGCCGACCTCCTCTTTAAATGAAGAAGATAGTGAGAATCTATTAAACTTGTTGAGGGAGTTTCAAAAGCAAGGAATTACCTCTGTCTTAATCTCACATAAGCTAAAAGAATTGTTAAGTATTGCTGATCGTTTAACGATTTTGCGTGATGGTCAAACGGTGCATACATTATCCGTTCAAGAAGACAAAGTGACGGAGCCCGTCATTATAAAAGGGATGGTAGGAAGGGATTTAAGCCAATTATTCCCCGAACGAAAGGCAGAAATTGGCGATGTATATTTTGAAGTGAAGAACTGGCAGGTCGACCACCCCATTACGGCTTCCAAAAAATTAATTAGTGATTTGAACCTCCATGTAAAAAAGGGGGAGGTTGTAGGTTTAGCAGGCTTAATGGGAGCAGGAAGAACAGAATTTGCGATGAGTTTATTCGGTCGAACTTACGGAAAGAACATTTCTGGTGAGGTTTTTAAAGATGGTCAATCAATTCGTGTAAAAACTGTCGATAAGGCCATTGAAAACGGTATCGCTTATGTATCTGAGAATAGAAAGGAATATGGCTTGATTTTAGAAGAAAGTGTTCGTCGAAATTTAACGTTGGCTAATTTAACATCGATTTCACAAGCAAAAGTACTAAATCTGCATGATGAAGTGAAAAAGGCTGAAGAGTTAAAGGAAAGAATGAATGTAAAAACTCCTTCTATTGAACAAAAGGTTGGTAATTTAAGTGGGGGAAATCAGCAGAAGGTTGTATTAGGTAAATGGATACATACTGAGCCCGATGTCCTCATTTTAGATGAACCAACAAGAGGAATTGATGTTGGAGCTAAATTCGAAATATACAAAATTATAAATGAATTGGCGGAGAAGGGTAAAAGTATCCTATTTATCTCTTCAGAGTTACCTGAATTACTAGGGATGTGTGACAGAATTTACACCTTGAACAGAGGCCAGATAACAGGTGAAGTTCCGATTGAAGAAGCGAACCAGGAAACATTGATGACTTATATGACGGAATTAGGGAGGGCTTAAAGATGGAAGCCTTAAAGATTTTGATCGTAAACAATATGCGGAAATTTGGAATGATTGTAGCTTTAATTGGTATTGTATTATTCTTCCAAATTATCACAGGTGGAACGATGCTTACACCATTAAATATCACTAATATTATTATGCAAAACAGTTATATTATCGTGTTGGCTATTGGAATGATGATTATTATTATCACGGGTGAAATTGATCTTTCTGTTGGATCAGTAGCTGCGTTTACAGGAGCGATTGCCGGGGTTCTTTTAGCAACTTGGGATTTACCAGTGGCCGTTGGGATTATACTTTGCTTACTTTTAGGAGCATTAATTGGTGCCTGGCAAGGTTTCTGGGTTGCTTATATGGCGATCCCTTCTTTTATTGTAACTTTAGCAGGTATGCTTTTATTTAGAGGTTTGACACTGGTTGTGTTAGGTGGAAGAACAATTGCCCCTTTTCCAACCGAGTTCCGAACGATAAGCTCCGCCTTCTTACCGGATATTTTTGCTGGCGGAGAATTAAAGCTACTTACGATATTAATTGGTATTGTCGCTTCAGTAATCTATATCATGTATGAACTGCGACAAAGGAAGATTTCTAAATTCTATCAATTTCAAACATCATCATATGGTTTGTTTTTAACGAAACTAGCAATATTAGTTTTGATCATTAATAGTTTCACGTATGTACTAGCTCTATATCAAGGTCTACCAATTGTCTTGTTAATTCTTATTGCTTTAATTATTAGCTATACATTTGTGATGAATAAAACGATTATCGGTCGCCATATTTATGCGGTTGGCGGCAATGTGAAGGCAGCGGAATTATCAGGGGTACGTACGAAAAAAATGAAGTTTCTAGCTTTTGTGAACATGGGTGTACTTGCCGCTCTTGCAGGTCTTATTTTTACAGCCCGATTAAATGCAGCCACGCCACAAGCTGGTACTTTATTTGAATTAGATGCTATTGCAGCCGCTGTTATTGGAGGTGCGTCTTTTTCAGGGGGCGTAGGGACAATTGTAGGTGCAGTCATTGGTGCACTTGTTATGGGTGTCTTAAACAATGGTATGTCGTTAATGGGAATAGGAACGGATTGGCAGCAAGCAATTAAAGGACTTGTGTTACTCGGGGCCGTTGCCTTTGATGTTTTAAGTAAAAATAAATCATAAAGGAGTGAGTGCTTTGCTTGAGCCGTTAAAGGAAGCTGTATTAAAAGCAAATCAAGCCTTGCCTAAGTATCAACTCGTTACTTTTACTTGGGGCAATGTAAGTGGAATTGACCGGGAGCAAGGGTTAGTTGTCATTAAACCGAGTGGTGTTTCATATGAGGGGTTAACGATTGATGATTTGGTCGTTGTTGATTTAGATGGTCATGTCGTTGAAGGTGAATTACATCCATCGTCCGATACTCCAACACACCTGCATTTATATCGGAATTTTCTTGATATTGGTGGAGTTGTTCATACCCACTCTAATTATGCAACAAGCTGGTCACAGGCAGGTAAAAGTCTAGAAGCACTAGGTACGACACATGCTGATTATTTTTATGGAACGATTCCTTGCACGAGAAAAATGAAAGAAGAAGAGATCGTCGAAAACTATGAAGAGAATACGGGCAAAGTGATTGTAGAAACATTTAAAGAGCAGGATATGGATCCACAAGTAATGCCCGGAGTTTTCGTTCATAGTCATGCACCATTTACGTGGGGAAAGGATCCGCTAACAGCCTTACACAATGCAGTTGTTTTAGAAGAGATAGCGAAAATGGGGCTACAAACCTATTCGTTAAATCCGTCCGTAGAAGTTATGGATCAATGCTTGTTAGATAAGCATTTTTTAAGAAAACATGGTAAATTCGCCTATTATGGCCAAAAGAGGTGAGGAAATGAAAAATCGATACACACTAGGTATTGATTACGGTACAGAATCAGGTCGTGCCGTTCTCGTATCAATCGAAAATGGGGAAGAGATTGCTGAACACGTGACACCGTATTTGCATGGCGTATTAGATCAAACGTTACCTGATTCGAATATAAAGCTTGGGTATGAGTGGGCCTTACAGCATCCTGATGATTATTTAGAAGTCATTCGGACATCGATTCCAGCTGTATTAGCAAAAGCGAATGTTGCCCCAAATGATGTTATTGGGTTAGGAATCGATTTTACGGCTTGTACGATGTTACCAATCGATAAAGAATTACAGCCTTTATGTTTTAAACAAAGCTTGAAAGATGAGCCACATAGCTGGGTCAAACTTTGGAAACACCATGCTGCCCAAAGCTATGCTGATGAAATTAATCGGATCGCTAAGGAGAGGAATGAGCCATTTCTAGAGCGTTACGGTGGGAAGCTCTCTTCGGAATGGATGTTAGCTAAAATTTGGCAAATCTTAGATGAAGCTCCACATATTTATGAGCAAACTGATCAATTTGTAGAGGCGACAGATTGGGTCGTTTCACAGCTAACTGGAACTTTAAAACGTAATAGCTGTACAGCTGGGTATAAAGCGGTATGGCACAAGCAGAATGGTTATCCTGAATCGGATTTCTTCCAATCATTAGACCCACGATTAGAAAGTTTGACGTCAACGAAGCTTCGTGGCGAAATTGTCCCACTAGGAACGCGAGCAGGGGAGTTAACAGCCTATTATGCGGAGCTTACTGGATTACCTGTTGGCTTACCTATTGCCGTGGGAAATGTAGATGCACATGCTGCGGTTCCAGCAGTAGGAGTTATAGATGAAGGCAAGCTCGTGATGGCAATGGGTACGTCGATTTGCCACATGCTTTTAGGTAAGGACGAAGTGATGGTAGAGGGAATGTGTGGTGTTGTGGAAGACGGAATAATCCCTGGCTATTTTGGATATGAGGCTGGACAGTCTGCTGTTGGAGATATTTTTGCTTGGTTTGTGAAAAATAACATCCCAAAATCACTAGATGATGAGGCTTTTCATGAAGGAATAGACATCCATTCATTACTAGAAAGAAAGGCAAATCAGTTAAAAGTAGGAGAAAGTGGATTACTCGCTTTAGACTGGTGGAATGGTAATCGCTCAGTATTAGTTGATACTAGCTTAAGCGGGCTCTTAATAGGCTACTCCCTCGCGACAAAACCGGAAGAGGTTTACCGGGCCTTACTTGAGTCAACGGCATTTGGAACACGAGTAATTGTTGATGCCTTTGATGATGCAGGTGTGCAAGTATTAGAGCTGTATGCTTGTGGGGGGCTGCCAAAAAAGAACCCGTTACTCATGCAAATTTATGCAGATGTAACGAATCGAATCATCAAAGTAGCAGATTCTGAGCAAACACCTGCTCTAGGAGCGGCCATGTTTGCAGCTGTTGCGGCCGGTGCTGCTTATGGTGGGTATGACAATATTATAGAAGCCGCCAAAAAAATGGGTAGAGTGAAACAGGAATTTTATAAACCGATACCAGAGAATGTAAGAGTATACGAAGCTCTTTATCAAGAGTATAAGCAATTACATGATTATTTTGGTAGAGGGGAAAATCCGGTCATGAAAAAGCTGAAGAGCTTACGAACGTTTGAAAATAAAGAGCTAGGGGTGACATAATTGGTCGTTAAAAAAGAGAAAATTCATTTTTGGTTTGTAGCAGGCAGTCAACATTTATATGGTTCAGAGGCACTTCAAGAGGTGAGTGATCACGCCCAAGAAATAGTCCAACACTTAAATAGCTCAACGAATGCTTGTGAGATTGTATTAAAAGAAACACTGACAACTAGTCATGATATTTTACAATTTTTTAAAGATGCGAATGCGGATCCACAATGTGCGGGTATTATTACGTGGATGCACACCTTCTCACCTGCCAAAATGTGGATTGCTGGTTTGAATGAATTAAGAAAACCTCTTCTTCACCTGCATACACAATATAATCGAGATATACCTTGGCAAGACATTGATATGGATTTTATGAATTTGAATCAATCTGCACATGGCGATCGAGAATATGGATTTATTACAGCTCGTATGAATATCAACCGAAAAGTGATTGTTGGGCATTGGCAAAACGCAGAGACAGTCAACCGATTACAAGACTGGTTGACAACAGCGGTCGCTTATAATGAAAGTAAAACGATAAAGGTAGCTAGATTTGGCGATAATATGCGTAATGTTGCCGTGACAGAGGGCGATAAGATCGAAGCCCAAATTCGATTAGGCTGGACAATAGATGGGTATGGCATTGGTGATTTAGTAAAATATATAAACCAATTTAGCGATTCTGAGGTCGACGCATTGTATAAGGAGTACGCAGAGACGTATATAATTGGAACTCACTTTAGTGATGACCCACATGTTAAAAATTCGATTTTAGAACAAGCGCGAATTGAATTAGGGCTCAAAACCTTTTTAGATGAGAATGGTTACACGGCCTTTACAACAACCTTCGAAGATTTATATGGAATGAAGCAGCTTCCAGGGCTAGCTGTACAACGTTTAATGGAACAAGGTTATGGATTTGCTGGTGAAGGTGATTGGAAAACGGCCGCGTTAGTACGAATGATCAAGCAAATGACCAATAATCAAGAAACGAGTTTTATGGAGGATTATACGTATCATTTCAACCCACAAAATGAATTAGTGCTAGGCTCTCACATGTTGGAGGTTTGTCCAACAATAGCAAATGAACAGCCTAGAATTGAGGTTCATCCATTATCCATCGGTAATAAGGAGGATCCGGCTAGGCTTGTATTTAATGGTAAGGGTGGCCCTGCTATTAATGCTAGCTTAATTGATTTAGGCCATAGGTTTCGACTTATTTTAAATGAGGTTGAGGCGATCGCACCGACTTCTCAAGAAGAGACGCCTAAGCTCCCTGTTGCCAAGGTACTTTGGAGCCCGAAACCTTCATTAAGTGAGGCTACAGAGGCATGGATTTATGCTGGTGGTGCTCATCATACTGTACTGAGCTTTAAAGCAACTAAGGAGCAACTTACAGATTGGGCAGAATTAAATGGGATAGAATGTGTAACCATTGATAAGCATACGGATATTACCCAATTCCGAAAAGAATTAAAGTGGAATGAAGCGGTCTGGGGTAAATAATTGAACGTGTGAAGCGGAAAAAGCATGTCAAAACGGCATGCTCTTTTCCATTGTTGCTAACCACATAGAACACCATTTTCATCAGGTTCTGGCTATATGTATGACGATGATGGTATGAGTTTTTCTGCTACGTCTATACATTTTGACAAACGGTCTGTTTACTTATTCGTTCTTGTAAACGTGTTGAAATACCCAGCCTTTAAATTCTAAGTAACTTGCAAATGATAATGGTTGTGGATAAGCCATCAGAACAAGTGGAACTGGATCATATCCTTTAGCCAACGCGGGTTGAATATAACCCCACTTACTTAGAGAAAATCCATTTCTTTCATAAAACTTTGCTCTTCTTTTCTCTAAATCACCGTTTGTAGGAGGTTCTATCTCAATGATGACGCTTTGTTTGGATTGTTGAAGGAAGGCTTGAAGTAGCTTCGTACCTAGACCGCCATTTCGAAAGCTGGCTTGTACAGCAAAATGTTCTAAAAATATAAATTCCTGACTCTGCCAAGTCGCAAAAAAAGCTACCAGCTCATCGTGTTCTTCATACATATAAATTTGGTAAAACGGATTGTCTAGTAATGCTCGCTGGTGGTGATAAGGTCTATATTCATCAGGAGGAAAAGAGTCTTGCATTAATTGATAAAAAGCATCGAATTTGTTTCCTTTTAATTTTATTAACATGGGTAACTCCTTTATTCTTTCGTCTTATGTTGTTATATCAAACTTATGTAAGTTTGTATAATATGTAGTTGAATTAGTTATCGGGTAGTATAATTCTTTTATATGAAGTTACTTTGGGGCAATGGGTTGTGCCTTGAAGTTAGCTCGTCAGCCATTTTACGATAAATGACTTTAGCAGGACAGTGCGCCCTTTTTGATCAGGCCGATTCCTGATGGTGATCGAGTTGTAAACGGTCCATTAAAAAGTCGCCATTACTTTCATCTTTGTTGGTGGCGGAGTGGTTTTTTCCATGTGTGTTTTTAATGGAAACTAAATTTTGTTACAATGTTCTAGAGTGCGGTATACTTTCAATAGTATCATTATATATACTTAGGCTCTTTTAGGTTTCTACTTTTCTAATTTGGATAAATGAGGTATGATGTCTTTAACATACTGATAAAAAGTTTGTAACTTACTTAAAGTCAGTCATGGTGTTATTTTTTTTGGTTCATTGAAAGTAAATAAAACAAATAGTAAAAGGATAGGGAGGAATTTTTGATGGCAACTGATAAATTAAAAATTGGTATCATCTTAGGGAGTACAAGACAAGGTAGATTAAGTCCACAGGTGGGTGAATGGGTAAAGGGTTATGGTGATAATCGCGATGATGCTGATTATGAAATTGTTGATATCGCTGAGTATAACTTACCGTTTTTAGGTACAACAGACGGAACAGAGCCAGGAATCACAGCATGGAATGAAAAGCTTGCAAGTTTGGATGGTTTTGTATTTATCGTTCAAGAGTATAACCACAGTATTACAGGAGCACTTAAGAATGCAATTGATTTCGCTCGTGATTCATGGGCTAATAAAGCAGCAGGAATCGTAAGTTACGGTTCTACTGGCGGAGCAAGAGCGGCTGAACATTTACGTGGTATTTTAGGAGAGCTTCAAATTGCTGATGTGCGCACGCATCCAACACTTTCGCTATTCTTAGATTTTGAAAACTATGCTGAATTTAAGCCACAACCTATTCATGACGATAATATGAAAATGATGCTTGACCAAGTTAGTGCTTGGAGTGGAGCACTAAAGCCTTTAAGACAAGGTTAATAAGTAAATGACGATGACGAGGACAACAGTGGTGCTAAACTGTTGTCTTCGTTTTTTCCAATTATTCAAGGGAAGTAGGTTGTAACGGAAGGATACGAGCTAAACATATCAGTTACTCGAAGGGAGCGTGTGAGTAACAGCACGAAAAAGGCTAAACATGTCAATTATCTGTCAGTTGGCTCTTTAAATGGTGAAACTTTATTCATTTTAATTTTGTTCTTTTTTATTTTGAAAAGATGTTGTTTTTCTTTTGAAATGGAGTGCGGAGACCCGCAGGACGTGCAGCATAATTTTCGGTAGCGACGAGCAGCGCACTATATTTGCACTAACTTTCATACGAATATTTAGAAAATTAACAAAACAACTAACCGCCAATATAGAAAGTAGTGTTTGGTATTCTTCTTTTGAAAAGATGTTGCTTATCTTTACTTTAAAGTGAGTAGTATATAAAAAATAGGGGTGGGGTTATGAAGAATTTATTTTATATGTGTACAGAAGGTTCAGTTATAAGTATATATCGTCAATTAAAAGAACGTGGCACATTGGCGAGTGAGCAGGAAACGGAGTATATAAAACGGTATAAAGAACGCTTTTTTCAAGAAAAGCCTGCGTATGAAATCGAACATCCAAACAAGTGGATACAAGGTGTAATTAATTCGTATCGTAGTTATTTTCAACAAGTATTATCGGAACAGGAAGAGAAACAAGTCGCAGAGCAGCAGCTTTATAAGCAGCTGAATACGTTTATATCGTCAAAGTCAATGGACATGGAACAAGTAGAGGAACAACTGAAAGATATTTTTGAAAAAGAGGGTTATTTTTTTCAAGGCGGTCGAGTTACCCCGCATTACGGTCCATTTATCTGGAAAAGGCAAACGGAAAAAGTGTATGAGGTGGAATTGCCTCATTCGATTCAAAATGTGAAAGTAAAGTTTCTAGATGATTTTTTACTATTAAGTTGGCTTCATTTTGCAACCTTTGGACAAGTATATGCTGGAGGGTGGGCAGAGAAGGATGCTCTTTATTGTATAGTGCCTAACTATCGTGATGTGTTTGAAAAGGATACTTTTCTTGTTTCCTTTCTTAAACATGAAGCACAGCACTTCGATGATTATCAAGCATTTCCAAAGCTAGGTGGTAAGGATTTAGAATACCGTGCAAAATTAATTGAACTTATCTATTATCAAGACCACACATTTTTAGAGAAAATGTTCGTTCAAGCTATTTCAAATGAGAACCCTCATAATTATTCTTCCTACATCCTCAAGCAAGAACTACATGATTATTTTTTTGCAAGAGATTTGGTTGAAAGGGAAGAATGGCAGAGTGTTGATTACCCTGCCATTAGCGAATATTGCCGATTCCTTTATGAAGCGCATACAAAAAAACTACGTCAGTTTGGTGCCGAACATGTGATAGGGGTTATTTAATGATTCACTGCAATATTTTTAATGGTAAGAGAATTGAGCATTTTTTTGATTAAATGAATAAAGAATACTATGCCCCATATCTATTGGTTGAACATCTATTTCTTCAATATTTAAGCTTTTGACAAGATGATGAATGACATAGGAAGCTGCTTGAATATGGTGACTCCATTTCTTAGGCAGTTTTTGTCTTGAAAAGTAAAGCTGAAGGGACCTCCAATCATTTGCAAGAATAACATCGATACATGATTGCTGATATAGAAGCTTCAAAAATGGATACGTATCGTTTATAATCACCAACTTTTTATAGTGGGTAAGTAATGAATGTTCGTTTGTTAATTGCAATACGAGTTGATTTACTTGTTTTTGCTCTGTAAGCATGCCGACTGGTAAGGTTAAGCATTCATCTATATGCCCTTTCTCTGAAAAGACTAAGGTGGAACTAGTTGCATGCAAATTGAAAGTTAGACTTGGCTGCTCCTGGGCTGATTGGGACGACAGAACATGTAAATACGTTTCCAATGGCTCAGAACAAATGTACATCGGGAAGGGAAAGGCTTCTTTAATCATATGAATATATTTTTTAAGATTTTTGGCATATCGAATGGCACCTGTGGCGACTATGAATGATTTTTGGCAATCATAGGCTTGCATTACTTTTTCTAATTGACTTAATGCCCACATCGTTTTCTCAATTTGACTTTTCGTTATAATGTTTTGAGCAATGATTTGACTAAATAAATCAACTTGTACTTTTTTACGGGAAATAACAGTAAGACGCTGTTGGTGAAATTTACTGATGATACAGCTTATAGAATTAGAATGGATTTCGATTAATGAAAAATAAGAAGTCACTTTAGGGTACCACTCACTTTCCTATGGATAGTCACCTTTATCATAAAAAATGAATGTTGAAGGAATATGAAGAATTCTCAAGGAATTTATGAGGATTGTAAAGCTTATGTATAGATTATGAATGAATGATAAATTGTTAAGTAAGTATGGACAAAAAAATCGTTCTTGAGATTGTCATGAACTTAATAAAAAACAGAATATTCGATATGTTAAAATGAGGTGATTAAAAAAAAAAGGATAGTCTGTCAAATAAGAATATTTCTTTGACACAATCTAAAGCATTGATTTCAAAAAAAATAAATTCTCGGGAGGGCTTTTTGTGAATGAGTATAATGATTTGATAGGAGATATGTTAAAGAATAGTGAGCAAAAAGGTGATTTGAAAGGGAAGGGTAAACCGTTTGCTCAAGATTTTATGCAAAGAGACGTATTTCAAAACTTTCAAGAAAAAGCAAAAGATGCTGGTTTTTTACCTGAGTGGTTAAAGCTACAGAAAGAAATTTCTGTTTTGATCTACGCTGCTCAAACGGAAGAAGATATCGACAAAATTAACGAAAAAATCAAAAAGTATAACTTGCAGTGCCCCATACCGATGCAAAGAACAAGGGTTTTTGGATTAGAAGGTTTAGATAAAGCAAAGAATACATGGGCTTTTTGAACATATAAGTAGCTTGTTCTGGTTCAAATAAATTTTGTATGGCTATAAGAAAATGCATTGGAAAAGAAAGATGACAAGTGTATGTATCACACTTGTCATTGGTAACCATGGATGATTATAATTCTTTAATATGTTTGATAATCTCCTTAAAGCGGAGATCTAGCTTTTGATAATCGGGATGATTGCTAGGTAAAAAACTGAGCTTCCCTAGTACTTCTTGTTTCTCTGTTTCTAGCTGCATTCGCACTTCTTCCACGTTGTCTAGCTGCTGAATAGGTTCTTTCGTTAACTTTTTTACTAAATGGCCTTGCTCAAACTTAAGCTCAATTTGGGTCGTTTTCTCCAGAAAATAACGATCATGTGATACTACGATTAAGGTGCCGCGATAATGAGATAATGTCTCTTCAAATTGCTCGCGTGAAGGTAAATCTAAATGATTCGTTGGCTCATCAAGAATGAGTACATCTTTTTCCTCAAGTAAATATTTCATTAATTTACATTTGACTCGTTCGCCCATACTCATTTCGCGTATGGGTTGTTGCCATTGTGCGGCGGTAAAACCTAATTGTTTGATTATATGACGAACTTTTTCTTGAGCGGACGAGCTCGTTGGTGCGAACAGGTCTTTGGGTGAGCTGTTCAGTGGTAGGTCAAAGACATCTTGACTGAGGTATCCAACTTTGGCTGCAGGTGAAATCCAAAGGTTACCGGTGTATGAAGAATCTTCTCCCATGATGATTTTAAGTAGTGTAGATTTGCCGGAACCGTTTTTCCCGGTCAAAGCAACTTTTTCACCATGGTTGATCGTAAAATGTTCGGCTGAGAATAGTTGAGTGTCTGTAAACCATTTCTCTAATTGATTTATTTCTAGAAACCTTTTTCCTAGCTTATGATCCATTTGTAGTGAGAACTGTACTTGGTGCTCCTCTTTTACAGCCTCTACTTTATTTTTGGCTAGCTCTGCTTCAAGTCTTCTCTTTTTCGATTTGATTTGTTTATCTTTTTTCTTGGCCTTCACGCGGTAGTATTCCTTGAATCCTCCTTTTTTGGTCGATTGGGCATGACCTGAAGCGGACCAGTTGCCTAGTGTGTGTATTTGTTGGTTGATTTGTTTAATCTTTCTTTGTTGTTTATCAAATTCTTGTTGCTGGTGTAGACGTTGTTGTTCCTTTGCCTTGATATAACTAGAATAGTTACCTTCATGCTCGTGGAGGGTAGTATCTTCAATGGCCCAAATTGTATCGACAACATCGTCTAAAAAAGCTCTGTCATGTGAAATGACGATGACCGAACCTTGGTAATGACGAATTTGATTTTGTAGCTTTGTTAAGCCTTCCTGGTCAAGGTGATTAGTAGGCTCATCTAATAATAGAAGATCTGATTGTTTGGCGAATCCTTCAATTAAACGTACCTTGAGCTTTTCACCCCCACTTAAATGCTGGTAATGAACAAGTGGAATCCCCCACTTTTTTAATTGTTCCATCTCATCTGGTTCATTTACATTTATTTCAAAATTGGCTTGTTCTTGTTCAACCGTCGTTATCGCTAGTGAGTCAATAAGAGGCTCTATGACTCCGGAAGTCGGCATCATATCACCATTGATAAGCTTAAGCAACGTAGATTTGCCAGATCCATTCCTACCTATTAAGCCGATCACACTGCCTTTTTTTATTGCCACATGTATATTTTTAAATAACACTCGTTCTTGAAATTCTACCTGTACTTGATTCATTTTAAGAAGTTCTATCATTATGAATTCCCCTTTTTAGAGGGAGGAACAGAAAAATCCTCCCAAATAATTGGAAGGATTAGCCGACATATACCAAATAAAATAAAGCATTCATCCTCATGAATGACTGCTTGCATATGGAAAATGGGTAGACTAATCCTAGGTTTACGTGTTTGAAATATCAAATTTCAATTAGTAAAAATAAGATTAGTTAATCATTGTCCACCCATCAGTCCTTTCAAAATAATTACAGTTACTATAACACATGGGGAGCTTGTCTGTAAATGTATTGAAAGTAGTTGAGTTAAATTAGGTTTGAGTAAAAGACAACCTTGACTTATAATTTTGTTAAGAATAACTTTTTTAAGTAGTGAAAGTAAAATAAGTGATGCTCATTTATCAAGATAATTTGACCTTTCGTTTTTTGTTTTGGTCCGTTTCTGAAAATCGCAAATGCGCGAAATAGCCAATCGGGCGTGGCTACGGTCCAAAAATACTTGGATGGTAGATATTAATCATGGTCAGTGATTACTCTCTCTCTTATTTTGTTGGCTGTTTGTGCGGTATGCTGAATCCTTTTGGGTAAGCTCTTATGGGCAATATCCAAAAAGTGGCGGGGCTACGTCTTAATGTGAGAATCACCAAAACCATTTATGAAAGAAAGGCCACTAGTTAAAGAGAAAAATCCAATAGAACAAATGCCACCAACAAACACGAAAGTGTGCTTTTTATTGATTTCCTTTCATTCACTTTTGGTTTTTGTTCTGGATTCATTTTAATGAATGATGTAAAACTGGTCTTGAATTTGAGATTTAGATTAACCCAGCGGACGGAAATATGCGGAGACTACAATGGGGCGTAGTGGAAGAGCTGAGATCCAGAGGCGTAGCCGATTAGCTCAGCGCCACCACAATAGGACGCGGAGCATAATTTTCGGTAGCGACGAGTAGAGCTACCGCATATCATCTTTAGTACACTTTCAGCTATGGTGGGAGGCAGTGTCTAGGGGGCTGAAAGTTCTTATTTTAAGATAATTACTAATAGGTAAATTAAAAATAGGAAAAGGTGAATAGATTGAAGAAAAGAACAAGATTGGAAGAATTAGAACGTACTCGAACGAGAATACTTGATGTAGCTGAGAATTTATTTATGGAAAAAGGATTCCGAGCGGTATCAACGAGAGAGATTGCACAACATGCCAAGGTTACACAACCAACACTCTATCACCACTTTAAAGATAAAGAGACATTATACATGGTGATGATTGAACGGTTTGTTGAATCGATTCAAATGAAAAT
The DNA here is from genome assembly GCF_028610675.1 of Alkalihalobacillus pseudalcaliphilus. NCBI lineage: Bacteria > Bacillati > Bacillota > Bacilli > Caryophanales > Bacillaceae > Alkalihalobacillus > Alkalihalobacillus pseudalcaliphilus. The sequence goes on from NZ_JAQQWS010000010.1 coordinate 78,124, forward strand.
GCAAAAGGTTAATGAAGGTGAAGTAGCTGATAAGCTTGAACGTATGTTAATGATTTTATCTGAAGAGCATCCTTCAAGTATTATGCTCATGGTTCATGATCTAATGGTTGAAGTTTCAGAACCAAATAAATCACGTATCTACATTTTATGGCGTCAAACCTATTTAGACCCTTTTATGACAATATTTAGGGAATTAAAAAAGGAAGGAAGATTAAGAACACATATTTCCCCTGAGGAAGCAGCGAGATTTTGTTTATTAACATTAGGACAAGCGATGTTATGGAAGAATCGAAGAAAAGAGCTTCAGGCACAATTTAACATATACGTCGATATCATACTGAATGGTACATATATTCGATAGTGGACAAGCACTAATTTATCTATTTTAAAACGATAAGTGAGGTGTTTTTTTGTCTCCTCTATGACATTCAGTTTGTCCATTCGTAGCAAACAAATGAAAATTTCATTTGTTTATCTTCTTATAAGAGTCTGTCATCGGCTAAGTTCATTTTAAACAAACTATTTTCTTTTTTTAGGAGGAAATAGGAGACCAGTTATTTTATTTTAAATAAAAGTTTCATTTATCGTTTGATAAGTGAAAATTATGGGTATCTACTAAAAGAAAGATTGGATACATGATCTTATTTTTAATCCTTAAAGACAGATAACCAAGAAGTCTAAGAAAATGTGGGGTGCCTATGAAAAAGAATAAGAAGGTTATAGTTATTGGTGCTGGTGTAGCTGGATTAGCAAGTGCCATACGATTACAGGTAGCGGGTTATCAAGTAGAAATCTATGAAAAGAATCAAACACCGGGTGGAAAGATGAATCGTATTCATCAAGACGGATATCAATTTGATTTAGGACCAAGTATTGTTATGATGCCAGAGCTTTACCAAGAAGTTTTTAAGCTAGCAGGAAAAAACCCGGATGATTATATTCCAATGGAGAAACTCGACCCCATGTATGACGTTTTTTTCGGAGCACAAGCAACAGAGAAATATGCCATTTCCTCTGACTTTATTGATTTAATTAAAACTTTCGAACAAATTAATGAGCGTGATACAGAAGGGTTTTTGACGTATTTACAGAAAATTTATAAGCGCTTTAATGTGGCAAAAAATCACTTTTTACAACGCCCATTTAGACATTTTTTTGACTTCTATAACCCGTATATGATTTGGCAAGGCTTGAAGCTTCGCACATTAGGTAATGCCGATGCATTTATTAGCCAACATATTAAAGATGAGCGCTTAAAGCAAATGCTCAGTTTTCAAACGTTATATATTGGAGTCTCGCCATATAGTGGACCTTCCCTTTATACGATTATTCCGATGATTGAATTTATGTATGGGGTTTGGTTTATAAAAGGTGGGATGTACACGATGGCTACGGCGATGGAAAGGCTTTTTAAAGAGCTTGGTGGCAATATCTATTATCAAACGGAAGTGGATGAAATCGTAGTAAAAGGCGGTCGTGCAACTGGTATTCGCTTAAATAAGGAAGTAGTTGCCGCGGATTTTGTTGTTTGTAATGCGGACTTTCCACATGCGATGAAATTCTTGGTGAAGGATACAAAAGCCAAAGGTAAATATACGGATGCCAAAATAGATAAAATGAAATACTCATGTTCATGTTTTCTGATGTATTTAGGTATGGATAAAAAATATGAACATCTCGATGCTGTCCACAATTTCTTTTTTAGCGAAGATTTACGTCAGAATATTGAAGGTATTTTTAATGGGGAAAAGTTAGAAGACCCTTCATTTTATCTTTATATAGCTTCTAAGATGGACCCTTCCTTAGCACCGAAAGATAAAGATGGTTTATATATCCTTGTTCCCGTTTCAGACTTATCGACATCTCAATATGAGTGGGATGAGCAAACGGTTTCGTTTTACCGCAATAAGGTGTTTACTAAACTGTCAGGAATTGAAGGGTTGGAACATATTGAAAACGATATTGTTTCTGAAAGTTATATGACACCGATTGATTTTAAAGAGAAGTTAAATGCCTATAATGGGGCATGTTTCGGATTGCGTCCAACGTTAACTCAAAGTAATCATATGCGTCCTCAGAGTAAGGCCAAAAAGTGTGAAAATCTTTACTTTACGGGAAGTAGTACACACCCAGGAGCAGGTGTTCCAATTGTTTTGTTATCAGCCAAAATTGCGACAGAAGAATTAATGCTTGATGATGGTACCTTCCAAAATTCAAAAGTAGAGGTGAAGAGTTATGTTAATGAAGCAGACGCAGCAGTTAAAAGCTGATTACTATTTTTGTGAAAAAATCATCCGAAAACATTCTCAAAGTTTTTATTATACATTTAAACAACTCCCAAAAGATAAAGCGCGTGCCGTCTATGTTATTTATGCTTTTTGTCGGTTAGCTGATAATACGATTGACCAAAATAGTGATCATCAAGTTAAAAAAATGCAGCTGATGAATTTACGAGAACAATTAGAAGCTTTTGAGCGAGGGGAGGAACTCTCAGCACCTTTATGGAGAGCTTTACGTGATGTGTTTAATCGCTACGAAATGGACATCCAACCATTTTATGATCAATTAATCGGTCAGGAAATGGATTTAGATTTTTCTATTCCAAAAGATGTGGAGGCACTTGAAACGTATAGCTATTATGTGGCAGGTACAGTTGGTCTAATGCTACTTCCTATTATTGCAACAGAGCATAATCATAAACTCAAGCAGTCAGCTATCCAGTTAGGTGTAGCGATGCAAATTACGAATATTCTTCGAGATGTATTTGAGGATGTAGGTAAGTATCAGCGTATTTATTTGCCCTCTGACTTAATGGAGACGTTGCAATACTCTGTTCAGGATGCTGAAGGGTTTATTGTAAATGAAGCATTTATTCAAATTTGGGAGCAATTAGCTCAAAGAGCGGAATCTAACTATGTTCAGTTTGAAGATTCTCTTCATCTCTTTGATCAAGATAGTCAATTCCAAGTCCTATCTGCAGCAAGGGTATATCGTCAAATCTTACAAGTAGTAAGGGAAAATCAATATCAATGTTTTGGGAAAATAAATGCCGTTTCTGCTACACAAATAGGTCAAATAATCCGACTTACACAAATAGATATTGCGAATTAAGGGGTGTTAGGATGCGAAGTCAAAAGAAGAAGGCGATTGTGATCGGTGCTGGTCTTGGTGGAATTTCATCCGCTATTTCTTTAGCTCAAGCAGGCTTTCATATAGATGTTTTTGAAAAGAATGAACACCTTGGTGGAAAGGTAAATCGCTTAGAACTAGATGGATTTGGTTTTGATTTAGGTCCGAGTATCTTAACGATGCCTTATATCTTTGAAGACTTGTTTACAAAAAGTAACCGTGTAATGAAGGATTATGTGAAGATAAAACGCCTTGAACATGAGTGGAGGGCTTTTCATCCCGGTGGAGATATTATTAATGTATATGGCGATCTTGACCAAATGCTCCATCAGAATGACCTTCTTAGCAAAAAAGATATGAAAGATTATCAAAGGTTTTTACGATATGCTAAAAAGCTTTATGAAGCAACAGAAAAAGGTTATTTCGCTCAAGGTTATGATACGACGATGGAAGTCATGAAACAATTTGGCGTTTTCAAATCAATCCGTGAATTTGATCTACATTCAACGATGTATGGAGCAATTAATCGTTATATTCGAAATCCGAAGTTGAAGAAAACATTAGCTTATTTTATTAAATATGTAGGCTCTTCTCCATATGAGGCACCAGCTGTATTAAACATGATGATTTATATGCAACAGCAACAAGGGGTTTGGTATGTGGAAGGCGGGATTCACCGATTAGCCGAAGGGCTTGTGAAGCTGGCGAGAGAGTTAGGCGTTCAGTTTCATACGGGGCAAGCTGTCATAAATATGGAGAAAGAAAAAAGAGCCATTAAGGCTATTGAATTAGAGGATGGCCGAAAGTGGACAGCTGATTATTTTGTCTCTAACATGGAAGTGATCCCTGCCTATGAAAGGCTACTTAAGGTTGAAGAAAAGGAGCTGAAAAAGTTGGAGAAGAAATTTGAGCCTTCAAGTTCCGGGCTTGTTCTCCATCTTGGCGTAAAAGCAAATTATCGCCAGCTTACTCATCACAACTTCTTTTTTTCAAATGATTTAAAGGCACAGATGGATAAGGTGTTTAAACAAAAGGTTTTACCAGATGACCCAACTATTTATTTAGTCAATGTTAATAAAACCGACTCAACCCAAGCACCTGATGGTTATGAAAATTTAAAAGTTTTACCTCATATTCCATATATTCAGGATGAGCCTTTTTCACAAGAGCAATATATGAAATTTCGTGATCTAATTTTAGCAAAATTAGAAACGATGGGTTTAACCGATTTACGGAAAAATATTGTTACAGAGCATATGTGGACACCTCATGATATTCAGCGAACATATGGATCGCATCGTGGTTCAATTTATGGAACGGTCTCTGATAAAAAGAAAAACAAGGGATTCAAGCATCCAAAACAAAGTGAAAATTTCCACAACCTATTCTTTACAGGTGGAACGGTTAATCCTGGAGCGGGTATGCCGATGGTTGTTTTAAGTGGTAAACAGGTTAGTGATAAAATTATCGCAGCTGAAAACGAAAAGGGAAAAAGGTGACCGAATGTTCATGTTTCTGATGTGGGTCGGCTTACTATTGATTTTTCTTTCCTTTGTGGCAGGCAGTGCGATGTTATGGAATACAGCAAGGATTCCAAAGACTAAAGGAGGTGTATCTACCGATAAGGTTTCTGTCATTATACCAGCCAGAAATGAGGAAGGGCGAATCGGCCCACTATTACAATCTCTGCTCTCTCAAACAAACCCAGCACTAGAAATCATCGTCGTTGATGATCACTCTACAGATCGGACTGTTGCCGAATCGAGAGCTTATGGTGTTACGGTCTTGGAAGCGAAGTACTCGAAGCAATTAGAATGGCAAGGGAAGTCTGCAGCTTGTTGGCTAGGGGCGAAGTATGCAAGCGGTGAACTGCTTTTATTTTTAGATGCGGATACGAGATTAGAGCATTCTGGTAGTTTGGCTAGTTTAATTGGACAGTACATAAGTGATGGCGCGTCGGGGATATTGTCCGTTCAACCCTATCACCATATTAAAAAATTTTACGAGAATTTTTCGGTGATTTTTAATATAATTGTTTTAGCGGGCATGAACGGCTTCTCCTGTTTAAAAGAGCGAATTAAGCCTGCTGGGGCATTCGGTCCGTGCATCCTCTGCCGAAAAGATCAATATTTTGAAGTTGGTGGTCATGAGACTGTTGGAGAAGCTATTATGGATGATATCGTCCTTGGTGAAATTTTCATGAAAAAGGGCTTACCCGTTCAGTTAAAGACCGGTCATGGATGTATTCAATTTCGCATGTATGCTGAGGGGATGCTTCGATTAATCGAAGGTTGGACAAAAGGCTTTGCGACAGCTGCTACTTCCACACACCGCTTTATTTTAATCTTAATTAGTCTGTGGATGACTGGAGCTTTCCTAATCCCCATTCAGTTAGCTATAAGTATATGGGTCGGTTTTAGTCATTGGTCCATACTCTTAGCAGGTATCTATTTGTTATTTTATGGACATTTAGTGTGGCTAGCAAGAAAGGTTGGTCATTTTTCACCTTATGTTCTTACGTTATTTCCTCTTTTCTTTCTCTTCTTTACGGCGTTGTTCATACGGTCTATTTATTTAACGAAGGTGCATAAAGAGGTTCGTTGGAAAGGTAGAAATGTTAAAGTGTAAGGAGTGAGGAGATGCCGATAATTGAATTTTCCCTCGGGTGGTTGCTCGTTGTTAATATTGTTGCCTGGGCCATGATCCACCTTGTTTTATCCGTGATTATGGCCAAACTGCCCTTACATTATTTTGAATGTGATTCTTTTTTATATCGCACTCGTAAATGGGAAAGGGCTGGGGAGCGTTGGCAGCAACTTTTTTCGGTGAAAAACTGGAAAGAGTGCATTCCTGATGGCACTAAAATGATTGGGACAGGCTTTGCCAAAGATTCACTTCGGTCGAGACGAAAATCCTATTTAGAGATGTTTATGAAAGAGTCGCGCCGGGCGGAGTTAACCCATTGGTTGTCCATTCCACCTGCTCTACTTTTTTTTCTATGGAACCCAGCGTGGGCAGGCTGGCTGATGATTGTCTACGCACTCTTATTCAATGTCCCAATTATAATTGTACAACGCTACAACCGTCCACGATTACAAAGTATGATAAGACGCATGTCATAAAGTGCAGGTTGTAGAAAAAGTAAAGTAATAAACACCTCTTCAATGTTGAAAGTGACGTTGGGTGCGGGGGGGGGGAGGGAAGCCGAGAAGTAACAACACCGGGGCATGAAAAGAGGCGTTGTGTTGTAGGGATAGCCGAGAAGTAACAACACAAGCCGAGAAAAAGAGACTCTGTGTTGTAGGAAAAACAAACAAGTAACAAAACCAAACAAACCACTCATTCAGCTGATAATATTCTGTTTATTTTCATTATTATTCTTTCATACAAAGCCCACATGGCGAAGCCCGATTCACTTGACCACCAACAAAGATGAAAGTAGGGTTTTGCTCTTTAACTGGTGGCACTTGATTCAATATGATTTTGCTTTTTGGTTAGTTAGCTTGAATTATTTCTCATTTATTCATTTTGTATGAGAAGTGTACGAACCAAAAAGCCTGCACTAGCCAAAGCTGCGGGAATGGGGTGGCCGATTCCCGCCGGAGGGTGCGTCCTCCCATTCCCGTAGCGATTTTCGAAGAAGAGCACTTGAGCTTTAGTCAACTTTCATACAAAAGGAGCTAAAATAAAGATGAACAAACATGCTATTTACCATCGTGCAAAAAGCCATATGTCATATGCAGTTGCAGAGAACCGAGTACATATCCGTTTAAAAAGCGAACGTAATGACTTAACTTCCGTTTACTTACTTACGGATTCAAAGCAAGGGTGGGTAGAAGGAGATGACGGAAAGTGGCATTGGCATAAAAGAAAACTGCCAATGGAGAGAGAGTTTCAGACAGAACTTTTTGATTATTGGTTTGTAGAAGTGGAACCAATCGATTATAAAATGCGTTATGGCTTCCTCGTATCAGATGGAACGGAAACGCTCTATTATTTAGACAGAGGTTTTTTCCCTGTAGAAGATCCGTCAATTGGTGATGATATTAATAGCTACTTTGCTTTCCCTTATGTACATACACAAGATTTGTTTCAAGCACCTTCTTGGGTGAAGGATACAGTTTGGTATCAAATATTCCCTGAAAGGTTTGCAAACGGTGATGCTAGTCGTAATCCAAACGATGTATTACCATGGAATAAAAAAGATGAAGATCTTGGGCAATACAGCTTTTATGGAGGAGATATACGAGGGATCATTGAAAAGCTAGATTATATTAAAGGACTAGGCATGTCAGGTATTTACATGACTCCTGTATTTAAGGCTACGACTTCCCATAAATATGACACAATTAATTATTATGAAATTGATCCTCACTTTGGGACAAAAGAGGATTTAAAGGAGTTAGTTGAAAAAGCTCATCAATTAGATATGAAAGTAATGCTTGATGCGGTCTTTAATCATATAGGTGATAAGTCTCCACAATTTCAGGATGTTCTTGAAAATGGAAAGGAATCCAAGTATTTTGATTGGTTTATGTTTGAAGAAACGGAAGGGGCGATTGACGATTGGAGTTATCGTAACTTTGTGCCTGCAATGCCAAAGTTGAATACGGCGAATCCGGAAGTCATTGACTATTTATTAGATATAAGTCGTTATTGGATTGAAGAAACAAATATTGACGGCTGGCGTCTTGATGTCGCTAATGAGGTTGACCATGAATTTTGGCGACTTTTTCGCAAGGCTGTAAAAGAGGTCAAAGAGGATCTATATATCTGTGGAGAGATTTGGCATGATAGTCAAGCATGGTTATACGGCGATCAATTTGACGGGGTGATGAATTATCCATTATCTCAACCGATTCAAGACTGGATTGCTACGGGACGTATTAATGGTAACCAGTTCCAAAATGACTTTGTTCATGCTCTGTTACGTTATTCAGAGCCGGTTAACCAAGGGATGTTTACGTTATTAGATAGTCATGATACGCCTCGAATTACCCATATTGCTAAGGGTGACAAACGAAAAGTAGATATGTGTTTAGCTTTACTTATGTCTGTGCCAGGTGCGATTTCTATATATTATGGAACAGAGATCTATTTAGAGGGCGGTGCTGACCCAGATAATAGACGTTGTATGCCTTGGGATGAAGATGTAACTTTTTCAAACATAGCCAAGATCAATCATTTACGTTCAGATTATGAAGTATTTGGATCAGGAGGCAAGTTTGAATTTCTCCTCGTTGATGCGAACACGGTCATTTATAAAAAAACAAATAAACAAAACGGCTTATATTTTATCTTCCATACAAAGGGAGAAGCCGTCATTGAATGGCCAGAAGAAATGAAAGGAAAGTCATTTAAGAATCTGGTATCTGAAGAAAAGATGGAAGCCGGAGATACCGTCACATTAAATGAATTCACCTACTACATTTTGGAACCTAGGGGTTGAGAGCGAAAATAAGAGGAAGAAAGCCCGAGCAAACGTAGGATGAACAAACGAAGTCTAATTAAAAAATTCCCCCAAATGGCTTTAATAAGCTTTTTGGGGGAATTTATTTTTAGCTTTCACTGCACGAACATAGTCGATATACCATTCTGGTTTCGGTAATGAAATGACGATATCTTCTGTTAACCATTCAATCCGACCATCTTTATCAAGTTCTACCAGTAGTTCTAATAGCTCATCCTTTGAACGTTTTGTTCGAAGGCAAAGAGTCGGGAGTGTAGGAAGTATGCCTGCTTCACACATTCCTTCAATTACAGTAAACATTAAATCTTTTTCACTCACTGGCACAACCTCCCTACATATTTTTTATCGTTTCTGTTTATTATTATTAGGTAAAAAGAAGGGGAAATCCTTTTAAATTTCTGGAAAATAGTTCATCAAAATATGACAAAAGTTTTAGTTGTTTCAAAAAGGACTAGAAGAATATTATCTAAAACTATAGCACAGTTTTTCGTTTTGATAAATACAGATGTCTATAACAAAATAAAGGGAAAGTCTGAATAGAATATTATGAAAGTTCAATGAAATGTCATTTTTTCTCTTTATATCAGTTATTGTGAGAACATTCACAATAACTTCAAACTTTTAATGAGCCGCTCCCTTATTATGGTAGTACAATAAAAGTATAAAGCTGTTATATATTCAGAGGAAGAACTGTAGTTGTTTTTTTATTCTATTTGAAGGAGGAAAAACAGATGAAGCATTGGAAAACTTTTAAAGGTGAAGGTTGGAAAAAGGAAATCGATGTAAGAGGGTTTATCTTGGATAATGTAACACCATATGATGGGGATGAGGCATTTCTTGAACGGGCAACCGCAGCAACGGATGAGCTTTGGCAGCAAGTATGTGATTTAACGACTGCGGAAAGATTACGTGGCGGTGTATACGACCTTGAGACGGAAACGGTTTCTTCTATTATTTCGCACGGTCCTGGTTACTTAAACAAAAACCTCGAGAAAATTGTTGGTGTCCAAACCGATCAACCATTTAAACGAGGACTTATGCCGTATGGTGGGATTAGGATGGCTCAGTCGGCAGCAGAAGCGTATGGATATCGAGTTAGCGATGAAGTGGTTGAAACTTTTACAAAGTATCGTAAGACCCATAACCAAGGTGTATTTGACGCTTATACAGATGAGATGAAATTAGCTCGAAAAGCAGGAATTATTACAGGCTTACCGGATGCGTATGGTCGCGGGAGAATTATTGGCGATTATCGACGTGTTGCCTTATATGGAGTTGACTTTTTAATAAAGAAAAAAGTTCAGGATAAACAATCACTAAGTAAAAAAATGTCCGAAGATCATATTCGCTTGAGAGAAGAATTATCGGAGCAAATTCTCTCTTTAAAAGAATTAAAAGAACTTGGAAAAGCTTATGGATTTGATTTATCTCAGCCAGCGGCTAATTCATTTGAAGCCTTTCAATGGTTATATCTAGCTTATTTAGCAGCGATTAAGGAACAAAATGGAGCAGCGATGAGCCTCGGGCGTGTATCGAGCTTTTTAGATATTTATATTGAAAGAGATTTAAATAATGAGACCATTACTGAAGAAGAAGTTCAGGAACTGGTTGACCATTTTGTTATGAAACTTAGATTAGTGAAGTTTGCACGAACACCTGATTATAATGAGCTTTTCAGTGGTGATCCTACGTGGGTAACCGAATCCATTGGAGGTACTTCTGTACATGGGCAACATTTAGTAACAAAAAACTCCTTTCGATTTTTACACACTTTGGATAATTTAGGACCAGCACCGGAACCTAATTTAACCGTGTTATGGTCCTTGCAATTGCCTGAATCTTTTAAAAAATATTGTGCGAAAATGTCAATGAAAACAAGTGCCATACAATATGAAAATGATGATTTGATGCGCCCAGAGTGGGGAGATGACTATGGTATTGCTTGTTGTGTATCGGCAATGAGAATTGGCAAGCAAATGCAGTTTTTTGGAGCAAGAGCAAACATGGCGAAAACATTGCTTTATGCGATTAACGGTGGCATGGATGAGCAATTACATGTGCAAGTAGCTCCACGTTATGAACCTATTCGCTCAGATATTTTGGATTATGAGGAAGTGATGCAAAAATTTGACCGAATGATGGATTGGTTAGCGGAGCTGTATATTGAATCATTAAACATCATTCATTACATGCACGATAAATACAGTTATGAACGAATTGAAATGGCCTTACATGATACGGAGATTCTAAGAACGATGGCAACTGGTATAGCGGGGTTAAGTGTTGTGGCCGATTCATTAAGCGCTATTAAGTATTCAAGAGTACATGCGATTCGAAATCAGGCTGGTTTAGCGATTGATTATTATGTAGAAGGCGATTATCCGAAGTATGGAAATAATGACGATAGAGTCGATGTGATTGCTGTTGAGGTAGTAAAGAAATTTATGAAGAAGTTAAAGCAGCACCAAACCTACCGTCAATCTCAGACGACAACTTCGGTATTGACGATTACTTCAAATGTTGTTTACGGTCAGAAAACAGGTAATACACCTGATGGTAGAAGAGAGGGTGAACCATTTGCACCAGGGGCCAATCCTATGCATGGTAGAGATCATTCTGGAGCACTTGCTTCATTAAGTTCAGTCGCCAAAATACCATATGAGTATGCATTAGACGGTGTATCCAATACGTTTTCTATTGTTCCAAAAGCATTAGGAAAAGACGAGGAAGCTAAGGTGAATAATTTAGTAGCCATTTTGGACGGGTATATTTTAAAGGCTGGACACCATTTGAATATCAACGTTTTTAATCAAGAGCAGCTCGTAGATGCTATGAATCATCCGGAAAGATATCCACAATTAACGATTCGAGTGTCAGGCTATGCGGTTAACTTCATTAAGTTGACAAAAGAGCAGCAAATGGACGTGATTAATCGAACTTTTCATGGTTCACTAAGTGAGTTAGCTCACTAACAAAATCGTAAGCTTTATAAGGAGGCGTTTTGTATGAAAGGCAATATTCATTCAATCGAAACTTTTGGAGCCGTAGATGGTCCAGGTATCAGGTATGTGATTTTTACACAAGGGTGTCTTCTTCGATGTCAGTATTGTCATAATGCTGACACGTGGGAAATAGGTAGGGGCAGAGAGATATCGGTTGATGAAATCATGGACGATCTACTTGATTATTTGCCTTTCTTGCAAGCTTCAAAAGGTGGAATCACCGTTAGTGGTGGTGAACCACTTTTGCAGGTTCCTTTTCTAATCGAGCTTTTTAAAAAATGTAAGGAACAAGGGATTCACACTACTCTTGATTCATCAGGGGGATGCTTTATTGAGGCTAAATCTTTTCTAGAAAAAGTAGATGAATTAATGGAATATACCGATCTTGTCTTGTTGGACCTTAAACACATTGACAATGAAAAGCACCAGCAACTAACAGGCAGACCGAACCGAGCACCACTTGCCTTTGCTAAGTATTTAGATGAAAAGCGAATTCCAGTTTGGGTTCGACATGTGCTTGTACCTACGATTAATGATGACACTCCTTCATTGGAAAGGTTAGCCTCTTTTATTCAAAGCTTACGTAATGTTGAGAAAGTTGAAGTACTGCCCTATCACCGAATGGGCATCTATAAATGGGAAGCTCTCGGCTTAAGTTATCCATTAACAGGGGTTGAAACACCAACCGAAGATCAAGTAGCTCGAGCAGAGAGAATTCTAGGTGTGGAGTGGTATGAAGTAAACGGATCGACTAGAGTATAATCATTTTATATGAAAAAAGGAGCGAAGGGGCATGATTGGTCCTTCGCTTTTTTCTGAGTGAATTCTCAAAAAATCAAAATGTGCGCAATTCGGAGGGACATGGTAGAATAAATCACAGAGAAATGTAAATATCTTAAAGGAGCGAGAGTATGTCAAACGTATTAATTTTCGGTCATAAAAATCCAGATACAGATACGATTTGTTCTGCCATTGCCTATGCAGACTTAAAGAAGAAGTCAGGTGTCACAGCAGAACCTGTAAGATTAGGAGAAATTAACGGTGAAACAGAATTTGCACTAAAAACGTTTAAAGTGGAAACACCGAGATTTGTAGAAACTGTTGCTAATGAAACGGAAGAGGTTATTTTAGTCGATCATAATGAGTTTCAACAAAGTGTTGCCGATATAAGTGATGTTCGAATTCTAGAGGTTATTGATCACCACCGTATTGCTAATTTCGAAACGGCTGATCCCCTATACTATCGTGCAGAGCCAGTAGGGTGTACGGCAACGATTCTTTTAAAGATTTATAAAGAGAAAGGTATTAAAATCGAAAAGCCTTTTGCTGGATTAATGTTATCAGCAATCATTTCGGACTCTCTCTTATTTAAATCACCAACATGCACAGAGGAAGACATTGCGGCTGCTGCGGAATTAGCTGAAATAGCTGAAGTTGATGCTAATGAATATGGCTTAGAAATGTTAAAAGCGGGAGCAGATACAACGAGTAAGACAGTTCAGCAATTAATTACGATTGATGCAAAAGAATTCTCTATGGGCGACTATAAAGTAGAGGTAGCTCAAGTAAATACAGTAGATACCAATGAAGTAGTGAATCGCCAAGCAGAAATTGAACCTGTATTAACAGCTTTAATTGCTGAGAAAAATTTAGACTTATTTGTACTAGTTGTCACTGATATTTTAGAGAATGATTCGGTCGTATTAGCGTTAGGTAGCCAAGCACCTGTTGTTGAGAAAGCATTTAACGTTCAGCTTGATAACGGAACGGCTTTATTAAAAGGTGTTGTTTCACGTAAGAAACAAATTGTACCTCCTTTAACAGAAGCTCTAACTTCATAAGATTTGATTTATAAGCCACTCTGCATTGTGTTGGAGTGGCTTTTTTACAAATAGATGCAAGTTCGAGATTCTGATAGGTTCATTAGCTACAATTAATAGGGTGCAGTGTGTTTTATGAAGGGCTAGAGGTTCGATGTAATCGTTGTTTGGCTGATTTTAAATGTTTATTAATTGGAGTGAAACCTGCTAACTTAGCTAATCCAAATACCGGCATATTGACGTAAAGGGATTCCATTTGGTTAGGTTGGACAATATAGGTTTCGTGATAAATCCCTACTGCATGATTATTAGCATTTCTTTGATTAAACTCTTTCCACGCTTTTAAGTGAGTGCCTCCTTTGGCATAGTTCATCAAATCTTCTTCAGAACGCCAGTATTGGAGAAGGAATGTGGTGCGTAAACCAGAAAAACTCTCCATAGCCAAGCAGCCTAAAGATGGGTTTTGATATTGTTCTTTGATCATCTTTGGCATAGCTAAGGCAACAGGTAGCCACTTATGAATAGCCCACCATTTATTAATTCTCATCCCTATCATAAACACAACAACTTTATCCCGATGATTGGCAGTGACTTTTTGATTCTCAATAGTTTTACCCATTATGAAATTCCTCCTCTACTTTTTTTATTGAAGCATAACCCCAATCGATCGCCCCTTGAGTAGTACGAATGCCATAATCTAACGTAATGAGCCAATACATCGCATCTTTTCTTTCAAGGGAATGAGTTCGAATAGACTCCTCGATCATTTGATACGTTTGCAAACGTGCTGTTAATTTTTGCACGTAATCATTAATGTGAAGGATCGTTGTCTGTTTGTCCTGTTGGTGATTGCTAAAAAATAATTTAAGAAGTAGCTCATTTTTCTCAACAGGTAACTGCTCTATCGGTTTTTCTAGCCAATCTTGAAGTGCTGCTTTACCTAAATCGGTCATAACATAAACTTTCTTAGCTGGTTTATGCTCTTGTTCTATTTCTTCAGAAAAGGCCAATCCTTCATCCACTAACTTCTTTAGAGTTGGGTAGATTTGACCGTAACTAATTTTCCAAAAATGATTAAGGCTCGTATCGATCATTTGTTTCATCTCATAACCCGAGTTACAGGTTGTCGTTAATAAGCCTAAAATGGCAAATTTCGAATGATTCTCTTTTGCCAACACTTCCACCTCTTTTATATCTTTTTGATATATATCTAATTGATATAATATAGTGATTATCAGAAAAGTCAACATTTAATTTGAAATTAAAGAAAACAGGATTATGCTAATAAAAAAAGTAAAGGAGTGAGTGTTTTGTTTTATCGAAGGAAATATTATGTAGTTAAAAATAATTATGTCGATGTGCTTAATCTTCACTTTGAAGAAACAAATTTACCTAATCAGTTAAAACATGGAGCCAAATTAGTCGGGCGTTGGATGTTACCATACGATGAGGATACAACGGAGATCTTTGCGATATGGGAATACGACAGCTATGAGCAGTATCAAAAAATTGAACAAAACATAAGAGCCGACCGATTACATAATGATAAAGTGAAGAACTGGTACGAATCCTATGGAGGCAGAGAGCATGTGATGAAGGAGTATATACCGACCTCCAGAAATGAAATGATTGAAACAACCCTAAGCTCGAACAAGAAGCACACAAGCTAATAGACATGGTTGGTTTTTATATGAAAGTTCAATTGTTGCGGTGCGAACATGGAGCGTTAATCGTCGCTGCCGAAAATTATGCTGCGCGTCCTGCGGGGTGGTGCTGAGCTAACCAACGCAGGAGCTAACTCTCAAACTTTCGGCACACTGCCCGCGGGAGTCTCCGCATAGCTGGGTTACTGTAATTCTTTAGTTCCAAAAAACAATCCAACACGATTTTTTTTAAAGTAAAAGAACAAAATCAAATTGAATGAAAAGCCAACTGTTGAAGAACCAACTTACACGTTCGGCTCTTTTCGTACAATTACTACGCCTCTTTCCTTCAGTAACTGTCCCGTTCATGCGTTTTCGTGCAGATACACCGAAGTTTGGCCCGAGCATCTGCACATAAACCGTCTCTTTGTGCAGATACTCCAAGGTTTGGTCCGAGCATCTGCACATAAACCGTCTCTTTGTGCAGATACACCGAAGTTTGGCCCGAGCATCTGCACATAAACCGCCTCTTTGTGCAGATACACCAAGGTTTGGCC
>NZ_JAQQWS010000010.1:93844-127289 GCF_028610675.1 Alkalihalobacillus pseudalcaliphilus
TGTGCAGATACACCGAAGTTTGGCCCGAGCATCTGCACATAAACCGCCTCTTTGTGCAGATACACCAAGGTTTGGCCTGAGCATCTGCACATAAACCGTCTCTTTGTGCAGATACACCAAGGTTTGGCCCGAGCATCTGCACAAACCTTTATGAATTGTTAAGGTGGTGAAAGCTGACTTTCATTCTTTATGGTGGCGGAGTGAATGGTCGTCTTAAGGAAATTCTCCATACCATACTCAATCAAGTTGCTTAATTTTCTGAATAGTGGTAAGATATCACAAATATAGGAGTGTGAAGATTATGAGCACCGCTAATAGGTTTATACGAGTAAAAGGACATCATCATATTTAAAAGCCTTGCGATAGATTTTAAAAATAGAATCTAAGTAAGGCTTTTTCCAATGAAACCGCATTGATACACAGGAAAGATTAACATCTTTCGTACAATGGCGGTTTTTTTATTTGTCCAAAACCATTTCAAAAGGAGACGATAAAAATGAAAAGAAAAACCATCTTTCAAAACGTTAAAGGAACAACGGATTATTTACCAGAAAAAGAAATTGTGAGGCAACAAGTAAGAAGGGTTTTAGAGGATACGTTTTCCGCCTATGGTTATGCACCTTTAGAAACACCGATTTTAAATGAAGTAGCCTTGCTCGCATCTAAGTATGGAGGAGGTGCAGAAATTTTAGAAGAAATGTACACACTCACTGACCGAGGGGCGAGAGACATCGCATTAAGATATGATTTAACAATCCCGTTTGCCAAGGTAATTGCCTTAAATCCGGGCTTACAAATGCCGTTTAAACGATATGAAATCGGAAAGGTATTTCGGGATGGTCCAATCAAAAAAGGAAGGTTTCGCGAATTTACACAATGTGATGTGGATATCGTAGGCGTTTCCTCTTCTTTAGCTGAAGTAGAATTATTATCTATTGCTACCGACGTTTTTAAAAAGCTGAACCTCGATATAAAGATAGAAATTAATAATCGGAAGTTACTAACTGCTTTATTGGAGAGTTTTGGTGTTGAAAGGCAGGATGCCAATTCGATTATATTAACTATTGATAAATTTTTAAAAATAGGTGTAAACGGAGTTGACCAGGAGCTAAAGGAAAAAGGTGTTGGACAAACGACACGGGAAGTGATTATCGAATTTTTACAAACAGAATGGACGCCTGAGAAGCTAAGAGCTTACAACGTCAATAGCAAGGAATATCAACAAGGCATTGCTGAAATCACCGAACTGATTGAGTATTTAGAGAATCTGGAAGTTCCTTATGTATTCAACCCATACTTAGCAAGAGGTTTAGATATTTATACGGGAACGGTTTTTGAAATTTTTCTTAAAAGTAGTTCCATTTCTTCAAGCATTGGGGCAGGAGGAAGATATGATCGGGCCATTGCCGGTCTGTTACAAACGGATGAGGTATTTCCAACAGTAGGGTTATCTTTTGGTTTAGATGTAATTTGTAAGGCTTTAGAATTACAAAAAGACCTACCCATTAATCAAGAATTGGATGTTTATGTGATTCCGATTGAATATACAAAGGAAGCGTTGCAAGTGGCAAAGGATTTAAGAGCTCAGGGATACAAAGTAGAAGTTGATATTAAGCAAACGAGTGTCAATAAAGCACTAAAAAAAGCAAATAGAAAAGAAGTACCTCAAGTGATCATGATTGGTGAATTAGAAGTAAAATCTAATTCGTACAAAATGAAAAATATGAAGACGGGTGAAGAGCAGTTAATGGAATTTACATATAAAACCGACAAAGCGAAGCCCGATTCACTTCGTCACCAACAAAAATGAAAGTAGTGGCGACTGTTCAAACTGTTGGCACGATTACAACTCGATCACCATCAGGAGTCAGCTTGAATAAACAAGGAGCATAGTCCTACTAAGGTCATTGAACGCGAGATGGATGACGAGCTAACATCACGGCACAAACTATCGCCCATAAGTAACGTTCATATAAATGATAAGAGAAAAATCCCTTCAGGCCAAAGGCCATCCGGGAAAATGGAGAGATACATCTGTTAGGAATAATTTTGTCCATTCTTTGAATAAGGGAATTGCTGTTCATAACCAGTGAATTTTTGGAAATCCTGTTGCAAGGAAGTTGTTTCAGCCGCGTCATAGCTATAGAAGCCTTTTTGAAACATCACATTGTATAAATCACGCTGGCATTGAAGGGTTTCATTGGCCACTTGGTTAATGTCTTGGTAAAGCTGGCTGTGACTAGCTTCCGTTGCAGCAGTACTATAAGAAGAACAAAGATATTTTTCTGTCGTAAGCTGATCATTAATAAAGTCTCTTTCAGACATTTGCGGTGTTTTTGGAACAGGCATTTCTGGATTTTGAATTTTTTGCCCCATTATAAATCCTCCCTTTTCGACTATTATTGAATTGGCTGATTTTGTTGCGGTTGTTGGTTGGATTGTAAGTGTGGCAGTAGTGTTTGGTAGTGACGTTCGTGCATTTGGCCAGCTTGCTCAAGAGCTTGCTTAATATCTTGGTCTGTACATTGCTGGGCATAAAAATGAGCCTTTTTCATAGCTAGTAAATTCCAAGAAAGCATATCTGTCAAATAAAGGCTATCTTTTGTTGACAGGATAGCAGGAGGCTCTTGATATGTGAGTGATTGCTGGCTTTGTCCTTGAAATTGGTTTGGCTGTTGTTGCATGGTATCTCCCCCTAAAAAATGAGTAAACCGATGGAGTCGGCTACATCCTTTAGCTTTTGAAAAAACCACATAAATATTAGCGACAATAATTGGCTTGAAGCAGGAGACTAAAATCTGCCGTACAGACATTTAGCTTATCATCTCATAAAAGGTGCAGCATCACTTTGTGTACGGAAAGTCAAGTCCTGTATGGAAGTATTAGCACCAACATACATTCATAAAATCATTAAAAAACTTTTAAAAATTATGAAGGTTTTTCGCGATTAATCTCGAATAGTACTAGTTAAACGCTTACATTCCGTTTGTAATCGATACGTTTATGTTCCTAGACAATTTTATAATGAGTGGTTGTTCATTTTAAAAATGGCATGAAACAAACCTTGATTGCATATGGAAAAGTAGGGCATTTTATATTTTTAAATATGAGGAGGGTATACATGCCTGTTCAAATTAGGAAGGCAGCTGTCATTGGCTCAGGAGTGATGGGAGCCCAAATTGCAGCGTTATTAGCGAATACCGGAATTCAGACATTACTTTTTGACTTGAAGCCTCAAGAATTGACTGCCAAAGAAGAAAAGCAAGGACTTACTCTAAAAAGTCATGCGGTAAAGAACCGTGTTGTCTTAGAAGCGATTGAAAAGTTAAAAAAGCTTAAACCCGCACCGTTAGGAACAAAGGAACAAGCCAAATTATTGGAAGCTTGTAACTTGACTGATGATTTACGACGCCTCGGAGAAGTGGATTGGATTATTGAAGCTGTCGTGGAAAAGATGCCGGTTAAGAAGGAACTTTTTGCAAAGATTGAGAAGGTGAAAAAGCCACATTGTATCGTAAGTTCAAATACTTCAGGTTTATCTATTGAAGGAATGGTCGAAGAATGCTCAGATGAATTTAAAGCGAAGTTTTTAGGAACTCACTTTTTTAATCCACCAAGGTATTTAAAGCTGGTTGAATTTATTCCTAATACCCAAACAAGTGATGAAACACTTCAGTTTATGAGAGCGTTTACTGAACAACGATTAGGAAAAACAGTCGTCATTGCAAAAGATTCACCGAATTTTATTGCTAACCGAATTGGAACCTATGGCTTATTACTAACAGTTCAAGAAATGGAAAAAAGCGGATTGTCGGTTTCCGATGTTGATGCTTTAACTGGGAAATTAATTGGTAGACCCAAAAGTGCAACATTTAGAACATTAGATGTGGTTGGTTTAGATACATTTATGCATGTTGCCAAAACCGTATATGACCACACAGAAGGTGAAGAGCAAGCCTTATTTGACCCTCCGAATTTTATGAAACGATTAGTTGAAAATGGGGCCATTGGTCAAAAAGTAGGAAAAGGATTTTATCAAAAAAATAAAAAAGACGGAAAATCCATTATTTTAGCCGTTAATCCAGAAACTTTAGAGTATGAAGAAACGACCAAGTATCAATCTGAATTAACGAGTCAGACAAAACAAATGAAGTCACTAAGGAAACGAATTGCTTTTGCTGTTTCACAAAACACCGACGACTCTAAATTCTTATGGAACTTAATATCAAATGTACTTGTTTATGCGTCACAAAAGAAAGATGAAATCGCTGATGATATTTATTCCATTGATGTTGCGATGAAGACCGGGTTTGGTTGGGAAGCAGGTCCATTTGAATTATGGGATATGATTGGATTTGAACAAACCGTCACGAAGATGAAAGAGTCTGGTCTTGAAGTTCCAACATGGATTGATAAGATGAAGGGGAATAATGTAAGCCAGTTTTATCGTGATGGACAATATTATGATAATCATTCAGAAGGATACGTCGATATTCCGAAAAAAGATAGTTACTATAATTTAGCATTATTACGAAAAGAGAAAAAGATTTTCGGTAATGACGGTGCAAGTCTACTTGATATTGGTGATGATGTGGTCTTAATGGAAATGCATTCGCCAAATCAATCAATTGGATTAGACGTACTTGATATGATTCGTCGTTCCGTTGAAGAAGCAGAGAAATCTTATCGTGGTCTGGTCATTAGTCATCAAGGGAAAAACTTCTGTGTTGGAGCCAATTTGATGATGATTTTATTAGAAGCACAAAGTGATAATTACGAAGACATCGAAGATATTATTCACATTTTCCAACAATCAATGGCAAAAATACGCTACTCAAGTAAACCTGTCGTAGTCGGAGCATTTGGAATGACATTAGGTGGCGGTGTTGAAATGAGTTTACCTGCTGCAAGTATCCATGCAGATTTTGAAACATATATGGGTCTTGTTGAAACTGGAGTAGGGCTTATTCCTGGCGGTGGAGGTAATAAAGAGCTGTATTTAAGAAACTTAAAAAATGTCGCAACAGATGTAAACTTTGATTTACAGCAAGTTGCGAATAAGACTTTTGAGACGATTGCTATGGCAACTGTTTCAACCTCAGCACTAGAAGCGAAGAAATTAAACTATTTAGGTGATCAGGATGCGATCATTTTTGATAAAGAGGAAATTATTGAACGTAGCAAACAGACCGTTCTGACTCTAGAAAAAAATCATTATTTACCGCCTACACGTGACCCAATTCCTGTAGTTGGTGAAAGTGGGTATGCAACGATGTTACTTGGAGCAAAGAGTCTACATTGGGCAGGTCGTATAAGTGATCATGATTTAAAAATTGCAGAAAAATTAGCCTTTGTTATTGCAGGAGGCCGTGTTCCAAAGGGTACTTTTGTTGATGAGCAATATATTTTGGATATTGAGAGAGAGGCATTTTTAAGTCTTGTTGGGGAACCAAAAACACAACAACGTATGCAACATATGTTGATGACTAAAAGACCGTTACGTAACTAAAGGAGGGGATTAAATGAAAGAAGCAGTTATTGTAAGTGGTGCAAGGACAGCAGTAGGTAAAGCGAAAAAAGGAACGCTTGCCAACATGAGGGCCGATGATTTTGCAGCCGAAACGATAAAGGCTACATTAGCACGTGCGAATTTTACCGACCTCGATCAAATTGATGATGTCATTATCGGTTGTGCGATGCCTGAGGCTGAGCAAGGAATGAATATGGCAAGAACGATCTCCCTTTTGGCTGGATTACCAGATAGTGTACCAGCTATTACGGTTAATCGTTATTGTTCGTCAGGGTTACAAAGTATTGCTTACGCAGCAGAACGTATTTTATCTGGGCAGGCAAAATCAATTATTGCAGGAGGAGCAGAATCAATGACCCAAATTCCAATGGGAGGTCACGTGATCGCTCCAAATCCAAAGTTAGTAGAAGGCCGTGCTGAATATTATATGAATATGGGAATGACGGCAGAAGAAGTAGCGAATCGACATGGTGTAAGCCGTGAAGAACAGGACAAATTCGCTGTAGAAAGTCAGCAAAAAGCAGCAGCAGCATTGAAGTCAGGTGCTTTTAAAGATGAAATCGTTCCTATTGAAGTAACGCTAAGGTCATTACAGCAAAATCGCCTTGTTGAAAAGAAGGTTCAGTTCTCCGAGGATGAAGGAGTACGTGCGGATACTTCTTTAGAAGGACTTGCCAAATTAAAACCTGCATTCCATGTAAAAGGTTCTGTCACTGCTGGGAATGCTTCACAAATGAGTGATGGAGCTGCTTCTGTTCTGGTTATGGAAAAGGATGAAGCTAAAAGCAGAGGGTTAACACCTATAGCTAAATTCCGTTCATATGCAGTCACAGGTTGTGCACCAGAAGTAATGGGGTTAGGGCCAATTACAGCTATTCCAAAAGCTTTAGCATTAGCAGGATTAAAGAAAGAAGATATAGGTTTGTTTGAGATTAATGAAGCTTTTGCTGCTCAAGCTTTACAAGTCGTACGTTCACTGGAATTAGACATTGATAAAGTAAACGTAAATGGTGGAGCAATCGCATTAGGTCACCCACTAGGTTGTACCGGGACCAAACTTTCATTAACACTCCTACATGAAATGCAAAAACGAAATGTCCAATATGGAGTTGTCTCCATGTGTATCGGCGGAGGAATGGGAGCAGCTGCTGTATTCGAATTAAGCTAAAAGAGTGAGCTTGAAATGGTAGCAATGACAACACTCCATATACACACTTTCATATAAAAACCAACATGGCGAAGCCCAATTCCGCCACTAACAAAGATGAAAGTGATTTTTCACCATCTTAACAATCCATAAAGGTTTGTGCAGATCCTGACGTCAAACCTTGGAGTGAAAAGGCTGAACGTGACAGTTACTCAAAGGAAGAAGGTGAGAACTACACGAAAAAGGCTGAACGTGTAAGTTGGTTGTTTAACAGTTCGTTTTTCGTTTAATTTGATTTTGTTCTTTTTCATTTTCATTTGTTAGATGGATTTTTGAACTTGAGAATTAAAAGTAACCTAGCGGACGAAAACATGCGGAGACTCCCGTGGGACGTAGTGGCAGTGCTGAGATCCAGCGGCATAGCCGATTAGCTCAGCGCCACCCCACAGGACGCGGAGCATGATTTTCGGTAGCGACGAGTAGAGCTCCGCACTTGAGCGTCAGCACTAACTTTCATATAAAAATACAAGGAGGAATATAAAATGACACAAAAAGTAGAATGGCATAAAGGGGCAAGCTTCCTATTAGGAAAAACGGAAATAGACTCCATCTATACACCAGAGGATTTAAATGAAGACCAAATCGAAATTGGTAAAATGGTTGAACAATTTGTTGAAAAAGATGTAACACCTTATATTGACGATATTGAGAACCATGAATTTGAACATACTGTAAGATTATTAAAAAAAGCAGGGGAATTAGGTTTATTAGGTGCAGATGTACCAGAAAAATTTGGTGGGCTTGGCTTGGATAAATTGAGTTCATCAGTCATTACTGAAAAAATTGCCCGTGTTGGTGGTTTTGGACTTAGCCACGGTGCTCACGTAGGAATTGGCTCCTTACCAATTGTATTTTTCGGGAACGAAGAACAAAAAGCGAAATACTTACCAGATCTAGCAAGTGGTGAAAAATTAGCTGCTTATGCTCTAACAGAACCGGGCTCAGGCTCCGATGCCTTAGGAGCGAGAACCAAGGCAGTTCTAAATGAAGCAGGGACACACTACGTATTAAACGGTGAAAAACAATGGATTACAAATGCTGGCTTTGCTGATGTTTTTGTTGTATATGCAAAAATTGATGGCGAAAAATTCACTGCTTTTATAGTTGATCGAGAATTCGAAGGTGTTGCTGTTGGACCAGAGGAAAAGAAAATGGGTATTAAGGGCTCTTCTACAAGGACGCTTATTTTAGAGGATGCACTCGTACCAGTTGATAATGTTTTAGGCGAAATTGGTAAAGGTCATCTGATTGCCTTTAACATTTTAAATATCGGTCGTTACAAATTGGGAATTGGTTGTCTAGGCGGTGCCAAACGTGGCTTAAAGCTAGCTTTAGATTATGCATCTGAGCGTAAACAATTTAAAACGCCAATTATTAACTTCCCACTTATTCAAGAAAAACTAGCGAAAATGGCGACTCGTATTTATGCAGCTGAGAGTGCGTGCTATCGTACAGGTGGATTATTTGAGCAAAGAATGTCAGATATGGAGGATGCATCAGGTCAAAATGCAGCCAAAGCGATTGCTGAATATGCTGTGGAGTGCTCGATTACCAAAATTGCAGGCTCAGAAATGTTAGATTTTGTTGCTGATGAAGCCGTTCAAATCCACGGTGGTTACGGATTTATGGCTGAATACGAGGTAGAAAGGATGTATCGCGATTCCAGAATTAATCGTATTTTTGAAGGGACAAATGAGATTAATCGTCTTCTAATTCCAGGTACGATCCTTCGTAAAGCAATGAAGGGAGAATTACCTTTATTAGAAAAAGCGATGGATTTACAAAAAGAGCTATTGATGTTGATGCCAGCTCAAGTAGGTAGTGAGCCTTTAGAGCGAGAAGTAGCTGTTGTAGAGAACAGTAAAAAGCTGTTTCTATTAATTGCAGGTACGGCTGCACAAAAATATCAAGAAAAAATTCAAGATGAGCAAGAGATGCTTGCTAATGTTGCTGATATTGTATTAGAAATTTTCCAAATGGAATCAGCAGTAGCACGTACACAAAAAATGATAGAGCGAGTTGGTGAAGAAAAGGCTCAAAAATACATTCTAATGACAGAATTATATTGTCATGAAGGACTAGTGAAAATTGAGGCCCTTGCTAAGGAAACAATTAGTAATGTGGAATCAGGAGATACGTTAAGAACGATGCTATCAATTGTTCGCAAGCTCACTAAAACTAATCCAATCAATGCAATCCAAACCAAACGAGCTATTGCAAAATATCTCATGGAATAGGGAGCATAAAAAAATAAAGGAGAGGTCCCTTATTTAGGGGATCTCTCCTTTTTATAATCATTGAATAATACGTCCTGCTTATCGTGACAGTATTTTTTACTTGTGACGGCAAGGAGGTGAACATAAAAGGTGGTTAATGAAAAGATACGTAAGCTGAACGAGTGATTGTCTGTACAAAAAGGTGATTAATGTGAAGATATGGAAGCGAAACAAGTGATTACCTGCATAAAGCGGGCAACACCAACTAAAGAAGAGAGTTGCAAGACAATAGCCCCTCTGCCAATTGTTTCGAAATCGTGAAGAAAGGGCAAATTAGTGGTGATTCATTGAAAATTAACGTTTATCTCATTATAATAATTATCGAAGAGGAGTGATGAACATGAGTCTTACCTTTTATCAGTATCCTAAATGTGGAACTTGCCGAAATGCAAAAAAATGGTTAGAAACCAACGAGATTGAATTTGAATCGATTCACCTTGTCGAGAACCCACCAAGTAAGGAAGAATTAAAAGAACTTTATGTTAAAAGTGGCCTGGAGCTAAAAAAATTCTTTAACACAAGCGGTCAAAAATACCGCGAATTAGGTCTTAAGGACAAGCTCAAAGATATGAATGAAGACGAACAATTACGTCTATTGGCAACGGATGGTATGCTTGTTAAAAGGCCGATTCTAACAGATGGAAAAAGAGTAACGGTTGGATTTAAAGAAGCAGAATACGAGCAAATTTGGAAATAAAGTAATCAAGGATGTTCATTTTATAAAAAACCATGTATAGTAATTTTATAGAGAAAACTATAACATGCTTAAAATATTGGAGGTTTCATCTAAATGAGTAATTTACCAAAAGAATTAAAGTATTCAGAAGAACACGAGTGGGTAAAAACGGAAGACGGCAAAGTGCGTATCGGAATTACTGACTTTGCTCAATCAGAGTTAGGAGATATTGTTTTTGTAGAGCTACCAGAGGTTGGTGACGAAATCGAAGCGGACGAGCCATTTGGAAGTGTAGAATCAGTTAAGACTGTTTCTGAGCTTTATGCTCCTATTAGTGGAAAAGTAGTTGAAATCAATGAGGATTTAGATGATTCTCCTGAATTTGTTAATGAATCACCATACGAAAAGGCATGGATGATTGTTGTTGAGCCTTCTGATGAGTCTGAAATTGACAAATTAATGTCAGCTGACCAATATGAAGAAATGATTAACGAAGATTAATACCCTAAATGATTGAAATCGAAGCACGAAGAGTTTACTCTTTGTGCTTTTTCCTGATCCAACTTCCACCCGATTTCCCACTAATTTTGGAGAATGACACGCTATTAGAAGGTTAACTTATCAATATAACAGGATAGGGGGAATTAGTTTGGATCTAGAGAAAATCGATGTTACGAGTAAAATTATTGGGAAATATCAAGATGGTCAATTAAACCTTTATATGGGTGATATTCGTATTGGGGAAGTAACAGAATCAAATGAAGGATTAAAAAGAAAAATGAAAAAAGGCTTTGTTTTTGAAGATAATAAGATTTTCCATTATGAAAATGCTCACCCTGAACAAGTACGGGCGTATGTTGAAAATTGTGATGGTGGTTGGTGTTGAATAATAATTTGACTATTCCGATAATAAACATAAGGATACTAGTGTAAAAAAGGTTGACAATATTTTTTGTCGCGTGTTACGATGTATCCAATATAAATGAACATTATAATTTTCTCTTATCGAGAGAGGTGGAGGGACTGGCCCGATGAAACCCGGCAACCGTAAAACATTATGTTAAGACGGTGCTAAATCCTGCAAAGCTATATAGCTTTGAAAGATGAGATTAAGGTAAAACCTTCTTTTCATCTGTATAGATAAAAAGAAGGTTTTTTTGGTTCAAAAACCCACACTTTAATAATGTTTGTTCTCGTAAGAAATGCGTGGGGGAAATTGTCAGGAGGCAAGAAGCGGTGATTACATTAAGTGACATCCAAAAGATTTTTACTACCAAGGATGGTCCT
Source organism: Alkalihalobacillus pseudalcaliphilus (assembly GCF_028610675.1). Lineage (NCBI taxonomy): Bacteria > Bacillati > Bacillota > Bacilli > Caryophanales > Bacillaceae > Alkalihalobacillus > Alkalihalobacillus pseudalcaliphilus. The sequence goes on from NZ_JAQQWS010000010.1 coordinate 104,821, forward strand.
GTGAATGCAGTTGATGGTGTTAACCTTGAGATAAAAAAAGGCCAAATTTTTGGTGTGATTGGTTATAGTGGTGCTGGTAAAAGTACACTAATTCGAATGCTTAATATGTTAGAAAGACCAACAAGTGGCGAAGTGAAAATAGCAGGGAAAAGCTTATCCACATTATCCAATGCTGAATTAAGAAAAGCGAGACAGGAAATAGGCATGATTTTTCAGCATTTTAATTTATTATGGTCAAGAACGGTCCATGAAAATATTGCTTTCCCTCTAGAAATTGCAGGGCTACCCAAGAAACAAAGGGACGCAAGAGTGGACGAATTAATTGAGCTTGTTGGGCTGAAAGGCCGTGGTTCTAGTTATCCTTCTCAGTTAAGTGGTGGTCAAAAACAAAGAGTCGGTATTGCACGTGCTTTAGCCAATAACCCAAAGGTTTTATTGTGTGATGAAGCAACTTCAGCTCTTGATCCGAAAACAACAGATTCGATTTTGGATTTGTTAGTCGATATTAACAAAAAATTAGATTTAACCATTATTCTTATCACACATGAGATGCATGTTATTCGTAAAATTTGTCATGAAGTGGCCGTAATGGAAGGTGGTAAAATTGTTGAACAAGGTGAAGTATTAGAAGTTTTTCGTAAACCTAAACAAGAAATGACGAAGGAATTTGTTAAACAAATTACTGAACCAGAGGATACGATTCAATCGTTAGAGCATTTCTTTAAACAAGACAATGGTGGAAAGGTCGTTAAGCTTACGTTCGTTGGCAAAGATGCAGAACGCCCGCTTATCACAGAGCTTATTCGCCATTTTCATATAGAGGTAAATATTCTTCAAGGAAAGATCTCGAAAACAAGGGATAGTTCATATGGTTCATTATTTGTTCATTTAAATGGTGAAAAAGAGGATATTGAAAAAGCGATTGCCTTTATTCAAGAAGAGCAAGTTGAATGGGAGGTAATTGAGCGTGTTTGATGAATTTTTAGACGATATAAAATGGGATTTATTATGGGAAGCGACGATAGAAACCGTTTATATGGCAGGGATATCGGTTGCTGCAACATTTATTCTCGGTATATTTCTTGGTTTAATGCTCTATTTAACTAATCGGGGGAATATGTGGGAAAACCGATTTTTTAATTTTATTTTTGCAGCGATTGTGAATGTTTTTCGTTCAATTCCGTTTATTATCTTAATTATTTTATTGATTCCTTTTACTAGATCGTTATTTGGATCTATCTTAGGCCCAACGGCCGCTTTACCGGCTTTAATCATTGGAGCGGCACCATTCTACGCTCGTATGGTTGAAATTGCTTTGCGTGAAGTAGATAAAGGTGTAGTAGAAGCCGCTTATTCCATGGGTGCATCGAATTTGCGAATTATTTGGAAGGTCCTTTTACCAGAATCAATGCCAGCGTTGATTTCAGGTATTACCGTAACGAGTATTTCTTTAATTAGCTTTACAGCGATGGCAGGGACAATTGGGGCCGGTGGATTAGGACATTTAGCCTTTCTAGAAGGTTTCCAACGAAATAACTCAGCCATTATGGTAGTAGCAACAATCACTATATTAATCTTGGTATTTATAATCCAAGCGATTGGTGATGTTCTAACAAATAAATTAGATAAACGATAAGAGGGAGAGAATGTGATGAAAAAGTTCGTAAAAGCTTTAGGTGCTGTTGCTTTAACAGCTGCATTGGTTGCTTGTGGAAGTAATGATAATGAAAATAATGCAAGTGGTGATGAGTCAGCTGATGATACACAAACGATTCGGATTGGAACTTCGGCAGTTCCACATGCATCGATTTTAGAAGCGGCGGAACCTTTGTTAGCTGAAAAAGGTATTGAATTAGATATTGTTGTTTTTTCTGACTATATTTTACCAAACCAAGAATTAGAGTCAGGTGATTTAGATGTTAACTATTTCCAAACTCCTGGATACTTAGCTCAACAAATCGCTGATTATGATTATGACTTCGTTAGTGTTGGTTCTGTCCACGCTGAGCCGATTGGTATTTATTCTCAAGAATATGCAAGTCTAGACGATCTTCCAGAAGGTGCACAAATTATTCTAAGTGATTCGATTAGTGACCATGGACGTATTCTTCCTATCTTTGAAGATGCAGGATTAATTGAACTTGGCAATGCTGAAGGTGAATTAGCGACAATTGAAGATATTACTTCTAACCCAAAAAATATAGAGTTTGGTTCACGCCAAATTGAAGCACGTTTGTTAGCTGCTTCATTTGAATCAGGCGAAGGTGATGCCGTTGCAATTAATACCAATTATGCATTAGAAGGAAATATTAATATTGACGAAAGCGGTATTGCTTTTGAAGCAGATGATAAACTTCAAGGGAATTTAATTGTTGTTCGTGCTGAGGATGAAAATAATGAAGCAATTTTAACTTTATTAGAAGTTTTACAATCTGAAGATATTCAAGAATTTATTAAAGAAGAATTTAAGGGTGCGGTCATTCCATTAGTTGAATAAAGGGAAATAAAAATAACACACTCACTCAGGCTTGTTGAAGTTTGGGAGGGTGTGTTTTTGATTTGTGGAGGCAAAAAGGGGAAGAAGAACCATCCTGGCCTATGCAAAACTAAATAAATATCAGTTAGCTATCTGAAGCATACTCTTCTATTTATGAACCATACTACATAGAGAGAATGTGACGGAAGGATGCGTTGACATATGTCGAATCAGCAAAGTGACCAAACCCCCATTGCAATGGCTTTACAGGAATATAAGGAAGGCGTACACCAATTTTCGAAAAAGATGCCGCATATTGCAAAAAAACATCAAGCATTTACGGAAGCTTGTTTTGAGGAAGGGAAATTAACAAAACGGGAAAAGCAATTGATTGCTTTAGCGGTAAGTGTAATTGCTCAAGATGAGTATTGTATGATTTACCATACGAAAATGTGTTTAGATGAAGGCTGTGAAGAAGAGGAAGTTTTAGAAGCGGTTGCTGTGAGTGCGGCTTTTGGTGGTGGGGCCGTCATGAGCCAAGCAGTGACACTTGTATTAGAATCTTTATCTGAATTTGAACAAAAGCAAAAGCCCAAGTCAAAAAAAGATAAAAACTCACAGGATGAAAACTAATCAATACGTCAATATGTAAGGAAAAGCGAGGAAGGTGCTTAAATTCTTGTGAAGTTATAGCTTATGTTTGATAAATCTATCTGATGGGAATAGGTGGAGTAGGATCGTATCAGGTCACTTTTGTCAGATCTTCTTACTAATGGTACGATCGTAATTGTCAAATAACGAAAGGATTGATTTATTATTCAACCGCAAAGTAAGCAACATTCACCAGAGATGGAAAAAGGAATGCAGCAATCACATGGGATGAGTTACGCGGAATATAACAATAGCTTAGAAAATCGTCTGAAAGTAGAAAAAAGACGCGAAAAAGAGTATGAAATGACGAAAAAAATAGCCTATTCGCTAGACAAGTAATAGGCTTCAAGCATAAAATAGAAAGAAGCAGAGTGAATACACTCTGTTTCTTTCGTTTGGAAAAGCCGATATTCTCAATTACCATGTTCTTATTGATTTTTTTTAGGGAATATTTTGGTAATGAGTTGTATAGCTTTTTGTGAATGTGTAAATGAATGAGAGATAAGGAAATACGATGAATGAAGGCTGTTATCAACTTTACCTGTGAAATCTTAGCATGGTTTTCCAATTGTTCTTAACTTGAATTCAGATTAAATTTGTTATAAGATTGGAATGATAATAGATTGATAATAGTTCAATTCTAAAAATGTACGCGAAGACGCGATTAAACGGAGGTATAGTCATGACAGCACCATTTTTAAAAATCGAGAACTTATACGTGTCAATAGAAGGAAAAGAAATCTTAAAAGATTTCAGTCTAGAAATTAAAGGCGGAGAAATCCATGCCATTATGGGACCTAACGGAACAGGTAAATCAACATTAGCATCTGCCATTATGGGTCATCCAAAATATGAAATTACGAGCGGTTCTATTCATATGGACGGTGAAGATGTATTAGAGATGGAAGTAGATGAGCGTGCACAAGCTGGTCTTTTCTTAGCTATGCAATACCCTTCTGAAATTAGCGGTATTACAAATGCTGACTTTTTACGTTCTGCCATTAATGCTCAACGTGAAGAAGGCGATGAGATTTCACTAATGAAATTTATCCGTAAGTTAGACGAGAAAATGGACGTTTTAGATATGGATAATGAGATGTCTCAACGTTATTTAAATGAAGGTTTCTCTGGTGGAGAAAAGAAACGTAATGAAATTCTTCAGTTATTAATGTTAGAACCCAAAATTGCCATTCTAGATGAAATTGACTCAGGTCTAGATATCGATGCATTAAAGATTGTATCTACAGGAGTAAACGCTATGCGTGGGCCAGAATTCGGTTCGCTAATCATTACTCACTACCAACGTTTATTAAACTATATTACACCTGATTATGTACATGTTATGATGCAAGGACGCATCGTGAAATCCGGTGGTCCAGAATTAGCACAACGTTTAGAGGCGGAAGGTTATGACTGGATTAAAGAAGAGTTAGGAATCGAAGACGAGACTGTAAATTCTTAATATCTTCTCCCTTCTAAATAACAAGGAGGGTTGTTCGATAAGCTTGGTTTAATCAATATCGGAAATGAAACAGTAAAGGGTGAGTAATTTTATGTCAATCGAGACGACGTTAACGTTCGGAAAAGAACAAATTCAAGCATTCTCGGATGAACGCAAAGAGCCAAAGTGGTTTCAGGACATCCGTTTACAAGGTTTAGAGCTAATTGATTCTTTAGAATTACCTAAGCCAGATAAAACAAAAATTGCGAAATGGAATTTCACAGAATTTACTCGTGAGCTATCAAAACAAGAAGCTGTTTCTTCATTTGATGGACTTTCTGGTGAACTTAGTCATTTGGTTGATGCTTCTAGTGAAAATGTCATTGTTCAACAAGACGGACAAACTATTTTCTCCAAAGTAAATGAAGATATAAACAACCAAGGTGTCATTTTCACTGACATCCAAACAGCTTTAGTAGAGCACAGTGATTTAGTGGAAAAATTCTTGTTTGGAGAAGCCGTACACATTAATGAAAATAAATTAACGGCTTTACATGCTGCACTTATGAACGGTGGACTATTTGTTTACGTTCCTAAGAATGTACAAGTAGAAGTACCACTTCAAGCTGTGTATTCATTAAATAGTGAAAATGGTGGATTATTCAACCATGTAATCGTTGTGGCTGAAGCAAATAGCTCTGTTACGTATGTAGAGAACTATGTATCACCAGATGTAAAGAAAGCCGTAGTGAATGTTATTACTGAAGTATATGCAGAAGATGGAGCTAAAGTTTCATTTGGTGCCGTTGATCATTTATCGGAAGATGTAACGACATATGTAGTCCGTCGTGCTCATGTAAACGGTCGTAATGCTCGTGTTGAGTGGGCACTTGGTCAAATGAATAACGGTAATACGGTTTCTGAAAATACAACACATTTAATTGGAGAAGGTTCGACTGGAGATGCTAAAACGGTATCAGTTGGAACGGGTAGCCAAAAGCAGAACTTTACAACTTCAATTATCCATCATGGTAAACATTCTGATGGGCAAATTTTAAAGCATGGCGTTATGCTTGATAATGCGACAATGATTTTTAATGGTATCGGTAAGATTGAACACGGTGCTACAAAATCAAACGCTGAACAAACAGAACGTGTGTTAATGCTAAGTGAAAAAGCTCGTGGTGATGCGAACCCTATTCTTCTAATTGATGAAGATGATGTAACTGCTGGCCATGCAGCTTCTGTTGGCCGTATCGATCCGATTCAAATGTTCTATTTAATGAGCCGTGGTATTCCTCGTAAAGAAGCAGAGCGTCTAGTGATTCATGGTTTCTTAGCTCCTGTTGTTGAAGAGTTACCGATTGCTTCTGTAAAAGAACGTTTACGTGAAGCAATCGAAAGGAAAGTTAAGTAATGAATGCTGTTGAGCTAAGAAAGCAGTTTCCAATTCTCAATCAGCAAGTCAATGGAAACGACCTTGTTTATTTAGATAGTGCTGCCACTTCTCAAAAGCCTTTAGCAGTTATTGAGAAAGTGGAGGATTACTATCGTCGCTATAATTCAAATGTCCATCGAGGTGTCCATACGTTAGGCACGCTCGCAACTGATGGTTATGAAGGAGCTAGAGACAAGGTACGCTCTTTTATTGGGGCCAATTCTACGGAGGAAATTATTTTCCTTCGAGGCACGACAACGGCTTTAAATGTTATCGCTCAAAGCTATGGTGCTGCTAATGTTTCTGAGGGAGATGAAATTGTATTGACTCCAATGGAGCATCATTCAAATATTATCCCTTGGCAACAATTAGCTAAGGCAACTGGTGCGACATTAAAATATATTCCTTTGCAGGAAGATGGTACAATAGATTTACAAGATGCAGAAGAAACCATTACAGATAAAACAAAAATCGTAACGATGATGCATGTCTCTAATGTACTTGGGACCATTAATCCTATTAAGGAAGTGGCAGAAATAGCTCATCGTCATGGTGCAGTTATGGTTGTCGATGGTGCTCAAAGTGCACCACATGTAAAAATTGATGTTCAAGAGCTTAACTGTGATTTCTTCGCATTTTCTGGACATAAAATGCTAGCTCCTACTGGGATTGGTGTTCTTTTTGGAAAGAAAGAGCTGCTTGAGAAAATGGAACCGGTTGAGTTTGGTGGCGAGATGATTGATTTCGTTGGATTATATGAGTCAACATGGAAGGAGCTTCCTTGGAAATTTGAAGGAGGCACACCGATCATTGCTGGTGCAATTGGACTTGGAGCAGCGATTGATTTCTTGCAAGAAGTTGGGCTTGAAAATATTGAGAAACATGAACATGATTTAGCAACATATGCACTGGAGCAACTTTCGGAGATTGATGGCATTTCTATTTATGGTCCGAAGCATCGTGCTGGTGTTGTTACCTTTAATTTGGATGATGTACACCCACATGACGTTGCGACCGTGCTAGATGCAGATGGTATTGCTGTCCGTGCTGGTCACCATTGTGCTCAACCATTAATGAAATGGTTAAATGTAACAGCGACGGCCCGAGCAAGCTTTTATTTGTACAATACAAAAGAAGATGTGGACCGACTCGTGACTGGATTAGTCAAAACAAAGGAGTACTTTGGAGATGTCTTTTAATAATCTAGATACATTATATCGCCAAGTGATTATGGATCATTATAAAAATCCTCGTAACCGCGGCGAGTTTGAGGATGAAACGTTAACGGTTAATATGAATAACCCAACTTGTGGAGATCGAATTCAGTTGCAATTAAAGGTTGAAAATGATGAGGTCGTTGATGCAAAATTTGTAGGAGAGGGCTGCTCCATTAGTCTATCCTCAGCATCCATGATGACCCAAGCGATTAAAGGGTTAAAAAAGGACGAAGCCATTGAATTATCACAAATCTTTTCTAATATTATGTTAGGCAAAGAATATGATGAAGATAAGTATGACCTCGGTGATATTGAGGCTTTACAAGGTGTCGCAAAGTTCCCAGCACGAATTAAATGTGCAACCTTAGCTTGGAAAGCAATGGAAAAAGGGTTAAATGAAGAGACTGGTAACTAAATTTTAAGGAGGGTTTCCGATGGCGAAAAAAATGCCTGATATCGGTGAATACAAATATGGTTTTTCGGATCGTGATGTATCGATTTTCCGTTCGAAGCGTGGTTTGACGAAGGAGATTGTCGAAGAGATTTCACGAATGAAAGAAGAACCACAATGGATGCTTGACTTCCGTTTGAAATCTTTAGAGATGTTCTACAACATGCCAATGCCACAATGGGGTGGAGACTTATCAGAGTTAAACTTTGATGATATTACGTACTACGTAAAACCATCTGAGAAATCTGAGAAGTCTTGGGATGAAGTACCTGAAGAAATTAAAAACACATTTGATAAATTAGGGATTCCAGAGGCTGAGCAAAAGTATCTTGCTGGGGTTTCGGCTCAATATGAATCAGAAGTGGTTTACCACAACATGAAAGAAGAGCTTACGGAACTTGGGGTCCTATTCACAGATACGGATACAGCACTTAAAGAGCATGAAGAGATCTTTAAGGAGCATTTTGGTTCGATTATCCCACCATCTGATAATAAGTTCGCTGCACTTAACTCGGCAGTATGGTCTGGTGGTTCATTCGTTTATGTACCAAAAGGTGTTAAGACGGATACACCTTTACAAGCGTACTTCCGTATTAACTCTGAAAACATGGGTCAATTCGAGCGTACGTTAATCATTGCGGATGAAGATAGCTCTGTTCACTATGTGGAGGGCTGTACGGCACCTGTTTATACGACGAATTCTCTTCACTCAGCAGTGGTAGAAATTATCGTAAAGAAAGACGCGTACTGTCGTTACACAACTATTCAAAACTGGGCACCAAACGTCTTTAACTTAGTAACAAAACGTGCGGTTGCAGACGCTGGTGCAACAATGGAATGGGTAGATGGTAACATTGGTTCTAAATTAACGATGAAATACCCAGCTGTTATTTTACGTGGTGAAGGTGCAAAAGGAACAGTTCTTTCCATTGCGATTGCAGGGAAAGGGCAACACCAAGATGCTGGAGCGAAAATTCATCATCTAGCACCAAACTGTTCTTCAACAATCGTATCTAAATCGATCGCGAAGCAGGGTGGTAAGGTAACATATCGTGGAATCTGTCACTTTGGACGTCGTTCACAAGGCTCTAAGTCTAAAATTGAGTGTGATACGTTGATTATGGATAATGAGTCTACATCAGATACAATTCCTTACAACGAAATCCTCAACAACAATATTGCTCTTGAGCACGAAGCAACGGTATCGAAAGTTTCTGAAGACCAATTATTCTACTTAATGAGCCGCGGAATTTCAGAGCAAGAAGCAGTTGAAATGATCGTTATGGGCTTCATTGAGCCATTTACGAAAGAATTACCGATGGAATATGCGGTTGAGATGAATCGCTTAATCAAATTCGAAATGGAAGGTTCGATTGGTTAAAAGCTAAAACCCCTTATTCTGTAAGGTTTTCAGTAGTTATAAAAAGAAGAATAAAAAAGATGATCCGATTTCGATCCGATTCGGATCATCTTTTTGTGTAGGAGGCGAACTTTTGTAGTTCGTCTTCTTCGATTTTTTCAGTTATATCGAGGTACGTATCAGAAGTTGTTTTTATTGTTTTGTGGCCTAATCGTTTTGATACATACACAACGCTTGCACCGGACTCTAATAAAAGAACAGCATGTGTATGTCTAAATCCGTGCGTCCCCTTATATGGAACCTTAGCTTGTTTAGAATAAGATCGTATGCTATCACGAACCGTGGAAGATATCATATAATTCCCAAGGCCATTCTGAAATATTATGTCATAGTCATTTTTTTTGAAAGTGGAGTATTTTAAAGCCATTTCCAATTGTAAAAGTTTAAACTTCTTAAGCTCTTTTAAAATTGATTGATCTAATTTTATAGTACGGTAGCTTGATGTATTCTTTAATGATGTTATGATCAAATTATTGTTTTTGTCGCGGGATGTTTGTTTATCTACGTTCAACATATTTCCTTTAATGTCGGACCATTGTAAAGCTAATGCTTCGCTTATTCTCAATCCAGTCTGACTTAAAAAATACATGAGCATATAGTATATTTTGTACTCATTAAATCGTTGATGTTTAAACTTGTCCATATAGTCTAATAATTGATTCAGTTCGGTCAAGGAATAGTACTTCACATCTTTTCTAATTTCAGTACTATCTTTTATAGGTATTCTTAATTTATCGCAAGGATTCTTTTCTAATACTTCTAGATGATGTACTGCATAATGAAAGATACTTTTCATAATGGATAAGTATCTTAATCTTGAACCTGCCGAGTATTTATCATTGCCGTCTTTGTCTTTCAATTGTGCATATTTGTTCAGCCAATTATTTATATCTGTTCTTTTAATTTGTACGATCTTGCGGCTTTTGAAATCAGGGATAATATGCAACCTTACTGTTGATTCATAATGCTCAAATGTTATGTCTTTAAGGTTATTCTTCTTATAATTATTGAGCCAGTCATTAACAACGTCCTCAAATAACATATTCCTATCATTTAAAGTCAAACCATAATAGAGCCTTTCTTCCACTTTACCTGCAGCAAGTTCGGCTTCTTTCTTTTTCTTGAAGGTACCTATTGAAAACTCCTTGCCTTCGTGTGATACCCTAGCTTGCCAATTATTACTTTTAAGCTTTCTAATTGTGGCCATCGCTCAACCTGCTTTCTTCTCATTAATTAGAAATCACTGAAATTTATAATTTTTAAATTATCATGTTGTTTGATAAAACCTATTTCAACGCCTATTATCCGTATGTTCTCACTCATAAGCTCCATAGGTGGGTATATATGGTCTGGCACAGTAAAAACAGAGGTATCAGGTGTTACATTGGTAGCTAATCGGATAATATACTTTTCTTCACTCCTCACTAATACAATTTTTTCACGGATTGATTCATAATAATAATTTTGAAATAACAAGTAATCGCCAGCATTAATACCCATTGCGGACAATCCATCATCATCTAACTGAATCGCATACATGGCAGTATGGTAATCCGAAATTTCAATAAATGAATCCCATTGAAGTTCATCTTGAAAATCAACTACAAAGAATCCATTTGTATAACCTTTTCCTACTACTGGTATTTGTTTAGACATGACTTTCCCCTCCATCGATGACTGCGACTAATCCCTTATTATAATTCATCATATAAGCTTTATTACCCTTCTCATACACGTAATCACAATTCATTTGCTTTCTATATAACATAGTCGCTTTATATTGTGAATTAACTTTAACTTGTAATTCTGTACCAATTAATTGACGTTCAAAATGCTCTAATCGCTTTTTAGCGAAATCATAGGTTACATTAAATTCATTCGCTACAAGGTTAATTGCCCTATAACGTTCAGCTGGTAATTCAATTTGAGCTAACATGAATGTTGGTATACAAAAGTGTAAAGCGAAGTTGTCTGCCTTCATTTCTTGGTAAGTTAGAAATAGTTCAGGCATGCTGGTTTGGTTTCCGTATTGGGTCAAAAAGTGGCAGACTTCATGTGCGAAATCTTGCCACATATCTTCAGCAGACTGGTTGGAGAAAATATTGATACAAGGAACTCCCTTAAACACTACTAATTGACTACTGAGCGCTAGAGTTGTCAATTTGATATCTAATGCTTCAGCAATATAAAACATATCTAATGCATCGGGAGCAGTAACATCAATCCGAGTTAAAAGTTCTTCGATTGTATCTTCTAATTTTGTACTTTGATAACTAATCATAGTTCCACCCGCCTATTTCCATAGTTGTTACATCCAATTATAAGAACATATGTTTGTTATGTAAAGTTAAAATAATGAATAAATTGATATTAGAGTAAAATAAAAAAGCACATCAAATGATATTGGTATGCTTTTTATTCTTCTTTTTTTTCGTCTTCAATGATGTATTTAAAAAATCTTCTAAGTTCAGCTTTTTTCTCTTCGGGAGCATTTAGATAATCCTTAAAGAAAATTTCTGTATCAGGATCATTCATTGCTTCTTCAATTTTATTATCAAGTTGTTGTTCCTGAGATTCAATATTATTATGAATGTCCGTTCTACCAAGAAGGTAGTCTGTATTAACATCAAAAAAGTCAGCGAATTTATTAATGATACCTGCATCAGGCATACGTGATCCGTTTTCGTAACCAGAAATAGTTGATTCGGCTAAATTAAATCTTAACCCAAACTCTTTCATAGTGTAGTCCGTTTTAGTTTTTCTTAATATCCTTAAACGTTTTCCAAATTCTTTTTTATCCACATAAATCCCCACCTTATCTACATCAATTATACTTTGCGAAATGCGAAGAATAAAGAAATCCGAAAAAACTTTGCGAAATGCGTTGACACTTTGCGTTTTGAATAGTAATATTGAAATTAACAACGCATTATGCAAAGTGAAGAGGTGATAATAGTGATTAATTCTCCTAAGATTGCAAGGTTGAGTTTAGAGCTTTCTTTAGAAACTGCAGCAAAGAAGTTGGGGATTTCCGCAGGATACCTATCTCAGATTGAAAATGGCCAAAGACAAGTCAGTAAAGAAAGAGCAACTCAAATTGCTGACTTGTATAAAGTACAGAAAGAACAAATTTTTTTAGCTTCGCGCTACTCAGTACGCGAAGTTGGAAAAGCAAAAGGAGGTGACTAACCTATGATTACTAACTGTGTAAGAACGTTAAGAAAGACTAATGGTTACAACTTAACTCAAGCAGAACTAGCACGACAAATTGGCGTTGCAAGACAAACTATTGTTGAACTAGAAAATGGTCGTTCGCCTTCTGCTGATTTACTTTTAAGGATTTCAAAATTTTTTGATATGGATTCTAGAGATATCTTTCAAAGAAATCATAAGTCGAGTAAAAAAGCTTGACAAGCTATTTAAGATAATTTCCATTTCGTTACTAATTTTTATATCGTTTGCTATCGTTTGAAATTCAAAATTCTAAAATACACATTTTTCAATTGAGTATAACCCCATTTGTAAAGCCAAATTGGAAATTGCTTAAATTGGTAAAATAGATGTAACGGGATAGCGACTATTTCTCAAGAAAGGAAGATCAAGAATGATTGATGTTCAAATTGATGAGCAAGAAGTTAAGACAATGTATCTAAACAAGATTGAAGAGAAGATCAAGGAAATTGATGCAGAAAAGTTGTTTTGGGACACGAAGGAATTAACTCGTAGAACATGTATGTCATGGGGCACAGTCTTAAATACATTCTTCTATGAACCTGATTTCCCGAAATTTAAGATTGGTCAGAAATGGTACTTCCCAGCGGAAGAAACTAAAAAATTCCTTCTTTCTTGGCTTGAAAAAAATGGCTCAATTTAACTTTATCAACTCGTTTGAAACAATTAAATATTATAAGTGTCACAAAGGAGTGAAATCAATTGTCATTAGGTGAACAAATTGCGGAAAGTAGAAAACGCACAGGTTTGACACAGCAAGAACTGGCAACTAGAACTTCATATTCACGGTCACGAGTAGCTAACCACGAAACAGGTGGTAGGGCGATTGTAAAAGAGGATTGGCCTAGTTACTGTGCAGGCTTAAACGATGCAGAATTCACGTTGGAGCTTCATAGTTTAGCGACAGGAGGAATCTATACACCATACCTTAACGGACCATTAGTGGAACACCATCCTGCTTCATTAGCCTTCTTGATTCGACAACAGATTAAGGAAGCTAAAGAACACATGGAACAGATTAATTTTTCGAAACCATTTTCAGTTTTATCAGACAGTGAAATTGACCATATTGAAGCAACGATTGATGAATTGTTAGATGTGCAAGCAGCCGCTCAAACGTTAGTTATTGACTTATGCAGTCGTTTGGATGGTCTCAGCTTTAACGGTCAGGTGAAACGCTGGATAGGTAGCAGGACGGCAATGGGGATGATTGCAAGAAGAAACTATTGAATGTGAGGTGTTTGTTATGAATGATGAACAGGGAAAAATGCTACTTGGATTACTTGTAGATAAATTTCGCTGGCTTGGTGGTGATGCTTATCTTGCTTTGAGCTTTAATGATGATGCCTATCTTGCAATTAAAGAACTTGAAGCTTCATATCATCGTCATGTCACTCAATATGTTCAGATGGCTATTAAATTTTCCGATTCTACGAATTTGTTGGCTGATTGTAAAAAAGTAATGGACGAATATAACTCTTTATCAGAAATCATAACTGTATATTTTGAATCAACTGATACAGAAAGAAAGGTGAGTGAGTTAATTGAAACGTTATCAAGTAATCAACAAAATCAATGAAATATTTGCGAATTGCTTAGGGTGCCAAAGAGCTCCTGCTAAAGAACGTAAAGAGAAGTCAAGTGTTTGTAAAGCGTGTCCTGTAGGGGCTGAATTAATGCAATTGGGAGATGAGCTTTTAAGCATCAAATACAAAGAAGTTAGTCTAACCAATGAAGAAGTTTTCTTTGTAAATAAGCACATTAAAGCTTTGGGGAAAGAAAAAGGGATTAACAAAGCATCTGAACGTCTGAACATCAAAGCAGAACATATCAATAGATTTTTGAAGGAAACAAAAAAGAACCTCACACCAGTAACGGCATAAGGTACCTCAGCAAGTACATTATATCAGTTTTAACTGGTGTGGGAAAGGTAGTGGACTGGATGTATCATAAATTCGCTTTACCTGTTATCTACCAGTCTTTCAATCATTCGAGATATGCACAATCATATTTAAAGCACAATCATCCTGAAATGGATTTTATAGAAGTAAAGAATGGTTTTGTCTTATGCAAGAAGAAGGACGAGCCAGAAGGAGGATTTAGAACTTATGCAGCAACTACAAGAAAGCAAAAGCAACCTGGTCTTTGTTAGTAGCGATAAGGCGGTCACAGATTCTTTAACCATTGCACATGCCTTTAACAAAGGACACGACAAGGTTTTGAGAGATTTTCGTTCATTAAAATGTTCTGAAAGTTTCCGACTCGCCAATTTTGGAGAGTCGGAATATAAGAACAAGCAAGGGCGTTTGATGCCCATGTTCACGGTAACTTTTGATGGGTTTTCAATGCTTGCTATGGGTTATACGGGCGAGAAAGCAATGGAATTTAAAGAACGCTATATCAACGAATTTAATAGGACTCGCCATTTTTTGGAGAGTCGGAACCATGAGCATAAATTACTCAGTTTACAAGTAGATGCAACATTAATTGCAGCAGAGCAAAAGGAAATTCAACAATTAGTATCTGTGACTGTTCATAGCCTATATCCAAGAATAACTGTTGGGGCAAGGCGTAAGTATTTTGCAAGACTTTATCAGGACTTAAAGGACAAGTTCCTTATTACATCCTATCGAGATATCAAAAGATCCGATTATGATGCAGCGGTTGATTTTATTCAAAATTGGCACTCTCCAAATTTGGCGAGTCGTAAGGAGTAGCTATGAGAAAACAATATTTATTAGATGAATATCCACTACTTGTCTTACCATCATTGGCTGTAAATGTTGGTCTGAATAAAGCCATAGTTCTCCAACAAGCTCATTATTGGTTACAGAAGTCCACTAAGTCGATGAAAGGGAGAACTTGGTTTCATAAGACTTACGAAGAGTGGCAAGAAGAATTTCCGTTTTGGAGTATAAGTACCATTCGCAGGGCAATAAGCGAGCTGGAGAAGGAAGAGTTGCTACTTGTCGACAACTTTAATCAAAAAGGTTACGACAAGACAAAATGGTATTCAGTTAACTATCCGAAGTTAGAAAAATCAGTGAACAGTCCATGTGTTCAAAATGAACAGTCCATCTGTTCAGAACGAACAGATGCATGTGTTCAAAATGAACAGATCGATGTGTTCAATATGAACAAACCAATACCAGATATTACTACTACTACTACTATTACTACTAAAAAAGAAGATGACGTGGACAAATTAGGAAATAGATTCATCGAGCTTCGAGCAAAAGGCGTCATGCTAAAAGCTCTTGACTATCAATCTATTGCTAGAGTCCTCAAAGCAGTACCGTTAGAACAAGCAATACAGTTGCTAGAAGCTTTCTTTTTGGAAAGGAAAGGTAAGACTACGATTCATTCGTTTAGCTATTGCGAAAAATACATAATCGAGCAATATGACACGATAATAGCTAGACAGGATGCACAGAGGGAGAGGGGAGAGCATGAACAGTATTCAAGACGTAATGGCAAGGTTGATGGCGAAAAGTCCACATCTAGCCAAGCAAATGCAGGAGTTAGAAGAACAGAAAAGCAATATCTTGTCGGGGAAGATGGACAGATACCGGATTCTGAATACGACTTCTGATTGTCCACATAACTTATGTGATGGTAGAGGTTGGATGCATAAAGAAGATTTGTTATATCATTTTTTATCACCAGAAGAAAAAGCTACAGCCAATCATGTCATTTACGAAGAGTGCTTGTGTAATAAAGCAATGAAAAGAAAAAAAGAAATTGAGAACACCTTAAAGAGTTCTAGAATTCCCGAAGCTTTCCTAGATGCTACTGTAAATAATTTTGACCTATCGAAATACAATCAGCCAGATGAACGTGCACGGGCTGCCTACGCTAAGAAAATGGTAGGGGAATACATCGTGAAATTTCAGAGCATTAAGAATGATGGTAAAGGTTTATATTTTCACAGTCCGACTAAGGGGTGTGGGAAAAGTCGGTTGGCACTTTCTTTAGCCAATGCCTTATTTAAAAAATATGCGCTTGTACCCGTTTATAGTACTGTTTCAGACTTGTTTGATGAAATCAAGAGCACGTGGAATCCAGGTTCTAAATTTTCGACAGCAAACGTTATGGATATGTACCGAAACGCACAAGTACTCATCCTTGATGACATTGGCGTTGAAGAAACGAGTGGTAGAAACAATGACCAAAACAAGTGGAAAGAGGGCATGATGACCAAACTACTTGATCATCGAATGAATAACAAGCTCATCACTATTTTTACCGCAAATTTAACCATTGAGGAATTGACAAGACCATCCCTGTATCCTATGGGGAGGGTCGAAAGCAGAGTGAGAAAAATGGCTTATCCAGTATCCATGCCAAACGAAAAAGTTCGTGATGCCGAGTCAGAGCAAGAGAATCGAGCATTTGAGCAAATGTTAATGGGGGAGGGGTGATTGGATGGGGCAGCTATTAGATGCATACGAGAATAAGAGACAGCAATTAATTTTTAAGATGAAAGACAAGGTTGATGCAGATTTAGTTCATATGAGCTTAACTGAGTTAGTTAGAGAATGGCGAATGTACCAAAAGCAAAGAAAAAGTATAAGAGGATGAAGGACTTATGGTTGAGCAATTATCCTTGTTAAGACCGACTTTTGATGAGACAAGAGCAAAGTGGACGAGGGAATCTAACCAACAGGAGCCATGGTGTTATCTCAAAGTCTGCATACCTGATCAAGCAAAATCGCCTGAAGAAATTAATTATAAAGGCGATTGCAAAGAGCAAAGTCATAATTGCGAATTATGGGAGCATCTTGCCGTAGCAGCTTGGAGAGTAAGTGAAAACGACTTTGATACCGTTGCTAAGATACTTGCTGAGAAACGAGATCTACAAGAGCCAATCATCATCAAGGTTTATCAAAAAGAGTCAGAAATTTATTTCGATATTGAAGTCATTGAATATTTAGAGCGGAAGGTGATTACATGATATGTCCAACTTGCAACAGACACGTAAATAAATTAGTAGCCACGGGGATGAAATCAACCGATTTAGCTACAGGAAAACGCATTAATATCGACTTATGTTTAGATTGTGTATCAGAAACGATTGATATTTTGAAAAAAGAAAGAGTCGTTGAATTAAAGTCGCTTTTTGAGATGCAAAGAAAATTAGAGAAAAACCAACCAACTATGACCCAAAAAGAGTTTAAAGCATCGGATAAAATCACAAGCTTTTGTCAGAGTTTTACGAAGTTAGTTGTGGCTATTCGTGATGGTGATGATGCTCCTTTAAAATTATTCACGAATGTGCTCTCTTTAGCTCTTTCAATCGGAATTGAGTTTAATTATGAAAAGCAATCCATTTTAAAAATATCTTTTGATTCACCTGATTTTGATTTAAATAGTTATAGCAACTACATGTATGTTTTAAAAGAAGCTACCACTCTTTATTACAAACGCGATTTGAATAGCTATCTCTTTTTGTTGCAAGGTGTCATTGATCAATTTGGTGAGTTAGGTATGAAGTGGGTAGAAGTCGAAGATGAATTTGAACAGTTCACAATCATTTCAAAAGTTAGAGTTGCGGAGGGTTACTGATATGGGAGTATTGAAGACGTTAGTGGATGTAGTTCAGGAAACAATTGAGATTTCGAAAGCATTTAATCAAGGAAAAGGTACTAAAAGAGTTAGCAGCGGTTTTGTTAAAAGAAAGACAATAAAAAGGGTGAAGAAGTTATTTTAAAAAGCCCACTCTCCTTAGAAAGTGGACCATAATATCTCTCAACAAGATTATTATACCACGCTTGGGAGGCGATGACATGTCTAATAGTGTTATTGCAGTCGATTTAACAAAATTAACTGCTGAGATTGATGTGACACAAAATCAACTGGTCGTTGTGAGTGATGGAAAAGTGACAATTCTTAATGGCCCGACAAGCGGACACGGGGAATATGCTTGCATCTGGAAAGATGGAAAAGTATTAGATGTCATAAAAAGTGAACGCGTAAGGGTCAAATAAACATTGGGGAAGTGACCTTTATATGCAAACGTGTAAAAAACATGTATTAAAAACGGAAGTACATGCATGGGGCGTTTATCGCCCTGCATGTGGTTGCCAAACTTGCGAAATGAAAGCTATTGAATATGCGATTGAATTTAAAAAATTATTAAATCACTTTAAAATGACGATTGCAGAACGGAAACAAATTAGAGAAGGGAGTTGAATCAGTTTGTCGTTAAATCAAGGGATGTTTACTTCTTCAACTGACAAGTGGGAAACTCCCCAGGCATTTTTTAATGAGTTAGATAGGGAATTCCGCTTTGATGTAGATGTTTGTGCAACTGAAGCAGATAAGAAATGCGAACAGTATTTTTCGCCCCAAGATGATGGGTTATCCCAAAAGTGGGAAGGTACTTGCTGGATGAATCCACCTTATGGTCGAAAAATTGGCTACTGGATCGAAAAGGCTTATGAATCATCTCTTCAAGGGGCTACGGTTGTTTGTTTGCTACCTTCTAGGACTGATACCAAGTGGTTTCATGAATATTGTTTGAAGGGCGAGATTCGGTTTATCAAAGGAAGGCTGAAATTTGGCGATAGTAAAAATTCAGCACCTTTCCCGAGTGTTGTTGTTGTTTTTCGAGGTAAGGGGATTAAGTGAATAGTATCCAAATTAAATGCAATAAGAAAGGTTTAATTCATGAAGGAATATATTGTTCGTTCAAGTCACTTAATCCCTTCTAAAGTCAAAGGAGAACTACCAGAGGTTGTTTATAACTATATTGCCAATGATTCAAGTATAGGAATTCATTACACCCTAACCAGAGAACGTGACTATGCTTATATTTTCGTGGATTACGAAAAAAAGGATGCTGAATTCATTGCCGAATGTTGGGGGATGAAGCTTGTTGAATTAATATGATTAATTAAATGTATCCATAAAATGTGTCATAAAGGAGTGTCAATAATGAAAGAAAACGATCATTCTTCTTCATTTACGATGGATTATGATAAGAAAGAAATTGTATTGACTGTCTATGATAAAGACAAAAAAATAAAAACTCGTTTAACTGAAAAAGATATTATATCAATGAAGAGTTGGTTTGAGTTAGCAAAGCATATGGAGGTTGAAAATGAGTGTAAACCCACTTAAAAAAGGCGATAAAGTTGTCATGCACACTTGTATTGAAGCTGAATCAAATGATGGGACAATTTGGACATGTAAGACCGACCAGTTTAAACATCATCCCAATCATGATTACACAGTTGTAATGTTAGAAGGGTATAGTGGCTCTTTTCATACTGAATACCTTCAAAAAGTAACTATTTAATAATACACAGTCTGACCAAATAGCGAAATAAGGAGGACCAAACATGAAAAAAGATGCATGGGTTTTACGATTGAAAGATGAATCAAAAGAAGAAGGTATGCTAGGTGATTACTATTTAGATGAAGACGGGGAAGAATTGGATTGGTTAACACAAGACTTAAGCAGTGCAACCATTTTTGACAATAAAAAAGAGGCAATAGAAGAATTTAAATTATATGAAAAATTGATTTTTGATAACTTTGGTGAAGATGCAATATGCAATTTCGGTTATACAAATATCATGGGAAATTTTGAGTTTGTAGAAGTGGAAGTAACAGAAGCTAAATAAATGCGTAAGAACACCACATGACCAAACAGTAACTGTTGGAAAATCAATTAAATAAAGCCTTACCGAAGAACGGAGGGCACTGAATTAATAATGAACTTTCATTATTATTCGGTGTCCTCTTTTTATTTTCCTAAAAGGAGTGAATGTCCATGGCAAAAACACAAAAAAAATCTAAAAAGAAAATGAATCAGAGAAAACAACCTGATTTATCTACACGAGAAATTGAAGCGTTGATGGGGATGAACAGACCCACTTATAACCGTTATCGAGGTACTTGGAGACAAAAATAAAAGGGGGCATTTAGTGATGCAGGAACTTATAAAGGAATATCAAGCAACTCTTAAGCTCATCAGAGAATCCAAATCACCGACAAAGAAAGAAGATCAAGTCATAATCTCAGGAATGATAAGTGATTTAGAATATGCTATCGAGTGGATGAAGAAAGGCCGTCGTCCAGGTCTGAAAAGAGGGATTGAAAGAAGAGCCGCATACCAACTAGAACAACCGATTGACCCTGTGATTATGCAATCATACAAAGCAAATTCCGGGACGAGTTTTTCAGGTGTCTCTGAAGGAGAAATACAAAAAATTGATGAAGCACTTAGTAATTTGACCAAAAGAGAACGCGAAGTTTTTTTATTGGTACGCGGTGAAGGTTATAGCCGAACAGAAGCCGCGAGGTTATTGGGCGTTAAGAAGGGAACAATCAATAATATCATGACAAGATGTGATCAAAAGATAAGAATTATTAAGTCAACTTCTTTATTTTTAGCTCCACCTGCAAATTAAGTGGAGCTTTTTTGTCGCCCGTTTGCCACCTATAAGTAGAAAGTATTTTTTACAAGGAGGATGATTATATGTGAATGAAGTACAACCAATTCGTGATGTCAAAAAAATTGAGAACATATCTGAGTTTCTACGAAAAGGAAGTGAGCGTAATTATATGATCTTCTTCCTTGGAATCAATACTGGTTTGAGAATTAAGGATATTCTTAATTTAAGAGTGAAAGATGTTACGGGTCACTTTATACGGTTGCGAGAATTCAAAACTGGTAAGCAGAAGAGGCAGAGGTTAACACCCGACTTGTATCGTGAGCTTCAACGATATTGCAGAGAGATGCATCCAGATGATTACTTATTCCAATCGAGAAAAGGGAGCAATAAACCAATCGGAAGAGGTAGGGCGTATGGAATCCTTAGAGATGCAGCTGAAGAGTTCGGACTAACCGATATTGGCTGTCATACATTACGAAAAACGTTTGGTTATCATTTCTACATGCAAACAAAAGACATTGCTTTATTACAAAAGTTGCTGAATCATACGAGCCAAGCTGAAACGTTGAGATATATTGGTGTGGACCAAGATGCTATGGATAATGCAATGAGGAAATTCAAAATAAGCGTATGAATAACTTTACTTTTACCATGAATAGAACATAAATATTCAGTTGTTACATTCAAATCAGAAAGCATGATTAGGCTTGAAATGGCACAGGGTTTCATAAAAGGGTCAATGTAACTCCCTCTTAGATATGTAACATTGGTAGATATGTGAATAACTTATTATAAAGTTAAATTTTCTGATTAACACGAAATAAGTCCTGTGTTATAATATTCTGATAAACAACTGAATGACAGGAGACTATTAATTGGACATTACTGAGAATGAAATGCAAGTAGTTTATGAGGTAAGTTTAAAAGGAATTGATGTTTTTTCGATTATCGCCTCAACAGTTTCAATAGTACTCGCTATTTTAGCAATAGCATTATCAATAGTTTTTTATAAAATGTCTAAGGAGTCTTCTAATAAAATCGAGTCAGCTTCCAAGGATATCGGTTCAAATGTCAAGAGACTCGATCAAGTATTTGAAAAAATGTATACAGATACTTTTGGTATGGTAAAAGAAACAGTTTCTGATATGAGAAAACATGTCTATAAAGGTAATTCTCATGTAGAAGATAAGAAGGTAGAAAAGCAAATTAATGAATCAATAGCTAAAGCTGTGGAAGGATTCAAAAAGGATGAAATAAATAAAGACGATGTTAAAGATTTAGTCCTGCATTTTATCGATGAATATAAGGGATTAGAACAAGAAGTGAGAACCAAATCAATTAAAAACCAAATCATTCAATTTCTACGTGATAAAGGCAGTGCTACTTACCCAGAATTAGTTAAGCTGATTTATGGGGGAGTAAAAAAAGACACAAGTGATTTATTTATAACGCTCCAAAGATTGAGAGATGAAGAGATAATATATAATCCATTCAAAATAATCGATGAAGAAGATGGGGAATCTATATCCCATAGCACAAAAATAGAGTTAAAAGTTAATGGTTAATACAAAAACTAATCCTTTTTTCAAACTAGTTTTGCTTTAAATAATAAATGTTGTATTTAAAATAATATAAAATAGTCGCCATCAATGGCGGCTATTTTATATGGTGTGCCCGGCATGGGTGCAGGCTCTAGGGTGAAAGTCCCGAACTGTGAAGGCAGTAGTAACAGTAGCTCAAGG
>NZ_JAQQWS010000011.1:0-96741 GCF_028610675.1 Alkalihalobacillus pseudalcaliphilus
TGGCCTCTGTATCTTCACATTAACCCTCTCTTTGTGCAGTTACTCCAAGGTTTGGCCTCTGTATCTTCACATTAACCTTCTCTTCGTGTAGTTATTCCAAGGTTTTAGTCAGTATCTGTACAAAACTTAATTAATCGTTAAGTTGGCGAGAGATGACTTTCATATTTGTTGGTGGCGAAGTGTATGAGGCTTCGCCATGCGGGTTTTATTAAGAAATTTATTGTATAACTCAATTAAGTTACTCCACCGAAAGCTTCTCTAGCTATTTGGTGGATTATTTTTGTAGGCTTAACGCCACCTAAATTCTTTACTCTAATCGATAAGCCGTTGATAAAGGCGTTTGTGGAAGAATTGAAAATCCATTCCTTGCGAGTTTTTTATGCCCCAATCTTGGACAAAGGTGCTCAAGAAATATAAACAAATGAGCAAGCCCCTTATACCTACTACAAATCATTTAATTATAAAACAGTTTATCCATTCGTTTGATGGTAGTTTAGGTGGGATTAATCCTGATGTCTGTGTAACTTTTTAGGTTGACGTCAACTTAAATTCATTCTAGAATGTACCCTTTGACTTTTGGATAAAGGAGCGTTCGATAATGAGATGACTCTGAGCAAATTACCAGACATGTTTGAATGAATATAGTGGTGTTTTGTCATACTATAGTTGAGAAAATGAAAGAAAATATTTAAAGACGAAAGGTGTGAACTCTGAGTTTTTTAAACTGAAGAGGCAATCATGAAAACTAGTAAAAGCAGTTTATCCATTGTATTTTGGGTTTCATTAGGAATTGCAAGTATATTTATTTTGTGGGGAATCTTATTTCCTTCCAATGTAGAGTCTGTTCTCGGGACTATTGATAGCTTTTTAGCAAGTTATTTTGGTTGGGTATATATTATTGCAACAACTTTGTTTGTATTATTAGCCATTTTTCTTATAGTTGGCCCATTTGGTCGTATTCGTTTAGGAAGGCCAGATGAGAAGCCAGAATATAGTTACTTCACGTGGTTTGCTTTTCTATTTACAGCAGGTATGGGAGTTGGCCTTGTCTTCTTCGGAGTTTCCGAGCCTTTAACACATTATCACAATCCACCCTCAGCGAACCCGATGTCTATGGCTGCTGCTGAAGAGTCATTGCGTTACACCTTATTCCATTGGGGATTTCACCCATGGGCAACTTACGCAATTGTCGCATTGACATTAGCTTATTTTAAATTTAGACACCATGCACCTGCTTTAATAAGCTCAGCTTTAACTCCTATTCTTGGTAAAAGAACGAATGGAACATTAGGTTTCAGTGTAGATATTTTAGCCGTTTTTGTCACGATTTTCGGTATTGCAACATCACTGGGACTGGGGGCATCACAAATAACAGCTGGTCTAAGTTATACATATAATGGATTTGAAAACAATACGACCATGACTATGATTGTCATTGCTATTGTTACCGTATTATTTATTTTATCTGCCATGAGCGGTTTAGATAAAGGGATTCGTTACTTGAGCTGGGCTAATATCATTATTGCCGTCGCACTCATGCTGTTTGTGTTTGCACTTAGTTCACCTGTTCGAATTTTTGAAGGCTTTACTACTACAGTAGGTAACTATCTCCAGAATTTACCTAGTATGACTTTAGGAATGAATACATTTACAGGGGAAAGAGAATTTCTCAATGATTGGACGCTTTTCTACTGGTCATGGTGGATTGGGTGGTCTACATTTGTCGGGACATTTATTGCCCGTGTCTCACGTGGAAGAACAATAAGAGAATTTGTATTGGGTGTCATGGCTGTTCCAGTAGTATTTAGTGCCCTATGGTTTGCTATTTTTGGAATAGCAGGTATTGATTTAGACAATGCTTATTCTGGAGCTTTATATCAAATCATACTTGACCAAGGAAATGAAGTGGCCTTATTCGCTTTCTTAGAGCAATACCCATTTAGTCCCTTAATACTCGGAATTGCTATTTTGTTAATATCATCATTCTTTATCACATCAGCCGATTCCGCTACATTCGTGCTTGGTATGCTAACAACAGGCGGACGATTAAATCCTCAAGTAAAAGTCAAGGTAATATGGGGATTAATTCTTTCAGGGACTGCATCTGTTCTTTTACTTTCAGGCGGGTTACAAGCATTAGAAATGGCCATGTTAATCGCTGCTTTCCCTTTTACCTTCGTTGTCATCTTAATGATGGTCTCATTGTTAAAAGCCCTGAGTAGTGAATACGATATTCTACGCTTAGAATTAAAACACAAAGAGTGGGGAAAGCCATATCAAGAAGAATCCAAAGAAGAATTAAAAGTGATGAAAGAGGAATTCGAATCTACGATGCCTGAAGAAATTGTAGATGAGGCAATGAAAGACCAAACAAACCATGAACGTTAAAGCTTGTCATAGAACCTTCCCTTTGGGTAGGTTCTATTTTTCGAGGAGAGCTATATAACTGTTGAAGACATTCGCCCTTTTTATCGCTTGGATTACATCAATACTAAGCAATATTGGGAGTAGTTGAAACGACCTTCACTTATAAAATGTATTGTTGGCAAACTTGACCAATTTGTTGCGAATAGGCTATCCTTTTTATGTATTGTAAAATTGACTAACGAAATAGAGCTTAACAATGATCCTTCCATCAAACACTAAGCTTCTCGTATTTTAAGATAAAATGACAAAATTCGGTTTTGTTACTCACTACCATGTAACCAAAAGCCCAAAATAGCCTTTAAACCTATTAATATTCCTCATAAATACTATACACATACAAAACCCATATGGCGAAGCCCAGTTCACATCACATCGCCAACAATCATATTGAGAACCTTTAGATTCCTAATCTTAATAAGGAAGAATCGATCTGCATAAAGGAAGGAGGACACAACTTGAACATGAATATCTTTATTATTGAAGATGACCCCCTTATTTTAGAGGCGTTAAATGAAGGATTAAGCCAGTGGTCATATCAGGTAAGTAGTCCAAGCGATTTTTCTTTGGTTATGGAGGCCTTTGTAGCAAATCGCCCCCACTTAGTCATCATTGATATACAGCTCCCTAAATTTGATGGCTTCCATTGGTGCAGAGAAATACGTGCTATTTCAAAAGTACCCATCCTCTTTCTCTCCTCAAGAGATCATCCGATGGATATCGTGATGGCCATGAATTTAGGGGCAGACGATTACGTCCAAAAACCTTTTCATATGGATGTTCTTCTCGCCAAAATTAGGGCGATTCTACGGAGAACGTATACATATGAAGAAGCTTCAGCTGATGTGATTGAATGGAATCAAGCGATGATCGACTTAAAAAAAGGAGAAATCCATAAAGATGGAACAACGATAGAACTAACTAAAAATGAATTTTTTATTCTTTCAATATTAATAAAATCAAATAATGAGATTGTTTCACGTCACGAATTGATGAGAATACTTTGGGATGATGATCAATTTATAAATGACAATACATTAACTGCTAACATTACACGGCTACGCCAAAAGCTTTCCGCTCTTCAATTAGCCGATGCAATCGTCACAAAAAAAGGGCTTGGATACATGTCCATTACACTATAGGAGGGTCAAAATTGGTCATTGATTATCTAGTTTACAAAAAAAGTTGGCTCGGTCTCCTGGCGACACTCCTTCTATTAACAAACACGCTCATCCTAATTGATGCAGGCATTCGTGTTGAGTCCCTTTCAATGATTTATTTAAATGGGCTGTTCCTAACAGTCTGTATTATTTTTTTTGTTTGGAGGTACAAAAAAGAAACCGCCTATTATAAATCTTTGCTTACCGTTTTTAACGACCTAAGCGATGATTGGTTTCAAAGCATACCACCTCCAAATCAATCGTTTCCTGACCATTACTTATATAAAATTTTTCAATCCATTGATGAGCAAGAGCAAAACAAACGTCGTGAGGACCACTTCTCTCAACAGATGGGCCATAATGATCTTGCTTCCTGGGTGCACGAAATGAAAACGCCACTTACGGCGATGAAAATAACCATTGATGCTTACCCGTCGAATGAGTTAGCTCAAAGGCTTCAAACCAATTGGCTAAAGTTACATATCTTACTTGACCAGCAGCTTTATATGTCACGATTAGCCACTTTAGACGCGGACCTGTTGCCAGAGAAGCTAGAAGTAGACGCTTTGTTAAAAGAAGAAATTCGTCAGCTAGCTACCTGGTGTATGGAAAAAAATCTAGCGGTGGAGCTATCAGGAAACACAAAAATTACCGTATATACGGATAAAAAGTGGTGCGGGTTTGTCATGCGTCAACTTCTCACAAATGCCATTAAATACAGCCCGGCAAATGGAACAATTGTCATTCATATTCATTCAGATGATAACGATTCCGTTTTTGTAAATGTGACAGATCAGGGACCTGGTATTCAAGCACATGATCTCCCCCGAATTTTTGACCGAGGCTTTACAGGAGAAAACGGACGCATTCAACATAACGCTACCGGAATGGGGCTTTACCTTGCTCGAGAAATAAGCAAGAAGTTACATATTCAACTTCATGTTACTTCGGCTATAGGTGATGGCACATCCGTTTCCATGAGTTTTACTCGAACGAATTCATTTGAACAGATTAGACGATCCATGTTATAAAATTACGAAAAAAGTAGTCAGGCCTTATTCATTGTCTGCCTACTTTTTATTTGCCTAGGTGACAAAAATATCACATTAAACGTCATTTTATCATGTAAAGCGTACGACCTAGAATTGAAACAGAACTATACTATGTGTATACAAACAAGATAGGAGTGTACGGAATGATGAATCAAAAGAAACTTAAAACCATTTTAAATGCTGAAGGTGTAAGTAAATCCTATGGTTCCAAGGGCCATGTTCAAAAAGTCTTAAATGGTATAGACCTTCGTGTCATGGAAGGTGAATTTGTGGGTATCATGGGACCTTCAGGTTCAGGTAAAACGACTCTTCTAAATACGCTGGCAACAATTGATCGTGCCTCAGATGGTCAAATTTTTATACATGATCATGAAATTTCGAGCATGAAAGACAGCCAGCTTTCGAATGTACGCCGCCAGCATTTAGGATTCATTTTTCAGGACTATAATTTACTCGATACATTAACGGTAAAAGAAAATATATTGTTACCTGTCTCACTAACAAAAATAAGTAAAAGTCAGGCGGTGGAAGAATTTAACGCCATCGCAGAGATGTTAGGAATTAAGGAACTAGCGAATAAGTACCCTTCTGAAATTTCGGGCGGTCAGAAACAAAGAACCTCTGCAGCTAGAGCGTTAATTCATTCACCATCACTTGTATTTGCTGATGAGCCTACTGGTGCCCTTGATTCAAAAGCAGCCTCCAATTTATTAGAAAATTTACATGACATTAATCAATCGCGGCAAGTCACTATCGTGATGGTTACCCATGACCCTTTGGCCTCTAGCTATTGCAACCGTGTCGTCTTTCTAAAAGATGGAAGAATTTTTTCTGAATTATACCGGGGAGAGAAAACGAGAGAAGCCTTCTTTAAGGATATTCTTGATATGCAAGCCGTTCTTGGAGGAGGCAACCAAAAATGAACACACGGAAATTAGTGATCCGCAGTATGCGAAAAAACATCAAAATGTATTACCTTTATTTCTTCGCGATGATTTTCAGCATCAGTTTGTATTTTATCTTTTCCACTCTACAAAATGATCCGATGATTATCGAGATGAATCAAGCTAGCATGAACTTTGCAACAAGCTTTCAAGTGGCAGGAATTTTACTCATTCTGATTACCATTGTGTTCACGATGTATGCTACAAACATTTTCATTAGACGGCGTAGTCAAGAAATAGGCATGTATCAATTAATAGGCTTATCCAAGGCTTGGGTCGCTAGAGTACTCATCTTAGAACATACGATTCTTGGTCTAGGAGCTTTATTAATTGGCATGCTAGTTGGAGCTGTACTAGCACGACTTTTTCTTTTGCTGTTTATGAATCTTATAGGATTAGAAGCTATGATTGGTCTAACTTTTTCTGGTCAAGCAGTTATTCAGACTATGGCTGTTTTTGCTTGCCTGATTGCTGCGACATCGTTACAAATTATGATCACGGTTTATCGAAGTACACTCCTACAATTATTTCAAGCAAATAATCAACATGATCACTTTGTCAAACGTCCAAGTATCGTTAGCGGCATTTTAGGGTTCACAGGATTAGGTCTAATAGGATTTGGTTATTATGTGTCTACTTTAATCGTAGACCATGCCGATTTACTGATGTTCCTCATGTTAGCAGTCCTAGTCAGTACCATACTCGGAACCTATTTAGTCTTCCATACGACCATAAGCTGGCTCTTATATGTCTTTCGTAAAAAGAAAAATGGAAATCTTGGCTTGTATAATAGCCTTTCGATAGCACCATTAATGCATAGAATGAAAGGTCACGCCAATTCATTAACCTTAATAACGGTATTATCTGCGATGACGATTACGATGATTTCACTTTCCTATTCCTTATACTATTCGACCGAAAACGATGTGAGATTGGCGATGCCCTTTGATTTTGCCGTGGAAAACATGCAAGAGGAAGCCACTGTCATATCAAACATGTTAGAAGCAGAACAAATTGATTTTGAGCATTACCAACTAGATGCGATCCGATTTGACGGTGCATGGGTGGAGCAGGATTCAACTGCAGATAATCGTCACAGAACCTTTATGCTTTTCTCAGCCACTCAGTTAGTGGAGGCAGGCTTAGACGTTCAGAGTCCTCCATTTGGTGAAGCCATCTATTATAATACGCGGGCCATTATCGAAGGAAACGACATTTCCTTCCCCAAAGACGTACAGTACGCATCAGACAATGAAACAAATCAGCTGATAGTCTCTCAATTTTTGCTTGACAATGTAATGAATTACAGATTTTATGGTGAACAATTACTTGTTTCTCATGAGACCTTTGAAAGTATGAAAAACAACATTCAGGAAAATGAATATAAAGAAACTTTGAGCTTTGATGTGTTTCATGTCTTGGATACCGAACAATCAGATATTGCCTCTAGCATTTTTCTAATGAATGTAGACGATGACATGTATATCACTGACTTTTATACCGCTTACGAGGAATCTCGACAAACATTCGGCCTGCTCATTTTCATCGCTGGTATTTTAGGTTTTGTTTTTATCCTTTCAACAGGAAGTATTTTATATTTCAAACAAATGACAGAGGCAGAACAAGAAAAAACACATTATAAGACTTTGCGACAACTTGGATTTCAAGTGAACGATATCATGAAAGGCATTATCCGTAAACAGCTGTTTGTTTTTTTAATCCCGTTAGGAATTGGCTTAATTCACGCTGCTTTTGCTCTAAACGTCGGTTCTGTTCTCATCGCTGCAAGTATGCTCACGCCCATTATCATTAGTATGGCAGCCTATATCATCATCTACTTAGTCTTTGCAGCACTCACCATCCAATACTACAGAAGCATTGTCAAAAGTGCTTTATAGAAAGGAATATCTGTATATGAAAAAAGCGATAATCTCCATTCTCATTCTTATTGTAATCATAGGAAGCCTTTACGTTCTTTTTCGCGAGACATTCGACCGATTCAACCCATTCATTTCCGAAGACTATATTTATGTGGAAGTTCAAGATGAAGATGAACCTAAAGACGATAACGGAAGATTCACGTATGATTTGAAAGGAATAAACGAAAACAAAGAAACAAAACGTGTCGTATTTAGCACCAGTACACAGCTCGAACCAGGTACATTCATAAGAGTGCTCGCAAAAGGAATGTACGCGATAGAATATACATTGATAAGTGAGGATGACATGCCTTAGAAGATATGACTAGTAAGGTGTTTTAAACATGACAACTCATTTTACTAGTAAAACACTCACCACTTAAAACTTTATATGCTCACTATTAGAAAGTCGACTTCTCTCAGGAATCGACTTTCTTATATCACATACTCTTGCTACTATTACTTTTTAATTTCCTTTTTGAACTTTTTTCCTCTTTAAAACATTCAAAACACTTTCTAATTGTTGCTTCACTCATATTCTAAACCACTTTAATCATTATATGAAAGATAGTCTGTTAGAATGTAATACTTAGTGTCTTGATTACAATTCAAAAGAAACCCATGATCATCCATCCATACAGCAATCAATAAAAACACTTTTGAAGACCCCAGTAAAGAAATCGGTAATACCCATCACGAGAGATGACCAAAGTACATAAAAATTAACCAATACTCTACTTTGATAGTTGACAGAATCACTCCACTCTTTAGTACTACCTTGAATTTATTGTAAGAACAATTAAATAACGCGAGATTCCGAAAAGCCGAAATCCCACGTCATGATTGGTGTTGCGTATGATGGAGCATAGCGGGCTCGAACCGCTGACCTCTTCGCTGCCAGCGAAGCGCTCTCCCAGCTGAGCTAATGCCCCGTATGTTGCATCTAGATGCAATGTTATGTACAAAATTATTATAGAAGTTTTGAGCCTTTTGTGCAACTATTAATTTAACCTAAAAGCAAGCCGAGCCCCCACCAAGCCAATGCCGCAATGACCCCTATAAAGGCCGAGGCTAAAATAAGTTCTTTTTTTAATTTCTTTTCTTTCACAAAATCAAATAATGTCCACCCTACAAAAACTGTAAAACCAAAAACAATTGCATCAACCATCAACTTTTCCTCCCCGTTCGCACTTAAACCATTGTAGCAGATATCGCTTTTTAAATCCAAGTCGACTTAACGGGGTTTATATAGAGTGGATACCATGATTAAACTTTTCTCATTTCAACCTTAATAGGAAAGCTTCTCGCACCTATGACTCCTATCCTATCAAACCAATCACTACGATCAATGACAGAAAAAATCTGAGTACCTTCCTCTAAAGAAGTTGCAGATAAATCTTCCGTAAAATCTACAGTTTTGTTTCCTGTTTTTATATAATTCGCTTTTGTTTTCTTTGAAGATTCTTTTACCCCACAAGTACACGATACAATTTTCTCTTTACATTGATATAAAATAAGTATTGCACCGCTAAATAGCCAAACGAAATCGCAAAAAAGTAAGAACTCACGATAGGTGTTCGGAAAAAGCCACCCATATCATAAACCATCGCTGTTACATATAAGAAGGCTAGTATGAGGCCCACAGCAGTGGGTGTAAAAAAGATAATTCGTAATTCACTTCGTACAGCTCTTTTTAATTCTGTCCCTGTCATGCCAACTAGTTTTAATTTCTCGTACTTATTCTTTTCACGATCAGCCTCATAAAGAATATTCAAATAAAGTAACATAAACGAGGCAATGAAAAAGATCACACTCAGACAGGCAACGACCATAAAGGTTAACTGATCCGTAGTGCTTGTATCGTTGATTGATTTTGCCTGAATCATATATAAATCAGAATTACTCCTATCTGATAGTTCCGATGGTTCCCCATTTTGCCTGCGCTTTTCTAAGTGCGCTTCCAACTGCTTGGCCCCTACTGCCGTCTCCTGCCAGTCGTCAACATTTAACATATGTACGTGGACGACCTCACCATCAAATCCTCTGACCAATTCATTAAATGTCTTTTCATTCACCACATAAAGCTCATAGAAAAAGTTTAATACACGCCCCGCATATTCGTCTTGCTTCACAAATTGAAAGTTTTCCCCATCACCCTCCATCGTAAAGTCACCTTGGAAGTTGATATCCTCTTGATTCAAATCAATCTGATCATTAACAAAAAGTACATAAGCGTGCTCTTCTAAATCTAGTTTAATGCCCGTTAATTGATAAAAATCGCTTTCCTTCATAAATCGAAATGTATCTATCCACTGACTAGATAACTTCTCATACGTAAAGACAGAAACCGACTCATGCTCTGTTACCTCATTTTGTTCACCCTCGATTAACCCGTACAACCAATCATGTGGTGGTGAACCTTGATAGGTAAACGCAATATCAAAAGGATTAAGCTCAAAATGATTGGTCTCATTCATTTTGGCTTGAGATAACATCACCGTACTATAAATGACGGTAATCATAATCATCATTGACACAAGCATCATCACAGACGTTAGCTGTTTAAACTTATAATCTAGACTTGAGATCATCATCAGCCTTTTATAATAAAAATCATTATTTTTTTTCGAAAATCGAATGACTAGACTCATCACTTGATTAAATACCAAATATAGTCCTATAAAGGTCAGCATCGCCCATAAGTAAATAAAATCACCTACACCACTCGCATAGACCCCGTACATACCTACAATCGATATCACAATAAATACGAAACCAAGTGCACCTAAAGCAGGGCTACGAAAAACATGAGACTCTTTTATTTGGTCACTACGCAAATGCTCAATAATATTCTTTTTCGCAATGAAATAAAGCGAGCTTGTAACGGCCAGAGAAAAAATAACAAGATATACAATAAGAGCGGTAAGATACATGGAAGGCTGAAGCTGGAAAAAGACATCTTCCATTTTTGTCATTTGAATAAAGCTAACAAAAAATAAATAGGCTGTAGCTGTTCCGAGTAAAAGACCCGTCATAATCGATGCTACAGCGACAAGTGCATGTTCAATCAGAACAAGTTTGAACACATCGCGATTTGTCATTCCTAAGCTGACAAATAGACCAAGCTCTTTTTTTCTTTTTTTCATAAATAACTGGTTGGCATAATGAATAAAAAAAATGGAGAAAAAGGCCATAGCAACAAGTGGCAATGCTAATATGAGGGAGATACTCTTAGCCTCTGGACCTGTTAATGCTTGTATTTGCTCATTCAGAAACAAACTAGCAAACAGAAAAAAGAATAACACCATAAAGCTATTACACAAATAATAAAAGAGGTATTTCTGATAATTATGTCTAACCATCTTCATAACGACTTGATTAAAAGACATGGTGTCCGCCCCCTAGACGTGCAAGGTTATCAATAATAGCTGCTAAAAACTCCTTTCGTTCTCCATGACTAGTAATCTCTGAATCAATTTCACCGTCTTTGATAAAGACAACTCTTTGACAATAGCTAGCCGCAAACACATCATGAGTAACGAGTAAAACCGTCGTACCCAATTGTTTGACGACCTTCTCAAAGCAATCCATAATCACCGCGGAGGATTTTGAATCAAGATTACCTGTCGGTTCATCAGCAAAAATAATGTCCGGTTCATTCATTAAAGCTCTACTAATTGCTGTTCTTTGCTTTTGTCCACCTGAGATATGGTAGGGATATTTATCTAGAATCATTTCAATCCCAAAGAGCTTCGCTATATGATCCGTTCTTTCTTCTATCTCGAACGCATGCTTCTTTTCTAAAATCATCGGCAACATGATATTTTCTTTCACGGTAAGACTATCAATTAATTGAAACTCTTGAAAAACGAAACCTAATTCTCTCCTACGAAACAATGCTAATTCATCATTGCCCATCGCACTTAGTTCTTTTCCATTAATAAAGACGGTACCTGATGTTGCATCATCAATACCACTCATTACATGGAGTAAAGTTGTTTTTCCACTCCCAGATGGACCCATAATTGCAACAAACTCACCCTTGTTTACAGTTAAACTGACTTGATGCAAAGCTTTTGTTGCCTGTTCTTCACCTTGCTCTCCATAGATTTTATCTAGGTCTTCCACTTCAAGAGTTCTCATTCCGACACACCCTCATCCTTAACTGTCCTTTCATAAATTTTACCAGTTATCCACTTAAATCCTCACTGATATTTAAGACTTTTCTGTGTATTTTGCAGAGTCTTACATCGGATCACATGCCGCTACAACTATTACTAAAAACGTAAACAGAAACAAAATCATAGTTATCGCAGATGTTCCAATAGCAATAAGGCGATTATTGGACAACTCCTTATAACTCATAAAAGCACCAAGCCCCGTCAGTAAACACCACATCGGTATAAAAATCAAATCCGAAATACTTGTCGGCAGTGTTGCGTAGAATCCACTAAAAAAAGCCAAAAGATGTAGCAGTAAAGCTGAAAAGAAAATAAATGTCCAATTGTACGGTCTCTGAGCCGGAAGCTTTCCAGAGACAAGTGTATAGACCACTATAAAACCGCATGATATGACCACGATTACAGCGACTAAAGATAAAACCATTGTCAAGCTCACCTAACCACTCCTATCAAAATATGATTAGGTATTATCATAAAACAATATTTATTGTTTTTCAATAAATAAATATTAAATAAAAATAAAAAAACACCTTTAGTGGTGTTTTTTTAATGCAATAATGTTAACTCAAGCTCCGAAATTAGATTTTGAGCAACGGACATGTATTTGGAAGGAACCTCTGCGTCCTTGTTGGTCGGTGCTTGGAATTGATTGACAGAACTTACTAACACGCCACTTCCTGGTGTATCATCATTGTCTATTCCGCTTTGATATTCATGAGCTAATAAAAATGGCTGACCTAATTCAACAGAAACTCCACGCTGGTCTAAATCACCATCTACCGCTTTAAAAGGAAGCCTTAAAAATATATATTGGTCCTGCTGGTCAATTTTATAGTCAAAATAGCCATGATCATAATCCCAATTACCACCAATACTATACCCCAATGGCTTCAGTTCATCCTCCAAATATTTCAGCTTGAATTGTTGGCCTTCAATTCGAGTTGGCAATGCTAACATATCCTTCACCCTTTCAAAGTTATCGCTATCGTTAGCATACCACCACTTATTTTAATTATGCTTCCACGATGTTCTATTTACTTTTTGTTGTCGTCACCCTCTTTTTGCGACAATTTGCACAGCTAGAAAAAACCTCGTGCCCTAAACACGAGGTTTCCATTCATTATTTTAAACGCTTTTCCAATTCTGCTTTTTCTGCTTCAAATCCAGGCTTGCCTAGTAAAGCAAACATATTTTTCTTGTAGGCTTCAACCCCAGGCTGATCGAATGGGTTGACTCCTAATAAGTAACCACTGATTCCTACTGCTTTTTCAAAGAAATAAACTAAATAACCGAAATGATATTCGTTAAGCTCAGGAATATTGACAATTAAATTAGGAACATCTCCATCCGTATGAGCAAGCATTGTACCTTGGAATGCTTTTTTATTAACAAAATCCATCGTTTCACCAGCCAGATAATTTAAGCCATCTAAATCACTAGCGGCTTCTTCAATTGTTATATGCTCACGAACATTTTCTACATTTAAGACCGTTTCAAATAAATGACGACGTCCCTCTTGAATATATTGACCCATAGAGTGAAGATCGGTTGAAAAGTCAACAGAGGCTGGGAATAAGCCTTTATGATCCTTTCCTTCACTTTCACCAAAGAGTTGTTTCCACCATTCAGAAACAAAATGGAGCGATGGTTCATAATTCACCATTAACTCGATTGCTTTTCCGCGAGAGTATAAAATATTACGTACTGCTGCATATTGATAAGCTTGGTTTTCGGCTAAGTTAGGGTTATTAAAGTCTTGACTAGCATCTGCCGCACCCTTCATCATCGCTTCGATATCAAGTCCAGCTACAGCAATCGGTAGTAAACCAACAGCCGTTAAGACGGAGAACCTGCCACCAACATCATCTGGAATAACAAAGGATTCATAGCCCTCATCATTAGCAACTGTTTTTAAAGCACCTTTTTCTCGATCCGTTGTCGCATAAATACGATGTCTCGCTTCTTCTTTTCCGTATTTCTTTTCTAAGTAATCGCGGAAGACACGGAAGGCAATGGCAGGCTCTGTCGTTGTTCCCGATTTTGAAATGACATTGACAGAAACATCTTTGCCTTCGATAACAGATAATAGATCTCTCATATAGTTTGAGCTAATATTGTTC
Source organism: Alkalihalobacillus pseudalcaliphilus (assembly GCF_028610675.1). Lineage (NCBI taxonomy): Bacteria > Bacillati > Bacillota > Bacilli > Caryophanales > Bacillaceae > Alkalihalobacillus > Alkalihalobacillus pseudalcaliphilus. The sequence continues at coordinate 13,801 of NZ_JAQQWS010000011.1, forward strand.
CCAACAAAAAAGACTTGAGGCGTTTTACGCTCTTCTTTATCTAAGACATTATAGAAAGAATGAGTTAGGGCATCAATGGCCGCTCGTGCCCCTAAGTATGACCCTCCAATCCCAATCACGATCAGTACATCTGAATCATTTTTGATTTTATCTGCTGCTTTTTGAATACGGGTAAATTCTTCCCGATCGTAATTAGTTGGTAAGTCAATCCAACCAACGTAGTCATTCCCTGCACCTGTTCCTTTGTGCAAGGCATCGTGTGCAGCTGTTACTGCGTTTTGTAAATAATCAATTTCGTGCTGACTAAAAAATGGTAAAGCTTTTGTATAGTCAAACTGTACTTTTTTCATGAAAAATCCTCCTCTAATTTTAAACGTTGTGGCTAACTGAACTGTTACGTCCCCACAAACAACCTTTTCTAAAGAGCTGCAGTTAAGATTTTTTCGACGTCTGCTGATTCAAGAGATTTAAAATTGCCAAATGCACCTCTTGCTCCTGCAATTTCAGCCATTTTTTTCACTTGACTTGCATCAATATTGTAATCAACGAGACGATTTGGAGCACCTAGGCTCGTCCAGAATTCAGAAAGCTTTTGAATACCTTCTAAAGCAACCTCTTCGTCTGATTTCCCTTCTGTCTCAACTCCGAACACGCGCGTAGCAAGTTGTACGTGACGCTCAATACGTTCATTTAAGCTATTACGTAACCAATGAGGAAAAATAATCGCTAATCCACCTGCATGAGGGATATCATATACGGCGGAGACGGCATGTTCAATATTATGAGATCCCCAGTCTCCACGAGCTCCCATTTGTGTAATCCCATTTAGAGCCATTGTTCCACAGTATAATACCGTCTCACGCGCTTCGATATTTTGTAAATCCTCTACAAGTGTAGGAGCTGTTTCTTTAACTGTTAACAAAATCGACTCACAGATACGGTCTTGTAAAGGTGTGTTTGTCGTATGGTGGAAATAAGCTTCAAGCACATGGCTCATCATATCAACAATTCCATATATCGTTTGATCCTTTGGAACAGATAAGGTATTAACAGGGTCGAGAATGGAGAATGTCGGAAACACATATGGACTTCCCCAGCCAACTTTTTGCTCTGTTTCCCAATTCGTAATAACCGATCCTGAATTCATTTCCGAACCAGTTGCTGCTAAGGTCAAAATGGTTCCAAAAGGAAGGGCTTCTTTTGCATGGGTATTTTTGATAATAATATCCCAAACATCACCATCATATTTAGCCCCTGCTGCAATAGCCTTTGTTGCATCAATCACACTGCCTCCACCGACAGCCAAGATGAAGTCAATTTTTTCTTTTTTACAAAGTTCAATTCCTTTATGTACAGTTGTTAATCTTGGATTAGGTTCAACCCCAGCTAACTCATAAACCTCTTTATTAGCTTGATTTAATTGGTTCACAACTTGATCATATAATCCGTTCTTTTTGATACTACCTCCACCATAAACAAGCAAAACCTTATCGCCGTAAAGGCTCATTTCATTCACTAATTCTGATGTTTGTTCTTGCCCAAATATTAACTTGGTTGGATTTCTGAAAACAAATGAATCCATTTATAAGTCACTCCTTCTTTTGGTTAAACTAACAATCCGTGGATAAATATCTTAACACTAATTGATGTATGACTTTATTCTATTATTCCCGAAAAGCGTCAACGCGTAAAGGCTTTTCTCAATTTTTTTACATTATTGACACGCTCTCATTTTAACTTTTTTCCTTAATAACTTCAAAGCTGTAGCCTCCATCATTAGGAGATATGTTCCTGTATATTATTCGTTAACTAACCTCATCCTAAACACAAAGCATCACTTTTGTATGCTTAAATTCCGAAGAAGGAGGTGATTTAGGATGAGTGGTTTACAACGAACAGCCCTAACCTTAGCAATTATCGGAGCGATTAACTGGGGGCTTATTGGTTTTTTTCGATTTGATTTAGTCGCTGCCATTTTCGGAGGACAAGCAGCTGTTATTTCAAGAGTTATTTATGCTATAGTTGGTTTAGCTGGATTATATTGTATCTCCCTTTTATTTAAGCCATCAGAAGAAATAGAACGAGTACCCGAAATTGAATAATATGGATTACGTATAAAAAATAAAGCACCTCAATGAGCATTCACTCATTAGGTGCTTTATTTTTAGTACTTATTTTTTAGCTCTTTTATTTAAGTCAGCTTGAATTTCATTTGATTGCTTTAACCACTCTTTTAATTTATCTTCAAGAGTATTGAAGCCTTGTTGAGATTTTTGCTGTTGAGCTTGTGGCTTACGTGCTCCGCCACCACCTTGGTTGCTTGGACGAGGTTTACGTGCTGGACGCTCAGGCGCCTCTTGTGTAGCACGGATAGATAAAGAAACTTTACCAGTTCCCTCATCAATTGACATGATTTTTACCTTTACTTCATCTCCTACAGTTAAGACATCGTTAATATCTTTAACAAAACCATGTGCTACTTCAGAAATGTGTACTAAACCTTGTTTTTCTTCGTCAATGGCAACGAAAGCACCAAATGGTTTAATTCCTGTAACTTTACCCTCGATGATACTTCCAACTTCATAGTTTGACATTTACATACAACTCCTAAATAATTTTTAACCTTTTAATATTAACATAGGATCTACGAATAAGCAAAAATATGTCTCAGGAGAAAAAATGTCCAATAATCGCTTGTTACAAGGCTTTCACACCGATTGTAAGGAATTAGTAATTTTTCCATTGATCATTTTTTATCGTAGTTAAGGATATTTTTAGTTTTAATCGTTATGCTTCATTTTTATTTAGATATAAAGAGCCTTGACTCACATTTACTTCTGATATCGTTGCCCCTAACTCACGCTCATATTTAGCTAACTTGTATTCGTCTTTTTGGGCAATCAACGATAGGACTATTCCGTCTTTCCCCATTCGTCCAGTACGACCAGCACGATGTAAATAACTATTTGGATCTGAAGCAGGGTCTAGTTGGATAATATGTGTGACATCATCAACGTCCAACCCTCGTGATGCAACATCTGTAGCAATCAATACGTGTACGTCACCATCACGGAATTGTTTTAATGCTCTTTCTCTTTCCTGCTTGTTCTGTTCGGATGAAAGAGCTGCAACTTTTATACCGCGGTAATCAAGCTTATCAAAAGTTTCATTCAAGCGCTCAAGCTGGTTCACAAACACAATCCCTTTTTTGATATTATCTGCGTGGATGATTTTCCGTGCCGTATCAATGCGATTACGTTCCTCTACTTTGATATAATAATGATCGACATTCTCTACTAAAAGATTGCCTTCGGATTCTAACTGAACAATAAAAGGAGCAAAGTCCTGAACCATCTCATGAAAACCAGGAGGAATTGTCGCTGATACAAATAAATATTGACGCTCACGTCCAACCCGCTTGGCGATACGCGTAAAGTTTTTCCATGCTTCATCCTCTGCGACCATTCGGTCCGCCTCGTCTATCGCAACTATTTCCACTTCATGTACTTTTAATTTTTTTCTATCAATCAACTCAAGAATTCTTCCTGGAGTGCCAATTGCAATTTGTGGTTTTTCTTTTTTTAATTTATCAAGCTGTCTATTAATGTTTGCGCCGCCGATAAAAGCACCTAATTTAATTCCGGTTCCAGCTGTTAAGGTTCTTGTTACATCTACAATTTGCATCGCAAGTTCTTGGGTAGGAGCTACCACTAATGCTTGCAAACCCTTTTTTTCCGATTGAATCTTACTTAAAAGCGGCAAAAGAAAAGCTAATGTTTTTCCCGTACCGGTTTGTGAACGAGCAACAATATCTTGTCCTTCCAAAGCTTCTGGAATCATTTTTTGTTGAATCTCGGTTAATTGCTCAATTCCCATTTCCTTTAATGCTGCTAATATGCCTTCTGATAATACATTACTTTTTAAAATATCTGTCATTCTGTCCACCCTTTTGCTTCTTCTACTTTCTTTAAAACCAGTACATCTTGATCAGAGATTGTAAATAATTGATTTAAAAACTCCGTTTGAAAAGAGCCAATTCCCTTTTCTTTCGTCTCCTGATAGGCTTTTTCTGAAGCAATATTAAAACTCGCAATTCCGTCGACAATCGCTTCTATAAATTCTTCTTCCTTGGCAACCGCTAAAAAGCTTGCGATATATGCTCCTAGTAAGCAACCTGTCCCAACGACCTTCGTTAACCAAGAATGGCCATTTTTTAATTTGAAATTCTTGGAATGACCATCACTTACATAGTCAACTTCTCCTGTGACAACCGTCAGACAGCGAAAAAGCCGAGATGCTTCACTAGCTAATTGATCGAATTCACCGTTAACCGCCCCATCGACTCCTTTCACCTGAACATCTTGTCCAACTAAAGAAGAGATTTCACCTGCATTACCGCGCAAAACGGTGACTTGAACTTCTTCTAAAATTCGTTTGGCTGACTCGGTTCTTAATGTCGTAGCTCCTGCCCCAACTGGGTCTAAAACGACCGGTACACCGTGTTTATTGGCAGATTTACCAGCGAGAATCATCGCCTCTACCTGTTCTTCACTTAGAGTTCCTATATTTAATAGTACGGCACCTGCCACCTTAGCCATGTCCGCGACTTCTTCTTTCGCATAGGCCATAACAGGTGAAGCTCCAATTGCGAGTAGACCATTGGCAGTAAAATTGGTGACAACTACATTGGTCATGGAATGAATTAAAGGCTGCTCTTGCCTAATTCTTTCTATATACATCCTCTCACATCCTCATTTTAATCTTATTCAAAGCTTACCTTGTTTCTTTTTTAAAAACAATTAAATCAATTTTCTAATATCATGTAGTTTCGTAACTATTGCCTGAGGAAGTGGACGATTAGTCTTTAACATGTCAGTTGCTCTTTGTCATGGCGGGAGTAAATGCTCGAATACGCCTCATCATGTCACTTACTCTTGGTCAAGGACGCTGTAACTACACGATTAACCCTTTTCATGTCAGTTACTCCCCACAATGGTCACAGTATCTACACGATTAGCCCCCTTCATGTCTGTTACTCCCCACAATGGTCACAGTATCTACACGATTAGCCTTTTTCATGTCAGTTACTCGCCATCAAGACCGGAGTAACTACACGATTAGCACTTTTCATGTCAGTTACTCCCCACAATGGTCACAGTAACTACACGATTAGCACTTTTCATGTCTGTTACTCTTCATCGCTGCGGGAAATGACCAGCCTCGACCTACTTAGGACGTAATAATATATTAAATGTGCATCAAGGTAATGGTTCTAGAATCAAGCTATTCCATACATTTTTTTATGAACCGAGTATAATATTCGGAATACTGTCAATACTTATGACTAGTAACGTATTCCCCCTTTAGAGAACATGAGCTACCCGCTTATGTTCTTTTTTTATCTACCTAAACCCATTATTCAGAAGTATAATCGTTATCAAACGACGAACGGAACTGTTATCAGCTAACAGTTCCGTCACCATTCATTCATTTTGATATTTTTTAACAAAGCGCTCCATTCGCTTAACAGATTCCTGTAAGTTTTCCATGGAAGTTGCATACGAACAGCGAATATGTCCTTCTCCTCCTGCTCCAAACACATTTCCGGGAACAACAGCAACTCGCTCTTCATATAAAAGTTTTTCAGCAAATTCTTCTGAGCTCAATCCCGTAGAGCGAATCGATGGAAATGCATAAAAAGCTCCCCCCGGCACATGGCAGTCTAATCCTATTTCAGAAAAGGACTTCACGAAGAAATTACGTCTTTGCTTATATGACTGCTTCATTCGCTCGACATCGTCCATGCCATTTTGTAATGCCTCTAGTGCTCCGTATTGAGCCATTGTCGGTGCACACATTAAACTATACTGATGTATCTTTAACATCGCTGCAAGGATATCTTTTGGAGCCATCACAAACCCTAGTCGCCATCCAGTCATCGCAAAAGCCTTAGAAAATCCATTAATTAAAATCGTTCGCTCTTTCATCCCTTTTAAAGCCGCAAAGCTTATATGCTGATAATCATAACTTAATTCAGCGTATATCTCATCAGAAAAAACGAGTAAATCATGTTTTTCTACTAATTCTGCAATTCCCTTATAATCTTCTTCTAACATAATAGCTCCTGTTGGATTATTGGGAAAACTGATGATTAGCGCTTTTGTTCTTTCCGTTATCGCTGCCTGAATTTGTTCTGCCGAAACTTTGAAATCATCCTCTATATGTGTACCAACTGAAATAGGTACCCCGCCAGCCATAGCAATCAAGGGTGCATATGATACAAAACCTGGCTCAACGACAATCACTTCGTCACCTTCATCTAAAATGGCTCGACAACCTACATCAATCCCCTCACTCGCTCCAACTGTAACTAGAATTTCTTCCTCTGGATCGTACTCAACTTGAAAACGTTGACTCATGTATATAGAAATCGCTTCACGTAGTTCTAAAATCCCTGCATTGGCTGAGTAGGCAGTAAAGCCCCTTTCCATGGAAGAAATACTCGCCTCACGAACACTCCACGGTGTAATGAAGTCAGGTTCGCCAACACCTAAAGAAATGATATTATCCATTTTTGATGCCAAGTCAAAAAAGCGACGAATACCAGAAGGCTGTATACTTTGCACTCTGGACGACAATCTTTGCTTCTTATTAATATTTACGTGTGTCATGGTGTCACCACAATTCTTCTATCTTCTTCCCCTTCTTCAAATACAATGCCATCATGTTTATATTTTTTCAGCTGAAAATGTGTAGTTGTTGACAAGACAGAGTCAATGGAAGAAAGCTTTTCAGATACAAATCGAGCAATTTCATGCATTGTCTTGCCTTCGATTACAACTTGCAGATCATAGGCACCAGACATTAAGTACAAGGCTTTTACTTCGGGGAAACGATAAATACGTTCTGCTACTTCATCAAAACCTACGCCACGTTTTGGAGCAACTTTTACGTCAATCATTGCTGTGACGGGTTCTGCTTGCTGTATTTTACTCCAATCAATCACTGCTGAGTAATTAAGAATAATTTTATTTTTTTCTAACTTACGTAAAATTTCTTCGACCTCATTTTCGTTCAAGTTAATCATCTTCGCTAACGTATTAAAGTCAATTCGGGCATCTTCTTCTATAATTTTTAAGACCTCTAGCTCTTTTTCTGTCATATTCTCCACTACTCCTTCCATACATGGTCATATGGATTCTTCATTTTATTTTACCTATCATACCATATTCGTCGGACTGAATTAATCCTCTTTTTTGAATATTTTTTCGTTTTGTTTTTGATAAAAGTTTACTGGCGGCTGGTTTCACTGCTTCATTTAAAAAAAGCTTGAGTAAACCCGAGCAAACGTGGAATCTCGGGGTTGCAGTCGGAAAAAGCGGGAGTAAACCCGAGCAAGCGTGGAATCTCGGGGTTGCAGGAGGAAAAAGCAGGAGTAAACCCGAGCAAACGTGGAATCTCGGGGTTGCAGGATGAAAAAGCAGGAGGAAACCCGAGCAAACGCTGAATCTCGGGGTTGCGGTCGGAAAAAGCGGGAGTAAACCCGAGCAAACGCTGAATCTCGGGGTTGCGGTCGGAAAAAGCAGGAGGAAACCCGAGCAAACGTGGAATCTCGGTTTAGCCTTTTTCGTGTGTGCAGTTACTCACCTTCTTCCCTCGAGTATTTCATTTACTCCCTATTAACGACCAGTTTTATCGCTTCATTGCCCCATATTTTCACTTACTCCGCATTGGCCGTCGGTTTCACTGCTTCATTGCCGCAAAACCACTTTCATGACTTTCATATTTGTCCTTAACTTGATGGATTTTCGTTTAATTTGGTTGTTTTTTTATTCGGTGGCTTTTGATTCACTTTGTTTTTGTTCTTATTCATTTTTATCATTTTTGTAAGGATGTTTTTTTGAACTTGAGAATTAGCAGTACCCAGCGGACGAAAATATGCGGAGACTCCCGCGGGAAATAGTAGCCTTCTGAAATCCACTGGCTGTGCCAGGTCAGCGCCGCAGGTCGCAGAGCATAATTTTCGGTAGCAGCGAGCAACGCACCATGTTCGCACTAACTTCAAACAAAAATACATCTATCGAAGTTCGTATAGTTTGAGCGCATCAGTGGGAAATCTATGGGGTGGATGTTACATTTACATAAGGAGGAGGTATTGATATGGTTACCAATGCGATTAAAAATCATAAAACCGCTTTATTAATTATTGATATGATTAACGATCTAGACTTTCACGAAGGCAAGCAATTACTCACATATGCCCTTCCCGCCGCAAAAGCGATCAAATCATTAAAAGTAGAAGTGAAAAAACAAGGGATTCCAGTCATATACATCAATGATAATTATGGGCAATGGCAGTCTGACTTCCGTTCTCTCGTTACGCATTGTAAGGATGGTGACTCTCTAGGGGCACCGCTCGCTCAACTACTGGAACCAGATGAAGATGATTATTTTGTTTTAAAACCCCAGTTCTCTGCTTTTTTTGGCACACCATTGAACATATTACTCGAGCACCTTGGTATTGATACGTTAATTCTTACAGGGGTTGCTGGCAATATGTGTGTACAATTTAGCGCCAACGATGCTTACATGTTCCATTATCACCTTTTCACGCCGTCTGATTGCATCGCCTCCATAAACAAAGAGGAAAATGAACAAGCACTGAAAACAATGAAACAGGTTAATAAAGCTGATATTAGACCTTCAACTGACTATCATTTTCCACTTCAATCAAATAAAAAACTGTCATGAAGGTATTAGAATACCGACATGACAGCTGCACGTTTATGAAGCAAAAACTTGTTTTAATGAATCTTTATCGTGGGACAACCAATATTTCATTAGCTTTTTTGCCCCGTCTAAATCATGGAGCTTCGCTTGCCCACATTGTTTTTCTGTTGCTGCTGGAACTTCCTCAATTTCAAGTGAATAATGCATCGTTTTCTCTAGAACATCAATGATCTCATCAACAGATGGATCACCATTCATAATAAGATAAAATCCCGTTTGACACCCCATTGGTGATAAATCAATCACATCAAAATGATGATAATCTTCGGCAAAGCGACGAATGTTGAGTGCTAATAGATGCTCCATCGTATGAATAACATCGGGCTTCATCGATTGCTTATTTGGTTGCGAAAAGCGGATATCGAATTTATTGACAACGCCATCCGTTCCAATTTTATGAGTACCGCAAGGACGTACATAGGGTGCTTTGACAATCGTATGATCTAATTCAAAACTTTCAACTGTAGGCATACTCTCACTCCTCATTTTCAATCTATCATCTAGTATATCTAGAAATCAGTGATGATGTCGAGTCATAAAGATAGACTACTTCCGAGCTGTCATTTCCTCTTTTTTAATCTCATGCTGTTTTGCAAACATCCGAACTCTTCCAGAGAAATGCTCAGGCACAAAACGGTGCAGCCTAATTCGCTTTCCATCCTTTTTCTTAATAAAAATAACATGCCTTCGAATTAAGTCAACAAATTGAATCAGTTCAATCTCTTGAGCGGTTGCCTTCTTTTCAAAAAGTTTAAAAGACAATATTTTCACTTCAAGACGAATTTCATTTTCAGAAAAAAACAACTCATAATGAATCATCATCGCTGCCGCAAAAACAAACAATAATCCGTATGCAACATAGGAAAGACTTGACTCAAGTAAGTACGCATACGATAAAGTAATAACAAATAAAAGAATCCACAATAATTTCGGTTCACGTGCTGTATAATGATCTTGCATAATGCCTCCATATTTTTTATTCTTATTTACTAAGCTTATGGTAACATATTTTTACGAAGATCGTTTACTGTTAACCCTTTTACGGGAAGGATAGTATCAAGAACTTGAACATTTAAAAGGAGAACCTCGGCATGGATAAACCATTTTGGCAATATTTATATACACAAATCAAAAAAGATCCGATTTTAGATTGGTCTGCAACGCTTGCCTATTATTTTATGTTATCTATTTTTCCGTTGCTGATGTTCCTAATCGCCTTAATCCCTTTCTTTCATCTAGACGTTGCCCAAATCGAACAATTTATAAATGACTATGTACCCTATGCGATTGCCGAGGTCATTACTACCATTATTCTCGACACCATTAGCGAACCTCGTGGTGGCTTATTATCGATTGGGATTATCGTCACATTATGGTCAGCATCTAATGGAATTAATGCGTTTATTCGAGCCATTAATCGGTCTTACAATATCGAGGAGACACGAAATTTTCTTCATCAACGCATTCTGTCCATGCTCCTCACATTTGCGATTCTTGTCACCATGATCGTGACGTTACTTTTACCAGTATTCGGGTCATTTATTATTAATGTGCTCGATGAAATATTTTTCTTTCCAGAACAAACAACCGTTCTTCTAAATGTATTACGTTACATTATTGGTATTGTCCTTATGGTTTTAGTCCTTATTTTTATCTATTGGATAGCACCTAACATTAAAGTGAAGTTCCGCTACGTATTTTTCGGCGCTGTTTTTGCGACAGTTAGTTGGCAGGTTATCTCGTTAGGTTTTTCCTTTTACCTAAGCAATTTCGCCAATTTTTCTGCAACTTACGGAAGCCTTGGTGGCGTAATCATCTTAATGCTTTGGTTCTTTCTAACAGGCATATCTCTTATTTTAGGTGGTCAAATTAATGCCGCCTTATACGAAAGCAAGGAAAAATTAACAACGATACCAATCTCTGAATTTCAAAATAAATGACTAGAGCATGTATATTATTCTAGAAAATGGACATGATGTTACCAGTATGAATTATGAATATGTATTTTTGAGGAGATGAAATGATGAATAAAACAGAATTAACTCAAGCTTTAGCAGAACGTACCCAGCTTTCAAAAAAAGATGCCAGCTTAGCCGTTAATACACTTTTCGAACTCATTACAGAGTCCTTATCTAAGGGAGAGACTGTACAACTTATTGGCTTCGGTAACTTTGAAGTAAGAGAACGTGCAGCAAGAAAAGGACGTAACCCACAAACGGGTGAAGAAATTGATATAGCAGCAACAAAAACACCCGCTTTTAAAGCAGGTAAACAACTTAAGGATGCTGTCAAATAATCCTAAGAGTATGATAAAGAAGAGTTATCCTTGTATCGTTTAATGAGGAGCTCTTTTTTTATGTCCATTTTTTAAATAAGGCAGATAACACCACATTTGTTAACTTAAATAAAATATAAGTTGACAATTACTTTTGTTTCAACTATTATTTTGTTAACCAAATGATTATCGAGGTGAACAATACATGCATTCTACAAACCATGTTAAAAGCTTAGTACTCATCGCCATGTTTGCATCTTTAATGGCCGTTGGTGCTAATTTAACGTCCATGCTCGTCATTGCCGGTGTACCGATTACACTGCAAACTTTTTTTGCAATTCTAGCCGGTACCTTATTGGGCAGTAAACGCGGTGCCACTGCCATGATCCTTTATATGGTGATTGGATTAATTGGTTTTCCAGTCTTTTCTCAATTTCATGCAGGTTTATCCGTATTATTAAGGCCTACCTTCGGATTTATCTTATCATTTATTGTTGTTGCTTATGTAGCAGGAAAAATCATTGAAAAAAGCAATAAAAAATCATTACAAACATTCATGTATGCGAGCTTATTAGGTTTAGTCATCAATTATATAATCGGAACAAATTATATGTATTTCGCTTTTCAGTTTTTAGCCGCTACTGATGCCATCCCATACTCAGCGGCTTGGCTCGTGATGTTAGCACCAGCGATCAAAGATATTATCTTCACATGTATGGCAGCGATTTTAGCAAAACGAATTTATGAAACCGTTCAAACCAAACAACATCCCATGAAACAAACGATTACTCCTTAAATCGTACATTTCCATAAAATCACCAAAAAGCCCCTTGACCTTTTTTTAGTCAAGGTGGGCTTTTCTTTTCTAAACTATAAAATCATTGCTGCTATCCATCCAAAAATAATCAGTGGAATGTTATAGTGTAAAAATGTTGGCACACATGTATCCCAAATATGATTATGCTGTCCATCTGCATTCAAACCGGCCGTTGGACCTAACGTGCTGTCAGAAGCTGGAGCACCCGCATCGCCAAGTGCACCTGCCGTTCCTATTAAAGCAATAATAGCTACCGGACTAAATCCGACCGCCATGCCTATAGGAACAAATATCGTTGCGAGTATCGGCACTGTAGAAAAGGCCGAGCCAATACCTAATGTTAAAATCAAACCAACCAACAGCATTAACAATGCCGTCGTTCCTTGACTTTCACCAACTACAGCTAACACCTGCTCCACTAAAAGGTCCACGTGTCCCGTTTCACGGATTACTTCTGAGAAACCCGCTGCACTAATCATCACAAAGCTAATAAAAGCCATCATTTTCATTCCATCTGTTAAAACTTGATCAGAGCCATTCCACTTTAACGCTCTAGTCAAATATAAAACGATGATACCTGCTAAACCCGCCATAATCATTGATTCCGAGTACGTCTGTACTAGTAAAGTGATAAAAATAGCCAGAGACGCTCCGATAATCGACCATACTTTTTGTTGTCCCGACTTTTCTTTATCCACTTTTGTCGAAACACCCTGAAGCTCTTTTTGTTCATATGATCTGGATTTCCTATAACTGAAAAGCACGGCTATGAATAAACCGATAACCATTCCAAAAACGGGAATGACCATAGCTGGCGTCACTTGACTCATTGAAACATCTAAACCATTTTGTCCAATGTTCTCTACAACAATACGATGAAATACATTCCCAAACCCATAAGGTAACAACATATACGGAGCTATTAATCCAAAAGTCAAAATCGAAGCGATAGCTCTTCTATCAACCTCTAATTCATTTAAAATATTGATAATTGGTGGAATTAGAATAGGTATAAAAGCAATATGAATTGGAATTAAGTTTTGGGAGAAACAAGCCATCACTAGAATAAAAAGAAATATGAGTGCTTTAGAAAGTACTTTTCTTCTAGAGTCTGACTGGTTTCCGACTAGTTTAATGACTAGATTTACTAAGGAATTTGGTAAGCTAGTTCGAGAAATCGCTACAGCAAACGCACCTAGTATCGCGTAGTTTAAAGCGATAGTTGCCCCACCACCTAAACCATCTGAAAATATATAAAGGGTTTCCTCCAAGCTCATGCCTGCACTTATCCCACCTACAAGTGAACCAATAATAAGAGCCATGACTACATGTACTCGTAATAAACTTAAAACTAACATGACAACAACAGCAAGTAAGACAGCGTTCATTTATAACAACTCCACATATACTTTATTCTGATAAATTGGTAAATCACTAAATCATTATTATCTTAAACTAACATTACCTACTAAGAGATGTCAATCATTTTCTTTATTTTGATAAAGTGATAACGTAGTAAAGATTCACTTTAAGGTAAAAATATAAAAAACTCAATACCACAGTCGGACATTGAGTCTTCTAGATTTTTATGTATCCAATGTTTCAGCTACCCCAAATTGCTTTATGATAAGCTATATTAAAGCCTGCTTTCTCCATATTATTTTGACTAATAGATATGCTCGCGGCTTGCCCAACAATTAAATGACAACCCTGCCTTAAAGCTTGTACCATTCTTTTCCGAATGAAAGCTGCGTGTATTCCTTTTCCTCGATACTCAGGTAAAGTCGCCGCTGCTGCAAGATTTGCAACTCCATCTTTTACAAACAAAACGGCAATTCCTACATCTACGCCACCTAGACTAGCCAAATAAAAAGACCAGCTTGGAAGCTCATGCAAAATTTGATTATTTTGAGCCACACTATTTTTCAAGAAATCAGGCATTGCAAATGATTGTGTATATATGTCTGCAAAAATCGGAAATTCTTCTTCTTCAAGCGGCCTAATTGATAGATTTGCCAAATGATTCATCAAGGTATCTTCTATAACAAGTGGAGCATATAAACTCGTATGAAATCCTTTCTGATAAAAACCCTTTTGTGCTAAAAGTGAAAATAACTCTGGCGATGTTTGCCCAGGTGTTAACTCGAATTGCACTGGAATATTTAAGTCTCTATAGTGTTCTAATAGTTCATTAATGAATCGCTCATCTCCAGCCCTTAACCCTTTAACAGTGTTGAAAGAAGGCCCTGGGATATGTTTAACAGCAAAGGCATAAGCATGACCAAACCTCCGAATCGTTACGCCCATTGGATTATCTCGCATCGCCTTGATTGCTTCTAATCTGGATTTCATCATGTCAATTTCAATTGCTTCTATCTGTCTAACCGTTTCTATATTAACAACCACTAGATTTCCTCCTATCAAAAGTTTACTAACAAACCATTCTATAGAAACGACTCATTCTCCTTTTCAACTTAGTATGATTCGAACATGTCCTTCCATAGATTGAATCGTAATCAGGGACACTCAATTCTCCAATATGTACTGAGTAAACTAAAGTCGATAGCTTTCACGTATATCCATTCACTCAGCATAAACTGTGAAAACTTCACCGTCTATGTGTTGTGCTTCTCATTCTGATACATTATTCTTCCAAGTTGTTAGTGGAGGAGTGTACATAAGGCTTAGCCATATTCGTATTGTATAGAAGCTCATACTGATGCCAATATAGACATCCTACTCCTCATTTGAAAGAACGAGAAAATCCAAAGAAAGCCTTCACCATGGAGGTAAAGGTTTCTTGAATACTATGAATGGAATCTACTTAAGAATGACTGTAACCTCTCACTCTCAGGATTCACTAATACATCTTCTGGCTTACCGTATTCTTCAATTTTTCCTGAATGAAGGAAAAAGATTCGGTCAGCAATATCACGTGCAAAATCGATTTCATGGGTAATTAAAATCATCGTTGTCTCACCATCTGCCGCGATATCTTTAATGACCTCAAGTACTTCTCCAACAAGTTCAGGATCAAGAGCTGCCGTCACCTCATCAAATAACAGCACCTTAGGATTCATGACGAGAGAACGAGCAATCGCAACACGCTGCTGCTGACCACCTGAAAGCTGGGATGGATAAGCATCCACTTTGTCTCCTAAGCCAACTTTTTCTAGCATTTCCTTCGCCCGAGCTTCAGCTTCTTCCTTTTTTATCCCTAACACATTTATCGGAGCTACCGTACAGTTTTTCATGATCGTCATATGTGGAAACAAATTATACTGTTGGAAGACCATCCCAATCTTGCCTCTTACGTTTCGTAAATGCTTTTCATCGGCTGGTGATAGCGAACCATCAGGCTGTTCTTTATGCCATAAGTACTCACCATCTACTTCAATTGTACCTGAACTAGGTTCTTCAAGTGTCATTAACATCCGAATAATCGTTGTCTTACCTGACCCAGATGGTCCAATTAAAGCGATTTTTTCTCCTTGAGCAATATCTAAATCAAGGTTTTGTAAGACGGTTGTATCTCCGAATGATTTACTAACATTCTTATATCGAACGATCGGATTCTCAATCGTTTCTTCCGATTTTTTTTCTTCTTTATTCGTTAATTGTTCACTCATGCTTTCACGCCCCTTTGTTGAACTGGACTATTTTTATCAACCTTACCAAATCTCTGCTCTAAATAACGGATAAATAAGGCTGAAGGATAACTTAAGACAAGGAATAATAATCCGACAATAGTGATTGGCTCTACATAACGGAATGTTTGACCACCAATTGATTGAGCAACCTGTAACATTTCAACGACAAAAATCGCTGATAATAATGGCGTTTCTTTAAAAAGGACGATCAAATAATTTCCAAGCATTGGGATAACTGGTGGGATCGCTTGTGGTAAAATAACCTTTCTCCACGTCTGAGCATTAGTGAAGTTTAATGCCTTACTAGCTTCCCATTGACTTTGCGGAACCGCTTCAATCCCAGAACGATATATCTCAGAAATATACGTACTGTAATGCAGACCTAACACAATTGCTCCTGTCTGAAATCCATTAAGATCGGTTGCATAATAAACAAAAAACAACTGAACTAAAGGTGGTGTCGCCCGAACAAATTCGATGATTCCACCTGTTACCCACGAAATAATTTTAATTTTTGAACGTCGTAATAACGTCAGCAGCAAACCTATTGTTAAGGCAATAAAAAAGGCGATGAACGTCACACTAATCGTAACTCCAATGGCTCTGATAATATGTGGGAATACTTCAAATGCAAATTCCCAGTTCCAAGCATTTGTATTCACGTAGTACTCACCCCTTTAGATGCTCGTTTCTCTAACCACCGTGATAAGAAAATAAGTGGTAAAGCTAGCAAGAAGTAGAGAATGAGTAAATAAGTAAAGATCTCCACCTGTGAAGCCAAAGAAGTATTACTACTTCGTAACAATGTGGCACGGAATGTCATGTCCGATAATGAGATAATCGAGACGAGTGAAGTTCCTTTTAACAGTTCGATAGAGTTATTACCAAAGCCAGGAAGCATTAAACGAACGGCTTGTGGTAAAATAACGAACCTCAGTCGTTGCCATTTGCTCATATTTAAAGAAATCGCTGCTTCGGTTTGACTATGAGCAATGGATAAAACAGCGCCTCTCACAACTTCAGAAGCATAAGCCCCGTAGTTTAAACCTAATGCAAGACCACCAGCAACAAATGTAGACATCGACAAACCTGGAAAAATTAACGGTAAGGCAAATACAAAGAAGAACATTTGTACAAGTAATGAAGTTCCTCGAAACAATTCAACAAATGTTGTTGAAATAAACCGGATGATACCAACTTGTGATGTTCGTCCAAGTCCAGCAATAAAAGCAATCGTGTAAGCAATAACCGCACCTAATAAAAACACTTGAACGGTTACCTCTAATCCTCTTAATAGGACCGGAATAAAATAAGAAGCGTTGGAGAACATCCTTTCACCTCTCTTCTTTTAATATGTAAATCCATTGCATCTTCTAGAATATTACTTCGAATAGAAAAAAAGCATGGCGGAAGCCTCTACGAAACAACACACCATGCCATCCATCACTATTTCTTGTTTGAATTAAGCATTACAACGGTCTTCTGTCGTTACATCACCAGTTGGTACGTTATCCTCACCAAATCCAAATTCAGAAATAATTTCTAATAACTCACCAGAATCAATTAACTCTTGTAAATGTTCATTATACTCATCACGTAATTCTCTACCCTCATCGGAATCAGCAAATACAGCAGCACCATATGCTACAGCTGGTTCCCCATCAATAACAGGTTGCGTGAAAGGCTCTACTCTTTCAATCGCATCAAGATTGGCAGATTCTAATGCCGCAGATAAACTCGCATCCGTCATCACGGTTGCATCCACATTACCAGATTCTAAAGCAGCAATATTATCAGCAATCGAATCAGCTGTAATAATTCGACTTTCATCCATACCTAATTGCTTTAACATTTCAATCTGATTAGCAGCTGACATAATAGAAACAGTTAAATCTTCAGCAGCAACAAGATCTTCATAGCTTTGAAGATTATGCGGGTTCCCTGCTGCTACGGCCATTCCTTCACCGTAAACTAATTCAACATTTGCAAATTCAGCTTGCTCACAACGCTCTGGACGAATATCCATCCCCGCTGTTACAACATCATAGTTTCCTGCATTTAATCCAGGTAATAATGAGTTCCAATCCGTAATTTCACCTGTTACATCCTCGTAACCCATACTTTGGAACACAGCCCTTGCAATCTCGGCATTTGCCCCCGTTACTTCATCTGTCGCTAAATCAACATAGCCATAAGGCTCTTCATTTGCGACCCCTACAGTAATCGTGTCACCTGATCCACTTGCCCCGGAACCACCACAAGCTGCTAATAAAACAAGCAGACCAGCTAACAAGATTCCAAACGTCAATCTTTTCATGAATTGATCCTCCTCGTATTCTATCTATTTATTTATAAGTAATATCCAAATAAGTAATAAAAAGGATATTAACATTATAACTCTTTAGAAGTTCCAACTAAGGAGTTCCTTGTTAGACAACTTATGTAACTTACAATTGGTGTATGTTAAAAACACACTATTTGGTTGATTTTACTTAGTTCAATCTCATCTCCAGTCATGATTCAAGCAATTATTTTTTAATAAAAAGACTTTTTGACAAACGTCAATATTTATAACTACCACGAATGAAAGATCTTTAAACTAAAAATCTAGTCAAAAATAACTAAATTGCTTGTAGATTCTTTTAAATTACTTCACATATTAAATCATAATCGAAACAAGATTTGCACTCAAACCCAGTATCTTTGTCTATTATCTCATTCTTTTTAATAATCTAGCTTCAGATACTCTGAAATAACTCAGCTAACTAAATACTAGCTACACCTCTCAGATCATCATCGATCCGAATAAATTATCTGACAATTAACAGAGGATGCAATCAAAAAGTCCTAAATATTTTACAATTTGGATATAGATGTTATTCCCGCACGGAAATTCGATTTCTCTCGCTTATTGGCTCGCAACCTAGGATTCAATATTTCCACGGGGTTTCGTGCGCTTTTTTCACGAGCAACCCCACGATTCTCCGTTTGCTCGGGGTTACTCCCACTTTTTTCACCAGCAACCCCACGATTCTCCGTTTGCTCGGGGTTACTCCCACTTTTTTCACCAGCAACCCCGTGATTCTCCGTTTCCTCGGGGTTACTCTCCCTTTTTTCACCAGCAACCCCGTGATTCTCCGTTTCCTCGGGGTTACTCTCCCTTTTTTCACAAGCAACCCCGCGATTCTCCGTTTCCTCGGGGTTACTCTCCCTTTTTTCACCAGCAACCCCACGATTCTCCGTTTGCTCGGGGTTACTCCCACTTTTTTCACGAGCAACCCCGCGATTCTCCGTTTGCTCGGGGTTACTCCCGCTTTTTTCATGAGCAACCCCGCGATTCTCCGTTTGCTCGGGGTTACTCCCGCTTTTTTCATGAGCAACACCGCGATTCTCCGTTTCCTCGGGGTTACTCTCTTTTTATCAGCGTGCAACGCTTAACATTTCTATGCACCCTATATATGCACAACTTTATAATTGCAAAAAAGCTTCCTTACGATACCGAATGGTAAGGTAAGAAAGCTTTTCATTTATGTTTTTATTTAACTAAATGTGCTAATGTACGGGCCATAACGCCTGTTCCACCTGGTTGTCCTGTGGATGTTTTCTTGCTAGTCCAAGCAGTTCCGGCAATATCAAGATGTACCCATGGTGTATCCTCTGCAAATTCACCAATGAATAAACCAGCTGTGATACTACCACCTAAGCGGCCAGGTGCATTATTAAGATCAGCTACGTCACTTGATTTCAATAAATCATGGTAAGGTTTATGCGTTGGGAATGCCCATACTGGTTCTCTTGAGCGTTCACTTGCCTCTTCTACTTTTGCATACCACTCTTTATTATTATGAACTACACCTGTCGTTGAATTTCCTAATGCTATAAGAACAGCACCAGTCAACGTTGCGACATCAACTAAATAATTGGCACCCAGTTGCTTCGCATAGGCAACGCCATCGGCTAAAATTAAACGACCCTCTGCATCTGTATTACGGACTTCGATCGTTTTACCACTCATCGCACGGATCACATCACCCGGCTTTAAGGCAGAACCATTAATTAAGTTTTCACTTGAAGGGATTACAGCTAGGATATTACGATCCGGTTTTATTTGACCGATAATTTCCATAGCTCCTAACACTGCTGCGGCTCCACCCATATCCATCTTCATTTCATGCATATTAAGCCCAGGTTTTAAAGAAATACCACCTGCATCAAAAGTTAATCCTTTTCCTACAAAACCAACAACATCTTCCCATTTCTCTTTTGCTTGGTACTTGAGGACAATCATTTTAGGAGGCTGATCTGTACCTTGAGCAACCGCTAATAATGCACCCATGCCAAGCTTCTCCATGTCTTCTCTTTCTAGAACATCAAATTCAAAACCATGCTTATCTGCTACCTTTTTTGCTTCTTCAGCTAAAATAGTAGGTGTCAGCATATTACCAGGTATATTTACAAGTTTTCTTGAAAGGTTTGTTCCCTCACCAAAAGCACGACCACCTAACGCAGCCTTTTCCCATTCTTCATCTGCTTTTTCTCCAACTAACGTAACCGCTTCTAACGAGAATTGTTTTTCGTTTGTTTTCTCTTTATACGTGTCTACCACATAACTAGCAAGCTCGACTGACTCTGAAATAATATGAACAATTTCATTTGTTTCTGTATTTGCAATTGAAAAACTGTCTACATCAATAGCTAATTGTGCAAGTTTTCCTTTTTTAGCTTCGCGCACAACTTGTCCGATAATATTTTGTAAATCATCTAATGAGAAATCTGCTTGTTTCCCCAATCCGATTGTATAAAGCACCTGAGCAGATGATTTTCCAAAAGTAAATACCTTAGTAAGTTCGCCTTTTTTCGTATGTAATTGTTTTAACTTTTTTAACTCTGAAACTTGGCCATCTAGCTCTTGGTCCACATTTTGTAATAAAGGAGGAAATTCTCCCTTTTCATGAATCCCGACAATGAGGGCATCATAAGATTGTCCTTTTTTTAATTCTTTAGAAATTGTATACATCATTTCAGCTCCTTTTACTTATCTAAAAATATTATACATTCTTTCGACTTACGAAAGAAAGACTTTCTTTAAATAAGCCAGATTATTTGTTCTTTTGTATGAAAGTTACTTTTGGGAGATAGTTTGTGCCGTAAAGTTAGCTCATCATCCATCTTGCGATCAATGACCTTAGCAGGACAGTGCTCCCTGTTTGTTCAGGCCGACTCCTAATGGAGATCGAGTTATAAACGGGCCAACAGTTTGAACAGTCGCCAATACTTTCATCTTTGTTGGTGGCGAAGTGAACCGTCTTCGCCATGTGGGTTTTGTATGAAAGTGATGCTGATAATTATGTGCGGAATTCTAATTGTCGCTACTGAAAATCATGCTTTGCGTCCTGTAGAGTGGTGCTAAGCTAATTGGTGCAGCTGCCAACGGATCGCAGCTCTACTACTTTGTCTCTTGGGAGTCTTCGCATGACTCGCCCTCTTGTGGTGGGCTAACTCTACAAACAGCATCAATATTTACTAAAACCTCAAAGTAAAAAAATAAGTTGAACGGTTTTGAGGATTCTTACACTCTGCTGTAGCCCCATCAATTTTTGGGAGATAGCTCGCTCACAAATAGCCACCAACAACAAAAAAAGAGAGAGCAGTTACTCACCAGCATCAGCTCTAACTTTCATACAGAACGAAGTGCCTTAGACAAGAACAAATCCACTCATCTAGACAGAAAACATACCCTCTTACATTCAAAGATTGATGCCTTAATTAGACTTGGTATTTGTCTTACTACCCGTTAATGCGGTGCAAAAAAGAGTGTGTTATAATGGACACATCTCAAAGAGAGTTTATGTTCAGTCATTCAGAAAGGAAGATTAAATGACATATGGAAATCTTACATAACTTCCCCTTATGGGCAGCTTTATTTGCTATTTTCTTTGCTCAGTTTATTAAAATTCCATTAGCGTATATCGCAACGAGAAAGTTTGACTGGACTTTATTTACAAGTACCGGTGGAATGCCAAGCTCACACTCAGCCGCAGTAACAGCATTAACCACAGCTGTTGCACTTGAGTTCGGTCTAGGCTCAACGATATTTGCTGTCTGTGCTATTTTTGGTATCATTGTTATGTTTGATGCAACTGGTGTGAGACGCCACGCAGGTTATCATGCTACCGTATTAAATCAGCTTGTTGCGGATTTTAATAAGTTGGTCGGAGAGTTTAAAAGCTGGCCTAAGAAAGAAGAAGACGAGAAAAGAAAAGAATTAAAAGAATTACTAGGTCATCAACCAATTGAGGTTTTCTTTGGAGGGCTACTCGGAATTTTGCTAACCTTATTACTCGACTTTTTCATTCATTAATCAATAAAAAGCTATCGATAAGTGCTTATATAAGCACTTGCCGATAGCTTTTGTTATAGATAAGTTTTATCTATCAATTTGTGATCTAAATACCTGTACAGCCTCATCCTCATTTAGTAGGTCCAAATCTTCACTTGTTACTTTTCCATCTCCCATTTTTATTACATACACGTCTAGCTCTTGCTTACCCCACTTGCTATAAACATCATCAACCGTTTCATAATATAAATCAATTTTGTTCCCTTTAATAGCGGACCCTGTATCTGCAACGACTCCATAACCATAATTAGGAATAAAAAGAATCGTACCTAAAGGATAAACAGATGTATCTGCGGCAATTGTCGAATATAAATCACGACGGACTTCAATCCCAGAAAATGTAATACCATATCCAGGATGTCCCGGAGATTTCCCGGTCGATTCGACACCCGCTGTATAACCAGTCGCCACAACACGATTCACAGGAAATTGGCTCCAATCAATCGCTTCTTCAATCGGAACCGGTTCTGATTGAATCGTATCTAGTGATTTAGACAATTCATCACGTTGAAAAAACGGTAAAACCTTATCCCTTAATTCTCCTAATTTCGATCCTACTTCTTCACCAATTTGCTTTAATTTTGTTTGTTGAGTATGTAGAGGCTCCACATCCCAAGCACCTAAGCCCGCAGCATTAACACCTGATAATGTATGAAAAGTTGACAATAAAGCAACTAGAAATAAAGCTGTCATACATACTCGCTTCAATAAAGTTTTCAATTTGCTCATTTCACTCACTCCTCTCATTTTGTAATCTTCTCCAAGAAGTGAGTTTTTTATTCATAACAGTCAAAAAAAATCTAACTATTCAAACAATAATACTGAAGCTTTGCTTTCATAAAACGATTTTAAGGATGCTCACATCCCTCTGTTACCCAGCCATTTTTTGGAAGACTGTTCATCATATAAATGACTAATGCCTAATCTAGGAATGTTCAAAACGATTAAATTACAAAGTACAGTTTTGTGTGGGTAAAAGTGCTGCTATGTTGTAGGAAAAATGAGCAAGTTACTTCATAAACCGAACAAAAGCACACTGCACAAACAGCCACCACCAACAAAAAAAGATAGAATAGGGACCCATCAGCATTGATATCTATGAACCAAGTGTTTTTGGACCGTTAGCCAAGCTTGCTTGGCTTCTTCACGCTTTGGTGTGAAGTTTTGAAAATCGAAATGAACCTTAGACGAATTCATTCGTCTGTTAGGTCATTTCGATTTTCAAAATATGTTCCAAAAAACATCAACCAAGGAATCAACTTTATCGCACATTAGCACGAAGTTTTATATAAAACAAAAAGCACTACGTCCTCGCAGTGCTTTTCTAAACATATTATCTAACTAAAACATCTGATAACCGCGGACACGGAGCATCTTAATGACAACTCCTGACAAGATTGCTCCAACCAACCCAGATACAAGCACCATTATATCCCAAATAGCTAACGAGATAAATTGCTCCCATAAGGCAGGAAAAGCCTGTCCAGCCGAAGTAAAATATTCAAAAAACGACACATTATCAATAATTAAAATCACAATGATTGGATATATAACCGCCATCACCCATGTTGAACGAAGCACCATATTTAATAAGAAGCCGATCCCAAAAAACAGCACCATAAATAGTACCATCGAAATAACAAGCTGTGGTATATTCATCTTTTTGCACCCCCGTATCATTGTTAAGTTTACTGATTTGCTCAGTTTGCGTCAACTTCTAACCTTACACAGATAACTGTCAAGTGAAGATCTCACAACATTATTCTTCTTTCCACTTAAACAAGTGAAGCGGTAGAGAGTATCCCCTCTACCGCCTAAATCAATCATATCACTCGCTTACACTTATAAAGGCATTTTTCCGCGTTTAACCGCTAGACCTACGCCACCTAATAAGAATAAGTAACGATTATCAATCATCTTTTTCATAAAGTTAGCTGAGCTACCGTATAACTTACGAGACCCAACTACACCAATCGCTTCCTTACCTCCAAGTGATGCAACAGTACCTTTAATATCAGGTTTGAATGATTTTAAAGTACCTTGATTCATCACAAGAGATTTAATATTTTGAGCGACAACTTCCGCCATTTGCATCGCAATTTGTGCAGTTGGTGGGTATGGACGATTAATTTCTTCATTAATAATTAAAGCACAATCACCAAGAACAAAAATATCGTCATAACCAGGAGCACGTAAATCAGGCTCTACTTTAATACGCCCACGCATAGCTTCGAATCCAGAACGCTCAATAACAGCGTTCCCTCTCACACCAGTAGCCCACACAATAGTACCCGCCTTCACTTCATCACCATTCGCTAAAATGACGCCATCAGCTTGTACTTCTTTAATAGGACAGTTAATCTTGAATTCAACACCACGGTTCTCAAGTAAGTTCATTGCATATTCCACAAGCTCTGGATCAAATCCAGGCAACGCAGAAGGTGATGCCTCAATAACATACATCTTCACTTTTTCACGTGGAATATCGTAGTATTGGCAAAGCTCTGGCATACGCTCTGATAATTCTCCAATGAACTCAATTCCTGTAAAGCCAGCACCAGCAACTATAAATGAAAGCATATCATCATTTTTCTCTTCCATATTGTTATACTTAGCGAAAACGTATTCAATATGTTCCTTCACTTCACGGGCACCATTCACTGTCCACTTACTGAAGGCATGCTCAAATACTCCAGGAATACCAAAGGTTTCTGCTTCTGAACCAAGTCCAACTACAAGATAATCATAGCTCACTTCACCATTTTTTAAGATGACTTTTTTCTCTTCTTGTTTAATTTCAACAACTTCATCTTGAAGAAGTTTAACACGATTCGTATTTAATACTTCTTTAATTGGCATTCTCGTACGTTCTGCAGAAAGTGTTCCAGCAGCAGGCTCATGTAACCATGTTGTTTGGTAATGGTAATCATGTTTGTTCACAAGTGTAATGCTTGCTTCATTTGCTGTTAATTGTTTCGTTAACCTTGCTGCTGTAATCATGCCCCCGTATCCAGCACCTAAAATTACGATACTTGGCTTTTTCACAGTAATCACATCCATTTTCAAATTTTATAATATAACGCGCTCTTTTTGTGATCTATTTCACGAACTATTCCGTGCTAAATCCACAAAAAGTCACTTCGCAAATTAGTCACAAAATACACTTCTAATAATATGGCTTTTTTGACTTTTTTTCAACATTTTTTTTGTGAAATCCATAACCAAATTTTTGGTAGTAATAAATTATAACTAGTATCTTTCTTTTTCATCTAACTATTCACTTTAAAAAAATTATCTAAAAAGAATAGGAATCGTTCTTCAGTTAAGCAAATCCTTTTCTTTTCAGATTCTCTGTGGGTATAATAGGAGTGTTTGTACAATTGGAATATAAGGGGTGGCGAAATGAGTAGCAACGAACAAATGTATGATATTACAATTATTGGTGGCGGTCCAACTGGATTATTTGCTGCTTTTTATGCAGGTATGCGTCAAGCAAAAGTGAAGATTATCGAGAGTATGCCTCAGCTCGGTGGTCAGCTCAGTGCATTGTATCCAGAGAAATATATATATGATGTAGCAGGTTTTCCAAAGGTTAAAGCACAAGATTTGGTTGATAATCTTAAGAAACAAGCTGAGCAATTCAACCCAACTTTAGCACTTGAACAAACCGTGAGAACTTTAGAACAGCAAGAAGACGAGAGTTTTGTCATTACAACAGATAAAGAAACACATTATACAAAGGCAGTTATTATAACTGCGGGTGCAGGTGCCTTCCAACCTAGAAGACTTGAAGTTGAAGGCGCTGAACAATATGAAGGGAAAAACCTACACTATTTCATCCAAGACTTAAGTCAATTCACTGGCAAAAAAGTCATGGTTTGTGGTGGTGGTGATTCTGCATTAGACTGGTCATTAATGCTTGAGCCTTTAGCTAAGGAAGTTACCTTAGTCCATAGACGCGATAAGTTCCGTGCTCATGAACACAGTGTAGAGCTACTACACAAATCAAATGTAAACGTAATGACTCCGTATGAAATATCCGCTATTAAAGGTGATGGTGAAAACATTCAAGGTGTAACGTTACAAGAGATTAAAGGCGAACGAGTACATGAACTTGATATCGATGCCTTAATTGTTAACTTTGGTTTTGTTTCTTCATTAGGTCCAATTAAAGAATGGGGTTTAGACATCGTTAAAAATTCTATTGTGGTTAACACAAAAATGGAAACAAACATCAAGGGCATCTATGCAGCTGGTGATGTGACATCTTACGAGGGGAAAGTGAAGCTGATTGCAACTGGTTTTGGTGAAGCGCCAACAGCCGTAAACAATGCTAAAGCTTACATTGATCCAAAAGCAAGAGTATTCCCAGGGCACAGTACAAGCTTATTTTAATTGGCTCTATCAACCAGCGATTTCTCCTGAAATCGCTGGTTTTTTATGGAAGTCCCATTCATTAAAAAGCAAAACCAGAGACGTTGCCTTCAAAGCCAGCTAACAACTACTTAAACAAGTAGCACCCATTTTATCTGTACTTTCTCGTCCATTAACACAAAAAAAGAGCACCTAAGAAGATGCTCATAACTGATTTAACAATTTTCAGGTGTCCCAGCAACTTTGGCTGTTCTAAATGAAGTACCACATCCACAGGATGCAATGGCATTCGGATTATCTATTGTAAATCCGCCACCCATCATGTTTTGTTTATAGTCAATGATTAATCCCTCTACAACAGGTGCACTTTCGTCATCGACTAAAAGTGACAATCCATCTATCTCAATGACTTGATCATTATCTGCTTTTTCGTTATCAAAGCCCATACCGTATGTGAGCCCTGTACAGCCTCCACCTTTAACACCGATTCTTAAAAAGAGGTTTTCTTCACCTTCAGCGCTCATCATTTCTTTGACTTGGCTTACAGCTGCTTCTGTTAAAGTAATCATGCCTTTCCCTCCTTCATGAATTAAGAATGATTGCAACTAACTCTTTTATTCATTATATAACGTAGAAAAAGTCTCTTCAAGTTTAGTATATTCTTATTACATCAATTTGGTTTTACTTAGTGAATCCATATTTAATGATTGCAAGAATAGGATATAATTATGGGCACGGTCTAACTCTTGACTATATTGCAAAACTAAAGGATCATGTATCCCTTTTTGAGCGGCTGTGTCCATCATTTTTTCCCGTAGTAGCTCAATACGCTCAATACATGCATCGTATGTTATCCTGTTGCTCATCATCCATCCTCCTTCAGCTATCTAATGCCGTGCAATCGAATACAAAAATGTATTTAAATTACATTTTAATCAATTAAGTGTAAAAATACAACCAAAAAAATACCTAATTAATTATAATTTACAGTGAATAAACATACTATACCATTTTCTCCGCTCACTCTCCATCCAGCTTTCATAAGGCTTTAACTATTACAAAAACATCATGTTTGTCATATTTATGAATAATCTACTTAATTTTATGTAGCTTTTTTTATACATTTCATTAAGTTTATGATAAATTGTGATAGGGTCACTGAGACTATCACAAGCTAATTAGTTCCTTTTTTATCCATCTACAGGTTAATAAATTGACTATCTAGTTTGCTGTGCTAAGATAACATTAAAAGAAGTTTATTAATAGATTAACTTCAATTATGATAGTTAAGTAGTCATTTCGTTTAATTTCTATATTGGAAGCATTATATGTAACACTTTAAGATATTGGAGGAGAATAGGTATGTCAACAATTATTACCGATAATCGCTTACTCTCTATCGAAGAGAAAGTGAAAAACGGCCAGCGTTTAACAATCGAAGATGGATTATTTTTATATGAAACACCAGACTTATTAGGTGTTGCTCAATTAGCCAATAAGGTTAATTTAGAAAAGAACGGTAATCACGTTTATTTCATCGAAAATATGTACATTAACCCAACGAATGTATGTGAAGCTAACTGTTCGTTCTGTGGCTTTAAACGTAAATCAGGACAAGAGGGAGCTTATACGATGCATGAGGAAGAGCTCCTTGAGTATGTCTCTAAGCGTTGGAATGATGGCATTCAAGAGTTTCATATTGTCGGTGGTCATAATACAGATGTATCTTTTGATTATTACTTAGATACCATTCGTACATTAAAGAAACACTATCCACAAGTAACAGTCAAAGCTTATACAGGTGCTGAGATAGAGTTCTTCTCACGTATTTCTGGACTAAGTATGAAAGAGGTACTTCAAGAACTGATCAAAGCTGGACTTGACACACTTCCTGGTGGTGGTGCAGAAATTTTAACAGAACGCTATCGTGCTAAAATGAGTCCAGACAAGGCCTCTACCGATCAGTGGTTAGAAGCGCATGAAATTGCACATGGCCTAGGATTAAAAACACACGCGACAATGCTCTATGGTTCTATTGAAAGTACAGAAGAACGCCTTATCCATATGGACCGCTTACGTCAATTACAAGATAAGACGAATGGCTTTATGGTATTTATCCCACTTGCTATGCAACCAAGAAGTGTAAAAGCTAGCCTTAAGAGACGTACATCGGCTTATGATGATATGAGAACGATTGCGATCAGTCGTTTAATGCTTGATAATTTCCAACATGTGAAAGCTTATTGGATTAACATTGGTGTACAACTTACTCAAATGGCCTTATCATTTGGTTCAAGTGATATACATGGTACGTTAATCGAAGAGAGAATTTCCCATTCCGTTGGTGCTCTAACTTCTTCTGGAATTACGCGCGATGAATTAATTCACTTGATTAAAAGTGCTAATAAAATCCCAGTTGAGCGTGACACATTCTATAACGTAATTAAAGAATATTAAAGATTATAAGTTCAAAAACCACCTTCACAGGTGGTTTTTTGTATGAAAGTTTTATGGGTGATTCTCATTTCTCAAGATAACATGACCTAAAAAGTAGCGGGCTACGGCTAATTATGGGCAACTTCAAAAACATTTATAAACGATGCTTTTCACTTTGAAATTAGCTGGGCAGCGTATGTCTCATTCTCTTTTTCCTGTTTCTTAAGCTTTTAAATAAGTCCCTTCACAAATCGTTTCAGCTGGTCCAGTCATAAGAACTCGACCGTTCTTTTGCCAATTTATGAGTAAGTCACCACCTAATAAGTGAACGGTAATGTCCTGTCCTTTTTCGGAATACCCATTTAATACAGAGGCAACAGCAGCAGCACAAGCTCCTGTTCCACACGCTTGGGTAATGCCTGACCCACGCTCCCACACACGGAAATGTAATTCATTTGCTTCAACCACTTCGACAAACTCAACATTGATCCACTCTGGAAAGCGTTGATCTTTTTCAATCACGGGACCTAATTGCTCAACTGGTGCGGCCACAATCTTTTCCTCAAAAAAGACGGCATGAGGATTCCCCATAGATACCGTGGTCACATATAAGGTTCGGTCATTCACCTTAAAAGCTTCATTTACCACTTCATCCGTTTCTTCTCCAAGCATGGGGATTAAACTTCGCTGTAGACGTGGCTCTCCCATATCTACCGTTACCGTTTCGACCGTTTCTCCTTGAAGATGGACAGTCGCTTCTACTAATCCTCCAAGTGTCTCTATTACAAAGGTATTAGTTTGGACATAGCCATGTTCGTAAGCAAACTTTGCCACACAACGTAAGCCATTTCCACAGTTCTTCGCTTCTGAACCATCATTATTAAAGACACGCATTTTTACTGCCGCAACCTCTGATGGTGCAATTAAAATCATACCGTCTGAACCAATTCCTGTATTCGGGTTGGCGACCGCTATAGCCGTCTTGGAAAGTTCAGTTTCTTCTAAGGTTTCCTTAAATAAGTCCACATATATATAACTATTCCCTAAGCCATGCATTTTTGTAAACTTCATATATATTCCCCTACTTCCTTAACTTCTGATCCGTCCATAAATAATCTTCATCGGCTTCAAGGATTGTAATGACCTCATGACAACAAGGCACAATTAACCTTACCTTAATGGCTTGTTGAGCTTTTTCTAAGTCTTTTATTTTCAAATTAGTAAGCACATTACTTTCTTGGCAAAAAGGACAAGTATGAAAATAAATATCCTTCATCTGTTTCTCATATGGCCAAGTGTTTACAAATGGTATAACATCCATTCCTTTCCCCCCAAGCCTTTTTATTCTATGTTAAAACATTGGGTTCTCTTCTAAATGCTGATAGACATTTTCAACTAGTTCTTCTGCTGAATCTGCAGACACATACTCACCATTTACAAGAGCAAACAATTCATAAGAGCATAAACCACAATTAGATGTGCAACCGTATTCCACAATATCCAAATTAGGATCCTTCTCTAGCTCTTCCATTGCTTTTTGAGAACCACTAGCTAAATTACTCACGCAAAACTCTATAATTGGTCTCACTTGCTTATCACCTCTACTTCTTCACGTACTATGCTACTCTGCCCTAAATATAAAGTCAATTTTCAACATTCTCCAATAAAAAAGGAAATAATTTGTTGAGAATTTGTGACAGTTTCGTTATAATCAAAACTGACCAGGGTCATTTTTAGAAGGGATCATATTCAAAATGAACGAAATGAAAAAAGCCAATAAAACCAAAAAGAAAATTGAAGATGCTGCCTTAGCATTGTTTCGCGAAAAAGGTTTTCAAGCAACAACCGTTCAACAAATCACAAAAAAAGCTCATGTTGCAAAAGGAACCTTCTTTAATCATTTTCCAACCAAGGATTCCATCATGAAAGCTTTAGCGAATGAACGGCTAAACGATGTATTGTCCTATGTAAACCAACCGAGTCTTCAAAATCGGCCGTTACAAATTAGAATTCGCTCTTATTTGCAATTCATTTTGGATGAGTATGACACCCACCCTAAATTAACGATTCACATCATTACGTATGTGATTGAAGAAGAAAATGTGCTTAGAAACCATATGCTTCAATTACTTAACAACTCAATGAAGATGAATGAAATCGACCGCTCATCTTCCATAGACATTTGGAGCCACATTTTGGCGGCTGTCATTTCCTATGGGCTAAAAAATCAACAAGAACCTAACAAAACACAGCTAATTGAAAAAATCATGGCGATGGTCGAAGTAAGTATTGAATCAATCATAATAAAAAGGAGACATCTTGGAATGAAGAAACTTGTACTTTTAGGTGGAGGTTATGGCTCAATGCGAGTCATGCAACGCCTTTTACCAAATGATTTGCCAGATGACACTGAAATTATTTTAATTGACCGCTTGCCTTATCATTGTTTAAAAACTGAATATTATGCTCTTGCTGCTGGTACTGCTTCAGACCAACACTTGAGAGTTTCATTCCCGGAGGATCCACGCCTTAAAGTAAAATATGCGACAGTGACTGCTATCCAAATCGATGAGAAATCCATTGTTTTAGACAATGGTGAAGTGGTTGATTTTGATAAACTCATTATTGGTTTAGGTTGTGAGGATAAATATCATAATGTTCCAGGGGCTGATGAACATACATACAGTATTCAGACGATGAACAAAACTCGACAAACATATGAAGTATTAAATAATGTTCGTCCTCAAGGAACGGTTTCTATAGTAGGAGCTGGACTTAGTGGCGTAGAATTAGCAAGTGAGTTAAGAGAAAGTAGACCTGATTTAACCGTTAAATTATTTGACCGTGGTGAGATGATCCTTTCCATGTTTCCAAAGAAATTAAGTGTTTATGTTCAAAATTGGTTCGTCGATCATGGTGTCGATGTTGTCAATAAATCCAATATCACCAAAGTGAGCGAAGATGGCCTCTACAATCACGATGAATTCATTCAAAGTGACGCTGTTATTTGGACAGCAGGCGTTCAGCCGGTTGAAGTCGTTCGCAATCTCGATGTCGAAAAGGATAAATCAGGACGCGTTATCTTAACACCTCAGCATTTTATCCCTAACAATGAAGATGTATTTGTTGTCGGAGACTGTGCGAGCCTTCCGCATGCTCCAAGTGCTCAACTTGCGGAAGGCCAAGCCGAGCAAATTGTGACCATTCTAAAGAAGCAATGGAATAACGAACCTCTTCCAACTGAATTACCACGAATTAAACTAAAGGGAGTCTTAGGTTCCCTTGGAAAAAAACATGGCTTTGGTTTAATGGGCGAACGTACCCTTCTCGGAAGAGTACCACGTGTATTAAAATCAGGCGTCCTATGGATGTACAAATATCATTCCGGATCATAAGCAAAAAAAAAGCCATCAATCGATGGCTTTTCTTATATAGAATACATGACTCCCCACATAATCAAAAGCACTAACTTACATACAAAACGCTGATTCACTTTGCCACCAACAAATATGAAAGCGTGGTTTTGCTCTTTAAGTGGTTGCTTTTCATTCATAAACGGTTTTGAGGATTGTCACACTTTGCCGTAGCCCCGCCACTTTTTAGGAAAGAGCTCGCAAGAGCTTTCCTAAAAAGATTCAGCGCACCACAACCAGCCACCACCAACCAAAAAAGGTGTAGTATTCTTTCAGGATTAGTATCCAAAAACAAAGACCGAAAGGTCAAGTTAACTTGAGAAATGAGCACCACCCAAGTAACTTTCAAATAAAACCACACTCTCTTCACTTAAAGATTAGTTAATTTTTCTACTTGAAGTGAAATTGATTTTAGGTTTGGATTCCCCTCACCGACTACCTCTCCATTAAGAACAATTAACGGATAGAAATATTCATCATCTTTAATTGCCTCTGAAAAATGAATATCTTCTTCTTGCTCTAACTCTTGATCAATATCAATGTATTGAAATGTAATGGAGCTCCCAGGAAACCTTCTAACCAATGCCGCTTCTAACCACTCACTCGTCTCTTTTGCAGAAGGTAAGTGAACACAGCTAGCACATTTTTGTTTGGCACCATATACTTTAAATGAAATCATCATTGAGTCCATCCCCTCATCAGCTGATACTACAAGCCTTGTTTTTTCGCTCTAGTTCGCATTGAATACGTTACAATTATCTTAAAACCAATTACATACTTTAACCATATGATGATTTAAACAAAGTTTCAAGCAAAAGATAATTAAACCTCTACCTTGAACCCAATTCTCATTACCATTCGCTTTTTTTCATTAGCCAACAAAATAAAGTCGCTAACGCCATTAAAAAAAGCATGACGGCAAGCTTGTTATAACTTTTCCAATCTTTATCTCTTGCACATTTGTCCCGTTTAATTTATAGTTGTTCTAAATAAGTTGTTAAAAATCAACGCATAAGCATGGATTTTTTTAACGATGACTAGTATAATATTTAGTAGAAAGGAGTTGTTCAAAATGTCAGCATCTGTTGAAACTATTGACCAAGTCAAAGAGGTATTAGATAAGCTTCGCCCTTTCTTGCTTCGTGACGGTGGAGACGTTGAACTTGTAGATGTTACGGACGAAGGTATCGTTCAAGTTCGTCTATTAGGTGCATGCGGCTCTTGCCCAAGCTCAACTATTACTTTAAAAGCAGGGATTGAGCGTGCTCTTCTTGAAGAAGTACCTGGAATCACTGAAATCGAGCAAGTATTTTAATGAACGACCAAACGCCTGAATCACTGGATTCAGGCGTTTTTTTCATCGAACTATATTTAGACATTAGAAATATTGATTATATAACTGCTCAGCTTCTTGGAGTGAAGTAAAAATCGCATCATCTGCTTCAATCGGATGATAGAAATCATACAGAAATAAAGACATTTGCTCTGGTTTTTCTGGGTTGGGCAAAATCGTTGCTTCTTGAATAGTGGCAACTGTTTGCGTATGAGGATTTCGATAAATAACATACACCGACTGGCCCTCATAGAGTTGATTTAGATCAAGCATTTTCTTACCTCCCTTAATCATTTCATTAAGGTTGTTTTACCCCACTTCCCAACTATTATTCCTCACACAGGCTCCAATCATAATCTTTAACTGATCTCTTTTTTTCTACCATTTAATACATATTCAACGTGTAAGCCTTGCGTATCTGGCTGTAATATTTCCACTTCAAAAGCAGGATACTGTTCTTGTAAGACCTGCTGTATGAACTTACCTTTACTTGCTGGAACTAGACATAACATCGTAGGACCTGCTCCACTTAAGGCTGCACCATATGCTTCTGTATTTTTTTGAACATACTCCATTACGTCTTGAAGATGCGGAATTAATTGCCCACGGAAAGGTTGATGAAATTCATCGCGGGCCATCATTTTACCGACAAGCTCCCAATTCTTTTGAAAAATAGCGGCCACTAGCACATTAGCCACACTACTCCCCCGAATAGCTTTGCGAAAAGGTAGCTCCTCTGGTAAGATTCCCCGAGCAACTTTTGTTTTTAATTCATCAGGAGGGACAAGTAGAACCAATTCTATCTCTGGTACACCAACATGAACAACATCTGTCTCGTTCTCTGTATGTGTACCAATCGTTAAACCTCCGTAAATGGATGGTGATACATTATCGGGATGCCCTTCCCACAAACTCGCAAGTCTAACCTTCTCTGTGACCATTAACTGTAAATCTAACACCTGGTTCGCAAGCTCTATGCCAGCAACTATCGCTGAGGCACTACTCCCCAAACCTCTTGCTAATGGTATCGTACTTTCCATTTGGACGGTATAAGGTGCGAGTTGTTTCCCTTTTAATTGAGCAATATGTTCTGCCACTTGATAAATTAAATTATCCTTGCCTGCAGGAATCCCTTCCAAATTTCCAGAATTAGCTTGGAAAGACCATTGGTTCGCCTTATCTACTATAAGCGTTAAATAACGATTTACCGCTAAACCAATAGAATCAAAACCAGGGCCAAGATTTGCTGTACTAGCAGGTACCGTTATTTTAATTGGAAACCGACTCATTGCATGACACCGCCCTTTATGTGGGCAAGAAAAGCTTCCATGTCATTTGGAAGTACAGTCGGTTTAACCGTAATTGTATCCATTGCGGTACTTGGATCCTTTAATCCGTTGCCTGTCAGTACACAAACAACCTTTGATCCTTTCTGTATTTTCCCTGCTTTGATATGCTTTTTCAAACCAGCAAGTGATGCGCAGGAAGCAGGCTCTGCAAAAATCCCTTCCTCCTTTGCCAATAGTTGATAAGCTTCTACTATTTCTGAGTCTGTGACATAATCAATTTCTCCATTTGATTCCTCAGCAGCTTTTACTGCAAAATTCCAGCTCGCTGGATTACCGATTCGGATCGCGGTCGCAATCGTCTCTGGTTCTTCGATTACTTTATTTCTTACAATCGCTGCGGCACCTTCTGCTTCAAACCCATGCATTTGCGGTAATCCCGTTCCTTTTTTTTCATGGTACTCTTTAAATCCCTTCCAATAAGCAGTAATATTTCCCGCATTACCAACGGGAATGACCAATATATCTGGTGCCTCTCCTAACGCATCACAAATTTCAAATGCTGCTGTCTTTTGACCTTCAATGCGATAGGGATTGACCGAATTTACAAGAGTAACAGGCTCTGTCTCACTAATCGCTCTAACAATATCTAATGCCTGATCGAAATTCCCCTTTATCTCAATAACTTCTGCCCCATACATAACAGCCTGAGCTAATTTCCCTAAAGCAATCTTCCCTTCTGGAATAACCACGATACAACGTAAGCCTGCTCTGGCACCATACGCCGCTGCAGCCGCTGATGTATTGCCAGTAGAAGCACAAATAATCGTCTTACTACCTTCTTCTTTTGCCTTGGCAACCGCCATAACCATTCCTCTATCTTTAAATGAACCAGTCGGGTTTGATCCTTCGTATTTTACATACAAATCAACACCCCAATCCTTAGATAAAACCTCTAAAGGAATCAATGGTGTATTACCTTCATGTAAAGTTAACGCAGGGGTATCGCTATTGACTGGTAAAAATTCTTGATATTCCTTTATTAAACCATTCCAACTGCTCATATTAATGTCCTCCCTCAACCCGATAGCTGCTTTCTAGTGATTGAACAACAGATAGTTCTGCCAAACGATTTAATAATCGTTCGTAGTTTTCTTTGTTGGTTTGATGTGTAACAATAATTACCTCAGCTGCTTCTTCTTTTTCGAGCGGCAACTGTAATAGTTTTTCAAAACTCACTTCATGTTCAGCAAATAATGAGGTAATCGTTGAGAATGTTCCCGTTCGATCAAGGGCTTTTAAGCGAATAAAATATTGAGATTCGATTTCTTTTTCGCCCTTTAACACACAATCATGCAGAGGCCCTTGAAGCTGCTTTCCATTAACACCGAGTCGCATATTCCGGATCACCTGTACTAAATCCGACATAGCTGCTGTTGCAGTCGGCAAAGAGCCTGCACCTGGTCCATAGAACATCGTCTCACCAACGGCTTCACCATAAACATATACCGCATTAAATTCATTATTAACAGCCGATAGAGGGTGTTCATTTGGTAACAAGGTTGGTTGCACACTGACTTCAATGCGATTCTCATCACGCTGAGCGAGACCGATTAATTTCATTGTATACCCTAGTTGCTTTCCGTAATAAAGGTCTGCATCTGAAACATTTGTAATCCCCGTTACACTGACATCATTTAGCTTTACCTGAGCCGAGAACCCCAGTGTAGCCAAAATAGCCATCTTTCTTGCTGCATCTAAACCTTCAACATCTGCTGTTGGATCACTCTCTGCAAACCCTAACTTCTGAGCCTGCTCCAATACATCATGATAAGAGCTTCCTTCTTGACTCATTTTCGTTAAAATATAATTCGTCGTCCCATTAACAATCCCCATCATTTTTGTAATCCGATCAGCAGATAAGCCATCAGATAATCCCTTTAAAATGGGAATCCCCCCAGCAACGCTTGCTTCATAAAATAAATCACACTGATTTGCAGCAGCCGTTTGTAAAAGCTCCGATCCATATAAAGCCATTAGATCTTTATTAGCGGTGACCACATGTTTTTTTTGATTTAATGCGTCTATTAATACCTTCTTCGTATCTTCGATTCCACCCATAACTTCAACAATGACATCTATATTTGGATCGGATAACACATCTTCCACATTCTCTGTAAGAATACCTTCTTCTATTTGAACCGATCTTATCTTTTCAAGATCTCGAACTAAAACTCGCTTTACTTCAACAGCACAGCCAACTTTATGCTGTAACTCTTCTTGATGACGTTGAATGATTTCAACTACACCACTACCAACAGTTCCTAAGCCAAGTAACCCAACCCCTACTACCTTTGCCATAAAACCACTCCACTCCTATCAACACAAGATGTTCCCCTTGAAAATACAATTGTTTATCTATAAAGGACATTATATGCCTCTTCCCTTACAAAAACAAGAGTAATTTACCTACTTTCTAAATATTCTTTTAATAATTTTATTATCTTTATATAAAAGTTCCCCTATAGCTGACATGCTCTTCTTCGCTTTTCCTACAACAAAGCACTGCGTTTTGTCGACTCAATAACGGCCCAAAAACAAAGTCCGAAAGGTCAAATTATCTTGATAATGATCATGACTCATTGAACTTTCATACAAATCCACATGGCAAAGCCCCATTCAATTCGCCACCAACAAATATCAAAGTAGTGGCGACTATTTAAACTGTTGGCACGTTTACAACTCCATCACTATGAGGAGTCGTACGAACAAAAAGGGAGCAGTTTCCTGTTAAGGTCATCTATCGAAAGATGGAGGACCAGCTAACTTCAAGGCACAACCCCTTGCACCTAAGTTACACTTTCGTACAAAACAAAAGAAGCTCATACCTCCTCAAAAAGAGATATAGCCTCCTTCTTTACACCCAATCAATTCTTGGTGTTCTCCCGCTCATCCTAGGGAGCTTTACTTTTTCTTGGAACACTTGCAAAAATAACTCATTTTCCTTCTCGTGGTCTAATAATTGCCCGAAATTCTGACCAATTTCTAACCTCTCTTCTCTAATCTGACTTCGATAATAATCTTCAATCGTCTCAAAATAATGAACTGGGAATAACAACCTAGCATACATCAATCGCCAAGCATAACTTGTAAGTTGCTCATGCTGACCATAACCCTCTAAGAAAGGATCTAATAACTCACTATTGCGTTGTTGCAATAATTCAATCCTCTTCGAGCGAATCCACTCGGCAATATCACGACAAGGATGATCAAACACAAATTCAGATGGACATTTCACAATTCCACCTCGGTCAGACAGCGGCAACCATGTTTGTTGATGAAAACGGCGATGACAAATGGTACCTACTTCATATTCGCTACTTCTGTCATCTAAATTAGCGTCGACAACATACTGTATCGCATTTTCCGTGATCCCCATATAATAAGGGTACGTATACAAAAACATCTCATCGATGGTCGTTTGCGGGCCTTCATTACTTACTTGAAAATACCACTCTTCCAGTTGCTCCAATCTTCTTTTCCACAGGTTTGGCCATTGTCCAAAATAGTCAAACTGCTTCCTATTTACATTAGCTTGTTTGCCATAATGGTGAATGATAGCCAAATGCTCACCATATTCAAAGTCATTTTGTAAATCTAATACGGTTCTCTCTTCTTGATTAGGGATTTTAAATACATACACATCTTGACCATCAATAAAGCCGCTGTTTTTATTTAATTTGGTCGGTACTAGTTGTAAAACTGTCGTATCCCCTATAGAACGTAAATATTCACTATAGTACAACATTTCTTCTTCCGTCGAAGCTAATTGCTGTTTTGGGAATAACATATATTGATCTGTCTCTGTTCTAAACCCATCATAAAAACCAAGTCGACATTGCGAATCACAATACAGACCATAATAATCATAAATATTCCTCTCAAACATGCATTCACCACCTTTTTACATCAGCCCACTAATATAGTCTATGACCCAAAGCATAAAAAGTTTACGCCCACCGTAAACTAAGTAGAAGAGAGTTTTTAATTATGTAACCTTCGATACATGATTAATAAAAAATGTTCGAAAGGGGGATTTTTTATGTCTGAAAAGAAAGAGTATGGAATGGTGGAAAAAGCAGCAAGAGATTGGTTAACAAAACGAGGCGTTCGTATAGAAGATATTGCTGATCTCGTTTATTTTTTACAGGTGAAATATCACCCTGACTTAACCTTAGATACTTGTATTGAAAATGTGGAACGTGTGATAAGAAAAAGGGAAGTACAAAATGCCATCTTAACAGGGATTCAATTAGATATAATGGCAGAAGAAAAGAAATTATTTGCGCCATTACAAGGTATTATTGAGCGTGATGAGAGCTTATATGGTGTCGATGAAATCATCGCTTTATCCATTGTTAATGTGTATGGTTCCATTGGATTTACGAACTATGGATATATTGATAAACAGAAGCCTGGCATTCTTGAGATGCTTAATGATAAATCTAGTGGCGAATGTCATACCTTTTTAGATGATATTGTTGGAGCCATTGCTGCTGCCGCCTCTAGTCGTCTCGCCCACCGTATCGCTAATGTTGAGTAACAGCCAGCAAAAATTAGACAGAAGGCCAGAGTACCTGCACTTAGGATTCTGGCCTTTTCATTTTATTTATGATTTGAAGTTCCAATCGGCTAAACTAGCGAGAGTAAATGTTGGTTGCTGCTCTTTCTTAGCTAATTGCTCAAACGAGGTTACTCCTGTATGAACACATAGAGTATCAATCCCAGCCTGGATACCAGCTAATATATCGGTATCATAATTATCACCAATCATCAATGTCTCTTCTTTAGGCAAATCTAATACCTCTAATGCCTGTTCTACAATTATTTTTTCTGGTTTACCAATAAAAATAGGCTGTACGCCTGTCGATACGGCAACGACAGAAACAATTGAACCACAGCCTGGCATTAAACCACGCTCAGTCGGCAACGCAACATCACCATTCGTTGCAATAAATATTGCACCTTTACGAACTTCTAACGTTGCTAAAGCAAGCTTTTCATAGGTTATCTCTCGGTCTAGTCCCATGACAACAAAATCGGCATCCGATTGAACAAGTTGGTGTCCTTCTTCTTGAAGTGCTTGTCTTAGTCCTTTTTCACCGATTACATGGATTTTCGCCTTTTTTTGTCGTTCTGTAACATAACGAGCGGTCGCCATACTCGTTGTAAAGATATGATTGGTTGTAGCCGGAATATCCATTGATTGTAATAATGCCGCAACATGCTCCGGTGGTTTTGTGGAATTATTCGTCACAAATAAATAGGATAATCCTCGCTTCTCCAGTTCCTTTACAAATTGAACAGCTTCGTCGATTTTCTCATTCCCTCGGTAAACCGTTCCGTCTAAGTCTATTAAAAACCCTTTGTATTGTTTCATTTGTTTCTCCTTTTTCATATGAAAGTTAGCGCGAACATGGAGCGTTACTCGTCGCTACAGAAATGCTCGATCCGCGTCCTGTAAAAGATAACTTTCATCCTTGTTGGTGGGGGAGCTGGTTTTGGCTTCACCATGCGTGTATAAACGGTAAGCAAAGCTCAAAAAGACCATAAGTTTCGTTAACCTATGGCCTTTTCAGTATCAAGCTTCGCGAATAATATCATTACGCCCGTATGTCCATGCTTGTTTATTCGTCTAATCATGCGTTTTTTATTGTGTATACACAAGCAGCATGATTGTCCTTTGCTGCACATGTTTCTCTGACGACATGATCAGTATTTAATAAATTCTTAAATAGCTTCTTCTCACAAGAGCATGCAATGTGGTAATCCTTCGCCACCTTTGCAATCGGACAATTATACTCTATAAAACGGTAGTCTCCATCCGCGGCTTGTTCCCATTCAACCATGTAGCCATTTTCATCTTGAATTTTGGCTAAAGCGGCAATTCTCTCTTCCAAACTTCCTTGAACAATTTCTTTATATTTATCTTCTAAGCGTTCTCTCCGCTTTTCAAAAAGCTCTTCAATGACTTGATTGCCGTTTAGAGATTCAAGGTCTTTTAAGAATTCTAATGATAAAGCTCCATAATTACGTGGGAAGCTTTCCTCTCCACTCTCTGTTAAATAATACTTATAACTAGGTCGGCCCATTGATTGTTTCTCAAGTCTAGCTTGAATTAATCCTTCCGTCTCTAGCCCTTGCAAATGTCGCCTGACAGCCATTTCTGTTATTCCTAACTCATTGGCAATATCAGACACCGTACGCTCTTTATGTCTCTTGATGAGTGATAAAATAACCTGACGTGTCGAACGTGTTTGCTTACCCATGGCCATCACCACCTTTATCCTTATTGTATGCGATGTAGGGATTTTTGCAAAGGTTTTGCTCGTTTCCTTCTTTTTACTCTTGAGGCAAAAAGGCAGAAACAGGACCTAATTCTTCCACCAAATACCTTCGAATCTGTTGTGGAAATCCTGAAATAGACGCAAAAGATTTACGATATTGATTCCAAATAGGTTGATGATCAATTTCTATAAAGGCTTGGACTAAAGGCTTTCTTAATAGGATTAAAGCTTTTAATGAGAGGCCATCCGACTCTTCCATCACTTTTTCGTCCACTAAAATATCAATAATATCTTCATAACTACCTGGATCTCTCATAATAAAACCATCAATCATACTGTTACCCACATCAATAATCGATTCAATTAATAAATAATTGACCCTTTCTAAGGCCAACTTCTCATACGTATTAAATGTATGAAGTTCTCGCTCAGTTGGAAACGTTTTTAAAAGCTCTTCAATAAAATGTAACGTCTTTTCAATTTTTTCACGATTAACGAAATACATCCTTATCACCTTGTTTCTCAGATTTATGGGTTTAAGAACTTACATAATGAATAACTGGATAAAAAGAAAAAAGAATGCTCACTCTAAAGCGTAGGAGGTGCTACAATGTTTTTCAATCAAGATGAACCAAAAGATTTCGACAATGTAGAAGAAGCAAAAGAAACCATTCTACCCGAGGATTTACCAGAAGGAGCTTACGGTTCTCCTTTTAAAAAAGATGAGACTGTAACAGGTAAAAGCTCACCATGGGAAGAAGGCCAGCATGCGAATAGTGCCTTTACGTATGAAAACAAACAGCTTCATCGTAACCACCAACGATTAGATCCTAGTAGTCACCCGACCCACCAAGAAAAAAAATAATAAAAATCCCTAAGGCACTCATGTCTTAGGGATTCCTCATATGTTCAACTGTTCAAGGCTCACATTCACGACTATAGAGCTTTGTGTGGTCATCCCTTGACTCTTTTTAATACAAAATAGGCACAGCCAAAGTTACAATATTCATATAAATAATCATCCAATGTACTGATTTTAGTATCAAACGTGGATTTCTTATGCTTATCGTCAAAAAAACCACGTAAC
Source organism: Alkalihalobacillus pseudalcaliphilus (assembly GCF_028610675.1). Lineage (NCBI taxonomy): Bacteria > Bacillati > Bacillota > Bacilli > Caryophanales > Bacillaceae > Alkalihalobacillus > Alkalihalobacillus pseudalcaliphilus. The sequence goes on from NZ_JAQQWS010000011.1 coordinate 56,009, forward strand.
CGAAGCTGATTATAGCCCCAATCCCCGACAATATAGTCGTACTTATTTAATACCTCACTATACCGTTCTTTAAAGGCCTCTTCATTCCAGCCATCTTTCACATCTTCAATCAGTTCAAATTGCATTGATTGAAGTCGGACCATAATCCATCACCTCACTTATTCCTACTCTATATTGTACCATATCTAAGCGATTTCACCTATAAGCTTTCCGATATTACCATTTCAAACCTACTGAGCCCCCGTCATTTCCTCGAAAAGAAAAAGGAATAGAGGAGCAACCTCTTATTCCTTTTTTCTTTAACCTTTAGTTAGCGTTTCTTCTTGTGCCTTCTTTGCTTCACTTCGAACTTGTGCTTCATTCACTTGTTCGTCCGCATGGTAAGATGAACGTACTAATGGACCTGCTTCACAGTGGCTAAACCCTTTACTTAAAGCAATTTCTTTTAACTCTGCAAATTCATCTGGATGATAATATTTAACAACCTTTAAATGTTTTTTAGTCGGTTGTAAATATTGTCCAATAGTCACGATATCAACATCGTGAGCACGTAAATCATCTAGCGTTTCAATAATTTCTTCCTTTGTTTCACCTAAACCAATCATAATCGATGACTTTGTCGGAATATCTGCGTGCATTTCCTTAGCACGACGTAAAAATTCTAACGTACGGTCATACTTTGCTCTCGCACGAACCCTTGGTGTTAAACGACGGACAGTTTCAATATTATGATTCATAATATTGGGCCTTGCATTCATTAATGTTTCTAGACTCTCACGATTGCCTAACATATCTGAAGGTAATACTTCAATCGTACAGAAAGGATTTCTTCTGCGGACTGCACGAACGGTTTCTGCAAATACCCCAGCACCACCGTCTTTCAAATCATCGCGAGCAACTGCTGTAATAACAACATGCTTTAATCCCATTTGTTCAACTGATTCGGCCACACGTTCTGGTTCTTGTAGATCTAATTCATTCGGCAGACCCGTTTTAACCGCACAGAAACGACAGGCACGGGTACATACATCCCCTAAAATCATAAATGTAGCCGTCTTACGAACTGCCCAACATTCATGAATATTAGGACATCTAGCTTCCTCACAAACCGTATGTAATTTCTTTTCACGCATCATTTTCTTTAGACCCGTGTAAGATTCATTCGTATTTAGTTTGATTTTTAACCATTCTGGTTTACGGATATGTTCTTCTTTTTTCGCCAACCTTACTCACCATCCACTATAAATTTCTGGATAAAGTAAAATTCTTGATACTTTTTCCAACATTTTCACTCTTTATATACTTTATCATGAATGTCCTCAAACAACCAACCGCTTTATCTTAAATTTACCATTGATTCACATCCATTTTTTTAGGATTTCGTTACATACTAAAAGGTGAGTTCAACGTTACATTAATTTAGAAAGGAGACCAGCTTATGAGGAAATTCCTGCCCTCTCTTATTATCACCCTTCTTACATGTCTATGGATAGCATCAAATGGCCAGGCGGCTGAACAAGAATTAACACTAGAAGAAAGAAATTTAGAGCGCCTTCACTTATATCAAAAAATAGAAGCGTTAACTAATATCCCTTGGTATTATATCGCCGCAGTAGATACGTATGAGCGCGGTGTAAGGAGAGCTCTAAGAGACCGACCACGTGAGGAAGGCTTTATTTCTATCTTTTATTCACCGAACCAATGGGCTGGTCCATTAAACCCTAACCTAGATGATCAAGACCCTTTATCAATCAGTATGTTTGGCGGAATTGGTCTAGATGGTAACGGCGATGGAATTGCTGATCGAATGAATGATGAAGATATATTATATACGTTCGCAAACCATTTAGAGCAATATGGATTTAGCTCAGAGGACTTCCGAATTGCCTTATGGGACTATTATCAACGAGAACAATCGGTCACCATCATTTCTGGCCATGCCCGCCTTTATGAGAAATATGGACATTTAGATCTTCACGATCATGCTTTTCCGCTTCCTCTCCGCTCCAACTATAGCTATCGGAGTACATGGGGAGATAGACGCGGTTGGGGCGGTCGTCGAATTCATGAAGGTACCGATATTTTTGCAGGCTATCAAGTTCCCGTTCGCTCCACAGCATTCGGTATCGTAGAGATAAAAGGTTGGAATATTTATGGCGGCTGGCGCGTTGGAATTCGCGACTTAGATAATATCTATCATTATTACGCCCACTTAAGCGGGTTCGAAAAAGGAATTGAAGAAGGTGCTATCGTAGAACCTGGACAAATAATCGGTTATGTTGGAAGCTCTGGTTATGGAAAACCAGGCACACAAGGTAAATTCCCACCACATTTACATTATGGCATGTATCGAGATAATGGTTTTATTGAATGGTCATTTGATCCTTTCCCGTCATTAAAAAATTGGGAGCGACAAGGTTTTCAAAAACTTCGCTCTGGAAATTAAATAATCAAGGCCTCAAGCATATATACTTGAGACCTTGTTATTGTTTATATGGCTTTATTCTTCTTTTTAGTGGCCTTTACCGCATTCCAAATACTTAAAGCCATTCCTCCCCAAAGGAGAACCATACTAATAATCATTAAAGTAATCGCACTTCCACTCATATTATTTAGCCTCCTTTTCAAGCTCTTTTGAATCGGTTTCGGCTTCTATGATATTTTTTTTCCATTTGATTAGTGATAATAAGAAACCAAGTATAAGCACTCCGACCGCCGCAGCTATTCCCGTTGAAAGAAGGAACCCAGTAGATAAGCCTTCATAATTTTCTTGAATGTTCTGCATAACATTTAGTACAAACATATACCCTAACACGATTGGTGTAATAATTCCTAAACACACTTTCCACCACCAACCAATACGCATATCTGATACACCATTTGCATGTTCTTGGAATTCTGGTAGCTTTCTTAAGAACCAAGACACCAAGATTACCGAGACTAAGCCTGCAAAAGCAATACCGAATTGATTAATGAAGTAATCGACCGCATCTAAAATATACAGTCCTGAATGTGTCGCATATATCAAGGATACGAGTGCAGAAAGGCCTCCACCAAAGAGCACTGCTTTTGTTCGTGATACTTGGAATTTATCTTGAATCCCAGAAATATACGTTTCGATAATTGATATTAATGATGTTATCCCAGCCATAACGAGTGAACCAAAGAATAAGACGCCAAAGAGTCCATTCATTCCAGGGAAACTATTAATAATTTGCGGGAAGACAACAAAGGCTAAACCAATACCTCCTGCTGCTACCTCATTCACACCTACACCTTGCTGGAAGGCCATAAAACCAATCGCAGCAAATACTCCAATACCTGCTAATAATTCAAACCCTGAGTTTGTAAAGCCAGTTATAAATGCATTATTATTAATATCTGATTTTCTTGATAAATAACTCGAGTACGTTATCATAATAGCAAAACCAACCGATAGACTAAAGAAAATATGACCATAGGCAGCTAACCAAACACTTGGGTTTCTCATCGCCTCCCAGTCAGGACGGAAAAATTGCTCTAAACCTAAAGCAGCACCTTCCAGAGTAACAGCCCGAATCACTAGAATTAAGAACATTACAAATAATACAGGAATAAAAATCCGGTTGGCTAGTTCAATACCTCTTCTTATACCTCTAAACATAATAACTAATGTTACTGCCCATACGAGCACTAATGGTATAAGTACGTTTGGGACAAAGCCACCCAGCTGTCCAGGCACATCTGCAACATGTAAGTAAGAGCCAAATAAGAAGCCTTCCGTATCAGCTCCCCAACTTTGATTAATGGAGAAATACGTATAAGCAATCGCCCATGCAATAATCACTGCATAGAAGGTAGATATCACAAAGGATATACTAACTTGCCACCAGCCCAACCATTCCGTTTTCCGGTTCATTCTTGCATACGATAATGGTGCTGAACCGCGGTACTTGTGCCCGATCGTAAACTCCATGATTAATAAAGGTATACCTGCTGTTAAAAGTGCAAATAAATAAGGAATGAAAAAAGCTCCTCCACCATTCTCATACGCCACATAAGGAAAACGCCAAATATTTCCTAATCCAACCGCAGAGCCAATTGCAGCCATAATAAAACCAGCTCTCGTACCCCATTGTTCTCTACCTGCCATAAAACACCTCTCCATTTCTAGAAAAGATATAATAGAATATCGACCTATCTTTCCCGAATTATCTGAAAATATAAATGGCACTTACTTTTTCTGTCTATTTTATGCAAGTCCATTTTAGTTTAGTCTTATTTTTCAGACTATTCAATATCTTATTATAATTATTTAGTCGAAATTTGTCAAAAGAAATAAATACCAAAAATAGACCCATGACCGAAGTCACGATATAAAACAGACAGTTGAAATGAGATATTCAACTGTCTGTTTCCTTATGCTTTTCTTAATTTTGTTAATTGATTTAATATCAATACAGTTAAGGCAAGTATACCAATGACGACACCAAGTGAAAGTAAAATATGTCCAGTAGCGCCTAAAACAATAAATCCAATTAACGCAATTCCAGCTGAGACAATCGCATATGGAAGCTGCGTCATAACGTGATCGATATGATGGCTTCCTGCTCCTGCTGCCGAAAGAATAGTTGTATCTGATATAGGTGAACTATGGTCTCCAAAAATAGCACCAGCTAAAACAGCTGCAAGCATTGGTAACATCAACGAAATATCTACCGCTGCTGCCATATCTCCTGCAATTGGTAATAATAAACCAAACGTTCCCCAAGAGGTTCCTGTTGATAATGCTGTGAATCCAGCAATCAAGAAAATAATCGCCGGTAGAAGCATTGGCGGGATCGTACCATCAACTAAATCAGCTAAATATACACCCGTCTCAATTTCACTAATGATCTCTATAATTGTCCAAGCAAAGATAAGAATAAAAATCGCCGGCAGCATGGATTTAATTCCTGCCCCTAAAGTAGACATATATCCTGAGTTTTCCTTTTTGATAAGATTCGATAATAAAGCAAAACCAAAGCCAATAAGTCCTCCGATAATAAGAGACCCCGTAATATTTGCTTCACCAAAAATATCAATTAAAGAAGAGGATTGTACTTCGCCATAACCAGTTACAATCATCGAAACAACTGTACCGATTACTAACCCTAAAATAGGGATGACTAAATCGTATACCTTCCCATTTTGATGACGCTCAATTTGACCATCGGTTCCAGGCATTGCACCAGATTTAGGGTCAGCTAATTCACCTGTTTCTAGTGCACGTTTTTCATGTTTCCTCATTGGCCCAAAATCAATTTTAAATACGGCTACAGCAATCATAAATAAAATCGCGATAAGTGCGTAGTAATTCATTGGAATAATTAGCATAAATGCTTCAAACGCCTGATATTGTGTTAAACCATGTGCTACAAGAATTCCACCAATGATGGAAATGATATATGCACCCCAGCTAGAAATAGGGGCGATTACACACATTGGAGCAGCCGTTGAATCAACCAAATAAGCTAGTTTAGCACGTGAAATCCGATACTTATCAGATACAGGTCTACTAATATTCCCGACCGTTAAACTATTAAAATAGTCATCGATAAAAATAATAAAACCTAAAAATATCGTAAATAATTGCGCACCGACACGCGTTTTGATTCTTTTCATCGCCCATTCAGCAAAGGCATAGCTTCCACCAGACTTCGTAATGAGAGCAGCCATCATTCCTAGCAATAATAAGAAAAGAATAATATAAAATTCCCAATCGTTAACCGCACCTTCTACATAAAATATCGAAGAAACGATTCCCCAAATTTGAGCTAAACTATCCACTGGATTAAAACCGTTTAGCATTAGTGCTCCTACAAGGATACTTACTCCAAGTGATATTAATACCTTTTTCGTTAATAAGACAAGAATTAACGCCAATAATGGTGGTACAAGTGACCACCCTGTGCCTATTACATCCATCATATTTCCTCCTCTTTGGCTCTTGTGAGCTTTTCTCTAACCTGAAGAAGAATGTTCCCAAACAAAAAAGGCCCATAACGGATACCCATTATCGACCTTTGATCACAAGGTTATCCCCATCTTCAGCAGTAGTTCTCCACAGTCTTACAACTGTGACAGTGCTGCATCTATTCGATACAGTCCCAGCATATGAAGTCTTGACGAACTTTATACACTTCGGCGAACTTGCCTTTCCCTTTTTCTCCACGTTGTCATCCTCAAAAAAGGTAATTATCGCATTCGCGCCTCTACCTCACCGTCTTGATGAGGTAATACTATTCATATTATCGTAGTATATTATAACTAAAATTAAAAAACGAATCAATGGTTATTTCAAGAAAATACTACTTTTCTAGTCTTTTATAAATTAAAAATTGATGTGAATGTTTATTTTTTTCATCGATGATTCCATCTTCCACTTCAATCAGTTTCCAATGATTCCAATCCCATTGAGGGAAAAAAACATCCCCTGGAAAGCTTTCCTTAATTTCGGTTTTATAAATTTTATCAACATCGTCTCTGAACAGTTCAAACAATCCTGCTCCACCAATAACAAATGACTCGTTCTCATCTCTAATTGCTTCAAGAACTGCTTCCTTAGAGTGGACGATTTCACAGCCTTCTGCCTTAAATGTTGGGTCACTAGTTAAAATAATATTTCTCCGCTTTGGCAAAGCTCTGCCCATGGATTCGTACGTTCTCCTACCCATTATGACCGTATGACCAGAAGTAACACGTTTAAAAAACTTCAAGTCGTTTGGTAAATGCCAAGGCATATCATTATCCTTACCTAACACACCATTTTCAGACACCGCAAAGATATAAGAAATCATACAGAAACCACACCCTTAATATGTGGATGTGCCTCATAGTTCACAAGTTCAAAATCATCAATCGTAAAATCAAAAATGGATGTAACATCTGGATTAATCTTCATCGAAGGTAGAGCATGAGGTTCCCTTGTCAGTTGGAGCTCAACTTGTTCAAAATGATTGGAATAGATATGTGCATCCCCTAATGTGTGTACAAATTCACCTGGCTTTAATCCCGTCACTTGTGCGACCATCATCGTCAATAAAGCATAAGAAGCAATATTAAATGGGACACCTAGAAAAATATCCGCACTTCTTTGGTACAGCTGACAAGATAATTTACCATCTTGCACATAAAATTGGAATAAGCAGTGACAAGGTGCTAAAGCCATATCATCAATTTCCGCTACGTTCCAAGCATTCACGATTAAGCGACGAGAATTGGGGTTTTCTTTAATTTGTTCAATGACTTCGCTAATTTGATCAACCGTCCTACCATTAGCTCCTTGCCAAGAACGCCACTGCTTACCGTAAACAGGCCCAAGATCACCATTATCATCGGCCCATTCATTCCAAATTCTCACTTTATGTTCTGTCAGGTATGCAATATTGGTATCCCCTTTTAAAAACCAAAGTAATTCATGAATGATTGAGCGTAAATGTAACTTTTTTGTCGTGAGTAAAGGAAAACCTTTTTCTAAATCAAATCTCATTTGGTGACCAAATATACTTTTTGTACCTGTACCTGTCCGATCACCTTTTTCTCCTCCGTTCTCCATGACATGTCTACATAAATCTAAATATTGTTGCATGTATGTCCACTCCTTTTATCCACTATAACTGTTCATCAAACGCTTCCGTCCCTACAATCAATATGTTAAGGTGGTCCATTAAATTCAGATAGTACGGGTTTTCTAGCCTGATATTATCTTCATATAATATTTTGATAACAGGATGCGTACTCATCTGCTTATTTTGTTTATACACGATCCCTTTACGATTGTCACTTAATTGAACCATTAACCCCGATGGATATACCGCCATCATTTGTCTAAAAGTCTTTACCATATCAATATCAAATAAAGTCGAGGCACCTGAATACAAAAGCTCTAGAGCTTCATGTGGTAGCATCGGCTTCCTGTAAGAACGATTAGAGGTTACGGCGTCAAAAACATCGGCAATCGCGATAATTTTGGCATATGGATGAATTTTACCACTTTTTATCGCTTGTGGATAGCCTGTCCCATTCAAGCGTTCATGGTGTTCTAAAGCACATCTTGCTATGTTTTTTGTCATTTGAGCTGTATCAATTAATAGGTCGTAGCCCAGTTTACTGTGAGACTGTACGATTTTGAACTCGTCATTCGTTAACTTCCCAGGCTTTAAAAGAATGTCTTTGGGGATAAACATTTTGCCTATATCATGAAATAATGCTCCTAAACCTATCTCATATAATTCATCTTCCTCGTAGCCTAATTCCATCGCTAAACCAATTGAATACACGGCAACATTAAATGAATGAACAAAAATGTATAGATCGTGTGAAGAAGCACTTAGTAATAATGATAAGGCATCAGGATTATTTTGAATATCCTTTATTAACATTTTAACAGAACTTTCGAAGTCAAGGTCAACATTGATCGCCTTTAAATCTTTGAAATTATTCCAAGTATTGGACAAGGCGATAAATTCATACTTTAATTTACTAACCGTTTCTTCTCTTGTTTTTTGAGATATCACTTGTTCAATCTTTGGCAGATCTATTTGATCATCTTTTATATAAATAAAAGGAACTGCAAGATTCTTCAAGCGCTTAATTAATTTCTCAGTAAGCAGAATATCTTTATTAAGTAAAATTGAACCTTCTCCATTTAAAACAGCCTTCGCTAATTTTTGGCCTGGTTTCGCAACCATTACGGCAATTAGACGCATGATACAACCTCCCAGTATTATTAAATTCCATTTATCTTCCAATTGGTTCGTTTCATCTCTTTTATATAGCATGTCATTCTATGTAAAATAAACAATAAGTCTTAGTCATATAGATTCATTCCATCTCCTATTATATCAAATGTAAATGAATTTTTTGAAACTTTCTTACTAATTGACAAAAAAAACTGTCACGGAAGGTTTAGAGTCTTCATGACAGCTTCATTTTTACTTATTTCATTTTTAACAAGGCGTCTTTCCCCTTCATTCCAACCGTAATTCCTAATGCCTCTGCTTCATAAGTGATTGATTCTAAAGGGGCTTCAAGTAATTGCTCAATCGTTCTCACACCAACAGCACGACCAGCGACAATCTTTCTTTCTTTTAATTTTGCGTTCAATAGACCAACGTCTAAGGCGCCACACATAATATACCCAACTTCATTCGTAACAGCCATAAAATTCGTTTTTGGAAGCTTTAATGTTATAGCTAAAAAAGTTTCACCATTAATCGTCACCGGATTCATTTCAAGCATGCCTTTCTCCTCCATCCAGAAGTAAACTTCCTTGTTCTCTTTATTACTTTATGAGGATGGAATATTGACTGTGAATCAATTTAAGCCCATTCTTGCCCAAGCTTCCAAGCTAGAATATCTCTTAAAAATTCCGGCATCAGATATTCTTTATGAGGTGCTTTATAAATTTCAGGGAATAGGTACCCAAAGGTATACATATCTAATGTCGCTATTCGGTACGTTCTTTTCCCTTCTAACAATTGACCTTCTACACGCACTTCTAGAACTTCCATATCACTATTGGACTGAATCTCAATACCTGTAAAAATCATTTTTCCAAGAAGCTTACCTCTAAAACCAAATCCTTTCAACTTTAAAAATCTCATCTCTTCTGTATACGCTTTTTGAATCGTCGCTAATAGTTCCTCGCCTGTTAATTCAACAATGCACGGGTTAATTGGATGAGGACAAATACGGTGAATATCTCCCCTTGTTATCTGACCTTGAGGAATAGATTCCAATATTACACCCGCATTCATCATGGCAATACTCTCCTTACACCACTCAGCTAAACCATCACAGAGTAATTGTGTGATTTCTGTATTCTCCTGCCATGAAACGGCTAAATCAAAAGGAACCGTTGCCACTTTATAGTTCAACTTCTCAAAAGATTGATGCTCTATTTTTTTGATAAGATTCAACGTTGATTGAGCTGGTTGACAAGCATTCGCTGAGATGAGTGTTTCTTTCATATCGACACAGATTTTTCGTTGTGTATCAAACTTGATGTCCAATCTCCCAAAATAATGACCATGTTTCCCCGCTTGTGTAATCATCGTTTGGTTAATCTTTTTTCCCCTCTCAATTAAATGATGGGTATGTGAGCCTAAGATAATATCGATATCAGGCATTTCCTTAGCAATTTCTTCATCTTGAAAAAAGCCTACATGAGATAAAAGTACAACTATATCGACCTGTTCCCTCACTTCTTGAACAATATCTTTAAGTAGCTGGAATGAACTCTCACATTTCCAACCTAATTGCTCATAAAGTCCTTTAAAAGGGGCTGTCCAACCAATTAAGCCTACTTTAACTCCATTCTGAAATGTATGGATTTCATACTTCCTCGCCCAACTGGGAAGCTGACCATTCGGTTCAAATAAATTAGCAAGCAAAACAGGAAACTGAGCATGAGCATATAATTGCTCTAATTGCTGCTTAGAAAAAGTAACGCCTTCATTATTTCCAATCGTCGCATAATCAATCTCTGCCTCATTTAAGAGCTCTACATTCCCTCGTCCTTCAGTTGCTTCTGTTATAAGATGGCTTCGATCAGCATGATCACCTATATCTACAAATAAGGAGGCTTTATGCCGATGTGCCCTCACATACCCTACAATATGTGGCCAATTACTAAACTGGCTATGAAGATCATTAATATGGAAGATTGTAAGTCGTTCAATCGACAAAAAATAGCCCTCCTCTCTATTCAAAAGTTATTTCTTAAAATAAGCCTAACTGTCTAGGAGCTAAATTTTCATATTCAATCCCTAACATTTCAATCATTTCTTTAGCATTATCTGCTGCGTCACCGCCGGAATTATTATTAAAGATAACAAATAAGTGCTTACTTTCTGTTTGGAATGATTGAAGCTGTTTGGTCCATTCTCTTAATTCATTCTCATTATAACGATACAAATACCTTACTTCACGCCAGCGACCATTCCCCGGGTCATTCCAGCCATGAATATTGCGACCATGAAACCGAAATAAAGTTTTAGATTTATTAGTAGCCTGCATAACAATAGGGATAGATCCGGATCCTGCTTGTGGTTCGTCACAAATACTATGTATCCAATCCTCCTCTTGCATAAAAGCAAGAGTTTGTTCCCGGTATTGAGGTTGGAACCAAGACTGATGCCTGAATTCTAAAGCAACTGGGAGGTGAGCAAGTTCTTGTTTCACATATCGAATGTACTGTACATGTTCTTTTTTACAATCAAACCATGGCGGAAATTGGCACAAAACCATGGCGAGTTTATTACTTTCAATCATCGGCTTTAACGAATCACGAAAGGCTCGGAACATCTCACTGCGGCTTTCGAATGGCGTTAATGCTTTTTGGTGCAATGTCATCCCTTGGTAAGCTTTAACAATAAATTGAAAAGTCGCAGGGGTTTCTCTAACCCATTTTTGCATATTTCGTAAAGGTTGAACCGCATAAAAAGAAGCATCTACTTCAACAATAGGAAAATGCCCCGCATATACATCTAATTTGGATGCTGTGCTGCTGAGTCCCTCGTATAAGGAATCATGGTCTCCCCAACCAGCTAGACCAATATAAATCAAGTTTCTCACCTCAATCAACAAGTCATATCATATCGCCTTAAATATATTACGTATGATCAAATTCACTCCTTACAATATACCAAAATTATTTGCTTTCTCCTAAAAAAAGCAACTCCTCAAACGATAAAATAATTAGATATAAAGGATTGAGGCGAAATACTGTACTCGTCTTGGAAGATTCCTACGGGAACTGGTCACGATTTCCGGAGGTGGGCCTGAACTAACTTACTAACGCAGTAGATTTTAGCCTGACCTTTCCTCCTACATCAGTTGATCACCCCATGAGCCAGTCCAAAAAGCTTCAGTACACCCCTCAACAAGCCACCACCGATTGAACTTACATACAAAGAAAAAACCTCATATCCAACTTACGGATTACGAGGTTCTCATCTTCTTATTCCTCTTCATAAATGATTTCCACATTCCAACTATTCGCTAACTTCTCTAAATCCTCTTCATATTGAACATAAAGATAGTCAGATTCAATAAATGCCCGATCAGAAGCCACATAGTCCTCATTTACCCATAATTCATTACCCTCAATCGCCTTCTCAAAAGATTGCTCCAACAATTCATGAACCTCTAAAACCTTTTTATGATTATACTCTACTCTCAAATCATGTAACTCCGATAACAACTCATGAAGTCTAGGTAATGAATATTCCTCCGTAAACGCCAATAACTCATCATAATCTTCAATTAATTCTTCTTCTAAAATGACTTGACCTAATTCCATTGCAATAGCATCAGAATCATCAATATACGCAATAATTAAGTTCTGCTTACTAATATAATTATAAAAATAAAGCCCTGCTCCTACAATAACGACAACACCTAATAAAATTGATAATAGCTTCTTATTCATTTGTTAGACCCCTTACTTTTTTCAAAATATTTAAACACAACAGTTTATATATTAGTTAACTTATTCCAATTTGACAATAGTATAAAAGAATCAGGACTTTTTTTCATAAACACTCTAACAAGTTGATGGACTTGCATTCAGTTTCATTTTAGTGAATGTTGTAAGAGTGATATTTGCACTTAACAGTGTAGACATAACCAACGGGCGAGTCCGCCACCAACAAAGATGAACGTAGTGTTTGGCTCTTTAACTGGTGGAACTTCATTCAATTTGGTATTTGAATGAGAAGTACACGAACCAAAGAGGCACGAATACGGCTGATCATGTCAGTTACTGAAGGGAAGAGGGCGAGTAACTACACGAAAAAGGCCAATCATGTCAGTTACTCAAAGGAAATAGATGAGTAACAGCACGAATACGGCTGATCATGTCAGTTACTGAAGGGAAGAGGGTGAGTAACTACACGAAAAGGTCCAATCATGACAGTTACTCAAAGGAAATAGATGAGTAACAGCACGAAAAAGGCCAATCATGTCAGTTACTCAAGGGGTATGTAGTCACAATGAGCTCTTGAACTTAATGATTAGCCGTAACCTGTAACACTGGAAGTGGCTTGAGGAAATTCAGTGCACCACCCAACTAGCCACTAATAAACATGTAAGTAGCGTTTGGCTCTTTAACTGGTGGCTTTTCGTTCAATTTGGTTTTGTACTTTTTCATTTTAAAAGAATGTTGTTAGATTGTTTTGAAGAACTTGAGAATTAACAGTAACCCAGCGGACGAAAATATGCGGAGACTCCCGCGGGGCGTAGTGGCAGAGCTGAGATCCATCGGCGTAGCCGATTAGCTCAGCACCACCCCGCAGGACGCGCAGCATAATTTTCGGGAGCGACGAGTAGCGCACCATGTTCGCCCTAACTTCCATACAAAACGCCCATGGCGGAGCCAAAACCAGCTCCGCCACCAACAAACATGAAAGAATGGTTTTGCTCTTTGATTGGTGGCTTTTCGTTCAATATTGTTATTACTTCTTTTTCATTTTTTGAATGTTCTTGGCATCATTTTTTTGAACTTGAGAACTAGCAGTAACCTAGCGGACGAAAACATGCGGAGACTCCCGTGGGACGTAGTGGCAGAGCTGAAATCCACTAGCGAAGCTAGTTAGTTCAGCGCCACCCCACAGGACGCGGAGCATGATTTTCGGTAGCGATGAGCAAAGCTCCGCACACGAGTATCAGTATCAACTTTCATATAAAAAAACACCTTACAAATGCCGGTATTTTACCAACATCGTAAGGTGTTATCTTATTACCTAATTGAATGATTAACCAATCGAACCTTCCATTTCGAATTTGATTAATTGCAGTTATTAAACGACTTCAAAGTCAACCGAAAAAGCTGATATATAGCATTTTTGGTTGACTTACTTTATAAACGATTTTAAACAAAGTTAAACGTTATCGGATCAAAATCGGATCGTAATCGGATCATTCTTGAAAACGTGTTTCTTCTATTATATATGTATACTTGTCTTACTAAATTAATTTACTATCTCAACATTTGCTAAGAATGTCATCTGGTCACTAATTAGTTCTTCTATTTTTATAGCAAGTTCTCTTGTTTCAACAGGATCAGTAGATTTAACTAAGGCGTCTGCATTCCTCCACATATCGCTAGCTACAAGTAGTATGTGGTATTCATCAGAACCAACCGTAGTATTTCTCTCCACAAAATAATTGTTTATTTCAACATATAAATCTCGATAAATTACCCAATCTGATTCTAAAGGTTCATCCTGGTCAAAAGCATAATAAGCTTGTTCTTCCCATTCCATAGCTTGATTGAATATCTCTTCATCTATACCTTCCTTTTCCCAATCAACACTAAGATCCTCATCAATATAGCCATCTAATGGCAATCCTTTTTCCGAACATCCAATTAACAACATTAAAACAAGTAAAAACAACGTAACTTTCACCCTCAAGCCTCATCATCCTCCTTTTCTCAATCGTACCATTTACAAAGTACCACAAACAATTACAAATCAAAAAAGTCTTCTGTCTTTGCATTAGGATCGATAAAGCGTAATGCTCCCATAAGCTTCTTTATTGTTTCTAAAGACGTATTATAGTTATCGTCTTTACATAACTTTGAAATCGTATTTCTACCCACTCCACTTTTTTCAGATAGCCACTGTTGACTTATCCCTCTATCGTCTAGCCAAATCCCTAACCTAGTCCTCTTCCTTCCTAATCCTTTTCCAAACGTGCCCATCCCATCACCTCACAATCTATGTTCGATCAGCTTGTCCTATTCTCCTTTTATTTTTTGCAAAAATGCACACTCGATGAGGAAACAAGTACAAGCTCCACGAATACCTATAAACTATAGCAACTACCAAGGTAACAACCGTAGCAAGTCTCGTATAATCAGCCTTAGCAATAGCCTTAGCACTTACCTTGGTATCATTACCATGGTTTTTCAAGCCCTAACTACTATTAAATCAAGAAAGGAGATATTTGTTTAAAAGCAATGAAGGAGCAGAGCGAGTGAATGGTTGAGAACGCTACGAAAAGGAGGAAAAATGATGAATACTATCGTGAGTTTAGAGGGCATTTTGAGGTTTAGTCCATTTGTCGCAAAGGGATATACGCTGGTCATCGGTGGCGGTGTAATTGCTGTGACTGCCGCAGCACTCGAAAGATATTTAGCTGGCAAATCGGCAACGGTGATCGCCCAACATATTGCCGACATTATTAAAATAGCTTTGCCAATCGTCATGACGGCCACATTGATTTGGTTTGTCTTGTCTAATCCATTGTTATGAGGTGGTACCGTGTTTACACAAAAATCAAAGCTTAAGCGGCAATTAATTAAAACGTTTAGGGCTGGGGGTTTGCATCTTACTTATAAAAACGGCAGCACCATTCAATATATTTTGCCGAAGATCCATGCTATACAGGTGTTAAATGCTGGCATACGTTATGTATTTACGGTACCGCTCGGGCTTAATCCATCGGACATAGAAAATAAAAAGTGGCTGTTTGAAGCGAAATACGGTGAGAATATTGAGTTAGTTCGTAACAACAAAACATTTACTCTGTCCGTTTATAAGTCTGATTTACCCGACTCACTAACCTACAACTACGATGATATCTCGATCGCATTATCCGACCACATCTTACCGATTATTTGTGGTAAAGGGCGCACATCAAGCTATTTTGCCTATGACTTGATTGAGCACCCTCACCTTTTAATTGCTGGTACAACAGGTAGTGGTAAGTCCACACAGTTGCGCTCAATTTTGAGCACACTGATAGCCTATAAGTCTCCTAGTGAGTTAGAGCTTTATCTTGCCGATCTTAAGCGGTCAGAGTTTCACGCTTTTAAAAATATCGTTCACGTTAAATCAGTTAGCACTAGCAAGGATGATCTTGAGGTTGTCTTAACAAAGCTTAATCACGAGCTAAAAAGACGCGGAGACTTATTGGATCAATATGAGGAGACGCACACCCATGACCTACCAAAAGAGGTGCGGCCACCTTATATAATTTTGTGCATCGATGAAGTTGTCCTATTGAAAAAAGAAAAAAAGCTCATGGCTATCATAGAAGATATTTCATCAATCGGTCGAGCGTTAGGGGTATTTTTAATCTTGTCCATGCAACGTCCAGATGCTCAAGTCTTAGACGGTAAGCTTAAAAATAACTTAACAGTACGTATGGGCTTTAGACATACAGATGGAACTAATGCACGCATAACAGGTACACCAAGAGCACACGAAATCAGCCGTGATACTCCTGGACGGTTTATGCTTAAATTAGATGACCCTGTTGAGCTACAGTCACCCTATCTGACGTTGGATAAAGCTAGGAGTCTTATAGCTCCTTACAAAGTTGAAAAGCCTAAGAGCGTAAAGAATGAAGTTGTGGTAATAGAAGAAAAAGCACGACCACAAGAACAACTATCTATATTTGGAGTGTTAGAAGATGAAAAAACGAGATAAAGCGATACTCGATGATTTGATTAAGTTTAGAGTTATGAGACGTGATGATATTTGTCAGTTGCACTTTGTCGGATTAAAACAAGCCATTAAGTCATGTAACGCTGTCTTAAAAAGATTAAGGCGTGATGGACATATCAAGGCGATTACCGACCAAAAGCAATACCTATACTTGCACCAGGACACAAACGTCAAAAATGACAGTGCTAAGATATCTCATTTTTTAGCGATAGTTGATGTGTACAAAAAACTGTGCGACGTGGAGAAACCACAAAGGTTTGAGGTTGAGCCAAAACTATCCAACAAAGGCACGGTTGAGCCTGACATCTTTTGCATATGGCGTAAGGCTCCGTTTTATATTGAGGTACAACGTAACATCTATAGTAAAAAAGTGTTTGATAAAAAATTGAGTCGTTATGAGCTTTTTTACGAGAGCAAGGAATGGCATAAAGCTGATTGGCAGCCAAAGGATAAAATTATGTTTCCTTATGTGTGGGTCATTGGTGAGGGAAATTATAATGTAACAGGGAAACCGTTTAGAATTTTTCACACGAGAGAAGCCGTTTTAAATTAACCTCTCACTTAGAGGGGTTCTTTTTCTAGTTGATAATCGAACGCATGTTTGTATATAATATCTGAAAAGGAGATGATCATATGTCAGACACTGTACATTTAAAAAGAGGAAATAAACTGTGGGCAACAAGCTTTATGCTGCCCGAACATATTGAGGCCTTACACAAATTAGACTTTGAATCGCAAAAAGTACCTAAACCTGAGCTGGATGAGCAAGAATTATTTGAGATAGGTTTAGTCATAATGGATAGTCTTAAGCATGAGTTGGAGATACGTCTGACTTACTGGCAGGGTGGATTTTATCATGAGGTAATTGGCATACCGGATAAAGTCGATTATGAGGAAACGTATGTTGAATTAATAACAAAAGATGATAAGTTGACCATTAAGATCGATCAGCTAAAAGCGGCAGAACGTATTTTATGAGGTGTATTGATGATAAACGAAGATGAAAACAAATTAATGTACCTTTTTATTTACTTGCCTCTTGTCAGAAAAGTGCTAGAAAAAGACATGGAAAAGTTTAAAAAAGCTGAATTGAAATTTGAATTGACGTATTTAACCTACTTAGAAAAAGTTACAAACAAAGTTGGAATAGATATCGGTAAAGTTAAAAGGGAAATGTATAAGAAGGGTCTTACTGTTTATGAGCAAGGTCGCGATGAGAAAGGCTACTGTAAATACTTAGTTGTGTGTCGGGGGTATCGGCAGGATGTAGTTTTGCTCCCTCAAGCGATGAAGAATAAGGTGGCTGAACATCTGGCGGGTTATTTAGAAGGAACTCCAGCACTTTAATTTCAATCCCTTTTATGGTCGGTTTAGCTTAATTTCTGTTTCTTCTATTAGAGCAGTTAAATTTTTCATGGTCATGCCTCCTTTTTTATAATAATACACAAAATAAGACTAGATACAATGACCTACAGTAGATTATCTTCCATTATATTTACAACGTATTGAAAAAAGTTTTTGTTATCCAACGCAAAATGAAAAAATCAATAATTCTTGTAGAACCTCGATGGCTCAGAATTTTTTTATGGTAAAATAGACCTTAGATTTTGGATTAATAGCTCAGTATATCGTCATCAGAAACATTTAGTTCTTAATGATGGTGTTAAAAATAAAATGTAAAGGGTGGAAGTGATGGCTCGTAGTCAATTGTTGAAGGATATAGTATCAGGTAAAGTTACTTTAGAAACAATATTGTTAAGAATGAAAGTGATATTCGAAAGTCTTAATAACCAGAAAATAAATGAATGGATAAAAGGAGAGTTAGAAGGGTATAGTGATAAAGATAAATTTCCTGCATATAGAATTATAGTAGGAAGAGCTGTGGGAAATTTTGTGTTAAATGGCAATGTCAAATATACAAATTCAAATATACCTCTAGAGAGCTTGTTGTCTCATGATGAAGTACTGGAATTAAAAACGACAAAAATTACTGACAGTATAGGTACTATCGATAGAATTGTAACAACTTCTCAAGGAACATATGGGAACCCTATACCTACTTCTCTCTCACATCACATTTCTAAACCCTCCATACAAATAATAAATATGACAATAGAAATATCTTTCAATCTTTTAGACAATATTAAATCAACTGTCAGATCAAAGTTAGTTGACATTGTAATGGAACTTGAGAAAGAATTTGATAACTTAGATGATTATGATCTTTCATCTCAGGTAGAAGAAGATCCCCAAAAAGCAAAACAAGTAATACTAAATGTTGAAAATATCATTTTTGATAACTCTATACAAATGGGTGACGGGAATCAAATTAAAAAATCAAAAATCGGAAGTTTCTTTAGTAGAGGAAAAGATGAGTAATATTAAAATAGGTAATAATAACAAAATTGTAAAATCGCATATCGGTAATAGAGGTTTATCTAAAGTTGAGAAAAAAAACTTCTTAAGCAGACACCCCATTTTGACCTCATTTTTGGTTTCAATAATAGTTAGTTTCATTTTCCTTTTTTCATTTTGGAATTACATCATTAATTGGATTGAAGGTTTGTTTTAAAGGGATTAGCCCTCCGCTAAGAGGGCTTGCTTTTATACTAATTGATTTACCCGACGTTGCACCGCTGCCGCATCATATCCCGCTGCATTAAGTCGCTGTGCTCGTTGTGGATTTACTCCCCACTCTCCACGAATAACCTCACCAGCTAGTTGGTCAACTGATTTTTTAGGAGAGCTGCTTCCTGCTAGGCGGTTAACCTCTCTTTGCACCGCATTAGCGTCATACCCCTCAGCTTGTAAGCGTTGGGCCCGTTGTGGATTGTTGCCCCATTTGTTATCTAGTACCTCTCTAGCAAGCTGTGCAACGGTTTTTCGTGGTGTGGCGGGTTTAGGCTTATCATTTGCTAACATCTGATTAACACGAGCTTGTACAGCTGCAAATTGAGAACCTAAAGATTTACGTCTCACATCACCTGTGCCATGCTTACCATCGATAACCTCACGGGCAAGTTGCTCGATAGATTTAGTTGGTGCTTTTGGTGGAGTTGGCTTAGGTTTAGGTTTCTCTACTTTTACAGCATCGCCAAGCTTGATGACCTGTCCGATTTGTAAATTTGTAGGGGTTACATCTGGATTTGCTTTGATAAGGTCATTGACACTAACACCCGTTAACTCATTAGCAATAGACCAAAACGTGTCACCCTCTTGAATTGTATACGTGTTTGGCAATGACTCAGCAGGCTTAGTAGCTCCAGTCTGTACTGGTGCTGCGATGATACCAGCATAGTTGATTAAGGGGCATTGCTTCCAAGCATAACCAGGAAACTCGTTATGACCACGAGTGCGCTGATAATTAGGTAAATCCTTTCTGAGAGCCAACACAAGCAAACGTAGTGATTCTTTTTGTGCGTCTGTCGGTTCTTCGGTGCGGAAATCGCCACTTAAGCAAATGCCTACAGCAAAACGATTAGAATTACCGACATGATAACTGCGGATACCCAAATCATGGCACCACTTAATTGTACCGTCTCGCTCGATAACAAACTGATAACCGATACCAGGCCACCCTAGTGAATTAACATGATATCGTGCGTACCCTTCTGCATTTGAGCCTGCAAGATCCATTTTTGTCAATGAATGATGGATGGCAATGTCTGTTTTTTCATTAATGCCATCATTGACATACTTTTTTGAGCTGTGCTTAGTTAACGTTGACCTAACATCTTGTAGTTTAGATAATTTACGAAATTCCATTATTTATCTCCCTTCGTCAATCCTTCTTTTTCCAACACTTCTTTTTGCTTCTTACCTTTAGCTGTGATGTAGTTATTTTTAAA
This sequence comes from Alkalihalobacillus pseudalcaliphilus, assembly GCF_028610675.1. Lineage (NCBI taxonomy): Bacteria > Bacillati > Bacillota > Bacilli > Caryophanales > Bacillaceae > Alkalihalobacillus > Alkalihalobacillus pseudalcaliphilus. The sequence goes on from NZ_JAQQWS010000011.1 coordinate 76,335, forward strand.
AGCCGCATAAATAGCCAACACAGCAACGACAAGACTCGTAATGCCCTCAACCACATCCTCTGGCACATTTAATCCAAAATAAGCTAACAACGCCACAATCAATCCGATAAATCGCACGATACTTGCTTTGTCAATTTTCATCTATTAATCTCTCCTTTAATTTGGTCTATACGTCTATGAGCAGACTTGGTTGACTCTTCCACACGAGTTAAGCGTTCATTCACCATAGCCATATGCTTTTCACTAGCTTTCTGGTCAACCCTAATATCATCTACTCCTTTGCTAATATGAGTGAGTGTGGTTTCAATTTTTGCACTTGCTTGGACTTCTTCTCTCAATTGTTTATTGCGATTAAAAAAATAACCAAGACACCCTACTATTAATCCTCCCACACCTACTACAATTCCAATTAAGACCCCTAAATCAACAGTCATTGACTCACCCCTATATAAAAAGAAAAGAGAGCCCTATTCGGCTCCCTCTCCATCTAATCGACCAATAAACTTTTGCTTGGCTAACTCTGCTAAAGCAGATAGACCAGGATTAGCCGCATACTCTTCCATCGATGCTGAGACTCGACCGTTGGCATTAATCTCTCCTGTTGGGTCGGTTACGCTAAAACGGACACGCACACCGCTGATATCACCATTACCATACGAAAAGTCTACACCTGTCACTCTAAAGTCTAACGCTTGTATCTGTTCTGACATTATTCTTCATCTCCTTTTTCTTCTTCATTTTCTTTTGCCTCTTCGAACGCTTCTACCCATAAAAAATGAGCCTCCGCATCAGATTCGGAAAGCTCTTTGTTATAATCCATAATGACTTCTTCTACTGTTTTGAGAGCTGTTTCAAGGTTCTTGCCCTCGATAACATACTCCTCATCCATCAATTCTTGCTGCTGTTTTCTAAATTCCTTTCTGTCTCCTATTAACTTGTAGCCACCTCCCTCAGCTGGTACCAATTCACCATTGTCATCCAATTCCGCAAAAGATTTAATCAACTCTAGTTCTTCATCTGCAAAAGATTTATTCTGCTCCTGTAGCACTTTAACAACACGCATACGGTGAATTTGTTTCTTTCCTTTCAAAGTAATTTTCAGTAAAAAATCTGCCGCTCGTCTTAAATCTTTGTTTTGTAATGTAATCATGCGATTCGCTCCTCTAATTGTTTAATTTTAGCTTTTAAAAGCTGATTCTCGATTTTTAATAGACTTACATCATCTTTAATGTCTTCTACATCTGTTGAAAGCTCTTGAATGGCTTTCGTATTTAGGTATACAACTTTATTTTGATTAATAGCATCATGGCTCGCAGTAGAAACAGAAGGACTATCCTCGGCTATGAAACCAATATGACGGTCAAATACTCCATTATCTAACTCTGCTATCATGTTATACTCCACGACTAATAAGCCATTGAGAATATCAATAGCTGATTGGGCATACGGTTCTATATTCGTTTTCAATTTACGACTAGACGCTATATTGAAAACTGAAGCTTTGATAGGTCTAAAACCAGTACCGCTTGCTCCAAATAAATCTGTGACAATAACTTCACCTCTGGAATCAACTGCTAAGTACATGTTCGTATCTGCATTTCTAATCCTAATACCACTTGCCATTAAAACAGGCTGACCATTATTATTTGTCCCACTAATATCACCAGCACCACGAGTGTTTCCTGAGCCAGTTCCGTTGATGTATGCAGAATGACCGCTATCAATCTTATAAGCTCTAGCAACTAAATCACGCCAACCATTACCATTTTGGTCTTTGATATGAGTCTCTTGTCTTGAACCAAGGATAAGATGATCACCGAACTGTGTACGTAAGTGCATATTGTAATTGTTATTTGGCTGAGATAGGACACCCATAATTGTGTCATCAGATGACCTAAACGTGATACTATTTCCGCTTGAGCCTGTATATGCTGTTCGTCTTTTTAAGATAAGCCCTGAATCATTTGCGTTGACACGTAACCCACCACTTGTTAAATCAGTCATATGATCGGTAGCGTGCTTAATGGTTATTCCATACATCGACTCAATCGTCATATTTTGACCACTATAAATATGCATCCCTAAACCTTGGACATTCGACGATAGGGTTTCATCCGCGTAAAAGTCAATGAAACGAGCACCATTATAATCTGGGGAGTTACTATGAACCTCTCGTTGAGTGGAAATTCCCTTGTCATTCAATACTACCCAACGATGCACATTGTTGTAATTATTTGAGCCAACACGCTTAGACGTAATACCAGCTCTATAAGTACCATCATAGCTTTCCACAAATGCGTTATAAGTAGCTGTTCCGTTTGAGAATCTTCTTGTGTACTGACCTTCCGATCGAATATAACCTCCTGTAATTCTCGTTGAATCTGTGCCACTTTCTGAGCGGATTGTTGAACCTGTAATCGTAACAGCCGTAATGTCAATACCCCTGAGCGTACCGAAGGTCATTTTATCTGCTGACAGACTAGCAATTTTTCCATTAGTAACTGCCAAATCCTCAATGTATGCAGATGATATGATAGCTTGTTGCAAATTGGCTCTTGAGACTGCTAGATTTGCTATAGCTCCGTTTCCTGCGGTGATGCTGTTAGCTGCCATCTTGTCGGCTGTGATTGCACCATTTACAATCATATTAGCCCCATTCTTTCTTCTAACCACTAAGTTGTCAAAATAGAGTCTATTTGTTGTCTCCCCATTGTTACCAAAAGTGACACGGGGTGATATATATCCAACTCCACTACCCACTGTATATGTTCCGCCAACTTTGGTGAAAGTGTGGGTTTTTGTTTGGGTAGTGAAAGCTACCACCCACCCCAAGGGTTCTCCCTTTAAATCGTACGTCCTAACTCCCAATGTTTGTGACCCACTGCCGACTAAATTATGAGTCCTATATTCGCCTTCAATATGAAATTGTTCTCCTTGGCTTACTGGAATTTTTCTTAATTGGACGACATTTACATTGCTATTTGCATTTGCTAGTAAAGCTAGGGTTTTAGAAGAACCATTACCTTGAGACCATGACGCCATATCATAGACCAATGCTGTCCCCCCACTAACGCTCCAACCTTTCGGTGGTTGATTGGTGGTGTCATCCTCAAATGTTCCATTATCAATCAAATTGGTAAAGTCGCTAACTTCAAGCAATCTAGTGTCAATCTTTACACTTTCGGGGGTTAAATTGATTGCCGAAATAATACCATCACGACTCACCCTTAAGTCAATCTCACCCGCCATCGTGCTTATTCGACCCTCTGCGGTGGTCATACGACCAGTCAAAGAGTTAACACTTGTGAGTGTAGCACGTTGAGTTATTTCGTAGGCGTTTTGTTCGATAGCTGTTTCGGCAGATGTGATTCTACTAGCCATTTCCTCAGGGGCAGGTCCCCAATCAGTTTCCTTATTACCTTTCTCAAGTTGTGCTCTCCATAAAATGACTTCTATTCCGCTATTTGCACTACTCCTAATCTGTATTTGTGCAATGCTATTTCCGTTTCCACCGAAAGACCAACTTACTCTACCAGAAAAACCTACAGGAATTTGTGTAACTGTTCCTGGATAATTTCCATAGATATCTAAAGGTTGGCTTCCAGTATTTTTTATCCAAACTGATCCTGTGTATCTTTGTCCTATTAACGGTCTAGGATTTGTTAATAGTGATTTTACTACCTTTATCGTACTCCCACCACTAGCATCACCCGATATGACTAATCTTGTTGCATCAGTCGCACCCCATTCGCTTACAGATATACCTGTGGTTCTTGTTACAGATACACCTTGATACCCACTTGCAGGGAATGAATTACTATCTATAGCTAAATTTGTTCCACCAATCTCCAAATTTCCAAAATCAGCCTCTAGGCTACTAATGCGTGAAGTGAATTGACTTGATGATACTTCTAAAACTCCAATTCTATTAGTCACGCCTGTAATATTTCCATCTATCCGTGTGATTTCCGTTTGTTCTGCTTTGGCTTCGATTCTTCCATCAAGAACGCTGAGGGTTGTCTCCGTTGCTGTGATTCTATTATCAGCGTCTTCATGTGCGGGTCGCCACGGAGTAGGCTTTGTACCTTCTTCTAGTTGGATATCCCATAATTCTGCGACATAGGGGATTCCATAATGACTTCTATTTGGCTGGATATATAAATCGTCATTGCTAGACCCTCCATCAAATCGTAAATAAACGTGATATTGATAAGTTTTGTCATCGTTTGGATAAGGATTGTCTGCAATCCCTCCACTCCACCAACCATTTACATTTACACCGTTCCTCCACACACTCAAACTAGTCCATCCAGTAGCATGACCAGCCATAGATGTAATAGAACCGCTAATTTTCTTGACTTTGAAAGACAGAATATAACTTCTTCCAACTTCTATTTGGGGTATTTGGTCAACCCTGATTCTAATACCACCGTTACTTGGGGTGTTAATTGTAGCTTTGTATCCATCCCATGAACCGAATGCAGGATTGTGAAAATCAAGAGCATTTTTACTTGCTAGATTGCGTCCACCAATCTCCAACTTATCGAAATCAGTACGCAACGTGCTAACACTAGTTCTTATGCCACCAACATCCGCGGACAAATTGACAACCGTATTTTCAACCGCATTGACATTGCCTTCCACTCTGCTAATAGTGTCAATCGTTGCACTTAAAGAACCTTTAACCGTGTCTATTTCAGTTGTAACTGAGATAATTCGCCCATCTTGCTCAGCTAACAAATCAGCGTTATCATTCACTTTTTTTAGTAAATCTTCTGCCCTCTTGTCTAAACTATCAACATCACCCTCGATAAAAGAAAAACGACCATCCACATACTCAAGCTTTGCCCTGTCTGCAAGCTCAGACATTAACGCATTTTCGGTGTGTTGTATCTCTTGGTCGGTGTAGACTTTGGCATCTGCTTGTATACGATCTAAAACCTCTTGGCGGATATTTTCAAAATTAATACCATTTTCGCCAATCAAATCCGCTTCACGATGCAATTCACGCATTCTTTCCGCAAGTTCGGGCCCAAACATAATATCTTCCGTCAAAATGCGTACAGTGGATGCCATTGCCTCAGCACTAAAATCAGATGGGCGACCGTGAGTATTAAGAGCACGCACACGGTAATACCATTGTTGGTCGGCATCTACTGCGTGATTATATCCGTTACTATTACCACGAAAAATAAGATGCTCAGGGGATGGAGTAAACCCTTGTACCTGTGACGCGTACAGCTCATACTGATTGACATACAATTCTTGGTTAAATGACCACCAGATATTAATTGATTTAAATAAGCCATCACAATCAGTGATGACGGGAGCTGGTGGCTTTATGTCGGGAAAACGGTCATTTGTGATTGGTCTTGCTTCTGACTCCCATTTCCCGCGGTTATTATTGATCGTTTCTTCAATGCGGTCTAGGCGATCATCTGGCTGATTGACGGATAAAAACTGCCCAATCTCAACAACAGCGGTGCCCTCGATGTCGAGCAAATCATACTCAATCGCAATAACACGAGCCTGCACCTCAATAGGTCTAGCAAACTCACGGTCAAAGGCTCTGACGGTATCGCCAAGCTGGACCTTCTCGTGCTCATGACCAGGTATTGATTCTAACATTTGCACAGACATGCGGTAGTTTACTTCTGGTTCTTTAGCTGACTGCAACTGCTCCCACGTTGCCCTCAATAGCTCCTCAGGGTCCTCAATGCTACTATCTTGCCAAATACCGTAACGATGCAACCTCCCGCCATTTTGTTGGTAACCGTACTGAGACAAAGCAGATGGAGAGCCAACCCACTTTTGCCCTCTTGGCTTGTTAACAGGGTCGCCATTTGCCACTGACCACACCACATCCGCAAAATCAATTAAACGACTATGACCGCCTGTCTCGTTCCCCTCGTCATCCTCAATCGGTAAAGACGAGCCACGACCAAACAAAGCTGTTTTTGGATAGGACAAAATAACTCGCTGTATCTCTTCGATGTCATGGTCATTTTCAAAACGTTTGCCGCGGTCAGCTCCTAGCCTTTGCATGAGCTTGACTTGACGAGCTGAGATATTATTTTGAGCATCAAACAACACGACATCTTTAATATCACCGCCCCATGTGTTACGGGTTTTCCATATAGCGTCCACAGATGTAATGTAATAAAAATTGGTGGTAGCTGTACCAAAAGTACCCTCAACTATTGCTCGCCAACGTGTTCCTTGCACCGCAGCAGACATGGCAACCTGTGGTGTTTGGTCAACAAAGCGACGATCCTCTACGACATGGTTGCTCAATTCGTCGATAAAAGCAGGTAGACAAAGAGCGCTGGTTTCAGGACCATTGTCGTTATCATAGTCGTCAATTTCCTTAATGACATATAGACGCAAATCGCCTTCCTTATCCCTAAAGACTACTTGATTTTCCTCTTTGACATAGGCTGCGTTCGGTGTATCGGCATCAATGACAAATACAAAAGGCTCGCTAGCTACTTGGTTAAGTTCATCCCTAAACCTTGTGCTAACAAGCCCTGTTTCCTCGTTTATGGTAGTTAATAGATTATCGTCTCGATCTAAGATATAGATTTCTGACATGTTTTTCCTCCTTTCTACAGGATATAAAAGACCCCCTGTCGAAATAGGTCTATTGAAGGGGGTGAAAAAAGTGATTAGTATAAAAAAATTTGATGATACTGTACGTAGTGTTATGCAGAAACATAACGTACAAGATGAAAAGTTAGAATTAGTTTTAATTGATTTATTTCGTCATTTCGAAAGCCATCTATTAAACGGTGATTTTGTAAAAGAAGTTACTAAAAAACAAGATAGAGCAAACGCAAGAGCACGAAGGTACCCTAGACCTTAATCGTCCATTACGTTAAAAGTTCTACCGTATGATGAAAACTCTAAAACATCAGATTTATATTGAAGTAACTCCACCTTTTCTTCCGTAGTTTTAGCAAGGTGGAGCTCTTCATTTATAGCTACCATAACAGCCCCATTTGACCATTCTTTTGTCATTTCACGTAATTGATCTACTTTTGATTTTTCACTCATCCTAACCCCTCCTAATTTTAATAAAATCTCTCAACATAAGTAACAGTCGTCGCATGACTCGCCCTCATCCGATTAGCCCCTGGCTTAAGGTCAAACCACCGTGACTGCATCGATAAAAGCTCTGGTCGTGCAACTCCGTTTAACGTGACTTTACGCATCTTGTAATCTAGTTCCAAGATGTCGCCTTGGATAAAGCTAAAAGGCAGAGATATCCTCCCCACCTGGTCTTTTTCTAACCAAAAGCTTGTAGCAGCAGCGGGAAACACAGTACGGCTCACCCACGGTGTCTCTACTTGCCCTGTTACGGTGCGGTTGGCGTATGATGTGGTTATGGATAGTTGGTTTTGGGAGCCAAACAAAAAAGGCTCTAGCATCCTCAAGGATAAGCTAAAAACCCCATCACTATCTGTTAAATTGTCGATGTCATAACTACCCTCTTGGTACACAAGGATATGACGGTCAGGTGTAATATCACGCACTATCTTGATTGGATCGTCCGAAAGAAAAGCGGTAAAGAAAAGGTGCTTTTGCTCGTCTAATCTTTTCAGTGTCGATTGCTCTATTTGCACTACAATATTAACAAGACGACTACCTTTTCTCGTTCTTTTCAACCTCTCTTTTTTACCCGCATATTGAATATCTCGGATCGCATTAGGCGAATGAATGTGAAAACTCTCCACCCACCATCCTAACTGGTGCATGTCATAGACTTGTCCGTTGGAATGTATCAACTTAAAATTTAATGGACTAATCAATTAATCACCTCCCTCTCGGCATTTTGCTTGCTCTGCCATTGCTCCTGTCAATATGCTCTTTTACTGGTCTCCAAATAATTTGACCTACAACACGCCCCTCAAGAATAACGTCAGATGCCTCTATGTTGATTTGCCTATCTCCCATTGGATTAGGTAGAGTAGAGGCAACATTTAAGCTCAATTGATTAAGCTGAGCGGCAAGTGCACCACTCACTCCGACACCACTTGCATACGCAGGTAAATTTTTGATCCCTTTTACAATCTTGAGTGATTGCTCGTGTGTAAAGACTTGAGCACCACGCTGTAAGTTGTACACGCCTAAATCAGCAATAGACCATTTGCGACCCTCTCGCACTAATTCGGGGCCTCCACCATCGCCTAAAAGAGCAGGACCACCAGGATGATGATCGGTACCCTTAGCGTAAGCTGGCATACGCATAGTTGACATAGCAAGACGTAACCCAGCCTGTACGCCTGTCCAAGCGGCATTAAGAGTAACGGACTTTGTAGCTGGCTTGACCGCTTCATCGTGTACCTTTTTCGCTGTACCGTTGTCCGTCACTTCAACATCTTTCTTGACATCTTTTTTGAGTTCATCGTTCATTTTCTTGGCGTTTTCTTCGCCTTGTTTGATGGTGCGGTTATTTTCTTCTTGTCCACTTTTCAAAGCACCTAGAGCACCGCGCTGTTCGCGGAAATCATCAGTAATTTGTTTGACCACATCTTGACGCTTTCTTTCTTTATCAAGTGTCTCTGCGTTCAAATCTGTCGTGTCATTGATAAGACCAAGGATAGATTGATAGTCTCCTATTTGCTTATTCAATACATCTAATTGTTCTCGTAAAATAGCATCCTTATGTTCTTCTTTGCCTAATTGCTCGTTCAACAAGTCGCGTTCTTTGATTTTCTCATCCAGTTGCTTCTTAGCAATGTCAACACCTTCTTGACCTGCTTCATTGATATTCAGCTTGTCTAAGTGGATTTCAGCATATAAACTTTCAACCTCTTTACCAAGCTCAAGTTCTTCTTTTGTAGCATCGATTATTCCAAGGTGTTCATTTCGTTGCTCAAGGAGCTTCACTCTTGTTTCAGCAAGCCCTTCATTTTGAACACCTGTCAAATAAATTCTTTCTTCATCCAACCTCTTTAATTCTTCTTGAGTATTTTCTTGATTGAAATATTGATTAGAAATCTCATCCAATCTAGCTTCTATACCATCTTTTCCAAGCGCGTTTAACTCATCCAAACCTAAAAGTCGCTTATTAATCTGCTCTATCTCAAGCTCTGAATCTTTTATCGTATCAAGTAGTTCACTTCGCTTCACAAGCCACTTGGCGTGTTCCAATTCAATCTCTTCAACAGCCATATCATGAAGGAGTCGGATGTGATCCTCTAATTTTTCATTTACACCCGCGATGGCTTCACCTTGAGCAGAATGAGCTTCCGCGGTCTGAGGTGCATTTTCAACAATTACTTGGTTATACCCAATCATTTTATCAAGCTGTTCATTCGACATTCCTGATTTTTTTCGCAGTTCCTCATATCGCTTCTCTAATTCTTTAAAAGCCTCTTCTTCTGGATTAGAAGCCATTTCTTTTCTAATATCAAGGAGTTCACCAAATTCTTTTGTTGTAAGTTTTGACTCGTCTCTTAATTTCGAGTAACCCTCCGCTGCCGCTTCAAGCTCTTTGTGCTGGTCAATCAAGCTTTGAGCCATATCAAGGTTTACTTCGGTTGCTTTATCCGTATCCTTCGTCAAATTATAAATAGCAACACCTAACCCCGTAATACCAGCAATAGCAAGAGCAACAGGGCCACCAACAGGAGCAAGAGCGACTAATCTCGCCACTAACCCAGCACCCTTTGTCGCACCAATAGCCGTAGTCAAAGAGCCTACAATCTTAATACCGCCACCTATGACCGTAAACAAGCCACCCAATACCTTAGCGGCTGGACCAACAGCGGCAACAAGAGCAATCAATTTCAGGATATTCCTTTGCTGTTCCTCGTCCATTTCAGCAAAACCATTAGCCACATCCTCAATCTTTTCGAAAAATGGTTCCATCGCATCAAGGGCACCCATCACCGCTGGTACTAACGCATTACCTAAAGTAATGGCTACATCTTTGATGCGGTTCCACATCATGATCAATTGAGACTCAGTAGTAGCGTATCTTTCTGCCGCCTCGTTTTGTAAAGCAGAGTTTTCAGCCCAAGCCTCATTCGCTGTTTTTAAAGCTGACGTTGCCATTTCACTGGCGTTAGATGACCTTAAAATTGTGTCACGTAAACGGATTTCTGACATGCCTAAATCATCAATGATCTTGAATGCTGATTCACCCTGTTCTGACAAATCACCAAGGCCGCCAAGAAAAGTAAATATAGCTGTAGCTGCGTCTTCTTCAAAGGCTTTCCTGAAATTTTCTACAGACATACCCGCAATACGTGCAAACTCTTTTAAATCTTCGCCTCCCATTTCGACACTTGCTGCCATATTGATCATTAATTTAGAAATGGCAGACCCACCCATTTCTGCCCGAATACCAACAGAAGAAAGGGCGGTTGAAAATCCAAGAATATCCGCTTCGCTCATGTTAATCTGACTTCCAGCCCCCGCAATACGCAAAGCCATATTGGCGATTTCAGATTCAGTAGCGGCAAAGTTATTACCTAGATCAACAACAGTAGACCCAAGACGATCAAAGTCATCTTGAGCCATACCTGTGATATTTGCCAACCTCGCAAATGCAAAAGCGGCCGTTTCGCTCGTCATGTCGGAGGCAACGCCCATAGCTAACATGTTTTCTGTAAATCCTAATACATTTTCTTTCTCGATCCCAAGCTGAGATGCGGCTGCGGCTGTGTTGGCGATCTCTTCTGTTGATACTGGGATGACTTTGGCTAAATCCCTAAACGCCTGGTTAAATGTCGCAAACTCTTCTTCTGTTGCATCTGTTACTTTTCTAAAATTAGCAAAAGCTGACTCAAAATCCATCGATGCCTTAAAGACAGCGGCACCACCTGCAACTATCGGAGCTGTTACTCTTGTCGAGTACCAATTCCCAAAATCATTGAGAGTCTTCCCTGCATCTTGCACTTTTTGACCGATTTCTTGTGTTGCCTGTCCGACTTCTTCCAAAGACTTCTTGTATTTCTCAGGTGAAGACGTGTCACTCATAGCTGCTTGTTGTGCTTCTATTTCTTGATTGGTGTCAATAATCGCATTTTCTAAACGTTGTTCACTCGTTTGCAATTTGACTAAATCATTCGCAAGTTTATCTGCTTCTTCGGAGTTTTCACCGTACATTTCTTTGGCTTTTTCGAGTTGCTTCTCAGTCAGTTCAATTTTCTTACCGACATTCTCTTTTTCATTTCCAAGACGTTTGACCTTATGTTCCAGCTTCTCCGTTTCAGTGGATGAGTGTTTCATCTGCGTTTCGGTTAGCTTCATCTCGTTCTTCATCTTGGAATTGGCTTGATTGATTTCTTCCATGCCTTTTTTATATTCTTCATTAAAAACACTAAACTTAACTTTTACCTCTGATTGCCTTGCCACATGCTCACCCCTCTCATAAAAAAACAAGCCTATTTCGGCTGGGGATTATTTTTCCATCCGTCATACGCTTGTTTTCCTTGGTAAATTCGTTCGACACTAACTATTGGATAGTGCCAAAAAATTTTCTCTTCTATTCCACTTATCAAACAATAGAGCACATACCGATCTTCAACACATTCAACTTTTAGTTCTGGTTGTTTGACTTCGTTGTCTACTTTTTTTTTGTAGTTTCTTTGAAAGCATCGGCAAAGGCGTTCTGGTCAACAGGCATCGTTGCCAAAACAAGAGCACCATACGTTTCAATGGTTGTTGGTATATCCTCATGGTATAAATGCGTAAATTGCTCATAGGTGAGGTCTAACCCTGGGTTAACTCCCATAATCGAGAGATATATAACCTTCAAATATTTAGTTGTGTCAACGCCTTTCAACGCTTCTTCCCTGTTAGCTTCTGGGTCTAAAGCAGATCGAAAAACAGCGTCCAAGTCCGCTAAATCTGTAATGTTGGATGATTTAATAAGTCCTAACTTCTCACCTAAATGCATGGAATAGTTCGTAATGGTAGCAGGTAGTTTCTGTTCATTAACAAAGACCTGTTTAAATTCACCGTTTTCCTCAATCATTTCGGAGTGTTTCAACGTGATCGTTTCAAATCGTTTTGTCATAATTTCACCTCATAAAAAAAGAAAGAGAGAGGGTCTCCCCTACTCTCCATCCTCTATTAATGCTCTTATTGCCGTGACTTCTTCGGCTGTAAAAGGATTTTCTCCTGGATCGCCTTTGGCTCCTGCTGGACCTCGTTGACCCTGCTCACCTGTATCACCTTTGTCACCCTTATCACCCTTATCACCTTTCGGGCCTTGTGGTCCAGGAGGACCTTGCACACCCTCACCACTACCAGATGATTTTCGGACAACACGTGCAAGTCCACCTTCTTCCACAGGTTCAGCCAAAAAGCCAATACCTGTACCCTCAGATGCTACAATAACGCCATTCTCCCCAACTTCTACATATGCTCCCGCTTCTAACACTTGACCTGACTCAACTTGCCAAATAGGAGCATTGTTGATAGTAACATAAACTTCTTGACCTTCAGTTAATGGACCAGTAGATCGAAAATCAGGAGTCCCTCCCAATTCAGTTATCGAAATGGTTGGTACCCCATTCCCTCCTGAGAGAGACAATAATCGATTAGCAGCCACATCCTGAGTAACAATCGCTTTAAATTGTGTCATCCTTCTACACCTCCACCGCCACCAGTAGCAGCAACAAGTTGACGAGAAAATGACTTATGCCAATCTGTTTTTACTGTTGAATCATCGACTTCCTCTGACAAAGCCTCATAATAAAGTTGGCTATATTCGTCTGGATATGCCGTGAGATTTAGTTCCATTTCCGCAACCTGGTCAGCACCATTGGTCACTGTAAATTTAAAACCAGTGGCACTGATGCAATTAGGAAATGCGATCAATTTCGTCACATCTTCAAATTCGTCAATCACATCTGCTGTATATATAAATTCTAAGCCTTTAGCCTCAGTCCCGTATGAATAAACACCAGGCTTCAATCCTTCTTTTGATAATCCGAAAATTTTTCTCAAAACATCTACAGGCACATGAGCAGAAACAGTCAGATCGTGTTTCTCAGGCTTGGTACGCTTCTTCGCTTCTTGTCCTTCTACCATTTTTACAAGCTCTTTCATCGTTGTTTCACCCGAAATCGTTCCTACGCTCCCGAACTTTGTGCCTTCTGACGGTGTACCATTTTCAATAAATTGCACACTTGAATTCTTAATAGATATTGCATCAAATTCTTTCACTACTGTCGCCATTAAGATAATACCTCCTCAATCTTTTTATCAATCTCATCATGGATTCCGTTTATAATCCTTGGTGTTGCTCGTTCAAGGCCGCGTTCCATAAAGCTTTGTTCCTTGTGATTTCGTGGGCCACGCCCTTCATTCGGAAAAACAAGGTAACCATAACTACCTGGTCGATTAGCAGCACCGCCCCTTGATTTAACGGTAAACCCTAAATTTTCTTTTTCATCTGTTGACCACTTTCTAAATCTAGCATGGCTTTTTAACTTACCAGGCTTAGTAGGCACAGAAACAGGAATAAGAGCCGTTATATCTTTGGTGGTATGACTTACCCCTTCTTTGTGCAAATATGTGTTCACAGTCTGCTCTACATTTTCTGGGAGCCTTTTAAACTTCTCTTCTAACAGTTCAATCTCGGAATAATCAAGTTCAAACTTCATTCATATTTCACCAACCTAGAAAAGACCAGCGTCACTCGGTCGATAAATTTATCTGTTTTACCTTTCCTAATGCGTTCTTTGATTGTCTGTTGAAACTCAACTGCTTTGACCTTGCTAATCAAACTAATGATGTCAATGGTATTCGTTTCGACATTAGCGTTGTCTTCAGACACGTAGACTACATAAATTTCTTGCCTTAATTTCCCTATAGCTTCTTCCTTTTTAAAATCTCCATAGACAATTAAAAAGAAGTTCATAGGGTTTAAGTCATCATCAGTCATTTCATCTTCGTACACGTTCAAATTGAATGATTTTAGAGCATCATAGATTAATTGCTGTTGTTCACTCATGATTTCTTTAGATCGTTCATTCAATCGGACCCACCTCCTGCAACAAAAAAAAGAGATAGTTTTGTTTACTATCCCAATCAACTCTAAAAATGTCATATTGTGTTTTATCGATGACCGCAGCAAGTTTTGACCGCTTAACATCCTTAAAATGAGGCGGAAACCTTGTTTTAATCTTTAAGTCAAGGGTAGCACCAAGAGTGCCAGCTAACTGATAATCTTCGTCTCTAGCACTCATAAGCTGAAAAGCAAGTACGCCCTCTCCCGCAAAAGTTGAGCCCACTTGCTTACCACGTTCCCTAATAGGAACATTTCGACCGTATTCTAAAAATCCATCGTTAAATACATCATGTATCGGATTTAGTGGCCGCCTTAGCATCCTCACGAGCCTTCACACCCTCTCGTAAAGCAAGGTTTAAAAGATCACTAGAAAAATTATGCGGAAACATTTCAAGGGAATGATTGTAGCCATATCGACAATAATCTAGCAACAAACCTTCCTCAATGGAATGCTCATCATAATCTAATGACCTACCAGCAATATTATTAAGATAGTTTTTCCCTCGCTCAATCAAACCGTTTAGTGATTCATCCTCATTATCCCAAGTAATCTTAAGATAATCTTTAAGCTTTACCAGCATTATCCCTCGACTCCTGGAATCACGTCACCAAAAGCAGAAATTTCATACACAGTGAACGAGTCAGCATCTAACGGTCGACCATTGACCAATTGACGAGTTAAATAAAGGCGTTGATCCTCAATCATACGAAGAATGTCAGTTGTTTCTAGCTTCGCACTAACACCAACACCCATAAAGTAGTTCTTTGGCTTGCCCGCAATCATTTTGTTTAAAGGCACCGCAAAAGATTGGATAATACTTAAGCCAGGCACCGCAAAATTGTTGAACGTCCACGTTCCGTCATCCTTTTGTTTGGCACCAATAGCGAAGAACTTTTCAGCATAATCAAGTGGATTAACAATTAGCGTTACACCTGTATAGCGACGAGTACCATTTTTCGTAGTTGGAGCAAGGATCTGTTTACCGATTGTTTTTGGCGAAAAGTCAGCTAATACAATTGCTTCTTTATCTTCGTAGCCATTTGTAGGATGTAAGGAGCTTTCTAAATTCTTGATCATACCGATAGGCTGTTTAACACCTGTACCTTTTACAATTACGTTTTCTAGCTCATCAGCAATGACCTCTAAGATAACCGCACGAACATAACGATCTAACCAACGCGGCCCTAATTCAAACATGGCCTTTGAGACAACTAAGAAACCACTAAGCTTGTACATACCCATTTCAACCGTGTGAAATCCACTATCAACCATTTCTTGGATTGTCGCTGTTACATCGCCCCAAAATGCATGAGTAGCTCCCTCTTTACGTAATACCCAAGCCGTTGTTGCACCAGTGCGCTGGAAGTTAACAGCAGAAATAAGAGGATGCTCTTTGTGCAAGTCCTCAAAAACACGCTCAAAAACAGTTGGTGGCATCAATTCAAGCACTTCGTCAAATGACTCTACGTCGATGGCGGCGTTATAAAATTTCTTTTCCTCTGTTGTAAGAACGCGAACACCACGAGAAGCTAGAACTTGATCATTCCAATTTTCATCATTTGCTAGCTTAGCATCCTTGATCGTCTCCTGCATCAACGTTTGGATGCTATTGAAATTTGTTTCAAAGTTGTTTACGATTTTTTCGGCAACCTCTTTCGGATCGCTACTCTCAAATGCTTCTGCCATTGCATTAATTTGAGCGTCTTTGTCAAACCCCTTGTCTTTCCCGTCTAAGTTCTTCATACCAGCAAACGTCTGTAGGTGCATCTGCACTAAAAAATTCTTTTTCATAATTTTTCTCCCTCCAAAATAAAAAACGCCCTAGTTTTGGCGTTTAAATTTGTTTAAAAATGTATTTTGTTCTTGATGAACCTTGTGGGCACGAAAACGCTGAAGCACTGAGTTCTTATATTCTTCTGGAGCTGTATCATCATCCTTGACAACTTCATTCACTCGATCTGCTAAACCGATATCTACAGCTTCGTCAGATGTAAACCACGTCTCGTTTTGTAGCATTGTCTCTATTTCGCTACGCTCTCCTTTAAAACGAGTCATATAAATGTCTACAATAGACTTATCAACACCCTTTAGAGAGTTTAACGTCTTTTCTATATCGCTTTTGTTTCCAATCGCAAAAGTCCACGCCTCATGAATCATTAACATAGAACCTGTATTCATGATTAGTTCATCCGCAGCCATGGCAATTACAGATGCAGCTGATGCCGCCCAACCGTCAACATAAACCGTTACTCTCGCTTTATGATTCTTGAGTTGATTGTATATAGCGATACCGTCAAATACATCTCCACCAGCACTATTAATATGGACATCGATGTTATCTGTCTCCACATTTTTCAGAGCCTCACGAACGTCATTGGCCGAAACCGAATCATACCACCATGACTCTCCAATATCACCGTAAATGGTCAATTCGGTTGTATCACCACTTGTAGAAGCCTTAAATTCATGATTAATACTTGAAGCAACTTCATTAAATTTTTCATTTTTAAATCGCTTGATCTTTGTCACCACCCTCACCCCCTTTCAAATGTTCTTCAGCTTCTGCATAGTTTTTCGTTATGAAATGTTTGGAGGCCCATTCTTCTTCTAGCGGTTCTTTGTCTAACAAATTCCTGTTTTCATTAATAGAATGTGTGCCACTAGAAAAAAGCTTGTCTAATGCATTAGCAAGCCTTGTAATATCAACATGTTTAATCATGGATGCATCAATCTTCAAATACGTCCTCTTTAAATAATTTTCTTTCCTGTAATACTTGCGATTGGTTTCATCTTCAAGTAATTCAGCGATCGGAGCGATACATAGCATTAAAAAGTTATCGGTTTGAGCTTCTACGTCAGCAAGATCACCTTTGATCAATCCTTTAGGTACATGCAAAGAGATCGCTACAAAATCTATAACATCATCAATGATAGCTCTGATATCACGACTGTCTTTCCATGCGGATTGACTACTATTGGATCCGCTAAAGACTTCTTCAAAATTTAAGCCACTTTGTAACGGAAGAACTGCGCCACCTTCAGCTTCAAAAAACTCTTTGAATTGAACATTGAATAAATCCTCAATCATCTCTTGTTCTTCATCGGTCTGTGCCCGAGATATGTCCATTTCTAAAATTCCACGCAATGCATTATTTCGTTTATAAAGATTAGATGCAGCTGAAATGAACTTACCATAATCTTTGTATAGGCCATCAATAACGTCGAGAATACGCTTATTATTCAACTTATAAAAAAGAACTTCCGATTCTCGAAACACTTTATTAAGCGTTAAATCTTTGATCGTCACATCTTTATATAATTTTTCCTTAAATGCTAAATCTACAACTTCCCAGTTTTCCGCAATGAATAATTGTTCATCATGCATAATGACTAAACATTCATTTTTATTAACAAGACGCGACACTAACTCATGTATAAAATCCGTTGCATTTTGATTAATATTTGGTTCGACGTTAAAAAGATAGTAATTATTCTTTTTTACCTCATGCCCTTCTTCAAAAGTTCGAAAAACTGCTCTTGATAGAGTATTAGCTATTAGATCGATACAAGCATCGATCGCTAATCGTTTGTAATACGCATTAACACCCAGCTCCATGATAACGGTCTTTAAATCAAACTGTTTTTTGTCTTTTTTTAAAACCCCACCAATAAATTCACTAAACCACACTCTCTCACCTCCTTAATACGTTCGTGCTTTAAATACCACCAATTTTTGCTGTTTAGGTAACTCGCTCTCATATTGTAAGGCATGCAGCAAAGCAAAAAATCCGTCAGTTTTTCTAAACTTCGGATCGATTTTTTCATAGGTGATATTACCTTTTCCATCACGTTTGATATAAACGTTATTAGTGTACCAACGCATCATAAGATCATCACCAAATATCAAATTTTCATAGGCGAATAAGTCTTCGACAATTGGTTGCAACTGGGTGTGAGTTTTTGAACCAGAACGAGCTATTTCCAATTTAGAAAAGCCCATAGCTTCAAATTCTTCACGCAAATAATTGATACGATACATATCCGCAGTGATTAGTTTGATTTTGTAGTGCCTTGCTTGCTCAGCAAACCATTTAGCAATATGCTCTGGCTTATTCGTTTCATCTTTAATGATGGTGACATAACCTTGTTCTTTTGCTAATCGCCAATCAACCTTATAATTATAATTTTTTATCGATTTTTTATTGATGAACGTATGATGCAACCAAACATATTTGCCGTCCTTTTTGAATAACAATCCAACTCCAACAAAATCAGTCGTATCAGAGTAATCAATTGCTCCGATACAAGTCATACCTTTCAATTCCGGTATTGGCTTGTTAGTTGCCTTGATTTTTTCCCAAACTGCAATGGCATCATATGCATCGACAGAAGGGATGTTCATCCTTTTCGTCATAAATTCAAGTTTCGCAGATTTACGATGTTCTAGATTATTGTATTCAATCTCCATTTCCAA
Organism: Alkalihalobacillus pseudalcaliphilus; assembly: GCF_028610675.1. Taxonomy (NCBI): domain Bacteria; kingdom Bacillati; phylum Bacillota; class Bacilli; order Caryophanales; family Bacillaceae; genus Alkalihalobacillus; species Alkalihalobacillus pseudalcaliphilus. Next base: position 94,839 of record NZ_JAQQWS010000011.1, read on the forward strand.
GCGGAGATCAGGAAAATGACGAATAGAAGGATTCGCCTTTTCCCACATTTGGAAATCATGAACCTCATCGGCTGAATCTAATCTACAAATGAACGGAAACATACGGCTATTTTTTATTTCACCGCGTAAAATCATTTTCGCTTCTTCTTTCATCCTATCGAGAAATCCGTCACGAAGATTTCCGTCCGTAGTGATATAAAAACGTCTTGGACGCGGAACTTTTCCCAAAGCCGATGTAAATACTTTTATATTTTCTTCATCCTCATAAGCATGGACTTCATCAAATATAATTGCGCCTGGACGCAAACCATCTTTCGTCTTGGCATTGTTTGTATAATAGATTAATTTAGAACGGGTTTTTAAATACCCAATCATCTTTAATGTTTTTTTAAAGAATCGCTTGAGCTTTTTCCAATGATCCTCCAAAACACCGTGTACATCCATAAAAGATGTTTTAGCTTGCTCTTGACTTGTTGCAACAATGGCGACGTCATATTTAGCAATATTTTGCTTACCAATTAAATAAAAACTTAAGGCAGCTATAAATCCATTTTTCCCTGCACCTCGTCCGAGCATTAAAAAAAACTCGTTAAACACTAACGAGCCATCCTCATAAAAGACACCGACAACAAAAGCCAAAATAAATTTTTCCCAATCTAACAGCTCGAATGGAAAATATTCATGAATGTTTTCTGCCGCTTTACTTATTTCATTTTCATCAATATATACATTTGGTTTATCTAGAACAATTTTTAGATAAGTAATTAGCTCATGAATTTCTTTTGATGCAATGATTTCCCCATCGGCTACTTTTTGAAAATAAACATCGATATATTCATGGTACCTATAATTAGAAGTCGTCATCATCGATATTACCTGATTGTTCAGTTGCCGATGGTTTTATTCCAATTTCAGATAAAATTCTAAGCATTCTATCATTTGTCTTATGCAAGTCGCCAATGGATGGATTCGATTTAGGTCCATGCATCCCTTTAACCTGAATCCCATTTCGTTCAATATCATCTATCAATCTACATTTAAGATCCCATAAAGACAAATAATCTTGAACCAAATCTTCATAATGATATCCACTAATGAAATTTTCAACAAGTTGGTCTTTCAAGTCTTTTTCAATACGTTTCCGTAAATTTTCACGTTTAAGTTTCGCCATTTTTCGCCCTCCTCCCTTTTCCTTTTTTACCCAATTATTCATTACGCGCAAGAACCCATAAATTTAATTTCTATTGGCCCCCTCCCGTTTCACGTCCCCCAGGATAAAGGCAAAACTTTTTGAGCGGGGGTCTTATTTCTCAGCCGTGGTCACTCTCAACGAATGAAGGTGAAGCTTGTCTGTCTTTTTTATCTCTTGACACCTTTAATTAAGTATGATTTCTTTCACCATCGTTCCTCGTTGGTAAACCGCTCCCCACCTTGGCAGTCCCCTAGTCGGTCATGCTCATCATTGTGACACCAAATGCATAACGTCTCAGTGTTATCCAAGACCAAAGCAAGATGCGGAAAATCTTTAAGCTCTTTAAGATGATGCACTTGCAAAACATTTTTTCTTTTCGTTTCTCTTCCGCGGTTAGGCTCCCGACCATAGGGTATGTGGGGTGCAGGGGTTAGGGGTGATAGGGTGTCACCATTAGGGGTAATAAAATTTGTAGTTACCCGCCCCTGTCTCTTACACTCCTGGCACTCATGGTGGTCACGGTCTAAGGCTTGGAGTCTTAATCCACGCCAAGACTTGTGCTGATAAAACTTTATCTCCTTGCCCTCTGCTATTAATCTTTTGATGGTTATTAGGTCCATATATACCACCACTACAATCGGGATAGAAGGAGGCGACTAACCTCCACCCCCCACACCACCGTACGTACGGTTCCGTATACGGCGGTTCCAT
>NZ_JAQQWS010000012.1:0-83927 GCF_028610675.1 Alkalihalobacillus pseudalcaliphilus
AATCGGTCGAGGACTTATCCATTACTTTTTCTTGACACATGTTTTCAGATTATCTAGTTTTGAGAGAACCCTCTCAATATGTCTGGTGGCGATAGCGAAGAGGACACACCCGTTCCCATGCCGAACACGGCCGTTAAGCTCTTTTGCGCCAATGGTAGTTGGGGGCTTCCCCCTGCAAGAGTAGGACGTTGCCAGGCAGATTAAACACATTCCTTTAGGGATGTGTTTTTTAATATGCATAAAGAGTATACTCGGCGCAAAAGAGCGCTGGTTCGAAGAAGCAGCCCCTACGAAGCGAAGCCCCGGAAAGCGATCGAAGGAAGAAAACCAAGTGCGTTCGCGAGACGAATCGGTTCTCTTCGTGCGACCTCGTGAGAGACATCGGAGAAATCGCTACATGCCCCACTTCCCCGAAGAAGAGAATCCGAAGAGACAGTAGGACGTTGCCAGGCAGATTAAACACATTCCTTTAGGGATGTGTTTTTTAATATGCATAAAGAGTATACTCGGCGCAAAAGAGCGCTGGTTCGAAGAAGCAGCCCCTATGAAGCGAAGCCCCGGAAAGCGATCGAAGGAAGAAAACCAAGTGCGTTCGCGAGACGAATCGGTTCTCTTCGTGCGACCTCGTGAGAGGCATCGGGGAAATCGCTACATGCCATACTTCCCCGAAGAAGAGAATCCGAAGAGACAGTAGGACGTTGCCAGGCGATAAAGCACGATCCAAATGGATTGTGCTTTTTAATATGCATAAAGAGAATGCTCGGCGCAAAAGAGTGCTGGTTCGAAGAAGCAGCCCCTACGAAGCGAAGCCCCGGAAAGCGATCGAAGGAAGAAAACCAAGTACGTTCGCGAGACGAATCGGTTCTCTTCGTGCGACCTCGTGAGAGGCATCGGGGAAATCGCTACATGCCATACTTCCCCGAAGAAGAGAATCCGAAGAGACAGTAGGACGTTGCCAGGCAGATTAAACACATTCCTTTAGGGATGTGTTTTTTAATATGCATAAAGAGAATGCTCGGCGCAAAAGAGCGCTGGTTCGAAGAAGCAGCCCCTACGAAGCGAAGCACCCGAAACTGATCGAAGGAAGAAAACCAAGTACGTCCGCGAGACGAATCGGTTCTCTTCGTGCCACTTCATGAGTATGCAAAAGAAGAAAATGAAAGCTTAAGTGTTTCCTTGAGGTTTTAGAAGAAGTAATGATTGGAAAGCAAGTGTAATCAATGCGGATTTACTTATCGTTGGTTCCAACCCAGAGGCGTGGATTTCTGTTGCTGATAAGTATGTATAGTAAGTATGCGGTTAAACTACTGCTTATCCAAAAAAGTAGATTGAAATAATACATACTTATATTGATAAGGCCAATTATGAGTAGGGCAACGACAGTAGTACCCATTTTTCCTATAGCTAGTAGGCTTGCGTTTTTTAATATAATTTTTTTAGGAAGGTTAAAATGAGCAGTGAGCGGAAATAAATATAATGAAATTCCCCCGTATAAAAATAAAACAATTAATCCAAGAGAAATTAATAATGTTTTTCCAAACAGTTCAATGCTCCAAATGAAATAAATGTAGGTAAAGAGAATAACACTAATAAATTTCCAACACACTCCGAATAAAAGGTAGTTTATACAGTTTTCTTTCAAAAGTGAGGTGTATTCTTTTGTTATCTGATAGTTAACTCCATTGATTCTCCACTTTCTAACAATCTCAAATAACGTAACTGTCGCTGGATAAATCGTTATAATGGGCAAACAACTTACTAGCCATAGAATATGAAGGATGATAAATGCTGCTAATGTTTCAAGCAACTTTTGGATATACTCGTTTAACATAATTTATCTCCTTTGATTTAACGATGCTTTTATTCGTATAGCTTGTTATCGAAGTATAAAAAAAACACAGTAATTTAAATGTCTGGGTGTTTATTATTAAGTATAGCTACTTTACTCTATGTTACTGTCCGATGTGAAATCCATTATGACGTATCATCTTTTCATACCAAAAATAGCTATCTTTTTTTGTTCTTCTTAATGTTTGGAAGTCAATATGAACTAAACCAAAGCGTTTATCATAACCTTCTGCCCATTCGAAGTTATCAAGCAACGACCAAGTTAAGTAACCTTTTATATTTACTCCTGAATCAATTGCTCTTTTTAAAGATGTTAAATGTTGTTCTAGATATTTGATCCTATTGATGTCATGAACTCTTCCATGGAGTACTCCATCGTTATAGCATGCACCATTCTCAGTAATATAAATAGGAATCCGATTATACTGACTAGTTAGCTTTTTTAGAGCCTTGTAAAAGCCTTGCGGGTAAATATTCCAACCGATATCTGTCTTTTCATAATGGATATCAATTTTTTCGAGGTCAAATAATTCTGCTCCTTGTTTGTATCTTCCGACCGATCCTGTATAATAATTAATTCCAATAAAGTCAATGGTTTGATTAATTTGGTCCCAATCACCGTCTTCAATTTGGAGCGAAACTCCCTTATTTTCAAACCATTCTACTAAGAATTCTGGATATGAGCCTTTAAAAACAGGGTCCATAAACCATTCAATGAACCAAGCCATTCCTCGGTTACATGCCTCAATATCTTCTTTCTTATTGCTAAAAGGCTCGAACCATTCAAGGTTGGGAGCATAACCAATGATACCTTTAATTCCTAATGAACGAAATTTGGTAACAGCTCTTCCATGTGCTACTAAAAGGTGATGAGATATCGTTGTTGCTAATTGCAAGTCGTGATTACCAGGTGCATGTTCACCAATAAAGTTTGATAAAAATGAAATACACCAAGGTTCGTTTATGGTTATCCATTTTGTGATTTTTCCGTTAAATTCACGAAACATCTGTTCAGCATAATGTGCGAACGCCTCGATTGTTTCTCGGTTTGCCCATCCACCTTGGTCTTGTAATACTTGAGGGAGGTCCCAATGATATAATGTACACATAGGTTCAATTTGATTTGCTCTTAGACAATCTACAAGATTATGATAATAATTAAGTCCTGCTTGATTTACTTCACCAGTGCCTGTTGGAAAAATGCGTGGCCAAGAAATAGAAAAGCGATAAATGTCGATACCAAGCTCTTTCATCATTTGAATATCTTCTTCATAACGGTGGTAGCTATCACAAGCGATGTCACCATTGTCACCATTTTTTATTTTACCTGGAGTACGAGAGAAAGTATCCCAAATTGAGGCACCTCTACCATCTTCAAAAGCTGCACCTTCTATCTGATAAGAGGCTGTTGCTACACCCCATTTTATCTCTTTAGGAAATTCAATAAATGCCATTATGTCCCTCCGTTCTAGATATGTTTCTATCAACCTAAGTTTTCATCTTATTTCCGCAAGACTCTCTTATGATTAACTCAGAATCAGTAAGGATTGGTTTCATGTGTGAGGTTCCATTAATTAAATCATTTAACATCCGAGCTGCTAGTTTGCCTAAACGTTCTTTATCTTGTCTTATTGTCGTTAATGTCGGATTACTGTAGCGACAAACTTCAATATCGTCAACGCCGATTATTTTTATATCATCAGGAACTTGTAAGCCTTGTTCTTTTATTGCCCTTATTGCTCCAATTGCCATAAAATCTGATGCTGCAAAAATGGCTTGTGGATAGAACTTTGTTTTAAATATTTCCTTCATCGCTAGATAGCCACTCTCCTCATGGAAATCACCATATTTAATCCAATCATCATTAATAATTAGACCTAATTGAGCCATAGCTTCATTAAACCCCTGCTCACGATACATAGAAATAACAGAGTCTTTTTTTCCGCCTATGTATCCGATTGCTTTTACACCAGATAAATAAAAATGTTGGACTACCTTTCTTGCGAGGTGGATATTATCTGTCATGACGTAGCTTGCTTTTGGTTGCTCTAATTCAATATCAATTCCAACACAAGGTACGCCATTTTCAACTAGCTCATAAATGGAATCTTCTACATCTTCACCAGCAATAATGACACAACCATCAACGTGGAAATGTGAGCATCTCGCTAAATAACTTCCATTATCTTTGTAAAATTGTTCATTGGAAAACATGATAATATCATAGCCTAATAAACCAATTGCTTTCTTGAATGCAGTTACAACTTCGTTAAAAAAAGGGTGGGTAAAATCTACGTTGACTTTCCCAGCATAAATTAAACCGATTAAATTTGATTTCTTTGTGGCCAGGACTTTAGCTGAGAATGTAGGAAGATAACCTGTCTCATCAATAATATCCATGACCTTTTTCTTTGTTTTTTCACTAATCCCATTGTAATTATTTATGATTTTTGAAACTGTTGCAGGCGATACCCCTGCTTTTTTTGCAATATCCCTAATCGTTAAATTCATGGTAGTCCTTTCCATTCTGTATAGAATTCAATCACTTTACTGTGAAGTTATAAAATTCTTCTTCTTTTCATAGAAGTATAACAGTTTTCATCCGGCTATTTAACTGCACCTTCAGTAATACTTGAAATAAAGAGGCGATTAAAGCATAAGAATATAATTAATAATGGAATTGTTGCCCAAAATACACCAGACATAATCATACCGAAATCAACATTATACGTGTTCCCAAGAGTAGCTAGTGCAACTTGAATGGTGTACATATCAGGGTCGCGGAGAATTGTAAATTGCCAAAGGAACTCTCCCCAAACAGCGGTGAAAACAATAATACCTAGTGTTGCAAAGGCAGGTAAAATGATGGGTAACACAATCCTTCGGTAGATTTTGAAGTTCGAACAGCCATCTAGTTTAGCTGCTTCGATTAATTCGTCTGGCACAGAGCTACTCACATATTGCCTCATTAAAAAGATGCCTAAGGGATTTAAGAAAAATAAGATGGCAACACCTTGTAATGTATCGAGTAAACCAAGATTAGCAATTAAATAATACTGAGGGATTAACCCTAATTGTGGTGGGATAACCATCGTTAACAATATACAAATAAATAAGGTGTTCTTACCAGGAAACTTAAATTTAGCAAAAGCAAATCCGGCTAATGAACTAATCAATAACACAACCAATGTTACGACTGTACATAAGATAACTGTGTTGCCCATCGCTTTAAAAAAATCAATGGTACCAAGCACTTTTTGAAAATTATCTACTAATAAGTTTCCAGGTGTAATCGTTGGAGGAATTGAATTATAGGCAGAACTTGGCCGAGTAGCCATGACAAACATCCAGTAAAATGGGAAGAGTGATATTAAAGAAGCACTAGATAAAAATATATATACGGATATACGTCCGATGGTGAATTTTTTCGTTCCGGCTATCTCACTCATCCGTTTACTCCTCTCTTTCTACCATAACCAGATGTAAGTAATGTATTAATGGTAGAGAAGATAATAATGACAACTAACAAAATAATCGCTGTTGCTGAAGCTGTTCCAAAAGACTGTAATCGGAAAGCGTCTCGATACAAATACATAACCACTGTCATGGCTTCATCTCTAGTAAACGCAGATGGACCTAAAAAAATGGTTGGCTCGGCAAATAATTGTAAAGCTCCTACTGTTGAAAAGAAGACAGTGAGAATGATAAAAGGTTTTAATAATGGGATTGTAATAAATAACAATTGCTGAAATCTATTTGCACCATCAATCGTTGCTGCTTCATACAGGTCATGCGAGATACTCTGAATGCCCGCCAAATAAATAATGGTGTTATAGCCAACCCAACGCCAAAAAACCATCAATGATATAGCCAACTTGGTTCCCCATTCTGAAGTGGCCCAATTAACTGGCTCAAGTCCAAACCAACTAATGACAGAATTGGCGAGTGACGATTCGTGGTTGCTAAATAAGACACTAAAAATAAGGGCAACGGCGACCATAGAAGTAATATAAGGCATAAAGATGGTCACTCGAAAAAAATTCCGAAAGCGTAAGTACGTTAAATTTAATAAAAATGCTAATATAATTCCAACGACAAGTTGTGGCGCAGTCCCCATTAAACCAATAACAATCGTATTATAAAGAGACTTCCAAAAGAGGGGGTCTACTAATACTACTTTAAAATTATCTAAGCCAACAAAGACCATGTCGCTTAACCCATTCCACTTTTGGAAAGCTAAATATAAACTGAACACAGCTGGGTAAAGCCCAATAACAGCAAATATGATAAAAAAAGGGGCAATATAGAGATAACCTGAAATCATATCTTTTTTATCTTCAGAACGCAGTCTTTTATTAGTAAGTCTTTTTTTAATTGTAGAAACCATATTTACACCTCATTTCCTTCATAGATTTAGGTATGACGATATGTTCTGTCATACCTAAATCGTCTTATAATCGATAATGTAAAATCAACGACTAATCACGTCTTGTGCGCGTTTTACAGCTGCAGCCCATTCCTCCTCAGGATCTCCGCCATTTTGAACATTATCTAGGGCGTCAATGATGTTCTGATGAACAGGGAAGTATTTTTCGCCTTTGTAGACGGCACCTTCGATATCTTGTGCAGCTTTGGCAAAAACTTCTGAAGTTACTTGCCCCCCAAAGAAGGCATCTTCACTTGCCGTAAATTCGTCCATTTCGTACACGGACGGTGCAGAAGGGAATAATCCATGACTTTTAAATGATACTAATTGATTATCTGGGGATACTAACCATTCAATAAAATCATAAGCCTCTTGTGAATGTTTAGTTTCTGAAGGTATTGAGATGTATGAGCCACCCCAGTTTGCTGCAAATTCAGTTGGCAAGGTAGCGACTTTAAAATGGCCAGATGCTTCGGGTGCATTACCTTCCATCCACCCCTTTAACCATCCAGCACCTAATTGAGCAGCGAAATCTCCTTTATTTACTGCATTTGTCCATTCTGCACTCCACAAGGTATAATTACCAACTAACCCTGCGTCATTTAACTCAACAGCATAGTCGTATGCTTCTTTTACTGCATTACCTTCTTGCTCAATGATTAGTTCACCTTCTGGATTTAAATAAGTTTCTATAGCTGGATCAAGCAATGCACGAAATGCCATCTCCATACTATCTACAAAAGGTAAACCTGTCGTTTCTTTCACTTGTAGACCTGCTTCTTTAAAAGCATCAGGTGTGCTAATAAGTGCCTCAACTTCAGCTGGTTCCGTTGGTAAACCTGCTTCCTCAAAAACATCAGTACGGTAATAAAGTGCTTTTGGCCCTATATCTGTAGGAAGACCAATAAGAAAATCACCTGAATCATTTTCGCCAGTAGACCATTTCCAGTCTAGGTATAAATCTTCAATATCTTTAGCACCGAGGTCATACAAATTTGTAAATCGATCCTGAGCTACTTTAAAGCGATCTAATTGATCAATTTCAAGCATCGCAATATCTGGTGCACCACTCCCAGCAGATAGTGCAGTGAATAAGGCGTCATGATGCTCGGCCGTTTCCGCAGCTCTAACTTTAATTGTTACATTTGGATTCACTTCTTTATAAACCTCCGACAATTCCTCATAGTTGGTAGCTCCAAAAACCCAAAAAGTAAGTTCTACTTGCTCCTCACTGTCTCCTATCGTCGTTTCATTACCATCACCATTACAAGCAGACATTGCTAAAGCGATTACTGATATTAGTCCCACCATTAACCATTTCTTCATGTTATTCATCTTGCCATCCCCCTCGCTTTTTTTTAAAATCGTCGATAAAATGATAGCAGTAGCGTTTAACCGTGTGTGACTCGACCTCCACAGCAGGAATATATTAAAGAAACCGGTTTCTAAAAAGGAGGTAAAATTGTTGAGCAAACGCTTCCTTAAGGAGAATATTATAACCAAATAAGTGACTTTGCAAGTTTTATTTTTAATATTCTGCTAATTTTAGTAAACCGGTTTCCTTCTTTGCAGGACGCAATTCTTATAAGTTATTAGATGTATCTTATAGTATTTTTTTATAGAATTTGCTCTAAAACACGTCTGCTTATCGTTTGCTTTTATTGGTTTAAGGTCTAAAGGAACTCATCATGGCTTTCTCAATCAAATCAATTGTTATATTTCTAATTTAGTATTTTTAAGAACATATCTATATTACATGTAAATATTTTGTTGATATTAGTAACAACATAACCTTGAAAAGAAGGGACCAGTGTGAAGTAGTGATGTAACTAAAATAATCAACGCACAGCCCCTTAAATGGCTGTGCGTTGATTGGTTTATTTAGTCTCTGGTGGAACTATCCATCAGGATATTAATTCCAAATGCTAATAAGGCGAGTCCTGTTACTTTATCAATGGCTCCTTGAACCTTAGGTGATAGCAACCATTTACGTATATATGCTAATAGATAGACGAGGATCGTATACCAAATGATAGTGAATAGGCCGTAAATAGAACCCATAATTACAAATTGCAAACTAGCGTTATAACTAGGGATTACGAACTGTGGAAGAAATGTTAAGAAAAATAGGGCTACCTTTGGATTTAAGATATTGGATATTAATCCTTGTTTGTAGGCTGAGCCTGCCTTCACTTTTACTGTTTCTTCAGGTTGATTATGAATGTCGATCGGCGTTTTTTTCTTCTTTATAAAGGATGTTAAGCCTAAATAAATTAAGTAAATCGCTCCAAGATAGCGAATAACTTCAAAGGCTAAAGCCGATTGCATGAGAATGACAGATAGGCCAACAGCGGCTATTTATGTATGAAATAATGTTCCTGTTGTTAAACCTAACACCATTTTAAGACCGTCTAATTTTCCGTGAGCAATCGTTCTCCTAGTAATTAATGCAAAGTCGACACCAGGAACCAAAACAATAAATAATGATAAAATTAAAAATGGAATGATTTCGCTCATTGTTATTCCTCCTGAAAATGCAATAGCTAATACTAACGCACTTTAGAGGCTAGCGTCAAACTCTTTTTTTGGGAATTTTAGTGTAATTCTTCTTGAAGTTCATTAAGTCTTTGGAATGTCTCATCAAGGGCAAGTTTTTCTTTATCACTAAGGTTGAGTTTGTTGATTCGTTGGACAGCTCTTTTAGCAAATTCTTGTTGGTCAAGGTTTATAAACACTTCCATTTGTAATACGGTTGCTTTTATAAGTAATTGTTGAGGTGCATGATGCTGATGCTTTTTGAAGGCAACTTCTAAGGTATTTCTGGCAGCAAGGAAGTCTTCTTTTGAAAATGCGAAGCGATAGGCTTGTGTATACAGTTTTTCGAATTTAGAATCCAATTCCTTGACTCTTATGTCCTCTGTTTTCATTAAATCTGTTGAATCGCCTAATGAGGTTCCGATGATAATAGAGTTACCACTAAAATCGGTGATGTTGACCCGCCAATCTTCGGTGGTACGATTGAGTCTAGATATACGGGGGGTACCTTTTGCTGGAATTTTCCCGTAATAAGCTTTTAGATTAGCTTTTAACTCTTCATAAATTTCTTTCACATTCGGTACGGCGACATAGCAGCCGCCAATATTACCTTCTGTTTCATAATTTTTCGCCCCGTAGAAACTAAATTCACCAATCCCCGCCTTTTCGACAGAGGCGAAACGGTACGGCGATTTTTGATAATAGGTCATCTGGAAGCCTAGTGCTGTGTAGAACTCAATATGTTGATCAAATAGATGATAGTCACAATCAAAAATAGGAATTGTCCGTGGTTCGGTCATTTAATCACTCCTCGTAGTTGTTGAAAATTGATTTTATCAAAAAAACAAATGAATTTCCTATTATTTTTTTTGCGGTTGAATACGATGCCCATGTGTTTCTTATAAGTATAAAAAATCGGTAAGTCTTTTTCCAACATTTAGTGTAAAATATGGATCAGAATATAATACTAGGAGGTAGGATGAAGAAAATGCTAGCTTTAGCGATTACATCTATTATCTTTTATTTACTTGCACTTTTTTCATTATATTCATTTTGGCGACAGTTTAAGAAATATCAGATAGGGGATAAGTTAACGAATGATTTTGTGAAGAAAAGTGGAAAACATATTAGCGTTTTTATCATTCTCTTCATTAGTGGACTAGTTACTAGTCTTAGTTCAATCTTTGTATCTTAAAAGGATACAAGGATACGTGTGCATTTGTTTAAATAACATTTAATAAAAAAACAAAATGAAAGGTTGATTATGTGGAAGCAAACAAATTTCTAGAGTTTATAAGAATAACCGAAAAACTTAATGAATTAGATATCGTTCCGTTGCTTATGGGTTCAGTAGGGTTTGAAGTTGTGACAGGAAGGTCATGGCATGTTCGGGATTTGGATATACATATTCCTGGAGATAAAAGAGGATTTGAGGTCGCTCCTGAACTCTCGATCTATCAATGGGATAACATCGTATCTCTTATGGAAGGTCTAGGTTATGAGTTAACCGATTTACATGAGCATGCGTTTTCTCAAGATGGATCCACTGTTGAATTTGCAGCTATAGATACACTACCTGATTTTGCAGGAATACCTTTGGATGAGTTAGAAATGAAAGTGGATGGGCATATCAAGTATTATTTGCTGAATAAGGAGCAATATTTGCGTGTTTATATGGCCTCATCAAAAGATAGCTATCGAGCAGATAAAAATAACCGTAAAGATTTTGAGAAGATTGCTTATTTAAAGCAGCTGTAGTTCGAGAGCGTCTTAATGCGACTCTTTAAAAATGAACTTCATTAATCTCAATCCTATAAGAATTAAAATAACGAAAGTAATACATAAAGTAAGTATCAATAAGAGATACCCACTCAGGCTATAATAAAATCCACCATCAACTGATAAAGGGTGAGAGTGCCGGGAACTAAATTGAGCATAAAAGTCTGCTGTATATAATTCTGAGCCATATTTCCTCAACAGGTGGCTGATTGTAAATAAACAAAGAGGATAAAGAAGTAGACTGAAAGAAAATAAAATATGGCTGTTTCTTAGGATATTATGATACAACCATAGTACGGGCGAAATAAGAATAATGAAAGCATTGAAGCAGACGAAAATAACGATTAAAATCATGGTTGTGATAAAGCTCATAGAATCAACTCCGTTTAGATCGTTGTGATAAACTCAAGTAATCATGTCATTGGATCATACGTATATAGTTAGACGATGCAACAAAGAGAAAGGTTTTTAAATCGCGTTGTGGCTAACAAGAAAAGGGTTGCGTTCAAGATAAGATAATTGAAAATTTCGTTTCTTTGTGAGGGGGATAAATATGAGTTATGCGATGGAATTAAGAAAATTAGTTGGACATCGTCCATTAATCTTGCCGGGTTCTGTTGTATTAATTTTTAATGAGCAGGGGCAGTTATTGCTACAGCATCGTTACGATGGAAGCTGGGGTTTACCTGGTGGGTTAATGGAGATGGGAGAAAGCTTAGAGGAGACTGCACAAAGAGAAGTGAAGGAAGAGGTAGGGCTTGAAATAAAGGAGCTCGAACTCATTAACATCTGTTCGGGAAAAGAGTTTTATTTAAAATTAGCACATGGTGACGAGTTGTATTCAGTAACAGCTATATATGCAACCTCATCAGCAAGTGGTGAGATTAGAATAGATGGCAAAGAGTCTATCGGAGCCGCTTATTTTGATATAGAGGGTTTACCAGATAATCTTACGAGTGGTACGATGAGGTATATTGAAGCGTATTTAGAGAAAAGAAGTGTGACGTGATAAAAAGGTTTTAATGACAGTAATCATATAGACTTCGCGTTTTGTGAACCTAAGTAAAGGATGGAAAAAATGTTTAAGTAAATCTTTATAAAGAACAGTGGGTAGATATGAAAAAATGCAGTCATTGTCATAAGTCTATTGAGTGGAAGGAAGTATATAAAGCATCATTGAGACGGAAGAGAATTTGGTGTGATGCTTGTACAGCGACTTTATACATAACAGGAAAAAGTGGATGGTTCATGACATTTATGGGTTTTTTACCGATGTTAGTATTCATCTTATTAAGCCCCATAGAGAATCCTGTTTATCATGCAACAATACTTTTGGTTCATTTCTTTTTGGGTCAATTGATTAGTCCACTCTTCGCAGGCTTTGAGGATGATTTAAAAACAACAGCAGTAAAAAAGAGATAGGTGGTCACAGGCCCACTTATCTCTTTTATGCGTATTCAATTAAAACAAACCATATTTCATTCGAAGAAAGCCTTTGGGTAAACGACAGTCCCGCGAACATTTTCGAGACTATCTTTTGCTAATTCTAGTGCCATGAAGGAATCATCTGTTACGTCAAAAGGTGCTTGGATACCCCACTTACTCGCCTTTTGGAACCCGAATTTAGGATAATATTGGGGGTGCCCAAGAACGATGACCGAATCATAGTGAAGTTCTTTTGCTTTTTCTAAAGCTGTACGAATTAAATGGCTACCAATTCCTTTTTTCTGATAAGCTGGCAAAACCGATACCGGAGCAAGGGCTAAGGAATTTACTTTCTTTCCATCATATTCAATCGTAATCTTCGTTAAAAGAATATGTCCAACAATCGTCGTCTCATCAAAAGCGATTAGTGAGAGTTCTGGGATAAATGCTGCCGATTTTCTTAACTTACTTACAAGTAGATGCTCACTTTTATTACTATATTCTTCGTTTAAAAAGGCTTGCTGCACCACAGCTAAGGTTTCTTGATAATCGGTTGATTTTTCTTGTCTGATATCAATCGTCATTTAATCACCTCTTAACTCTTTACGAATTTTTCTTAAAGCTTTCTTGGAGCCGCGCTTGAGATCATGCTCTAATTTGCGTGTTTGATAATCCGTGAATAAAGTATCTAAATCATACCCGTCTGGATAAAGGTCTTTTGCTGGGATATCGAGTGCAATCCGCTTTACGTTGGTTTCGATCATTTCACCTTGATAGAATACGATGACATTGTAGAAGTGATCCATCTCTTTAAAAATAATCGCTTTATCATGATGATCGAGTAACGTAACGCGATCACCTTTTTGGTAAGGATAAATTTCTGTGCTGCGTTCATTTCGACGTGTCGGTTTTTTTACCCGGTCAGGGTTCACAAGTGTTAGCTCATATTCTTTATTGTCCATATAGCCCTTTGCTTTTTGAAGCACGGATTCCTTCAGCTTCATTTTTCTAGAAATCCATAAGGCATTACTATCCCCGGATTCGCCAATACTCAATTGATACAATGGCTCTAACGTATCTTGGTTAAATTTCATCGCAGCATTCATGAAATCAGGGTGCTGTTCGGAGTAACGCTTGATCTCTCCATAGTGTGTTGTCGCGACGGTGATACAACCCATTTGATAAAACTCTTCTAGAATCGAAATCGCGAGTGTCGCTCCTTCATTTGGCTCTGTACCGCTGCCGATTTCATCGAAAAGTAAAAGAGTATGATTCGTTGCAGCATTCATAATCTCCGCGATGTTTTTCATATGTGAAGAAAAGGTACTTAAGGCATTCTCAATACTTTGATTGTCACCAATATCAACAAAGACGTAATCAAATACGGCAATCTCAGTCTCTGGATTAGCTGTAATATGAAAGCCTGACATTGTGGCTAGTGTTAATAAACCAATGGTCTTAAGCACAATCGTTTTCCCGCCAGCATTTGGACCGGTAATAATTAGACTGCGATAATCTTGACCAATTTCAAAATGTAGGGGGACGGCGTTACCTGTTAAAAGTGGGTGCTGACACCCTACTAATTTAATATAACCATGGTCATTTAATTTCGGTTCGATGCCATTGATTTGTTTACTGAACTTGGCTTTGGCAAATACCATATCATATTGGCTAATCAATTCCATATTGATATTGATTTCGTGAAGCTTCTCTGTGATCATACCAGATAATGTGGCAAGTATTTGATATTCTTCCACTGATTCCTCTGTTTTGAGAATCACTAATTCCTGATTTAGTTTAGTAATCGAGTTCGGTTCAATAAAAGCCGTAGAGCCCTTTGCTGAGATCTCAACAATCGTACCATCCACTTGATTTTTATAAGCGGCTCGTATTGGCACTGTAAATCTCTCGTCTTTGATACTAATAAATGAATCTTGAAGAAGCTTCTTATTAGCACTATTGTTGATGAATTTATTGAGTCGTTCTTTAATTTTGGCTTCAGTCGCTTCGATGTTCTGCCTAATGCGTTTTAAATTTTTGCTAGCCCTTGAATCAACGCGATTCCCTTTAATCGAAAAGTTAATTTCCTCTTCTAGCGGTTGTAGCTCTGTCATCGAAATGGCGTACGATGATAAAACCGGGGCGAAGAATTCTCGCTCAGTCATAAACTTTTTAATCTTTCTACAGCCTCTTAAGAAATCGGACATACTTAGTAAATTACTTGGATCAAGGATGACACCCTTCTCCAATTGCTGAATCGTATGTTCAATATTCGATATACCTAAAAAGGGGACATGTCCATCGGCATCGATAATGGACCTCGCTTCTGTCGTTTCATTTAAGCGGTTTTTCACCACACGTATTTGCCGACTCGGTTCAAGCTTATCGATCAAATTTTTTCCTAGTCCACTGACACAGTAGGACTTAACGATTTGTTTTAATTCATTGTATTGTAGTTTTTCATAAACGGTTGGATTCATTTTTTTCGTCTCCTCACTATGATTGTCGTCATATATGAAGATACCTAACCATTAGATTTCAATGAGTGATAGGATATCGCGATATATACATGCTGTGTTTGACAGAACCAACGTCTCGCAAACACAAAAAAAGCTGCGGAAGGGAAACCCGCAACTTTAACATTCAAGGCATGGAAAAGCTAACAAAGAGCTATCGAAATAACGTCCTAATTAGCAATCGCTTTGAACAAGTATGGTAGGTATCTTCATAGGGTGTGAAATAAATCATAAGCAAATAAAGGAGCTTTATATGAATAAAATTCCCTTTTACTTACAAATTTATTTCGTGTTCACTTTTCCTATTTAGAACCTACTTGCACTCACCCAAGCACCCCTCATCTTATATAAAATCGTCATTGAAATCTAACTTGTATAGAATATCATACTATGAATAGTTGATTGAGTAAAGGGTGGAAGGTAAATGTAAATAATGGAATGATTCCAATTAAAGGGGGGAGGATCTATCTTGAAGCGATAAGTATGATACAATTTTTAGTGTAAATGATAGTAAATAGGTGGAGTTTAGATGAAAAGAATCGTCGTCCTAGTGTTACTGAGTTTATCGATTGTGGCTAGTTAAAGTAAAGAGAGGTTGCTAGTATTTAATTATGAGTCCAATATGCGATCAGATTTCATATGTGAGTAAATTTACAAGAGATATAAGTACACTAATAGTAACAAATTATGATAAATTGTTGTAAAATTCAAAAAAAAAAAATGATATATTTGGAATGTGCAAAATTGGAAGAGGAGGAAAATGTAATCTATTGGCACAATTACTTTAATATAGGGAGGATCTATTTATGAAAAAAGTACTTTTCGCATCGCTCTTATCAATTGGTTTATTAGCAACACTTCCTAATATGGAGGTATCAGCAGCAGAGAATGAACCAAAGCCCGAAGAAACAGTTGGAATTCAAAATTCAGTACAAACTAGTATGTCCCCATTAAATCTAAGAGGGGATCATCAGGTATGGTATACAATTAGAGTAGGGACTAACGTATCAGGAGTAAATCATTTCGAATTTAATCCCGGTACTGGAGTAAAACCTTTAGCTAGATATGATACTTCCACTTCTGATTTTAGGTTTAGATGGAGTTCAAGTTCTCTAGTAACTTATAATACATCTGCTAGGGTGATAAGTGAAGAGTATGGTCCGGGTCCTAGAATCTATGGTACTGCTCGTATCGTATATCGTTAAGGATTATTATTCATGAGACTATACTCGAATAAGTTAATTATTATCATGATTGCTGTGCTTATGATTGTTATAAGCACAGCGTCCTTTACTTTGTCGTTGTTACGAGAGGCAGATGGGCAGGTTACGCAGGATATAACTGATTTTGCCCGTGGCTCGTATGATATTTTGATTCGACCAGCAGGTGCAAAAACAGATATCGAAATAGAGCGGGGAATTGTTGAAGAGAATTACTTAGGGAACGGTGCAGGAGGCATTTCAATTGAAGAGTGGCAACAAATAAAAAAACACCCTGATGTAGAAATCGCCGCACCTGTCGCTTCTATCGGGCTTTTTACAGCACGAGAAAGAACGTGGATGATTGAAAAGGACCCGACGGATGCGATTTATTATCAGGTCGATTATTCGACAAATGATGGTTTACATACGTATTTATCGAATGAAAGCGTTTATGTTTATGATTTTGGGGATGAGGATATTTTTCCTTCAGCCTCAAGTGTTGCAGATGTATGGTTAGGATTTGGGATTGCTTCTTTTGATTATCCTACCTCCTATCACCAAGTCGTTGCCATTGATCCTACTGAAGAAGGAAAGTTAGTGGAGTTTGATTTTAGTCCATTAGCTAAAAGTACTTTTGATTCTTTAGCGTATATGGATGGGCGTATGTCGACGCCAATTATGAGCTTAAGTGATGCTACGGTACCGATAGAAATAGAATTAACCATCGATGAATTAGAACAATTAAATGTAGAAGAGCTTGAAGAGATTCGTGCTCATTTTGATCAAGGGAACCCAACGCGAACTCTCTATTATGAGAAAGAGAAATACCTACAATTAATTACTGAGAAAGTGGAGCCGAAAAGAAAGTTGAATGGAGAAACTTTTCAATTGATTCCTGATCAAGTGCATACACCATTTAAGCAAGAATTTTTGTACGTGAATGAAGAGATGAAATTAGAGTCTGAATTACCGGAATTCACAGGTGGAGGGGCTTTTGACTATCATTCACAACGGATCGGATATCGACTTGCACCTGTAAAGTATGAAACAGGTGTAAACGGTGAGCTTTTTGTTGAACAAGTTGGCATGGATGCTCAGTATCAGGCCCCGATTTACCGCGAGATGGAAGAGGTTACTTTTTATGAGGTCGATGATCTAAATGTTCCTTTAAATGATGAAGATTTTGTTGGTTTCATTGAGAATGGCACCTTTTCCATCGAAGAGAATACGGAACTGTTGGCTTCCGCACCTTTAGGTATATATGGGCGAGAGGCACCGAGGCTTGCGGAGGATGAGAGTATTAGTCTGCATCCTTCAGCAGTTCCGGGTAGCTATATAACAACTCCAGCACATGGGCTTATTTCCATTGACTGGGCCGAGCGCTTTAAAGGGGATACACCGATTGATGCGATTCGGGTCAAGGTGAGTGGTTTGAGTGGCTATGATCAAGAAGCGGCGGCGAAAATCCGCGGACTAGCACAGGAGTGGAAGGACCAAGGCTTTGAGGTCGATATCATCGCGGGTGCATCTGTTTCTGACATAACGGTTAATGTCGAAGGAGTGGGCAAGGTTATTCAACCGTTTACAACTTTAGGTGCAGCCGATACCGTTTTGGACAGTTGGAATGCGGTTCAAGTTGTCGTCACGATCTTATTTATCTTTGTTGCCCTAACGTTTATTGTCTTTTCTTTTATTAATTTAATGAAGGATCGGGTGCGAGATGAGCAGCTTTTAGCTATGCTAGGCTGGACCGATCAAGCCATTCTTTTACTCAAAAGAAAAGAATGGTCGTTGATAGTCGGAATTCCGATCGCTCTTTCTTTACTTGGTTTTATCGGGGTTGGTTTGTTCACGGAGCAATGGCTCCTGTTTTATTACGCTTGTGGTATCTCTCTCTTGATTATGGGTCTTTATATACTTAGTAATAAGTATGCTCACATTGATTTGGGTGGAAGCAAACGGAAAAAGGTGAAATCATTTCTTTTCCAAAATGTGCGCTACTACCAACCTTATATTGTCGCAGCTTCTATTCAGCTATTTTTTATGACGATTTTATCCGCTTTTCTCCCCTTTTTTCTGCTAGAGCGCGTGTCGAGTACGGTCGAGACGAGGTTAGGGGCTTATGTTCATGGTGAAATTGAAGGGATATTTATCGCCGTTATTATCCTGTTATATGTTCTAAGCTTCATGACGGTTTTCCAATCGTTGCAAAGAATGTGGCGTGTGAGAGAAGGAGAAATGAGACTATTTCAATTGATAGGCTGGGAAGAAAGGAAGATATACCGCTATTTTATCAAGGAAGTATTACTATGGTCTAGCGTAGCAAGCCTTCTCGGGTGGGTAGTTAGTATTCTCTGTCTCACCTTATTAGTTGAGGTAACCTGGATGAATATACTAATGAGTACGATTGGATTTTTCGGTATTGTTAGTGTGACCTTACTAGGTTCGGTTCTCATCTTGTACCAAAAAAGCATAAAAGGGGGTAAGAATTATGGTCGTGAAGCTGCATAAGGTTGAGAAGTATTACCAATCAGGTCCAGAAAATGTCCATGTATTAAAAGGAATTGATTTAACAATAGAAAAGGGTACATGGATCACGATTACAGGGCCATCTGGTTCAGGGAAAACGACGTTATTACGCTGCTTTTCTGGAATTGAGAAACCGGATGACGGTGAAGCGGTGTTTCATGAATTAGATGTGATGAAGGCTTCGGAGCTTGAATTACGTGAA
Source organism: Alkalihalobacillus pseudalcaliphilus (assembly GCF_028610675.1). Classification (NCBI taxonomy): domain Bacteria; kingdom Bacillati; phylum Bacillota; class Bacilli; order Caryophanales; family Bacillaceae; genus Alkalihalobacillus; species Alkalihalobacillus pseudalcaliphilus. The sequence goes on from NZ_JAQQWS010000012.1 coordinate 18,463, forward strand.
TATCGGAGGCAGAATATCGGGTATATTTTTCAAGATTTCCAACTATTTGATCAGTTTGATGTTTGGACGAATGTGATGATTCCATTACTCCCTTATGAAGCCAAAGACGTCGTGAGACAAAAAGCTAAAAATGCGTTAGCTTCCGTTGGTTTAACACATCGTCAGAGCTTTTTTCCCCATCAACTTTCTGGTGGTGAAAAGCAAAGAACAGCGATTGCTCGTGCGTTAATGAATGAACCGAACATGCTTTTATGTGATGAGCCGACTGGCAATTTAGACATTGAAAATAGAAATCAAATCATTGGAATCCTCCAAGACATCCACCAGGCTGGGGCGACGATTATATTAGTCACTCATGATGCAGAGCTCGCGACATTAGGAGATAAACATTACGAAATGAAGGATGGTAGGTTACGAGAAAAGGTTAAATAAGATAATCTTCAACTTTATGTGATATATGGAAAACTGCTCTTACTTAGGTGGGGGCAGTTTTTTCATGATGATTTGATATAATTTTAATACGAAGATAAAAAGGAGCGATGAAGATGAGTGTACCGTTATTTACGGTCGTTGTTTCGAATCAGGATGAAGACAATGGTTGGATTTATCATTATCACTGGGTCGATTTAGATGTGCAGAATATTCCGCGCCTTGGCGGAGAGTTAGGGTATTATTTAGAGAAACTAGTTTTAGAGATTGACTTATGAAGAGGAAAGAGAGGCTAGTGTTGGTTTATTTTACTGAGGAGGATTTTGAGCAATTAATTGGATGGATCGATTCGCCACAGTTATTAATGCAATGGGCAGGTCCTCAATTTCAGTTTCCATTGACTAGGAACCAATTAATGAACTATGTGCAAGGAGCTAACGCTGAAGAATCAGAAGTCTATATTTTTAAAGGGATGGATTTAGAGACAAATGAGGTGATTGGGCATATATGCTTAAATAAGATAGATCGGGAGAGGCAGTCAGGGAGAATTGGGAAGGTTTTTTTACATAAAGACTTTCGCGGCTCAGGTTATGGTGAGGAAATGGTGAAACAAATAATGAGCATTGCCCACGAACAGTATGGGATTCAAACACTAGGCTTAGCTGTTTTTGACTTTAACGTGGCAGCGATCAAGCTGTATGAACGAATTGGCTTTAAAAAAACTACATATAAGGAAAATGCCCGTAAGTACGGTGATGAATATTGGAATTTATGGGAGATGGATATAAAAACAAATGAAGTACCCTAGGACGAGGAATATGATTTCTGTAAATAAATAACGCTCAATAATCGCACCATAGCCAGAGCACTTACACACAAAACCCACATGGAAGCCCAAATCATTTCGCCACTAACAAAGATAAAAGTCAGCTATCGCCAATTTAGCGATTAATAAAGGTTTGTGAAGATACGGCGGCCAAACCTTGGCGTATCTGCACAAAAAGTCCGAAGGGAATAAAGAACCAGCTAACTTCAAGGCACAACGCATCGCCCTGTTACACTTTCATACAAAACATCTATGATGACTTGCCTTGCAACTCATCACCAACAAAGATGAAAGTGGAGTTCGCCTTCGAATGGTGGCATTTTGTTCACATGCCTTTGCTTCTTGGTTTGTTAGCTTTAATTACTTTTCATTCATTTGTTTTGTATGAGAAGTGTACGAACCAAGAAGCCTGCACGAACCCGAGCGGAGGGGATGGGGAGGCCGACTCCTGCAGGAGGAGAGGGCATGCTGAGCTAACTTGCGATAGCAAGTTAGCTCAGCGCCCGCCTGCGGAAAGCGTGCCCCCCATTCCCGGAGCGATCTTCAAAGAAGTGCACATCAGCTTTAGTACACTTTCATATAAAAATCAAAATAGTCTGTGATAAACTAGGAGAGTACTTAATGAAAAGGTGGAATGAAGATGAAAAAACTACTATTAACAGGCTTTGAACCATTTTTAGATTTCCCTGTAAATCCTACACAAAAAATAGCAGAAGAATTAGCTGGCCTACAAATAGGCGACTATCACATTTATTCAGAAATTCTCCCTGTTAATTTTAAGAAGGCGGGTCAAGTCGTGTTGTCCCATATAGAGGACTATCAACCCGATGCGGTTATTCTTTTAGGTTTAGCGGGAGGGCGCTCCAAAATAACGCCAGAACGAATCGCGATTAACGTCAATGACGGACCTGTTGATAACTTTGGTCATAAACCAGAGGGTGAGGTGATTCAGGAAGATGGGGCAGATGGTTATTTTTCAACCTTGCCAATCCGCAAGATGGTTCGGTTACTGAAGGAGAATGGTTTACCTGCTGACATATCTAATAGTGCGGGTGCTTATTTATGTAATCATGTGATGTATCAAGCCTTATATAGAAATCGGAAGAATGGAGATTCTATCCCAACTGGATTTATTCATATTCCAGCTTCCCATGATCTTGCCATACAACAAGGCAGAATTCCGAGTTGGAGTCATGAAGATTTGAAAAAAGGGATTACTGTTTGTATCGAGGCATTATTAGAAGAGTAAAAGAGGATGAGACCTTGGGTAAGACCTTGGCTGAGGTCAAATGAGGTGAAAGCTTGACACAGATACAGCAGCAAGAGAAGAGTCAGAAACAGATATGGTTACTTTTTATTGGCATTGTTTTAATTGCCATTAATATGAGGGCACCTATATCAGCGGTAGGGCCTTTGCTTCAAAATATTCAAGAGGACCTAGGATTATCGAATGTCATCGCAGGTAGTATGACCACGATCCCGTTAGTAGCATTTGCCTTGTTGTCACCGTTAGCGCCAAGGTGGGCTGAGAAGTATGGAATGGAAAGAACGGTCTTTTTTGCCTTTTTATTTATTGTCGTTGGCATTATTTTACGTATTTATCCAGACGTGACGTTTTTATTGGTAGGAACTCTATTTGTGGGCATGGCGATTGCTATTTGTAATGTACTTTTACCACCAATCATGAAACAAAATTTTCCTCTACACATTGGTTTGATGACAGGTATTTATGGTTTAGTAATGAATATTGCCGCAGCTATCTCTTCAGGGATTAGCGAGCCGCTAGCAACCGTGTTAAATTGGAATGGGGCTTTAGCTATCTGGGGGGTTACCTCCATATTGGCGGTGTGTATATGGAGCTATCAGCTTAGGAGAAAGCAGAAGGAAGAGGGAAGAGCTAGAAAAGTGAATCTTGCAACAACGATACGTTTAAGTCGTTCCAGGCTTGCTTGGTATGTGACGGCATTTATGGGGCTACAGTCATTTATTTATTATACGGTGCTAACTTGGCTCCCGCAGTTACTCGTTACATACGGTTACAGTTCAATATCTGCAGGGTGGATGCTGGCCACTATGCAAGCAGCGTTATTCCCGATGACTTTTATAATACCAATTATAGCGGCTAAGATGAAAAATCAACGTGCACTATCGGTATTAACAGGTCTTGCGTTTTTACTATCAAGTATCGGTTTATTAAGCGGTATTTGGTTGCCGGTTTGGGTTTTGTTAATGGGGGTAGCGTGTGGAAATGCTTTTGGTTTAGCGATGATGTTTTTCTCATTAAGAACGATTGAAACAAGTCATGCAGCGAGGTTGTCAGGAATGGCTCAATCGCTTGGTTACTTGCTTGCAGCCTTAGGACCCGTCTTGTTCGGGATCGTTTATGAGCTATTTCACTCGTGGAGCGCACCTCTATTGATTTTAGTAACTGCTTCCTTCCTCCTTTGTTTTATCGGTTATTTAGCGGGTGATGGTTTTGTGGAGAAGGATAGGTAGGCACGTCGTAAGAGAAGTCAGATCCTTATTTTTGAAGGGTGATTCAAATGAAAAGACTAGCTATTATAACAGTCGGTCCAACACATAGTGGTAAAACATCTTTTGCGAAAGCTTTGGAGGATCAGTTACCGAACTCATTTGTGATGGACCAGGATAACCATGCGTCCTTTATTAATGCTCATTATCAAAAATTACAACCTGTTGTTGGGACAAATACGTTAAAGCACGCTGTTTCTTTATTAATCGTTAACTATGCAAAAGAAAATACCGACCTACATTTGATTGTAAGTAATGCGAACCGAAGCCGAAAGGGACGTAGGTATTTGCTTGAGGATGTGTTTCCAAGTGAAGCATATCATCGTATACTTGTTTATTTTGATATTCCTGAAGAAGTTCTATTAAAAAGGGTCATGAATAGTGAGCGGGATACAACTATTTTCAGAAGTGCAGCTAGCTTTCATGAAGTGTTAAAGAGACAGAGTGAGGAATCTAAAAATAACGATGATATCACTGCACCAACACATGAAGAAGCAGATGACTTATTTGTGGTTAAGGAACTTCATGATGTCGAAACGACTGTGAAGAAGATTGTATCGATGGCTGAAGTGATGAAGGGTAAAAAGGAATAGCTTAGCTGCAATTGGAGCAGTTAAGCTATTTTTGATAGGCTACTATTTGTTTTGTGTAAGCTGAAAAATCATTCATATGCTTCTCGATGATTTTCTGCATAATATCGATGTTTAAGGATTGATAGTTGTGTACGGCAATATTACGAAAACCTACCATGGATTTTAGATTTTGAGCTGTTTCATTAGCAATGATGTCATGTTCTTCTAACATATCAAAGGCGTCGCGGCTTGTTTGGGGAAGACCCAAATGTTTTTCGGAGACGATATGCATCGCTAAATCAATAGCCGCTTCACATGCGCGCTGAATATTTAATATGATTGAATCCTGTTTCGTATAATCACGTAGATTCGCTGGATTATTATGATAAACTTCTTGAATTCTTTTCTGGCAACGTTCAATGGTCGCTATTTTATTAAGTATGATATCATTTTTCATAAATAACACCGCTTTCGGCTATTTGATCAAGAATCATTTTCCGTTCTTCGTTTAATTTGACATACATACTTAGTGCAGTCATGCGTTGTTGATAAAAAAAGGTATCATTCTTTGAATAAATACATACGCCTGATGAATAGATTTGTGCTTTAAATACAGTGGACACCTCATGTAAATTCACTAGATCAACGTCAGTATTTATTATATTGGCTAATTCACCTGCGAGCATAAAAAGTTCATAAGGTGATTTTGTGGGATTCTGGCAAAAGAAGGCGATATCTAAGTCGCTGTCTATACGATTCATGTCTTTTGCATATGAACCAAATACGATGATGAAAACTGGATCAAGTTTAGGAATCAGGAAACGTGTAATGTGTTCTGTTAGTTCTTGATTCATTACAATCTTCCCCTTTGTTCATTTATTCTTTTATTATATCAAAACCATTGTTGGACGACATGAGGTTTTTATGATCATTGAGCATATCTTTTTTTTATGGCAAACGAATGATAGATGAGTCAGATATTTCATCATTATCGGCTAATCATAGGAACTTTAGCCGTAAACTTGATTTTCTTTGATAAAAAGACAATAGGACCTCGGTGAATAATCACTAAGGTCCTTGCTTGATTAAAGCTGCATGTTTTGGTCATTTTTGTCTTTTTGAGCGACATACAATAAGGTATAAGCCATTCCGATACTACAAATAAATACAACTCCTAAAATCATAAAAATAGCAATGAACGATAATGACATAAGACATTCCACCTTTATATGATTGTTTAAAAGTGTGCTTAACCGTAGTGGTTTCTTGTTGTTACTTTGATCATATTCCAAAGATGGTAAGGTTTCTGTTACATAATCGTGAACTGGAAGTGTTTTCCTTAATGTTGCTTTTTTAGACAAGGAAATGTTTGGAATTTGTGATATTTAGTAGGGGAGTTACTGTGAACATCGTGCGCTACTCGTCGCTACCGAAAATTATGCTCCGCGTCCTGCGGGGGGGGGCGCGGTGCTAATTGGCTACGCCGCTGGATCTCAGCCCGCCACTACGTCCCGCGGGAGTCTCCGCATATTTTCGTCCGCTGGGTTATTCTAAAATTCCAAGTTCAAAAAAGATTCTTACAAAAGTCACCCAAATGCAAAGAATAAACCAAAATGAATGACGAGCCATCAAGTAAAGAAGATAAATGCAAGTGATCAAAGTTCCACCAGTCAAAGGGTGAAAATCCCACTTCGCCACCAACAAAAACCAAAGTAGTGGCGTCACCTTAAACAGTTGGCCCTTCATACTACTCCATCACCATCAGGAGTCGCACGATCAAAAAGGGAGCAGTTAACCCGCTAAGGTCATCTATCGCAAAGTCGATGACCAGCTAACTTCAAGGCACAAACGATCATCCGCTAAGTAGGGATTATTTCATTTATGTCAATACGAAGAAAGCTAGCCTGGGCAGGGCGAACCTGCTAAGCTAGCTTTCTCTTTTATAGAGCCTTGTCGTTGACAGAATCAAGCCATTCATCGATAGCTTTGACCACATCTTCAAGGGCACCTTCTTCAAATGGTGAACGAAGGTTAGCGGATTCAACTAATTGTAAGAAAGGTTTGGAGCCGCCTAATTTACAAAGGTCTAAATAATCCTGCCAAGCTTCTTCTTTGTTTTCCTGAGCCTTTTTCCAAAATTGGAAGGCACAAATTTGGGCTAATGTATAGTCGATATAATAGAAAGGCGAATTATAAATATGGCCTTGGCGCTTCCAAAGGCTACCCTCCTCAAGATAACTATTACCATCATAGTCTCGATGTGGTAGATAAATAGCTTCGAGTTCTTTCCATGCTTGTTTTCTCTCAGCTGGCGTCCATTCTGGATTTTCATAGACTAAGTGCTGGAACTCATCGACGGCAACACCATATGGTAAAAATTGAAGCCCGCTTGCTAAGTGGGAATACTTATATTTATCTGTGTCTTCCTTAAAAAATAGCTCCATCCACGGCCAAGTTAAGAATTCCATACTCATGGAATGAATCTCACAAGCCTCGTGTGTAGGGAAAAAATACTCAGGCACTTCATAATGACGGCTCATAAAGCCTTGGAATGCGTGACCGACTTCATGTGTGAGAACATCAATGTCATCTGATGTGCCATTGAAATTAGCAAAAATAAATGGTGCTTTATATTGCTCAATGAAGGTACAGTATCCGCCAGCTTCTTTCCCCTTTTTTGCTTCTAAATCCATCAGATTACGGTCGAGCATAAATTGGAAAAACTCCTGTGTCTCAGGGGCAAGCTCCTCGTACATTTTTTTTCCGTTCTCAATAATCCATTCAGGCGATCCTTTAGGTGTCGCATTGCCTGATTGATATTTGAAATTCTCATCATGAAATTTTAAGGAATCGACATGAATTCGTTCTGCTTGCTTTTCATAAAGCTTTGTACAAAGTGGAACGATCACATCGCGAACTTGTTTCCTAAATACATCAACCATTTCAGCATTATAATCAATTCGCAGCATTCTCAAATAACCAAGGTCTATGAAATTTTTGAAGCCTAATTTGGTGGCGATCTCATGCCGTACTTTAACTAAATCATCATAGATTTGGTCGAATTTTTCAGCATGACCAGCAAAAAATCCAGAACTTGCTGTAACCGCTTCTTTTCGAGTTTGTCGGTCCTTGTCTTGTGAATAGGGAGCGAGTTGGGCTAATGTGTAGGTTTCCCCTTTAAAATCAATTTCTGCAGAGGCAACAAGTTTTGAATATTCTGATGAAAGTTTGTTTTCTTTTTGTAGCAGTGAAATAATTTCAGGAGAGAACGATTTGATTTTAAAGTCAGCAATATTAAATAACTGCTCACCCCAGTTTTTTTCTAGCTGTTCTCTGTAAGGGGAAGAGATAATTTCCTTATAGAATTCGGAAATAAGTTCCTCAAATTCTGGAACAACTTCATCAAAGTAATCTCTTTCCGCTAAATAAAAGTTATCATTCGTATCAATCGATGCACGAATATATACGAGTGTATATTGAGTGGATAATTGTGTTCGTAGTTCATTGATTTGTTCAATAGCTTTGGTAGCTTCTTCAAAAGAACTTGACTCTTTGAGATTATTGAGCTTTTCATTGAAGTTTTCCCTAAAGGCCGCCATATCGGGACGTTCGTATGTATAGTTTTCAAAAGTTAACATGTGAATCCTCCTTTTTATCCTCACTTAAAAATATTCGACATTTTTTATGAAATCCTTTTTAATTTTGAAAAAAAGTACTAGATTTCGTAAAAAAATGACTTTATTTATTCGTTTTATTAAATTGAATCACAAAACCAACAAAAAAGGTACATAGGCTACTGTACCCTTTTATAAATATATGTGTCGATTGAAGATATTAGTCTTTTGCTCCTTATATTTTTTCTGCGTTCACGGATTTAACATGCTTGATGTTTTTGGTAATGTAATAAATCTCTGTGATATACATTTTGCTTGGAACAGAAATTTTTAAATCAATAAGTTGGTTGCCGTCCTCTAAATCTTTCACCTTTACAGAGCGAATTTTTATATCCTTCTTTTTACGTTTCTTCTTTTTCGATTCTGAAGCTTTTGCTTGTTGCTTTCCTTTATGCTCGATTGCTTCTAGAAGCTCTGTCATATTTAAGTTAGGTTCCATCACAACCTTTAGTGCAATATCATCTTGATTTAATGTCCGAGGGCCAATTAATTTAAGTAGTGTAGGTATGATGTTTACGGAGACTAAAATGAGTAAAACCGCATAAAAAGATTCTAAATAGAAGCCTGCTCCAATAGCAATACCTAATCCAGAGGCAGCCCAAATCATGGCTGCTGTTGTTAGACCAGAAATTACGTCATTATTTCGACGTAAGATGACGCCTGCACCAAGGAAACCAACCCCACTAACAATTTGAGCGGCAAGACGCATTGGGTCCATGTTTGTTGTCATACCTTCTGTTGAATATTTAAAAAATGATTCAACGGAAACGATCGTGACAAGACAGCTAGCCACACAAATAACCATACTTGTTTTGAGTCCAAGTGGTTTATGTTTAATTTGCCGGTCAATACCGATTACGAGCCCGAGTAATAATGAGAGGCTTATTTTGATGATAAATTCTTCCATTATGATGAACACCCCTTCTAGCAACTTCATTTATATTATTTAATTATCCACGATGGGTTGATATACCTGCTTTTACCCTTATTTCGTTTACTATATGCAAGAATGGCCATTAATTATGTACGTTTAGGCGTGAAGTAGGGTAAGGGCAAGGGAGTAGTGTTGTGATGAATATTTTAATTCTTTTTAAAAAAACACTTGCATTCTTTTTTTGGAGATGGTAAGATATATCTTGTGTCAGAGAGAGTCTGGTGGCGATAGCGAAGAGGTCACACCCGTTTCCATGCCGAACACGGCCGTTAAGCTCTTTTGCGCCGATGGTAGTTGGGGGCTTCCCCCTGTGAGAGTAGGACGTTGCCAGGCTATCTGATGTATAATGAAAATAACAACTGGACATACTAGTTGAGTATTAATTTCATAGCGACGCGGGGTGGAGCATGTAGCCCATTCATCGTCGAAAATTCTTCTACATGTCGTGACGCAGCATACTTCAAAGTGATACTAGTAGAGAAAACGACAGTCGATGCATTACTTCAACGAGTAATCTTCGAGTAACATCGACGCATTTACTTCTCTGAGATACGAGAAGAGGAAGATGTCCTCATCATTGAATGATGCATCATCCGAAACTTCATAGCGACGCGGGGTGGAGCAGTCTGGTAGCTCGTCGGGCTCATAACCCGAAGGTCGGCGGTTCAAATCCGTCCCCCGCAATACCATAAAATCGAAACAGACTGTTGTTTCGATTTTTTTCTGTTTACATTTATAATAAGAAGGTCAAAACTAGAAATACATTCACTAATAGAGTATGAACAATCCACATAGAAGTGGAAAAAGAACGGAAGTGACCACCAAAGGAATAAAACGGTTCCCATTTAAGGCTGAGCAATGAAAACGTGTCTAAGGATCTTGTGGTAAAGGATTGTGTGGTGTGGAAAAAGTTTAAAACTAACAAGGAGTGCGAGTGCACAAGGTAAGCTGCCTTATATACAATTATTATGGAATTCCTTAGGAGGAAGAGGCTATCATGAAGGATGAGTTTGCTTTTATTGACAGTGTGACGCCGAGTCGGACGTATCAGGCGGGCCTGGTTCAAGGGATAGGTGATGATGCAGCCCTATTCAAAACGACTACGGGATTCGAACAGGTCATTTGTGTCGATACGATGGTTGAAGGGGTTCATTTTCGAAAGGATACATTAACGCCTTATCAAATTGGGCGAAAAAGTTTGGCGATTAATATGAGTGACCTTGCTGCGATGGGGGCGATTCCCCGTTATTATCTCGTTTCCATTGGGATTCCCTCTCATTGGGACGAGCATGCTGTACAGGAGATATATTGCGGTATGGGTGAATTAGCAGAGCGATATCAAATCGATTTAATTGGTGGTGATACTGTTTCGACAAATGACAGCCTCGTCATTACCATAACCGTCACAGGTGAAGTAGAAAAAGGTCGTCATTTATTAAGAAGCCAGGCTAAGCCTGGTGATGTGGTTTTTATTACTGGTGAAGTAGGTTTATCTGCTGCAGGTTTTGAGCTTATTTCTCAAAAGGGGATCGGTGCAGAATTTTCCGCGAATGAAGAGAAGCTAGCGGTGAAAGCTCATCAAGAGCCCGACGCACAAGTGGAAGCTGGAAGACTACTGGCACAAAGTGGCTTTCGTGTGGCCCTCAATGATGTTAGTGATGGTGTTGCGAGTGAGGCGAATGAAATTGCCACAGCGAGTCGAGTTAAAATAGAGTTAGATGTTCAAAAGCTTCCGGTTGATAGTCTTACAAAAATCAATACGCTAGAACAGGCACATCAATGGGCGCTTTTTGGTGGGGAAGATTTTCAATTATTAGGTGCAATGGACAAACAAGATTTTCAACTGATTGCCACACAATTTAAGCAGGCTCTCATTCCTCTTACAGTGATTGGTGAAGTCCATGAAGGTGAAACCGGTGTTTGGCTTAAAGAAGGAAAATCAATCGTTGAGCTTGAAAGAAAAGGCTATAACCACTTTGATAAAGATAAATAGGTGATGAAATTGAAAAAATGGATAATAACCACGAGCTCGCCAGAGGAAACGATGGCTTTTGCTAAACAGCTAGGGTTGCTTTTAAATGGTGGTGAAGTTATTACGCTTGAAGGGGATTTAGGTGCGGGAAAAACGCATTTTACAAAAGGACTAGCGGAAGGCCTGGATGTAAAGAGAGTGGTCAATAGCCCGACGTTTACGATTATTAAAGAATATAAAGGACGGAAACCACTTTATCATATGGACGTCTACCGTCTTGAGAATAGTGAAGAAGATATCGGTTTAGAAGAATATTTTGAGAGTGACGGTGTATCTGTTGTCGAATGGGCGAGCCGAATTGAGGAACAACTTCCATCGGAGCGTTTAGAGATTCGTATCTATCGTCAAGGTGACACGGAAAGAGAGATACATTTACAGCCGATTGGAATGAGATATGAAGCTGTATGTAAGGAGATTGGTTTATGAGTAAGGTATTAGCAATAGATACGTCTTCATTTGTTTTAGGCGTGGCAGTCACAGATGGCGAGCAAGTCGCGGGCGAGCTCATTACAAATAATAAGAAGAATCATGCATTACGTTTGATGCCAGCTGTTTCAAAACTAATGGAAGAATTAAAAATAGAAGCGAAACAATTAGATAAAATTGTCGTAGCAAATGGTCCCGGTTCTTATACAGGAGTACGGATTGGTGTTACAACGGCGAAAACGCTGGCTTGGTCATTGGGTATTCCACTTGTGATGGTGTCTAGTTTAGAAGTGAGTGCTCAGATTGGCAGATACACAACTCATTCGATTATCCCGATTATTGATGCTCGAAGAGGGCAAGTCTACACAGGATTATATCGGTCAGAAGGTGATGAAGTGATTCAAGCTGAAGCAGATCAGTTAATCTTGCTAGAGGATTGGCTTCAACAGCTTAGCGAAAGAACAGGGAGTTTCTTATTTGTCGGACAAGATGTCATGCTCCACCAAACGGTGATCAAAGAGGTGCTTGGTGAGCGAGCGTTATTTGCTCCAAAAAGTATGGCATTACCAAGGCCGTCTGAATTAGCATTGCTGGGGCAAAAGAGAGAAGCGGTGGAATCTTTACATGCAGCAACACCACAGTATTTACAGCTTGCTGAAGCTGAGGCGAAATGGAAAGCTGCTCAGAAAGAAAGTGAATGGGGACGATGATTGAATCTAGTAAAACCGAAGCACGGTTTATGACTGTAGAAGACCTTGATCAAGTGATGATTGTTGAAAGGGATGCTTTTACAATTCCATGGAGACGTGAATTGTTTGAACAAGAGCTTGAAGTTAATAAATTTGCTCATTATCTCGTTTATGAAAAAGATGGACAAATTGTTGGTTATTGTGGTCTTTGGATTATTACAGATGAAGCTCAGGTGACAAATATTGCGGTTCATTCAGAGTATCGAGGTAATGGTTATGGTGAAGAATTGTTAAGTTATGCGATGAGTTTCGCTAAATTAATGGGAACCAAACGCTTATCCTTAGAAGTGAGAGTGAGTAATCATGTCGCTCAGTCACTGTATCAAAAGTTAGGATTTGAACCTGGTGGGATTCGAAAAAACTATTATGCAGACAATCAAGAGGATGCATTAGTAATGTGGGTGAATGTATCATGAGTGAACGTAATTTAATTTTGGCAATAGAAACTAGCTGTGATGAGACTTCTGCAGCAGTAATTGAAAACGGAACAACGATTTTAAGTAATGTGGTCGCCTCGCAAATTGAAAGTCATAAGCGATTTGGTGGCGTGGTACCTGAAGTGGCTTCGAGGCATCATGTTGAACAAATTACGTTAATCATTGAGGCAGCTATGCTTGATGCGACTGTCTCCTTTGAAGAATTATCAGCGGTTGCTGTTACTGAGGGTCCGGGATTGGTTGGAGCTTTACTAGTTGGTGTTCATGCGGCGAAAGCGATTGCCTTTGCTCATAGTTTGCCACTTATTGGCGTTCATCATATTGCCGGTCATATTTATGCCAATCAATTAATAAAGCCATTGCAATATCCGTTAATGTCTTTAGTTGTGTCGGGTGGTCATACGGAGCTTGTGTATATGGAAGCTGAAGGTGAGTTTCAAATCATTGGCGAAACACGTGATGATGCTGTAGGTGAGGCCTACGATAAAGTCGCCCGTACATTAGGGTTACCATACCCTGGCGGACCGCATATTGACAAACTCGCGATGAACGCAGTAGAAAGCGTGGACTTACCGCGTGCATGGTTAGAAGCCGATTCCTTTGATTTTAGCTTTAGTGGATTGAAGTCAGCAGTTATTAACAAGGTCCATAATGAGAAGCAAAAAGGAAGAGAAATCGATCCAGCTCATCTAGCACGAGGCTTTCAAGAAAGCGTTATTGATGTACTTGTAACTAAAACATTAAGAGCTATTGAAAAGTTTCCTTCTAAGCAGTTGCTGCTAGCGGGTGGAGTAGCCGCTAACAAAGGGTTACGGCAAAGATTAGAGCAGGAATTTAAGCAATCAAAAACAGAGCTTATTATCCCACCATTATCATTATGCACCGACAATGCTGCGATGATTGGAGCGGCTGCAAGTATCAAATTAAAACAACAGTCCTTTAGTAATTATGCGCTAAATGGCAATCCAGGGCTTGATTTAGAACAGTCATAAGAAAAGAAGCACGGGTATCCGGGCTTCTTTTTTACGTTATGCTCTCCAAAAAGTTGTACAATCAGCTTTATCCATGACATTAAATTCAATCATTTTCTCGAGTAAGGCATAATCGATTGGTTGACTCCACTTAAGACGGACCAAACCTTTTGTATATGAGTGCCCAGCTGCCTCGATATCTTCAGCGACATGATTCATGCCAGCTTCCTCAGGAGCAACAGCTAGATGCTGCTTGGCGACGCTAAAACCGATAATATAAGTCCCATGATCCGTAAACATTGGTTGATTCCACTTCACAACCGGCTCAAGATAAGGATACTTTTCGGCAATCCAATGGAAGACCTCTTCCAACGTGCTGCGATGCTTTGAATTTGAAATGGCTTCAAGAAACTCTGTAAAAACATGAGTGTCCATGCATGTCCTCCTTTAACAACAAGTTTTAACCTCATTATAGCAAAACAAAACCCCTATCAACAAAATGGTCATGCCCGATCAGTATGATTTTGACTTTTGGTTATAGTATGGAATGCCATTATATTTTACAGTATATTTTCCCCGTTATTTAAAATTTTTTTGTTTCATTTATTCCTAGGGGGCTTATTTTCTTTTCTGTTTCTCCATATAAAACCCATGGCGGAGTTCCATTCACTCCGCCACCAACAAACATAAAAGTGGTTTTTGGCACTTTGACTGTTGGAACTTCATTCAATTAGTTTTTTTTCCATTTCATTTTAAATGAATGGTGTTAGATTGTGTTGTGCACTTGAGAATGAGCAGAAACCTAGCGGACGAAAACATGCGGAGGCTCCCGTGGGACGTAGTGGCAGAGCTGAGATCCAGCGGCGTAGCCGATTAGCTCAGTGCCACGTGATTATCTCGAAGCATGATTTTCGTTAGCGGCGAGTAGAACTCCGCATATCGCCCATAAGTAACTTTCATATAAAATAAAATATGCCAAACGAAATAGTATGAATGGAAATGCGTTAATAATATTCTTGAAGTTCATGGCTTAACGATACAATACTTTCTATTTTCACTTTATTAGTTAATTATATTGTTTGGGGTAGTGCATAAAAAAGGACATTAAAGTCTTTTTTTATGATTTAAAGTTAGCTTGAGGTGATCTTGGTAGTAAGTTAAAAGATACGTGTTGTTTAATAAATATTCTCTGCCCTTCATACATAAATCACCAAACATTGCACATACTAGTGAAAAAAGTCCCGGTGAAAATCTCTATCAGAATGTGTAAAACTGACTGTTAACAAGTCTGTGGATAATGTGGATAAAAGATAAAAATGCCGTTTTTATCAGTAAAATTCTGTGGTTAACTTTTTGTGTGGATAAATAGGTAGTTTTTGTGGACATGATAATAAAACCTTTATAAAACAAGGTTAAGGTTGTGTATAAAACTGTGGATAGTGTGGATATGTCAGAAAATATAGAAAGGTAGAACGTATGTTTTCAAGAAATGTGTATATCTGTGTCATGATGTTCGTCATCTTGTCACTCTTATGTGGAAATGTAACTTTTGCACAAGAATTTGAAACAAACCACCAGACAATAGTCCTAGTTCCTCACTTTTCATTTGAAGACATTGAGGCTTTACTTGAAAAGGATCAGGAGCCTTTTTTATGGGAAAAAGCATCTATAGGTGCGATGAATGTACGGCCGGATGGTCCTTATCAATACTTACATAACACGGTCACGATGGCTGTCGGAGATAAAGCAAGAGGTGTGGACCAATGGAATGCCTATGAACAGAACGAACAAATCGCTGAACAATCCATCCAACAGCATCAACAGCAAACGCTATCTCGTGAGAATCGTCATCCTATTACTCGCCCGGATATTTATCATCCTTATTTCTTTTCCCTAAAGCAGACCAATCTAAACACGTCTTATCGTGGACAAATAGGTAAGTTAGGGGAGTGGCTAAAGGAAGCAAACGTTGATCACTTTGTATATGGACATAGTGATACAGAGCAGCAGGTCCGTTATGCCTCATTGTTTATAATCGATGAAAAAGCGACGGGACAAGGGGCTTTAAAAGAGGCCGTTCAGACGAATTCAGAGCGTCCGTATCGTTATCAAATGGACCAAGATTTTATCATAGAGCATATGACCAATCGGCAAATCGACAATGTACGGACTTACTCAGTAATAGAATGGGGAGATTTTTACCGTCTTGATATGATGAAGGACGTCATTGAACCGAATTATTATTTGGAGCTAAAGGAAACTTTGAGAAAAGAATTAACACAGTTTTTGCTACGGTTAAAAGATGAACAAAATCAGGAAATCTGGTTACTGACACCGATGATGGACCAAACATCTTACCAGCAAAAAAAGTGGCTAACACCTATTCTTAATTGGGGTTCCGATGAGGCAGGCTTCTTTACCTCTGCAACAACGAGACAGAGCTATATTGTCAGTAGCATCGATTTGTTACCGACATGGGTAGATCGACTTTCCCTTCCACATGGTGATACGATGCTAACAGGAAAAGCCTTAACCATTGAACATTCAAATCGCCTCTCGCATGAAAGGATGTTTCGAGATTTAGATCACATTACACATATATTTAAAAGTCGTTCCCATGTATTGACGATTTTTATTCTTAGCTTAGTTGGTTTATTAGGGCTGGCGGGTATTGTGTTTGTTTGGTTGAGAAATAATCAATACGCTCTCATCGGTGTCAAGGTCACATTCCTAGCCGCATGGAGTTCTCTGTTATATTTCTTATTGCTAGCACCTTTAAGTGAATATATGTCGGTTATTCTTTTTTTATTGACGTTAATGAGTTTATCTATTCTAACTGGATTCGTGATTTACAGGTTATGTAGACAGCCTATTTCCGTAGTAGCAGGTATTGTATTTGCCGCTATAACTGTCGACCAATTATTTGGGGGACCACTCATTCAACGTTCTTATTTAGGGTTTGATCCTATTATCGGGGCACGGTTTTATGGGATTGGAAATGAGTTTGGAGGTGTATATATTATTGCTGTAATGGCGATGCTTATGCCATTCTTCACGAATAAAAAACGAGATTTACTCATCGTTTTCTCCATTTTAGCAAGTACTCTATTTATCCTTGCTGCACAGATATATGGAACAAATGCAGGTGGAACATTGTCTGCTGCAATCGCCTATGTGGTCTTGTTGCTGAAAATGTATCGCAATAATATACATGCAAAAAAACTTTGGATCGCCGGTTTTTTCGCTTTAATTGGAGCGGTTGCTTTCCTTTTTATCATGCAGTTAATTGGAATGAAAAGTCATATTGGCTTAGCCTTTGAAAGACTATTAAGCGGTGATTTCGTGTATATCCAAGATATGATTATTCGTAAATTAACGATGAACTATAAAATTCTACGGCATTCAAATTGGACCTTATTATTTGCATCAAGTTATGTCGTCGTTGCTATTTTGATTTGGTTTACACGTAACCAATTGGTTGATGAAAGGAAACGATTATTTTTACAAGCAGGTGTTGTTGCATCGGTTGCTTTACTCTTCCTTAATGATTCAGGCGTTGTTGCCGCTGCAACCTCTATGTTTTGTGTCGTATCCTCTTATTGTTATTGGGTGATCGAGATGTTTTGGGGCAAGCATTCACGAAAGGGTGGGCATTCAATTTCGGGAAAGTTGGATGAAACGAGTTACTAAATGTGCACATATTCCATATGAAAAAGACTTCATAAGAGGCCATTCATTCCTCTATGAAGTCTTATTATCGTGTTAGGTAGTTACGCTTCTTCCTGTAATAGTTCCCATTCTTCCATCAATGTGTCGGAGTCAGCTCTGGATTGGTCAATTTTAGTTTGAATTTCCAAAGCCTTTTCATGGTTGGCATAAACGTTCGGATCACATAATTGCTCTTCGCCTTCAGCAATGACAGCTTCTAATTCCTCGATTAAGGATTCGATTTCCTCGATTCGTCGTAGCCTTTGTCGCTCTTGCCGTTTCGCTTCTTTGTTGTTGGAGAAGTGATGACTGTTTGATTTTTGCTCTGAAACCTTTTGTTCTTCCTTTTCTGCTTGAAGTCTTTGTCGCTCTTCATTTTCGGCTTTTTTTGTTTGGTAATAGTCATAATCACCAATATAATCAGTGATGGTCCCTTGATTCAACTCTGTAATTCTTGTTGCCATACGATTTAAGAAATAACGGTCATGTGAGACGAAAATAATGGTGCCAGGGTAATCCATTAAGGCTGCTTCGAGCATTTCTTTTGCATCTAAATCTAAATGGTTTGTTGGCTCATCAAGAATGAGCACATTCGCTTTTTGTAACATCAATTTAGCTAAAGCTAACCGAGCTTTTTCGCCACCACTTAAGCTTGAGACAGGCTTTAATACATCGTCTCCACTAAAAAGGAAGTTACCTAAAACGGTACGTATCTCTTTCTCTGGCATTAACGAATAGTCATCCCATAATTCATGAAGCACTTGTTTAGTAGAGTGCAGCTTCGCTTGTTCCTGGTCATAGTAACCGAGCTTCACATTGCTTCCGAGCTTAATGGTTCCTTTTTCAAAATCAAGTTGGTTCGTGATCGCTTTAAGAAGTGTTGATTTACCAGCTCCATTTGGTCCAACGATCGCAACACTTTCCCCACGATTAATATCTAAACAAAGGTTTGAAAAAATGGTCTTATCTTCATAAGCTACTTCTAAATCACGGATAAGGAGGACGTCGTTGCCTGTTTGCTTATCAATCGTAAATGAAAAGTTCGCTGATTTCTCAGAGCCACTCGGTCGCTCAAGACGATCCATTCGCTCTAGCTGCTTACGCCTACTTTGAGCTCTTTTGGTTGTAGATGCTCGAGCGATATTACGTTGCACAAAGTCTTCTAGTTCGGCAATTCTTTCTTGCTGCTTCTCAAATTGCTTGAGTTCGAGTTCGTATCGTTTCGCTTTTTCATCGAGATAGCTACTATAGTTACCGACGAACTTAGTCGATTGTGTCCGGGAAATCTCAACGACTTGGTCGACGACTTGATCTAAAAAGTAACGATCATGTGAGACAATGAGGATGGCACCTTTATAGTTGGAAAGGTATTGTTCAAGCCATGTTAACGTCTCAATGTCCAAATGGTTCGTTGGCTCATCGAGTATTAATAAATCGGGTTTTGTTAATAGAAGTTTTCCAAGGGCAAGGCGGGTCTTTTGTCCACCACTTAGTTGAGAGATTTTTGTCTCGTAATGAAAGCCAGCGAAGTTTAGACCAGAGAGAACGCTACGAATATCAGCTTCATATTGGTAGCCGCCTCGATCTTTGAAGTCTACTTGCAAGGCATCGTATTCACTGAGCGTTTTTGCATAATTCATCTCGTCTGCTTGAAGATCCGGGTTCGACATATCTTGCTCAAGTTGCCTGAGCTTTTTCTCCATTTGAATAAGTGGTGCAAAAACTGTTAACATCTCATCCCAAATTGATAGATCAGACTCTAAACCAGTATCTTGTGCTAAATAGCCAAGCTCTACTTCTTTTGGTTTAATTATGTCACCACTATCATAAGAAAGTTGCCGAGCAATGATTTTCAGAAGTGTTGATTTACCTGCCCCATTCCGACCGACTAAAGCAATCCGTTCACCGGTTTTTACTTCGAGCTTTATATTTGTTAAAATTGGATCAGCACCAAATGACTTGGAAATTTGAACACATTGTAAAATAATCATAGTTATCCCTTCCCAGAAAAAATGGTATGAGTAGAATCGTGTCGTTTCATGTTTCTATTTAATAGTGTAGCTTAAATAAAGGGAATCAACAACTTATTAACTGTATCCTTTAGGTGGTTACATCTGAGGGAAAATGTTGTACAATAAGGATGTTTCACACTATAAATGGATAGGTTGTTAGAGAAAAGGGAGGGCTGTTTATGAAGTCTGATCAAACGAAGATACCTCAAGCGACAGCCAAGCGATTACCATTATATTATCGGTTTCTTGAGAATCTGCAGGCCTCTGGAAAGCAAAGAGTTTCATCAACAGAGTTAAGTGAAGCTGTAAAAGTAGATTCAGCAACGATTCGAAGAGACTTTTCTTATTTTGGTGCATTAGGAAAAAAGGGATATGGGTATAATGTAAGTTATCTACTCTCTTTTTTTAGAGAAACATTAAATCAAGATGAATTAACCAAGGTTATTCTAGTAGGAGTCGGGAATTTAGGAACGGCTTTTATGCATTACAATTTCTCAAAAAATAATAATACACAAATTGTAATGGCCTTTGATGTCATGGAGGATAAAATTGGACAGGAAATGGGTGGTGTAACTATTCACCATTTTGACACATTAGAAAAAATGCTACCTGAAGAGGTAACAGTAGCGATTCTAACTGTACCTGTGCACGCTGCTCAAAACATCGCGGATCGCTTGGTAGAAGCGGGAATAAAGGGAATTTTGAACTTTACTCCAGCACGATTATCTGTTCCAGATTCTGTCAGAGTTCACCATATTGACTTATCTGTAGAATTGCAGTCTCTTGTTTATTTTTTAAAGCATTATCCAGTATAATAGAGAGAGTTTCACAAGGTTGTACTTAGTTTTTAACTAAAATCAAGGAGGTGCATCCTGCATGCCTTTATCAGCAGGAAGTATTATACTTATTGCCCTTGTTGCATTACTTATCTTCGGTCCGAAGAAATTACCTGAATTAGGGAAAGCGGCTGGAAACACATTACGTGAGTTCAAAGCGGCTACAAAAGGATTAGCAGATGACGATGATGATACAACAAGTAAGAAAAAAGCGACAAACCAAGACTCTTAACATGGGAAGGGTTTAACAATGGATACACAGAGTATGTCGGTAATGGACCATATTGTAGAGCTGAGACGTAGAATTGTGATCGCATTCGTCTTTTTTGCCCTTGCGTTCATTATCGGCTTTTTTTTAGCGACACCATTAATTACTTACTTAACGAATGCCCCCATGGCTCAGGATTTGCCAATGAATGCTTTTAAATTGACCGATCCGTTTCGGATATTTATGACGATGGCTACTATTATTGCATTTGTGATGATTTTCCCCGTTATTTTATATCAGCTTTGGGCTTTTGTAAGTCCTGGATTACATGAAAATGAACGGAAAGTAACATTGGCTTATATTCCGTTTGCTTTTCTTTTATTTTTAGGCGGACTGGCTTTTGCTTATTTTATTCTCTTCCCATTCATCATTCAATTTATGGGAAATCTGGCTGGGCGATTAGGTATTACAGAGCAGTATGGGATTAATGAATATTTTAGCTTTTTATTTCAAATAACGATTCCAATGGGACTTTTATTTCAACTGCCCGTTGTTGTGATGTTTCTGACGAGACTTGGATTAGTAGATCCGAGTGGCCTGACGAAGTTTCGTAAATATGCGTATTTTGTTCTGTTGGTAATTGCTGGTTTTATTACACCACCAGACTTAATGTCCCATCTCATGGTAACTGTTCCGTTACTATTACTTTATGAATTTAGCATCTGGCTCTCACGAATAGCTTATCGAAAAGTCTTAAAAGCACAAAAGCTTCAAGAAGAAGAATTAAATCGTTCTGAAGCACAATAAATCAGGTTAAACCGCTCTTTCCGTTAGAGCGGTTTTTCAGTTGTGTCCCCCTGGCATGAGTACAGGCTCTACGGTGAAAGTCCCGAACTGTGCAGGAAGTAGTAACAGTAGCTCAAGGCAAGGTGACTTGATTACCTGAAGGAAGCCAGCGGCAAACTTCTGCGCCGAGGAACACGAACCTCATACAAGGCTAGGTGATGTTGGATGAGTCTGCATGACAAGACAAAGTCCATACTGCCGAAGGGATCACGTAGTAAATGAGGTAGGGACATGGAAGGAAAGTCTGTACTCTTACCCAGGGAGAACCTGTTGGTACGCCTTACATATAAGGTAACCGTACTCGAAACGGGTATGCTGAACAACAGGCGTCAGCAGAGGTCATAGTACCTTGTTGCTTAAGCTACAAGGGAAGTACTGAACCATTTAAGAAGAGGAACACCTTGGCGTTCACCTTATTTGATGAAGCAGAAAATAAGAACCTACTTAAAAGGAAGAAGAGGTGAATCCTCGGGGGACTTTGAAGAGGGCGGAAAATCAAGGTGGCACAAGAAGGAACGTTACTCACGTGGGAGGCCAAATCAAATGTTGAAATCAGTCCTAAGACGGGGTAATCTCATGTACGCTCTGAAACGAGTGGAAAAGAATAAGGGGAGCCATGGAGTCGACGAAATGCCTGTACAAAACCTACGAGCACATAACGCTCTCCATTGGCCTACCATTCGGAAAGAACTCCTTGAGGGAACTTATCAACCCCAACCAGTCCGACGCGTCGAAAGCCCGAGCAAACGTTGAATCTCGGGGTTGTGGGCGGAAAAAGGGAGAGAAAGCCCGAGTAAAAGCGGAATCTCGGGGTTGGGAGCGGAAAAAGAGGGAGAAAGCCCGGGCAAACGTGGAATCACGGGGTTGCGGTCTGAAAAAGAGAGAGGAAGCCCGAGTAAACGTGGAATCGCGGGGTTACGACTGGAAAAAGAGAGGGGAAGCCCGAGCAAACGCTGAATCGCGGGGTTGCGAGCAGAAAAAGAGAGAGGAAGCCCGGGCAAACGTGGAATCACGGGGTTGCGGTCTGAAAAAGAGAGAGGAAGCCCGAGTAAACGTGGAATCACGGGGTTGGGAGCGGAAAAAGAGAGAGAAAGCCCGAGCAAACGGCGAATCTCGGTGTTGCGGGCAAAAAAAGAGAGAGAAAGCCCGAGGAAAAGCGGAATCTCGGGGTTGCGGGCAAAAAAAGAGAGAGAAAGCCCGAGTAAAAGCGGAATCTCGGGGTTGAGAGCGGAAAAAGAGAGAGAAAGCCCGAGCAAACGTTGAATCTAGGGGTTGCGGGCAAAAAAGAGAGAGAAAGCCCGAATAAACGGCGAATCTCGGGGTTGGGAGCGGAAAAAGAGGGAGAAAGCCCGAGTAAACGGCGAATCTCGGGGTTGCGGGCGGAAAAAAAAGGAGAAAGCCCGAGGATGAACCAATTCAAGTCAAACAAAAAATTGTGAAATGTTGAACAAGTTGTGACACTTGCTATATCTAGGTAGCTTTTTTTACCGATTCATCATATACTATGAGTATAGAAGATATGTGAAAACATTCACAAACTTAACAACTTACTTGCTCTACTAAGTAGCAAGCTTTTCTTAGAAATCATTATGTGAAATGTTTCACAAACAAAATAAATGAAACTATGGATAGGAGGAAGTAAAATGTTTGGAGATTTCTTAAGAAGTAATAAGGTAGTAGCAGCGGTGTTGGTTGTTTTGAGGGTTGTGTTAGGATGGGCTTGGTTGAGCTCAGGTTGGGGAAAGGTAACTGGTGAATTTAATGCAGCTGGTTATTTACAAAATGCGGTAGCGAATCCAGTTATGAATGGTGAAGTGATGAAATACCCTTGGTATGTGAGCTTTTTAGAGGGTTTTGCCATTCCGAATGCTGAAATCTTTAGTTTCGTTGTTGCATGGGGAGAGGTATTAGTTGGTTTAGGTTTAATCGTGGGAGTGTTCACTTCTGCAGCTGCATTTTTTGGAATGGTTATGAATATGTCGTTCTTGCTAGCAGGAACTATTTCATCTAACCCGTGGATGGTGGCGGTGTCAGTCATTATTATGGTAGCAGGAGCGAACGCTGGTCGATACGGAGGCGACCGATACGTTTTACCGTATCTAAAAGAGAAATTGAATTTAAATAAACGTTCGTTTAAATGGGAGAATCAAAAACAAGCGGTTCATGAAAGTGCATAAATAGAGATAAAAATAGAGAAATTTTATAAAAGAGGTTGCCTGGTCAAAGGAGAGATGACACGGGTGCCTTTTTTTATTGGAAGATAGAGTACTTATTGATGGAGAATAGAAATGGGGATTGAGATAGGAAGAGGTGAACGAAATCGTTGCAATGGAGCCGGAAAAAGAGCACACAATGCGGAGTAAATCAAAATACGAGGCAATGGAGCAAGGAAAAGAGTGCTCAATGCGGAGCATATTGGAAATACGTTCCTCAAATGCTTCATACCAACTGGTTACAATACACACAGAATCGCCACGTAAACAAGTTTTCAGATGAAGCATATAAAAAACCTTAGAATTAGGAAACGTGCTATACTGAAAAAGATAAAACTTCGAGAGGCGAAATGGTGTGAGCATACATGGAGAATAGACAAAAATGGATGGTCGTTGTAGCGGTGTTGTTAGGTTCTTTTACGATGATACTAAATAATAGTATGCTAAATCCGGCTATTCCTACTTTTATTGATGAATTTCAAACAGATGTTGTATCGGCGGGTTGGATTATTACGATTTTTATGGTTGCGATGGGTATGACGGTTCCTGTGACTGGCTATTTAGGTGACCGCTTTGGGAAAAAGCGTACCTATTTGTTTGGTCTTGGGCTTTTTGTTGCGGGTTCTATTTTGGGTACATTTGCTTGGGATATTAGCTCATTAATTGTATTTCGTGCTCTTCAAGGAATTGGTGGAGGAATTATGATGCCTTTATCAATGGCTTTGATATTTGAAGCTTTTCCTAAAAAGGAAAGAGGACTCGCAACAGGGGTATGGGGAATTGCCTCGATGATGGCACCAACGATTGGACCAACGATTGGTGGTATCCTTTTAGAAACGACGAGCTGGCATTTATTATTTATTACGAATGCTCCGTTTGGTTTAATCGGTTTATGGTTTGCATGGAAGTATTTACCGAATTCGAAGCCTAATAAGGAAGTGAGTTTTGATAAGGTTGGCTTTATTTTTGTCACGTTAGGGGTAGGGAGTATTCTATTTGCTCTTGGACGAATGTCGACGATTGCAGACTTGACAAATCCCTTAAATATAACGCTACTCGTTCTGGGACTACTCTTAATTTTTATATTTATTCAAGTGGAAAGAAAAGCAAAACAGCCATTAATTGATCTCAGTCTGTTTCGTGTGCCGGTCTATGTTTATAGTATGTTGCTTACGGCGATTTCATCGATTGGTCTTTTTGCTGGAATCTTTTTAATTCCACTTTTAATTCAGCAAGTTTATGGATTAAGTGCGATTATGACGGGTATCGTGTTCCTTCCATCGGCGTTGTTCACCGGTATATTTATGACGGTGGGAGGGAGAATCCTTGATAAAAGAGGTGTTGGTGGAGTCATCACTTCCGGGCTTGTTATTTTAGCGATTGGTACTTTTGCTCTTGGATTTATGAGTCTTGAGACGACGATGATGTTCATTATTATTTGGATGGCTATTCGAGGTATTGGTAATGGCCTAAGCTCGATGCCAGCTACAACAACAGGAATGAATGCGGTACCTGACCATCTTATTTCAAGGGGGTCGGCTTTAAATAACGTGGTAAGACAGATGAGTTCTGCCTTTGCTGTTGTATGTATGTCAATTTATTATGAAGTACGAAGAGGTTTCGTAAGTGAAAGTATGGGGATAACGTTAGAACAGGCGAGCTTGCAAGCGATCAACGAAGCATTTATAGTTGTTGGATTTTTAACAGTCTTAACGATCCCACTCGGGTTTTTGCTTGAGAAAAAGTCAAAAGAAGATGAGGATGCAGAGTTATCATCTAAAAAAGCGGTTAATAGTTAAGAGAGTAAGTAAGCATAGTTCAGTAAAGTTTTCATTAGCCCATTAAAAAGCGTTCCAAAGTCAAAGGATATTGACTAGGAACGCTCTTTTTAACTTAATCGATATTAATATTAAGCTTACCTTCTGCAAGCTCTCTCGTTTCATTTCCAAAATCATCAACGACCTTGACTTCGATTTCTGCACCTTCTGCTTTGACACTAGAAGTCGCAGTCCAGTAACCGACATAGTAGCCTTCAGACATTTCACGCATTGGAAGTTCTGTAGCGTTTTGGATGTTGGTTAATGGCATACGGATTGCAAATGTTGCATCGAGTCCTGGTTCACTATAAAATTCAATTTTTACCGATTCGCCCGCTTTTAGATTCTTATCTTCAGATGGTGTTAAATCTGTAATAGTAGGAGCTGTGTATTTAGCATAAACCGTTACGCTTGTGGATGTTTCGTTACCAGCTTTATCTACAGCAGTTACTTCAATTAGATTCTCACCTTCATCTAAAAGAACTCGTTGAGAGAAAGAACCATCCTCTGCAACGGTTACAGAGCGTCCAGCAATGGTTAACTCTTCAAGGTTGTCTTCATCAACCGTACCAGTAACGGTTGCTGTTTCACGATTTGTCTTTGAGCCGTCAACGGGTTCATCAATCGTAATAACAGGGTTGGTTTGGTCTAGAGTGATCAGAACAGGTTCTGATTCAGGGCCGACACCAACTTCAAGAACTGGTTGAGCAGTTAATGAATTTTCACCTTCAGATAATTCAACTGTTACTTCAAACTCACCTGATTCATTCGTTGTCGCCTCAGCAACGACTTCACCATCATTTAAAATGTTGATAGCAATAGATGGAGCTGATTCACCTGTCACAACAACAGATTCCTCATTTGTGAATGTACCACTTTCAGGTGAAGTAATAACTGGTGCTGTTAATTCATAATCGACTAAAGCACGAATCATATAGTTTCCTTCAGCAGTAGGAGTTGGTGACCAAGCACCGCCAACAAACTGCCAGCTACGTTCAGCATTAGGACCATCTTCATCCGTTGCTAATCCAGGTGTGTTAGGGTTAGCGTGTTTTTGGATGTAAACTAAGTAGAAATCACCGTCAACAACAATGCCATAGTCAGATAAATCTACTTCTGTCCAAGTTCCATCGCGAAGAGCGGTTGCATCGATTGGATCAATCAGCTGATTTCCAGGGGCTCCATTTGGTCCGGTCGAATCATAGACCGTCACTTGGAACTCGGTTCCACCTGGTACTGGCCATTCCGTATCCCAGAAGCGGAATAAACCACCTGTAACCATCGCTGCTTCTTGACCTTCTTCTAAGGACATTCTTACAGCCCAACCATTACCTGCATCAAAGAAAGCCCGAGCATTTTCGGCAGTGCCATCATCATATCCAATCTCAGCGCCATACCCGATAAATGGTGTTAGAGAGAAATCTTGAACAATAGTTTCTCCACCAGTAATCGTTATTTCTGTTTCGGTACTGTGATATTGTGGAGCAAGAACATAAAGTGTATATGTTCCTTCATAAGCGCTTAAATCATAGTTACCGTTTTCGTCCGTTTGAACAGGAACAACATTCGCATCCTCCATAAGCATGAGGGTAGCATTTGTAACAGCTTCACCAGTCAGTTCATTTGTCACGTTTCCTGTCACGTTTCCAGATGGAATTTCTTCAAGTACAAAGCTAGCTGTAACGGTTTCTTCATCAACAATAGAAACGGTTTGTTCAGCTGAACGGAATCCATAGCTTTCAGCACGTAATGTAAAATCACCTTGTGCGTGTAGCAAACTGTAAGAACCCGTTGCTGGATTAGTTGTGACGCTTCGTCCCGTTTCTAAGACGTTAACTGTCGCATGAAGAGGCAGTAAAGTTTGAATTGGTTCAGGGTTTTCTTCAGGTTCTTCGACAGGTGGCTGTTTCGTGCCATCACCATCGTCTGGTTTGATTTTGCCAGCTTCTATTTTTTCTTTAATATATTCAATCTTATCGACAATTACTTTAATTACTTCGTTCACTCGTTCGTGAATACGTTTTAGAGCATTACCGATGATAGAACCGAAGCCGAAGCTTTGATTAGATGAACTCACTTGTTCACTTACTGGCTCATCGAGTTCTTTTGGATCCATAACACCTAGATGTGCAGCTTGTGCTTCGATTGAAGTACTTGATAATTGAACGTCATCAATATACATACCTGGGCGTACAACGCTACCATCTGTTGTTAAGTTGAAGTTTACATAGAGACGGTCGCTTTCGTATTGAGTTAAATCAATTTCAACATCAACCCAACTATCAGAGACATTGGTGAAACGGACTGCTTGATCCCAGTTTTCTTGATCTGTTGAAACAAAGACATGTCCGAAATCCCAGTTGTTCTCTATGTTGTACCAAATTTTAAATTGTAAATAAGTATCTTCACCGTCTGTTAAATCAATCGGAGGCATTAGTAAAGACATGTTTGCATTGTTACCGTAGTCTCCAGCTAAGCCAGTTGCATATACATGTTCACCAGAGAAAGCGGAGCCTGGGCCAGAAGTTGGAACTCCCCACTCCCAAATGTTATTAGCCCCATACGACGACCAACCAGTTGGATACTCTTCGAAATCTTGGAAATATCCATTAGAAATCCCTGAAGAGATGGCTACTGTATATACGTCACTTTCTGTTGTTAAGCCGACAAAATCGGTAACAACAATTTGATAGGTGAATTCACCTTCATCGATATCTTCACCAGGAATCGTAGCGGTATAGGTGCCTGATAGATGGTTGCCAGAAACGCGCTCAGCAGCAATGGTCTTATCCTCGCCATTAACTGAATAAGTCACCTCTACGCTAGTAACACTTACATTATCACTTGCTACGATTGAAAGCGGTAAATCCATGCCAGAGTATGACTCTGTAGGAGCGTTATGTTCAAAAGATGGTGCTTCTGTATCATCACCCTCTTTTGTTACTTGACCTTCTACATAACCAAGGCCAGATACGACCGATGAAACCGCATCAAATGCATTGACTAATCCGTAACCATAACCATGGTTTGGCGATTCAGGGTACTCAGTATTTGTCATCGGTAAAGCTGTTTCTAATAAAATATCTTCTAGCTCGTCCACAGAAAGCGAGGAGTCAGCTTGAAGTAATAAAGCGATAATCCCAGCTACGTGAGGTGATGCCATCGAGGTTCCATTATAGCCACCTTGGTAACCGTTACCTGGAACAGCAGAACGGATATTAACTCCAGGAGCACTTAAATCTGGTTTAATTTCATCATAAGGAGAAGGTCCTCTTAATGAAAAGCCAGCTAAGTTATCACTTGCATCTGTTGCACCAGCAGCAAATGATTCTGGGTAGTTGGCTGGTACAGCGACAGAACCAGGTCCACCCGGGTTAAAAAGGGTTGTATTTCCAGCGGCAAATTGCGGGAAGATTCCAGCTGCACGCCAGTTTTGAACCATTTCACGATACCACTCGTTTAATCCAGGTCCACCACCCCAAGAGTTATTAACAACATCAGGAGCCATGTCTGGGCGAGGATTTCCATCTTCATCAGTTGGAGCTAAAATCCATTCACCCGCAGCAAGTAAATCACGGTCTGTTCCACCTGCAGGAGTAAAGGCTTTAACAGCAACCCACTTTGCACCAGGAGCAACACCGACAGCGTTAGAACCGTCTGGCTCAACACCGACCATTGTGCCTGTTACATGTGTTCCGTGTCCATCATCATCATATGGCGTTGATTGACCAGCGGTAGCATCAAACCAGCTGAACTGATGGTCAGGACTATTTGGGGCAGTTGCATCATAACCACGATATTGCTCCACAAGTGCTGGGTGATCCCATTGAACACCTGTATCAATCGTCGCTACAACAGTACCAGACCCATCGATACCCATATTCCAAACTTCAGGGGCTCCGACACGGTCAACATTCCATTCAGTTGAAGTGGTTTGATTTTCTTGAACTTCCACTTCTTCTGTTTGAGTTGGAGCCATTAATTGTCTCGTTTCATTTTTTAGGACTTTGGCGACTTCAGGTCTAGCTGCAATATCTTCCATCGCTTCTTTTGTCCCTGTAACGGCTAAACCATTAACGATATAAAAAGATTCAAACTCTTTGACGCTCTCTGTTTCTTGTTGTTTCTCTAACCATTGAATTAATTCATATTGTGTTTCCATCGAGGTTGCTCTTAGGTGGGAGACTACTGCTGAGCTTTTAATCAGCTTTTCTTGTGAAGGTGAGGCTTTTTGTTTCGCAGCAATGGAAATGGCTTCTTCAGCAACGGCCATCGTGTCAACTTGTTCGTGGAGCTTGACTAAGAATGTGACATATTTCTCTTCTTCAAATTCCGAGAGAAGTCGGTTACTAATTTTTTCTTGGACAGATACACTATCCTTCACAGAAGTGTGAGCGGAGCGATTTGTTTCTGCCAAGCCTTGATAAGGGGCTAACATGGAGAAGATTAGTAGTGAAGCTAATAGAATTAAGACGATACGATTCTTCTGCATTTTCATTTACATATTCCACCTCTTTCTCAAAATTAGGTAAAAAGCGACTAACCTTCACCTCCTGTTGAAAGAAATTGTCATAATATGTAAGGATCTCGTTGTTTTTTTATCTTAAATGATTCTAAGTTTTCTGAAAATACAATTTGGTAGATTCACTTAAAAAGTAATTGGAAGAAGTTTTTTCATCTAGTACGGAATGAGTAGGGGAGTCGTTAGAAGTAATCCATGGCTGGGACATTTTATACAGGTCTTATTCTCGGATTCTAAAAAACTATGTTAGAAGCATTGAATATTATTGTATAGTTATAAAATAAATTGGATTTTATTAAAAAATGTGGTTTTAATCTTGGCAAAAGGTGGTATGGAAGAACAGCTAAAGTATAATTAACGGAGGATGGCTGAAATGGCGAGACCAATTGTAAGTTCCATTATCGTGTTACTCGTTGCCTTTTTAATTGGATATGATGTGTTTATGATGGATGCGATTAGTGATGAATCGGAATCTTATCGTCCTTATTTAGTGGGTGAAGGTTTTCATGTCTTAGTTGAATATGAAGGTGAATTAATGAAAGTAAGCATAGGTAAAGAACAAGAGGAAACGCTCATTTTGGACCAAAGTACTTCTCCGTATGAGCAAATTTGGAAACAAACCGTTCACACGAAAGGAAAATTTTTGAAAAGTGGTGGAAACGGTGATGTTCAAGGTGAGTCTGTTGTTATGATGGAGACGAACCGACAAGAGGAGCAAAAGTTTCGTTCGAAGCAGGATTTGATGGATTGGCTTGAACAGCAAAATGGTTTATTAGTATTAGATACAGAGCAAACGAAATCGAAAAATCCGCAGCCTCATAAGCGTTTTATGTCCCCGTATGGAGGGTAGATAGAGTTGAGTTTAGGCTTGGTTTTTGGTTCCCGTTTGTCATAGATGACAAGAGATAGTAGGAGTGTAGAGAATTTCGGATAAAGAGAGAAGGACTGTATGACCAAGGTGCTGCTGCCTGGTTATGCGGTTCTTTTTGTATGGAAGTTACTTATGGGCGATAGTTTGTGCCGTGAAGTTAGCTCGTCATCCATCTCTCGATCAATGACCTTAGTAGGACAGTGCTAGTCCGAGGATTATTATCGTTTACAGCAAACGGCGAATCGCGGGGTTGCGGGTGGAAAAAGCGAGAGAAAGCCCGAGCAAAAGTGGAATCACGGGGTTGCGGGTGGAAAAAGCGAGAGAAAGCCCGAGCAAACGCCGAATCTCGGGGTTGCGGGTGGAAAAAGCGAGAGAAAGCCCGAGCAAAAGCGGAATCACGGGGTTGCGAGCGAAAAAAAGAGTAGAAAGCCCGAGCAAACGCCGAATCTCGGGGTTGCGAGCAGAAAAAGCGAGAGAAAGCCCGAGCAAACGCCGAATCTCGGGGTTACGAGCGAAAAAAGGAGAAGTAACCCCGAGCAAACGCAGAATCCCATTTTAAGCTGTTTCCCTTTTTACTGAGGTTGACACTCACTCTGATTTCCATTTTTATCTATGTATTTGGATATTTTTGAATTATAATCAGGAGGTTATGATTTTTTTGTTGAGGAGTGCATCTCGTGTCAGTGTCAGAAAAGAATTCACCTCAGTTTCGTTTGATGATGTTAGTTATTATGGTTTTTATTGCAGGTTTTGTGCAAGGGATGTTACTTCCATTACTTGCTATTTTACTTGAACAAGCAGGGTATTCATCAGCCATGAATGGTGTAAATGCCGTTGCTTTATATATAGGGGTTTTAATAGCGTCTCCTTTTATAGAAAATCCGGTGCGGAAATATGGCTATAAACCAGTTATATCAGTTGGTTTAATTACAGTTGTTATAACATTATTAATTCTCCCATTATGGCAAAGTTTTTGGCTATGGTTTGTTTTGCGATTAATTATCGGCATTGCTGATAATATGGTTCATTTTGCTACACAAGTATGGATTACTTCTACAAGTTCAAAAGAAGTTCGGGGTAGGAATATTGCCATTTATGGACTTTCTTTTAGTGCGGGGTTTGCCGGTGGCCCGTTAATGACGAATCTCCTAGCTATAGACGAACGACTTCCGTTTGTGCTGGCTGCCCTTTTCTGTGCGGTCATGTGGCTATTATTGTTAAAATTAAAAAATGAATGGCCAGACAATACCGTTGATACGATTCAACACTCTGGTACGTTAGGTCGTTACGCTCTAGTCATTAAATATGGTTGGTTTGCCTTTTTACCTCCACTTGCCTTTGGTTTTATGGAGGCGACAATTCACGGTAGTTATCCGATTTATGCTTTACGAACAGGCATTGATATCGAGTGGTTATCACTGATTCTACCGGCTTTTGTCATTGGTGGGGTTATTACGCAAATACCACTTGGTGTGCTAAGTGACAAGGTCGGTAGGAGAAAAGTTTTACTTGTACTATCAACAATCGGAGCGTTTATTTTTTTGACGATCCCAATGTATGAGGAGCAGATGTGGCTTCTCGTTACTGGATTTCTTGTGGCTGGTGGTTTACTTGGATCTTTTTATTCTCTGGGGCTAATGTATTTAGCTGATTTAATTCCACGGCAGCTTTTACCTACTGGAAATGTCTTAATAGCGATATCTTTTAGTATTGGAAGTATGCTTGGTCCATTAACAGGCGGTATTTTAATCGACTCAATTGGTGCAGGAAGTATTTATTATGCAATCGCTGGTTTACTCTTCTTACTGATGATTGCAGGCGTTCTTTTCCGGCCTAAGCAGACGTCTGATTTGGCATGAAACTGAGTTATCGTCATTAATGATAAGAACCCAAGAGCACTTATAGAGCTCTTGGGTTCTTGAATATTATTTATCTTTATTTTCTTTGTCATATTGACCATTTTGCATTTGTTTCATAATTTTCCTTACTTGATAATATTTGAAAGCGAGAAAATAATCGAAAGTGGCAAAACCAATGAGGAAGAACGTCCAAAGATTCCAACCTACTACGTTGACACTACGAATCGCAAGTAAAATAAAGATCGTTCCTAGTACAAAATAGACAACGGAAATGCCTGTGGGTGAAAATCTCATAAAAGAACCCCCATTATTAAAGCTAGTGCTTGCTCGATTGCTTCATATTGTTCAAGAATTTCATCGATATAATCAGCTAATAAAAAGTTTAGCAGAACAGCGATGGTGTTAATACCAACGTGAGCGATAATCGGGACGATGATTCGTTTCGTTTTAATGTAGAGGTACGCAAATATGAAACCCATCACCGTATAAATTAATAAATGATTAAAATCAAAATGAACAGCAGCAAAAATAAGTGAACTTGCAAAGGCAGATATCGCAAAATTAAAGCGTTTATAGAGAGCTCCGAAAATGATCATACGGAAAATGATTTCTTCTAAAATCGGCCCGATAATGGATACGATCAAAATCATAAAAGGGAAGCTTTCAATAAGAGCAAGGATTTCTGCTGTGTTTTCTGAGCCAGGCTGAACACCAAAGATGCCTTGGTTGATCATGTTCGCAATGATTTGGCCACCATAAGCCATAAGAATCCCTAAAATTGACCATCCAATCGCTTGAGAACGAGTGGAACGACCAGGTATATCATGACGGTTAGCCATATCTGGTTTTAGTAAAAATAAAATGATGATTAATCCAAGCGTAAAGCTAGTGACGTTGGAAGTTCCAATTGCTTGGGGCTCTGACATGCCTTGGGCGACTAAATACAAAGCCAGTGGGACGGCTGAAAGTTGAGCAATAAGTATGTATGTAGCAATAACGAGCCAGTAACGTAGTTTCATGTAAGTTCTCCTTTGTTTTCTTATCGCAACCATATCTTAAGGACGTGCGTGAAATCATAACCTTATGAACGTCATACATCGAGAAAAACGTTCAAGGTGAAGCGAATTCACTTCGTCACCTACAAAGATGAAAGTATGGTTTAACTTTGACTGATGACATTTTATTCAATTAGATATTCTTTACTTAGTGGCATTTGATTTACTTTGTTTTTTTCTTTGTTCTACAAGCATGAAAGTTGAATTTTGCCTTTTGATTGTCGGTTCTTCTTTCATTTGTGGTATTCTGCTTTTCATTTTTAATGAAGAAAGTAAGAGTGTTTTTGGAACTTGACATTTTAGACTTACCTAGCGGAGCATAATTTTCGGTAGTGACGAGAAGCCCACCATGTTCGCACCAACTTTCATACAAAAGCAAAACACCTCACAAAAGCATGTCTCACTTTAACTATATTATCATACTAAAGATACAGTACAGAATGATAACACTTACTATTATTTTATCTCTTAAAGAAATTTTGATTCAAACATAAGAATAAAGGCGAATACGGTCGATAAAAAATAAGAAAATCTTACGCAAAATACTTGCAAAAGATTCATGAAATGATTATCATAATAAATGTGTTAGCACTCGAAGTTAATGAGTGCTAATAAACATACTACATATTATCCACTTGAAGGAGGTTGTTTTCCTTGTTAAAGCCATTAGGTGATCGTATTGTGATTGAGCAAATTGAATCAGAGGAAAAAACAGCAAGCGGTATCGTATTACCAGACTCTGCTAAAGAAAAACCACAGGAAGGTAAAGTTGTTGCTGTCGGTGCTGGACGTGTAGCTGATAACGGTGAGCGCATCGCACTTGAAGTGAAAGAAGGCGACAGTATTATTTTCTCGAAATATGCTGGTACCGAATTAAAATACGAAGGCAAAGAATATTTAATTTTACGTGAGAGCGATATTCTAGCTGTTATCGGTTAATAGAATTTTTAAAGGGACAAACCCTTTTCTTAAAAAGAACGAACGAATGAATATTAGGAGGTAGAGACAATGGCAAAGGAAATTAAATTTAGTGAAGACGCACGCCGTGCTATGCTTCGTGGTGTTGATACATTAGCAAATGCTGTTAAAGTAACATTAGGGCCAAAAGGACGTAACGTGGTTCTTGAGAAAAAATTCGGTTCACCTCTTATTACAAATGATGGTGTAACGATTGCAAAAGAAATTGAATTAGAAGATGCTTTTGAAAACATGGGTGCAAAACTTGTAGCGGAAGTAGCAAGCAAAACGAACGATATTGCTGGTGATGGTACAACAACTGCAACCGTTCTTGCTCAAGCAATGATTCGTGAAGGTCTTAAAAACGTAACATCTGGTGCAAACCCAATGGGTATCCGTAAAGGAATTGAAAAAGCAACAGCAGCTGCGGTTAAAGAACTTCAAGCTATTGCAAAACCTATCGAAGGCAAGGAGTCTATCGCTCAAGTTGCGGCTATTTCTTCTGCTGATGAAGAAGTAGGTCAAATTATTGCAGAAGCAATGGAGCGTGTTGGTAACGATGGCGTTATCACGATTGAAGAGTCAAAAGGTTTCTCTACAGAGTTAGAAGTAGTAGAGGGTATGCAATTCGACCGTGGTTTCGTATCACCATACATGGTAACAGACTCTGATAAAATGGAAGCTGTTTTAGACAATCCGTACATCCTAATCACGGATAAGAAGATTTCTAGCATTCAAGAAATCCTTCCAGTCCTTGAGCAAGTTGTTCAACAAAGCAAACCAATCTTAATTGTGGCAGAAGATGTTGAAGGCGAAGCACAAGCTACATTAGTTGTGAATAAATTACGTGGAACATTTAATGCAGTAGCGGTAAAAGCTCCTGGATTCGGTGACCGTCGTAAATCAATGCTTGAAGATATTGCGATCTTAACTGGTGGAGAAGTTATTACAGAAGATTTAGGCTTAGACCTTAAATCAGCTGGTATCCAACAATTAGGTCGTGCAAGCAAAGTTGTTGTAACGAAAGAAAATACAACGATCGTTGAAGGTGCGGGCGAGCCAGCTCAAATCGCAGCTCGAGTGAACCAATTAAAAGCACAAGTAGAAGAAACAACTTCTGACTTTGATAAAGAAAAATTACAAGAGCGTTTAGCGAAATTAGCTGGTGGTGTTGCTGTACTTAAAGTTGGTGCTGCAACTGAAACTGAGCTAAAAGAGCGTAAGCTTCGTATTGAAGATGCTCTTAACTCCACACGTGCTGCTGTTGAAGAAGGAATTGTAGCAGGTGGTGGTACAGCACTTGTAAGTGTTGTAGCGGCAGTTAAAGCTGTTGATGCAAAAGGTGACGAAGCGACAGGCGTAAGCATCGTATTACGTGCTTTAGAAGAGCCATTACGTCAAATTGCTCATAACGCAGGCCTTGAAGGTTCTGTAATCGTTGAGAAAATTAAAGGCCAAGAGCCTGGATTCGGATTTAACGCAGCTACAGGCGAGTGGGTAAACATGGTTGAAGCGGGAATCGTTGACCCTACTAAAGTAACTCGTTCTGCCCTTCAACACGCGGCGAGTGTATCTGCTATGTTCCTAACAACAGAAGCAGTAGTAGCAGACATTCCAGAAGAAGCACCAGCAATGCCTGATATGGGCGGCATGGGTGGCGGAATGCCGGGTATGATGTAATAAAGACTGAAGCCCTTACTATAGGGATTTCATCTAAGCAATACTAAATAAAAGAAGCTCTACATAAGTTCCTTGAACTTTGGAGGAGCTTCTTTTTTAGTATTAAGCTTAGTAAAGGGTTAACTTATAAAACATAGATTAAGCTTGTCGCTTCCATGAAAGATAACGACAAGCTTATTTTCGTTTGAAAATATATATAATTCGTTCCTAACAATCAACACGGATTGTGAAAGAACTCAATAACTCTTCTCTACAATAGAAGAAAACTTAGGTGTTACGTTTAAAACAATGAAAGCCCTACCTCTCTTCCATCCTTACGGCTCCTTGACCGTGCCAGTGTGAATTAAAGTAATCGTAGGCTAAGTACACGTACGATCTGTTATCACGTGATCTTGGTGATAAATCATAGATTGTTGTGTAAATAAATTTGAATAGTTTTTGGGGTAATACGCAAGGGGTAATGAGAGGTTTACCTGGATAAAAAAGAATAATAAGCATAGAGGGTGCTTAGAAGTATGGATTAAATACCTGGGGAGTTATTTTTCAAAAAGTAGATGGATGCCTTACCATCTACCAACTAACTACTTGTTCTTTTTCATATGATCTTGCTCATATTTCGAGCAGCTTCCTGCATGTTACCAATCTTGATGAAACAATCTATTTCATCGTGTTATATTGAATTCTTTAAGAATATATATTAAATTACAATATCTCATATTTAGGTTGTTGTCAAGTGAAAGAATTATACTATTAGGGTGATAAAGATAAAGGATTTATTTGAATACATAACGAAAACGTGATACTAAGCAGTACCACGCTTCTATCTAAGAGCTCTTAGGAGTTTAATGTATATCTCAACCGCATTGGATTTACTGTCTCATAAGCTCTTCAGTAATCAAAAATGTAGGCTGCAAAAACAAGTTATAAAGTAAAGCGGACGCGAGCATCATTTTCGGTAGCAACGAGCAACGCTCCATGTTCGCTCTAACTTTCATTCAAAAGAGCTGATGACATTATAGATTGCATGTCATCAGCTCTTTTATGTGTAAATCAGTTTCTATCAAAGGTCAAATCAGTATGACGGTATAATGATTAACAATAGATAGAATCGGAATAAAAATAGCAAATATAAGAATACTTACTACAGATGAGGCCAACAATTTGATAGGAAAGACTTACTGTGTCTCTTACTTAGTGCTTCTTCTTTATTTTTGTATACATGTAGAGGATTAATAAGTATAGGATAAACATAGCGGTAACGGATATGCGCCATTCCATATAATCTTCCGGCTTCAAATATGTCGTATTACCTGTAAAAGAAGCGAGCAACCAGCCACCAAAAATAGTAACTCCGAACAGGAGCAAAGTAGCCCCTAACAAACTGTAGGAAATAGGTACTTTCTCTTTTTCCATGGATGCAGCGACCTCATCGATTACTTCTTCGTTTTCTTGTGCAGTTACTTTATGGATAGTACGTGCAAAATAATAGACCCAAGCAAACATCATCCACAAGTAAGAGAAAGAGAATAATAGAATTTTAAAGACAGAGCTATCAACTATCCCGACTAAAAATAACCCAGTACCAAAAAAGGTGAATAATAATGTAACAAGTAATAAAGCTAACATATACATAAACTCCTTTAAGAAAAATAATAAGAAAGTTTTCCAATAAAATGTGCTATCTATCTATTCTAAAAAAATGATTTCGCCTTTCAATTGATGGCTTATCAATCATAACGTTTTTGGCAATTCTCCCAATTTCTCGTAGCCTCTTTGCTCTTGGGATATTGCTCGTAAGAACGATTATGGTGAAGCTCCATTCACTTCGCCACCAACAAAAAGTAGGGTTTAGGTTTTAATTGGTGGAACTTCATTCAATTTGATTTTTTTATTTTAAATGTATGGTGTAGGATTGTATTTTACTACTTGAGAATTAGCAATAACCCAGCGGACGAAAACATGTGGAGACACCCGCGGTACGTAATGGCAGGCTTAAATCCGCTGGCTGTGCCGACTAGTTCAGCGCCACCCCGCAGGACGCGGAGCATGATTTTCGGTAGCGACGAGTAGAACTCCGCATATCGCACCTAAGCAACTTTCATATAAAAACCTTTACCCTCCATTATACATAAAAAGTTGTTTGAGTTTGAATTATTTGAATAAACCATAAGAATTATTACGTAATAACTGTTTACTTATGTTCGTTTATGTGTGATTATAAAACAGAGGTGAGATAAAAATGCTATCACAGGAGCGACATGAACGATTATTATCGTACTTAAACGAACATAAAGCAATCAAAGTATCAGATGCAAGTAAAAGCTTAGGTGTAACCGAAAAAACGATCCGACTTGATTTAGAGACACTAGAGAATAAAAAGCTTTTAAAGCGTGTTCATGGTGGAGCTGTCTTAGCCGAAACAGAAACAAGCCTTTTCCCTGTTGAAGGACGACAACTCAATCATGCAGACAAGAAAATACAAATTGCTCAGAAAGCCCTTAACTACATAGAGGAAAACGAAGTCATTCTTTTAGATGGCGGTAGCACAGCTCGGGCATTAGCTAGTCTATTAGGGGAGTTCCCGTTAACCGTTTTAACCAATGATATTCAAGTTGCTAACGAATTATATAAAAAGGAAAAGGTTCAATTAGTCATGCTTGGAGGAACGAGGCTTGGTGATTCCTCTGTGATTTATAGTCAACAAACGCTGGATATGTTAGATAACATGTTTGTTCGTAAGGTATTTCTAGGGACGACGGGTGTTTCATTAGAACAAGGGTTAACCGTATTAAAAAGCTACCACGTTGAATGGAAAAGACAAGCGATTAAAAGTGCAAAGGAAGCCATTTTATTAGCAGATTCAACAAAGTTTGGTCAAGTAGGTTTAATGTGCTTTGCCCGGTTAGAGGAGTTAGATACCGTTATATCGGATGACGAATTGGCTGAAGAGTATAAAGTTTTTATTCAGAATAATCATATGAAATGCTTGTAGAAGGATTGCCATATGAACACAAGAATGATAAAATCAAACACAAACGAACATATTTGAACGTAAAGGGAGGTTTTACAGTGAACTTTTCATTAGAAGGAAAGTACGCCCTTGTTACTGGGGCTAGTCGAGGTCTTGGCCAGGGGATGGCTATTGGATTAGCCAAAGCTGGTGCGACTGTTATCGGAGCAGGGGTTAGTGAAATGAAAGAAACGAAAGAAAAGATAGAAGCACTTGGTGGAATCTTTCATTCTGTACAAGCGGATTTATCTTCTGAGTCTGGTGCGAAGGCTTTAGTAGAAGAAATTCTCGCAAACTATGAAAACGTTGACATTTTGGTCAATAATGCGGGGATTATTAAGAGAGAAGATGCAAAGAGCTTTAGTGATAGTGATTTTAGACAAGTATTACAAGTGAATCTCGATTCATTATT
The DNA here is from genome assembly GCF_028610675.1 of Alkalihalobacillus pseudalcaliphilus. Lineage (NCBI taxonomy): Bacteria > Bacillati > Bacillota > Bacilli > Caryophanales > Bacillaceae > Alkalihalobacillus > Alkalihalobacillus pseudalcaliphilus. The sequence continues at coordinate 58,051 of NZ_JAQQWS010000012.1, forward strand.
TACGATTTCACGTGAGTTAGGCGGTCATATGTTGCAACGGGGTAGTGGTTCGATTATTAATATCGCCTCGATGTTATCGTTCCAAGGTGGATTAAGAGTCCCCGCGTATACGGCGAGTAAACATGCGGTAGCTGGTTTAACGAAAGCTTTAGCCAATGAGTGGGGCAAACAAGGTGTCAGAGTTAATGCGATTGCTCCAGGATATATGGTAACAGATAATACAGAAGGAATTCGAAATGACGCGGATCGTAATGCGTATATTAGTTCTAGAATTCCTATGGGCGAGTGGGGTACACCTGAAGATTTAGAGGGCCCTGTTGTCTTTTTAGCCTCTGATGCGTCAAGTTACGTAAATGGCCATGTTTTATGTGTTGACGGCGGCTGGATGAGCTCATAATTTAGAGAAAAGTGGTGAAAGTATGTTTTCAGAGCTTGTTACCTTTGGGGAAACGATGATTTTATTTGAAGCTGAAACAGAAGGGAATTTCCAATATGTTTCACGGTTCATTAAAAGGATTGGTGGGGCTGAGTCCAATGTGGCGATAGCTGCAACTAAATTAGGGCATCGTGTAACTTGGATGAGCAAAGTAAGTGATGATGAGTTAGGCGAGTACGTTATTAGAGAACTGCAGGCGGAAGGGATTAATACCTCGTATGTAACAAAAACAAAAGAGGCACCTACAGCCGTTTATATTAAGGAGAAGAAACGTCAGGATCAAACCAATGTTTATTATTTCAGGCATGGTTCGGCGGCAAGTCAACTAACCACGGCTGATCTTGATTTCACAGCTATTGAAAAAGCGAAAATTTTGCATATAACAGGAATCACATTACTATTAAGTGATTCATGTTATGAGGCGACGTTAGAGGCAGTTAAGTTTGCTAAAGAAAAAGGTGTTTTTGTCTCATTTGATCCGAATTTACGTTTTGCTTTAATTAATCGGGTAGGTGAGGATATTTCTAGAGATAGAATTCTGAGTATTGCCAAATTGGTGAATCTTATGTTGCCTGGTATTGATGAAGCAGTTTGGTTACTAGGCAATAAAGAAGAGGACTTGTTAGTTGAGGAACTCTTACAAATAGGAGCTAAATCGGTTGTATTGAAGAATAACCAACATGAAATGTTATTTGCTTCTGAAGAAGAAAAAGGCAAGCTTTCTAGCTTTAACGTCGAACATGTTGTGGATCCGGTTGGAGCTGGAGACGGCTTTGCTGCTGGAGTCCTTGTTCGTTTACTTGAAGGAAAAAGTTTACAGGAAGCAGTCCGTTTTGGTTCGGCAGTAGGTGCACTAGCGGTCCAGTCAAAAGGTGATTTTGAAGGAATGCCAAAACGTCAGGAAGTAGAGGCATTGTTGGCAGCGAAGCACAAAGTGAGTGGAGGGGTTTTGAGGTGAATACGTTAGATGAATTATTGGCTTCTGGTGTATGTGCCGTCATGCGTAAGTTACCAGTAGAAGATGTTGAGGCGATTGCAGATGCTTTAGTAGCGGGAGGGGTGAAGGGTCTTGAGGTGACCTTGGACTCTGAAAATGCTTTGGAGATCATCACTAACCTTAATAAGCGTTTCGGAACACGTGCGATTGTAGGTGCAGGCACGGTCTTACATGCAACTCAAGCAGAAGAAGCGATTGCTGCTGGTGCTAAATTTGTTTTTGCTCCTATTTTAGATGAGGAAACGATTCAGGTGGCTAAAAGTCATGGTGTACTGGCGATCCCTGGTGTATTTACACCTTCAGAGGCTCATAGAGCTATGCAATATGGGGCAGACTTAGTCAAAGTTTTTCCTGCTGAATGTGTAGGTCCATCTTTTATTAAATCAATCGGAGGACCTCTGTCACATGTGAAAATGATGCCGACAGGTGGTGTTAATTTAGACACTATCGAAGCATTTATTCGTGCGGGAGCGGTTGCAGTAGGTGCGGGTGGCTCCTTACTTAACAAGCAATTAATTGAGAAAAAAGATTGGGTAGGGTTACAAAGCTTAGCAGCAGCTTTTATACAAAAGGTGCAAGAAAGTCGCCAGTTGTTGTCATAAAAAGGCGAATGGAAACGTTATTACAATCATGGTGATATCAATGAAGGAGGATGTTTATAATGGGATTAGATATTAGATATGAGGTTAGTCCAAAGGATGTAAAACGCTATACAACCGAGGAGTTGCGTGAGTCGTTTTTAGTGGAGTCACTTTTTAATGAAGGTGAAATCGCTTTTAGTTATTCTCACTATGACCGCCTTATTGTTGGAGGAGCGATCCCAACGAAAGAAGAGCTGAAACTAGTGATTAAAGAAGAGCTCAAAACAGACTATTTCCTTGAAAGACGCGAAGTTGCTATTATTCATATCGGTGGTGGAAAAGGCCAGGTCAATGTGAATGGAGAAACGTATCAATTAGATAAACGTGACTGTTTATATGTTGGAAAAGGGAACGAAGATGTTACATTGCATTCAGTTGATGTAAACGAGCCTGCCCGTTATTATTTAGTATCAGCAACGGCACATAAAGAATACCCAACTAAGCTCTTACCGATTGCTGAGGCAGAACCTAATCACCTTGGCTCAGACGCGGAATCAAATAACCGCACGATTTATAAATATGTTCATGCTGATGGCATTCAAAGCTGCCAGCTGATGGTAGGGATGACACTATTAGAACCGAATAATATGTGGAATACGATGCCTGCTCATATTCATGATAGAAGGATGGAAGCCTATCTTTATTTTGATATGGAGCCAGCCTCGCGTGTCTTTCATTTTATGGGTCAACCAAATGAAACGCGTCACTTAGTCATTCAAAATGAGCAAGTCGTTATTTCGCCGCCTTGGTCCATTCATTCAGGAGTTGGAACGAGTAATTACACATTTATTTGGGCAATGGCAGGTGAAAACTATACGTTTAAGGATATGGATTTTATAGCCATGGAGGATTTGAAATAATGCCAAAGTTAGGTCAGTCCTTTATCCACGAGCATTTTATGCTTCAATCTAAAACGGCGGAAGTTTTATACCATCAGTATGTGAAGGATTTACCAATTATTGATTATCATTGCCATGTTTCGCCTTATGAAATCGCTGAGAATAGAAGCTATTCGAATATTGCTGAGGTTTGGCTTCATGGGGATCATTATAAATGGAGAGCATTACGGGCGATGGGTGTTTCCGAGGAATATATTACGGGCAGTCGTTCCGATAAAGAAAAGTTTCTAAAATGGGCAGAAGTAGTGCCTCATACGATGGGGAACCCACTCTATCACTGGACACATTTGGAATTAAAGCGTTATTTCGGAGTGGATGAGCTGCTTTCACCACAGACGGCTGAACAAATATGGGTGGAAACGGAAGCAAAATTAGCGACACCTTCATTACGAACACAGGGAATTATCGCACAGTCTAATGTGGAATTGATTTGTACGACGGATGATCCAAGCGATCGATTAGAGGCACATGTAGCGATTGAAGAGGATGAGCAATTCCTAACAAAAGTTTTACCAACGTATCGACCAGATAAAGCCATACTCCTAAAGAGTGCTACCTATCAAGACTATCTTGAAAAACTTGGTGAAGTTTCGGGTACGTCGATTACATCCTTTAAGCAGTTATTAGCTGTATTAAAGGATCGTGCTCTTTACTTTCATGAAAAAGGTTGTCGTTTATCTGATCATGGAATTGAAACGATTCCTTTCGAACATTGTTCTGAAAAAGAAGCAGAGACGATTTTTCAAAAAGCTTTAGAGAAAGAAGATATCTCGTTTGTTGAGGAGCGACAATTTCAGTCCTATGTTCTGCTATACCTTGGGCAAATTTATCATCAATTAGGTTGGACGATGCAGCTTCACCTTGGCGCATTACGTAATAACAATACAAGAATGTTTCATATACTCGGACCTGATACGGGTTATGATTCCATGGGAGATTTTTCGATGGCTCGTGATCTGAATGGCTTTTTGAATGCACTTGATACGTCTGATCAATTACCGAAAACCATTATTTATACTGTGAATCCGATATTTAATGAGGTGATTGCTAGTGCAATTGGTAACTTCCAAAGCGAGGGTGTAAAAGGGAAAGTTCAGTTCGGTTCAGGCTGGTGGTTTAATGATCAGAAGGATGGAATGGAGAAGCAGATGAAAGATTTAGCTAACATCGGTTTATTGAGTGTTTTTGTCGGTATGTTAACCGATTCTCGGAGCTTTCTTTCTTACACAAGACATGAATATTTTAGAAGGATTTTGTGCAATATGATTGGGAAGTGGGTAGAGGATGGCGAGGTTCCTAATGATGAAAAGTGGCTTGGTCAGCTCGTCCAAAATATTTGCTATGACAATGCAAAGAGTTATTTCGGTTTTGACCACTAATTCAATATCAAATTCACTAAGGGGCTTAAATAAGCTCCTTTTCCTCTTTCAGAAAGGATGATGATGAAATGAGAAAAATCGTGTTAATAGGCGGAAGTGGAACAGTCGGTTCGATTCTTGCAACTGGTTTAAAGCAAGTGGGTTATTCGGTATTTAATATGGATAAAAAACCTCCAAGTTCAGAACAATGCTGCCCATTTATTGAAGTAGATGCAACTAATTACCAACAACTATTAGAACGAATTCCTGCTGAGACTGATACGATCATTAACCTTCTAAAAGTAGATGCAGCTAGCGGTGTTGAAAGCATAACTCGTTTTCAGCAATTATCGGACATATTTTTCCATGCCAGCTATTATATTCTTATGGCAGCAAGAGAAAATAGGGTTAGACGTGTGGTATTTGCCAGTAGTAATCATGTGACAGATGGTTATGAAAAAGATGGATATTCTTTATTAAATAGAGAGATCCATACGGAAGATCTCCCCAAAACGAATAGTTTATATGGGATATTGAAATTTGCCTCTGAACAGGCTGGACGTCTTTTTGCACAAGAGGGAACATTATCGGTTATTAATATAAGGATTGCTTCTGTACCAGCCAAGAGTCAGCAAGCTGTCAAGGACAGGCTGAATCGTACGATGTTAACCGATGATGACTTAATTGAACTTATGAAATGCGCGATCGAAACAACACAGGACTATGGTACTTATTATGGTGTTTCTAATCACCTCCACAAACCTTGGAGTACATGGAATGCTCATATTGAGCTAGGTTTTACATCTAAGCAAAGGAATCTGGATTAAGATGAAGAGCTATTATTAAATCATTTGCAAAAAAAGAGGGATTTCAGTGTAAAGTGTCGAATAGTCATTTTTGAAGATTATCAAACTTGATTTTTGTTATAAAAATAGAAGGTTTAATAAGATTTATATAAAAAATAAAAGAAGAAGCTTATAAACGATAAAATTAAAGCGGTTACATGATGGGTTATGGAATATGTTTGTACACTTCTAGAGATGAATGGGGATTGAGAGGTGAGGGTTGTGCATCGAAGTTTATGGGTAAGACTTTTGATTTATGGAGGGATTTTAGGATCGGTACCTGTAATTATTGTTGGTATTTTTGCCTATGTTCAATCAGCTTCACAAGCCGAACAGCGTGTTGTCAATGAAAAACGAGAAATAATCCGGCAGATAGAATCTAATATTGAGCAAGTTTTAACAACTGTTCATCATTCTATCAATAGTACGGTAGACACTCCAACCATGGATTTAGCTCTAAGACGACCTATTGTTGCGGAGGATTTTGTTGTTTATCGAGAATTACGCAGTGAACTAGTGAAGCTTCAATCAGTTGATACAAAGGTTGAAGAAGTGATGGTCATTAACAAAGACCAAAACTGGATTTCTACAAATATAGGATTGAGCAGGTTTGACGAACACCCAGATTACGAACGTTATATGGCCTTTTTTGAATTGCCATATAATACATCATGGCAACTTCTGGATGCTAGTTCGTTTGATGAAAAAATTATTCGTCGAAATTGTGAATATAGTATAAGTCTAATAAAAAAAATGCCAACCAGAATGACAGAAAAGTTTGGCTTAGTTAACGCGAATATTCCGATGTGTAGTATTCGAGATATGATGAGTGTAAATAATCATAGTGATCAGTTAATGATTTTAGATGAAATGAATCGGATTATGGTACACGCCGATGATGAACTTGTTGGGAGTACTTTAGAGGATTTGGGCTTTACTGGTGTTGAATGGGAAGCCGAACAATCAGAGGGACAGTTTTACATGGAGCTAGACAACGAGTCTTATGTGCTAACGTATTCACTATCAGGATTTACTGGATGGAAATATATTTCGATAACATCGATGAAAGAATTAATGAGTGAATCAAGAAGTATTGGTTGGTTCACATTTTACGTTGTGTTAACAATGATTATTTTATCGTCTCTTATTGTGTGGTTATTTTCGAAACGACTCTATTTACCAATTGAAAAACTTGTAAATAAAATAAATCAAAGAAGTAATGGGAAGTCAGGGACAAAACGCTCAGAAGTTCAAGTAATTGAGGAGCATTTACATGATTTATTCTCTTCGAAGTCTTTATTAGAGCAAGAACTCACTCTTCATTCTAAGCAATCATTTATGCTTTTTTTAATTCGCTTATTTCAAGGCCATTTCTCAGAACGAGAGATTTTAGACAGAGTTAAACTATACCATTTAGATAAAAAGAGTTTGCAATGGTCTGATATGAGTGTACTTGTGATACAGGTTGAACGTATTCATCAGGATGAGGGGCAGCAGGAAAAAGAGCTTCGTACTTTTGCACTCCGTAATATGGTGGAGGATATTGTACCTGAGCCTAACCGTTTTGATGCGGTTTGGGTCGATGACTTATTAGTTTTGTTAGTAGGTGTACACAAGCAAGAAGAACAGGAAAGAGCTAAGCTGTTATATGAATGGACCGAGAGTATACGTAATTATGTTTATAAGTATTTAGAAGATAAGGTGAGTATTGGTGTCAGTAAAGGTTTCATGGAGTTAATCTCAGCACCGAAAGCCTACGATGAGGCCAAGGATGCTCTTACCCACCGACTAAAGTTCAAGGATAATGTAACGATTCATTTTATAGATATAGAAGGACAAATTAAGCCATCGCTCTATCAATATCCTGTACAGTTAGAGGAGGAGTTGCTACTTGCTATACGAATAGCAGATGAACGAAAAGCAATTTCGTTGTTTGGGCAATGGCAATTAGAAATGATGAAGGAACATACAAGTATCGGTGATGTCCAAGTATCAATGATGCAGCTTATTAATAAATTACTCCGATTATATCAAACAAATGGAATGAGGCAATCAGAGGATTTGCGTCTTCAAGAAGGAAGTATATATAAAGAGGCTTTAAAACTTCGAAGTCAAGAACAGGTTCAGCGGTGGTTTGTAGAGAGATTAATCGTACCTCTTGTTCAAAGTTTTCAGCAAGTAAGTGAATCCAATTTTAAGCATTTATCTGATAAGATGTTAGATTATATTCAGAATCATTATGGACAAGCAATCACATTAGAGCAATGTGCCGCAGAGCTCCACTACAATGCGAATTATTTAAGTAGTGTTTTTAAAGAGGGCACAGGAATGAGCTTTAGTGATTATGTAGCCCAATTTAGATTACAAAAAGCAAAGGATTGGCTGATTCATACCGAGAAATCGGTAAAAACAATCGCTGAAGAGCTAGGCTATAAGAACTCTCAAAATTTTATTCGCTCCTTTAAAAAAGTAACCGGAAAAACACCAGGACAATATCGCCAAGACAAACAAGCTGACTAAGAGGAGCAAGCCGAGGTGGGAAAAGTGGTGTAGAAGAAGCTGGTCGACATGATCATGGGCAAAAAAGCTGAAGAACCTGTCGATGAAGGGAGCTGGTCGACATGATCATGGGCAAAAAAAGGTCAAGAACCTGTCGATGAAGGAAGCTGGTCGACATGATCATGAGCAAAAAAGGTCAAGAACCTGTCGATGAAGGAAGCTGGTCGACATGATCATGGGCAAAAAAGCTGAAGAACCTGTCGATGAAGGAAGCTGGTCGACATGATCATGGGCAAAAAAGGTGAAGAACCTGTCGATGAAGGGAGCTGGTTGACATGATCATGAGTGGAGTTAGTTTGTTTTGTGAACTTGAGAATAATCAGTAACCGAGCGGAAGAAATGCCGCGGAGACTCCCGCGGGAAATAGTGGCAGAGCTGAGAGATCCAGCGGCGTAGCCGATTAGCTCAGCGCCACCCCGCAGGACGCGGAGCGAGCATTTCTGTAGCGACTAGTAACGCTGTATGTTCGCACCGCACCCTAGCAACTCCTATAAAAAACCAAGGAAAGAATCCTCTCGCAAAGAGATACATTCTTTCCTTTCTTTACGACTTGTCCAGCTATAACAGAGATAATCATTCTATCAGATGCCTAATTTAATAGGTTTTTTGCGAGGCACACTGTCAAAATGATTATTCAAAATTCACAGACTATTTGGCTAAAATGGAAACATAGAAATAAAGATATTTGGAGAGAGACGAAACGTAATTCTAATATTACATGGGGGTATCTGAATGAACAATTTCAAAAAATGGTGTGCGAATGTAGGTTTTATCGTCTTAGTTACATTATTAGTTGCTTGCGGAGGTAATGGCACAAATGAAAACGCTTCCTCTAATAATGGGAACAGTAATGAAGCAGAACCGACTGGCAATGAAAATGAACCATTTAAGTTCTCAATTATGGCAAATCTTCACACGGCAGAAGTACCTGATAAGAAAGTACAAAATTTATTAGAAGAAGCAACCAACACAGAACTCGATATTCAATGGGTTCCAGATAGTAATTATGAAGAACGTTTAAATACGGCGTTTGCAACAGGGTCATTACCTCAAGCTGTTTATATGAAGAATCAATCGACATATAACCAGTTTAAAGAAGCTATTCGTGATGATCAGTTTTGGGAGATTGGTCCCTATTTAGACCAGTTTGAAAACTTAAATAAACTAAAGCCTGAAGTAGTAGCAAATACATTGGTTGATGGAAAAATGTATGGTCTTTATCAAGGAAGACCGTTATCGCGTTCAGGAATCATTTATCGTAAGGATTGGGCAGAAAATTTAGGAATAGAGGCACCTACAACAGTAGAAGAATTTATGGAAATGGCAAGAGCTTTTACTGAAGATGACCCAGATGGAAACGGTCGAAACGATACAATGGGATTAACAGATCGAAATGATTTAATTTATGGTGCTTTTAAAACGGTTGCATCATGGCATGGAGTGCCAAATAACTGGGGTGAAAAGGATGGCGAATTACTTCCAGAATTTATGTTTGATGAGTACGTTGAGACATTAGATTATATGAAAGAATTGCATGCGAATGGTTTTATGAATCAGGATTTTCCAGTGACAAGTAAAAATGACCAGCAAGCACTATTTAAAAATGGAACAGCAGGTATTTATATCGGTTCTATGGGTGATGTATTATCACTTTACAATGATGCTTCACAATTAAATCCTGATCTTGAATTTGCTGTTCACAATTATGTGGAAGGTCCTAATGGAGAATATAACATTTGGGCGATTCCAGGTTATGGTAATTTAGTTATCTTCCCTAAATCAGCTGTAAAAACAGAGGAAGAACTTTTAGGAATTCTTGCTTTCTATAATGAAATGATGACACCTGAAGTTGCAAATCTTACATTCTGGGGAGTCGAAGGTGAGCACTATGAAGTTCAAGATGGTCGTGCACTGGCTAATTCAGACTCAGCATTAACGGATAGGGAAGTTAAGCCATATCAATCAATTGAAATTGGTGAAGCGGATACAAATGGTCGTTATCTTGGTTTAGCAACGTATGATGCGAAAATTAAGGCTGATGAACTAGAAATAGATAATGAGCAATACCTTGTTCATGATCCAACGATTACTCTTGATTCAGAAACATTCCAAACACATGGTGATCGATTACAGCAGATCATTAATGATGTCACGTATCAATATATTTTAGGTCAAACTGACTTAGATGGTTTTAATAAAGCAGTAGATAATTGGAGAAATCAAGGTGGAGATGACATTATAAAGGAATTTAATGAGTCTAACCAATAATTAATCCAAGATAATAGAAAGCAGGCAGGGCCTGATCTCTGCCTGCTTTCTCATCTTATTTAAAGAATTGAGGTGCAGTATGGCTAATCCAGTCATGATGGAAGATCGGCCGATCGTAACAAAATCGCAAAGGCGTCAAGAGCTGTGGAAAAAAATCTTAAAGAACAAGTGGATTTATTTAATGATTGCTCCTGGAATTATTTATTTTTTCATTTATAAATATATTCCCATGTATGGACTCATTATTTCGTTTCAAGATTATAAACCTTATTTAGGGATAACTGGAAGTGAATGGGTTGGTCTTGACCATTTCAGAAGGCTATTTAATGATCCAGATTTTTGGATGATTTTTAGGAACACACTTATCTTATTTGGATTGCAAGTGTTTATTGCTTTCCCGGTACCCATTATTCTAGCTCTAATGTTAAATGAACTTCGACTGAAATGGTATATGAAGGGTATCCAGACTTTAATTTATATCCCTCACTTTATGTCTTGGGTAGTTATCGTTTCCATTAGTTATGTCATGCTAACACTTGATGGAGGAATTATTAACAATCTGTTACGAACGATGGAATTTAATCAAATTAACTTCTTACTTAATCCAGATTGGTTTAGGCCGATGTACATCATTCAGATTATATGGCGAGAAGCTGGTTGGGGCACGATTATTTTTATAGCGGCAATAGCATCTGTTGACCCGCAATTATATGAGGCGGCTAAGATGGATGGTGCTAACCGCTTAAGGCAGATGTGGCATATTACATTACCGGCGATTCGTAGTGTCATCATTGTTCTGTTAATTCTGAAGATTGGAGATGTTTTAGAATTAGGTTTTGAACATGTCTACTTACTATTAAATGCATCCAATCGTGAAGTGGCAGAAATATTTGATACGTATGTCTACACGGCTGGGTTAAGGCAAGGTCAATTTAGTTACAGTACAGCAGTTGGTTTCTTTAAAGGGTTTGTTGGCTTGATATTAGTCGTTGGTGCAAACTGGATGGCAAAGAAAGCTGGAGAAGAAGGGGTTTATTAGGAAGGAGGCAATTAAGATGGTTGGAGATAAATCAATAGGAAGTCGTCTATTTAACGCTGTCAACATGGTCATTCTAGGTATAATCGCGTTACTCTGTGTATTGCCTTTTATTCATGTTATTGGTAGCTCCTTTGCAACAGGTGCAGAAATTGCAGCACGTAGTTTCTTGCTTTTCCCTACCCAATTTAGCTTGGATGCTTATCGTTACATTTTTTCAACGGATACGATTTTTCGTTCTTTAGGTGTATCGATTGGAGTAACAGTATTAGGGACACTTTGGAGTATGTTTTTCTCTGTTTTAACGGCGTACGGATTATCACGTAGAGACTTGGTTGGTAAGCGTTTTTTAATGTTTTTTATCGTTTTTACGATGTTATTTAATGGTGGGATGATTCCTACATTTTTAATAGTACAACAAACAGGTTTAATTGATTCATTAGCAGCTCTTGTTATTCCGGTTACAATTAACGCATTTAATATGATTATTTTACGAAGCTTTTTTATGAACTTGCCAGATGGTTTAGAAGAATCAGCAAAAATTGATGGAGCGAGTGATTTCGGTATTTTATTCCGAATTGTTATACCATGTTCATTGCCGGCAATTGCGACAATTTCTTTATTTTATGCGGTTACCTATTGGAATACGTATATGCATGCGATTCTTTATATTAATGATCCTAGCAAATGGCCTGTTCAGGTTTTACTAAGACAAATTGTCGTATTGGCCACAGGGCTTAACTATGATGGCTCAGAATATACGAATGTACCACCACCTGAAATTAGTGTAAAAATGGCAGTTATCGTAGTGGCGACGATTCCGGTGTTACTTGTTTACCCATTCTTACAGAAATATTTTGCAAAAGGCGCATTAATTGGTTCAATGAAGGGTTAACGCGATGAGTGAAGTTGACCACTTTTTACAGGGACTTTATGAGCAAAAATCAAAAGTAGTTGATCTTAAAGCACGAAGAAAGGCAATAAAAGAGGCCTTAGGTTCATTTTCGAGTAACAATTGCGAAGTTAAATGTGTGAAAACAATTCAGCATCAAGGTTATCTAGAGGCGGAATATTTGTTAGCGACCACTGGCCCATTATACTTACCTTTTCGTCTACTAACTCCTAATTATGTCAATAACGGCTCTGAAGTTGTACTGGCTTTACATGGACATGGTCGTGGTGCTAATGAGGCATTAAATAAAAATAGTATTCACCGTGGCTTTGCTCTATCTTTTGTGGAGCGAGGAATGACCGTTGTTTTGCCTGAATTAGTTGGTTTTGGACAAAGGACCAAATCCAATGAAAAAAAGGAGAATAGTTGCTTTTCTTTGGCAGCTCAGCTTCTGTTATATAAGCAAACACTTGCTGGATTAAGAGTTTTTGAGTGTAAGAGGTTAGTAGACTGGTTAACACGTGAAGGTTATACCCAAATTGGCTGTATGGGATTTTCAGGTGGAGGTTGGATAGCTAGTTTATTAACGGCTATTGATGAGCGGATTAAAGCAACGGTACTAAGTGGATTTGGTAGTTTTTTTAAGGATAGTATTATCTCGAGTGATCATTGTCTTGATAACTATGTACCTGGATTTATGAAAATTGGAGAAATGACAGATTTATTAGAACTTATAGTACCGCGACCTCTCTTAATTGAGGCTGGTGAAGAGGATCATTTATTTCCATTTCAATCTATTCAGGATGTTATTCGTAAAAATGAACAGGTTATACTGTCCCCTTTTGTTGGCGGCCATATGGTTAGTGGGCATCAATCTATTCCGTGGCTTATACAAGAAGTGAGGAAGGAGAGATAAAATGGCAACATATCAGAACCCAATTATTCCAGGGTTTTATCCAGATCCATCTATTTGTAGGGTTGGAGATGACTATTATTTAGTCACCTCCACGTTTGAATATTTTCCAGGTGTACCGATTTTCCATTCTAAAGATCTCGTTAATTGGAAACAAATTGGTCATGTTCTTGACCGCCCCTCTCAACTTAATTTAGATGGTATCCCTAATTCTAAGGGGATTTACGCCCCGACAATTCGTTATCATGAAGGTATTTATTACATGATTACTACATTTGTTGTGAGTCAACATGGCGAACGTAAGAACTTTTATGTCACAGCAACCGACCCAGCGGGACCTTGGTCAGATCCTATTTGGTTAACAGGAGCTCCGGGTATTGATCCTTCACTGTTTTTTGATGATGATGGTCGTGTCTATTATACAGGTAACCGAGTTCCTCCGACTGGACAGACGCATGCGAAACATATGGAAATTTGGCTGCAAGAGTTAGATGTTTATGAAGAAAAACTTATCGGTGAACCAGTTGGGATTTGGGATGGGGCTTTAAAGATTGCCCATGCTCAAGAGTCACCACATGTTTATAAAAAAGATGGATATTATTACTTAATCATTGCTGAGGGTGGAACAGGTTATACACATGCTGTAACCGTTGCGAGAAGCAAACATATTGCAGGACCTTATGAACCAAATAAACGGAATCCAATTTTAACACACAGGCATTTAGGCCAGAACTATCCAATCTCAAATGTTGGTCACGCCGATATTATTGAAACACAGGACGGGGAATGGTGGCTATTTTGTTTAGCGTCAAGGCCTTATGGTGGTGGAATGTATCGGAATATGGGGAGAGAAACTTTTTTAGCACCAGTAGTTTGGGAAGAGGATTGGCCAGTAGTTGCTCCTGAAACAGGAAGGTTAGAAGAAATAATGACGGGTCCTTCGTTATTAAAAGACAATGCTAGAGTGGAAATTAAAACGTTTGATTCATTTGATGACAAAAAACTCGGGTTAGAGTGGAATTCAATTCGAACACCGCGAGAGAACTTTTTCTCATTGGAAGAACGACCTGGGTACTTAAGGCTCAAACTAAAGCCAGAAAGTCTAGCGGAAGAAGCAAATCCTAGTTTTATCGGGAGAAGGCAGCAACATATAAGTTATCAAGCCGTAACCGAGCTTGAGTTTGAACCAAAAAAGGCAGATGAAGCAGCAGGAATGACGCTTTTTCATTCGAATGATTTTCATTATCGTCTAGAAGTTAGTTATCAAGAGGGAAAAGAATTACGCGTTGTCAAACGTGCTGCAGGTGAAGAAGAAACGATAAAAGTAGAGCGAGTTATTGGGCGTGGTTCTATTCAATTGAAAGCGGTGGCCATAAAACAGGATATCAGCTTTTATTATCGTGTTTCAGATGCAGAAAGTTGGACCTTGTTAGTGGATAACCAAGACGGCAGGATTTTGAGTACCGATATAGCGGGTGGGTTTGTTGGCACATATGTTGGACTCTTTGCAACTAGTAATGGACAGATAACTGAAACAGTGGCAGATTTTGATTGGTTTGAATATAAGGAGGCTCATATATGACAGAAGCGACAAAAAGTTTAAAATATACACCCTTAGAGTGGGCAAAAAAAGCGTGTGATAGTATTATGCAGCTTTATCGTCCGGTAGAGATGCCACCGGCTCATCGCTGGCATTATCATCAAGGTGTTTTTTTATGTGGTGTTCATCGTATCTGGGAAATGGAGCAGGATGAACGTTATTGGCATTACGTGAAAGAGTATGTCGATGAGCTTGTTGATGAACAGGGTAACTTCATATTTAGACGAGATGAGCTTGACGCCATTCAAGCGGGGTTATTGTTACTGCCGTTGTATGAAAAGACGGGCGAGTACCGCTATAAAGAAGCGGCGAGAAAGCTAAGAGGACTATTTCATACATTAAATCGTAATCGATATGGTGGTTTCTGGCATAAGGATAAATATCCGAATCAAATGTGGTTAGATGGTTTATATATGGGGGGACCTTTTGCTTTACAATACGGACAGATGTTTAATGAACCGGAATTAACAGACTTGTTTATTCGACAAGAGGCACTGATTCGTAAGTTCACAAAAGATGAAAGTACAGGCTTATATAAACATGCATGGGATGCGAGTAAACAGGTTGCGGTTTGTGACAAAGAGACAGGGCAAACAACAGAGGTTTGGGGGCGTGCTCTTGGTTGGTACGTCATGACATTGGCAGATGTGATTGAGTGGCTTGGTGATGATCATTATAAGCAGGCAGAATTAATGGGTGCCTTTGAAGATGTGATGGAGAATTTGATGCGCTACCAAGATGAAGAAAGTGGGCTTTGGTATCAGGTTGTTGATAAGGGTGAACAGGAGGACAACTGGTTAGAAAGCTCATGTACGAGCCTTTTTGTATATGCGTTAGCGAAAGGTTATCGGTTAGGTTATTTAAAGAAGGAAGCTTATGAGAGAGCGGTCAAAGGTTTGAATGGGATTATTGAACATTCTGTAGAAATCAGTGAAGAAGGTTCTTTGGAACTGAAGGATATCTGTATAGGAACGTCAATCGGTTTTTATGAGGACTACGTGACACGACCGACGAGTGTGAACGACCTTCATGGTGTAGGAGCTTTTGCGTTGGCTTGTACAGAAGTGGAAAAAGCACAAAAGTAATTTAAGATTGAGAGGCGGAGAAGGTATGAAGAAGTGGGTAGTAATCGTAGTGCTGCTTATAAGCATTCTACTAGTAGGCTGTAGTGAAAAGGATGATGAGCGGCTTCATGTTATGGCCTTCTCCGATGAAATCTATGAAAAGCAACAACAATTAAGTAAGTGGATCGATTCGGAGGATGTTCGCGTAACGGTGTTCCCTACGATTTTGGAACGTCTTATTGTTGAGCTCGCTGGTCATCAAGCACATATTTTAATTGTTCATGAAAGTATTACCGAACCAATGGATCCAGAAGGGCTAGTACCGTTAGAAGACTTTAAAGCAGAACCGTATGTATTAAGAGATGAAAGCTTTGTGGCGGGCTTGGCATTAAAAGAAATACTCTCAGGGATCGTTGAATTAGAAAGTGAACATTTACTGGCAGTACCTGTTTATCATGAACGGTCAAAGGAAGCCATAGCATTTATTAAAGAGGGATTAGAGGAGGTAGAGTAATGGAATTGTCCGGCATTTGGGGTGGCTTTTATCGTGTTTCTCTTCGTGTTTCCAAAATGGCTTATGCCAATGCTTTATGGGTGTTATTTAGTTTGTTAGGGCTCATTGTACTGGGGATTGCACCAGCTACAGTCGCTTTATTTAGCATTACGAAGGATTGGGCAAAGAAGGACTGGGATCAACCCGTGTTTCAAACTTTTTGGCAAACGTATAAGACTGAATTCTTCCGAGCAAATGGCGTTGGATGGGCATTTTTTGTTATCGGTTTCCTCATTTATTGGAACTTTACTTTATTTGCAGGTGCAAGTATCGTCATGATGGTTATTCGAGCATTTTTACTCATGGTCACCGTCTTATTTGCCGGAACATTGCTCCTATTTTTCCCTACGTATGTCAATTTTCATTTAAAAGGGTTAGCACGTGTTCGAGCAGCATTGATGATGGCATGTGGTCATCCTCTTCATGTTGTTTTGTTAATGGCTAGCATTGTTGCTTTGCAGGCTGTTTTTATGTATCTTCCTGGTCTTATTATCTTTTTTGCTGCGGCAACGATCGCTTATGTCATTTCTTGGTTTGCCCATCATATTTTTGAAGCGATGAAAAAGAAACAAACGATTGAAAATGAAGCCATTTCTCATGGCTAAGGGGTTGAGTGTAAATGAAAAAAATAGTTGTCTGTGGTTTAAGTAATCGAGCGTTAAAAATGTTTATAGAGCCGGTGTTAACACGTTTTTTCAATTCAAATGAAATTGTTGGTTTGTTAGATATTGATAAAAGAAGGTATGAAGTATGTGTGGATACGTTTCCACAGTTAGAAAAAATACCATTTTACCGACAGGATGAATTTGAGAAAATGGTGGCTGAAACAGGTGCGACCACTGTTATTGTGACGAGTCGAGATGATACGCATGTTGATTATATCGTAAAAGGCTTACAGTTAGATTTAGATATTATTAGTGAAAAGCCAATGGTGACGACGAGTGATGATGCAATTCGTGTGTTAGAAGCAGAACGAGAGAGCAAAGGCAAAGTAACCGTTGCCTTTAATTACCGATATAGTCCTTATCACACAAAAATAAAAGAGTTGATTGATTCAGGCAAAATAGGGCGTGTGACCTCGATTGACCTCAATTGGTATATTGATACGTACCATGGCTCGAGCTATTTTAAGAGATGGAACCGTGATCGAGACTTTTCTGGAGGATTATCGGTTCATAAATCAACCCACCATTTTGACTTAGTAAACTGGTGGATTGACCAGAAGCCTGAGGAAGTTTTTGCTTATGGAGCTTTGAACTATTACGGGGCAGATAGTGAGCTTAATCCAAGTCGAGTGGATGGGCGCCATTGTGGAACCTGTACGGAACAATTAGATTGTGATTATTACCGTCGTTGGTCGGGACGTAGTCAAAGTGTGGCTGTGCGTGATGATCATTTGATGGCTGGTCAAGATTTAGGTGCTTATACAGGGTATCGCCCAGATTCCTGTATTTTTGACAGCGATATTGAGATTGAAGATACGTATGTAGCAACGGTGAAATATAACAAGGGAGCATTATTAAGCTATTCCATTAATTTCTCTGTCCCTTATGAAGGTTATCGTCTTGCGATTAATGGAACAAAAGGTAGGATAGAGACACAGGAATACCATGCTCCATCAAGGACTCCTTTTCCAACACCAGAGCAAACGATTGATTATATTCCATTATTCGGGTCAAAAGAAATTATTCATGTAGTGAAAAATGATGGTGGTCATGGTGGTGGCGATCCGCTGATTCAAGAGGATTTATACTTAGGTTCTGATCCGAGTCGTGGCTATGAAGTACTTGCAGGTGCTGAGGCTGGTGCCTATTCGATCGCTGTTGGTGAAGCCGTTTGGAAATCAGCAAAAAGTGGCCAGTCTGTAAAAGTGAAAGAGCTCTTAGCCGAGACCGAGGAGTGTAAGCCATGGATTATATGAAAATTCATCCCAATGATGATGTACTCGTTTTATTACGTGATTATCAGCAAGGGCAATCGATTCAGTTTGATGGTCTAGATTTTGTTATAAAGGAGGATATTGCTCGTGGTCATAAATTGGCCTTACATGATGTAAGCGTCGGGGCGAAGGTTCATAAATATGGCTTTCCAATCGGGGTAGCAAAAGAGCCTATAAAAGCTGGAGATTGGGTGCATACACATAATGTTCAAACAGGTCTCGATGGGACGTTGGAGTATGATTATCAACCCGATCAAGCCGCTGCTGCCTTAGAAAAGAGTCTGGCGACTAAAACATTTCAAGGCTTTAAACGTAAAAATGGTGAAGTCGGTATCCGCAATGAGCTCTGGATTATTAACACGGTCGGATGTATTAACAAAACTGCTGAGCTTGTGGCGAAGCTTGGGAATCAAGAGGGCTATGAAAATATCGATGGAGTCTACCATTTTCCACATCCGTTCGGTTGTTCACAATTAGGTGATGATCTGAAGCATACACAAGCGATTTTAAGCAATCTCGTTCAGCACCCAAATGCAGCCGGTGTGCTCGTCTTAGGGTTAGGGTGTGAGAATAATTATATCGATTTATTTAAAGAAACTTTAGGCGAATATGAAGTGGAGCGCGTGAAATTTTTATCGGTACAGGAAGCAGAGGATGAACTTGTAGAGGCGACGGATTTGTTAGCTGAATTAGCGGAAGTAGCTAAGGCAGATGCTCGTGAAGAAGTTCCTGCATCTTACTTGAAGGTCGGTTTGAAATGCGGTGGTTCTGATGGCCTTTCTGGAATTACAGCCAATCCACTCGTTGGGGCTTTTTCTGACTTATTAATTGCCCAAGGTGGATCAACGATTTTGACAGAAGTACCGGAGATGTTTGGGGCAGAGACGATCTTAATGAATCGTGCCAAGGATAAAGAGGTCTATCAGTCCATTGTTGGTATGGTTAATGGTTTTAAGGAGTATTTTATACGTCATAATCAAGTTGTCTATGAAAACCCATCGCCAGGTAATAAAAAAGGCGGCATTACGACTTTAGAGGAGAAGTCATTGGGCTGTGTGCAAAAAGGTGGTTTTGCCCCGGTTAACGATGTTCTTCCTTATGGAGGTAAGGTGACAAAACCAGGTCTGTCCCTTGTAGAGGGACCAGGCAATGACCTTGTTTCGGTGACGGCTCTATCGGCTGCCGGTGCCCACATTGTCTTGTTTACGACGGGGCGAGGTACCCCATTTGGTGGACCTGTTCCAACGGTGAAAATATCAACTAACTCTCATTTATATGAACGGAAGAAAAACTGGATTGACTTTAATGCAGGTGTATTAGTCGAGGGTAAAGCGATGGAGGAGCTTGCAGAGGATTTACTTGATTATGTGCTGGGTCTAGCATCAGGAGAAGTCACAACACACAACGAACGAAACGGATTTAAGGAAATTGCCTTGTTTAAAGACGGAGTGATTTTGTAGGTAGCACATGTGCTAAGGAGCAGAGCGAGGACAGACTGTCGTCAATGCGGTCTAATGAAAATACGCGGCAATGAAACGAGAAAAAAGGTCGTCAATGCGGCGTAAATGAAAATACACGGCAATGAAACGAGAAAAAAGGTCGCCAATGCGGTGTAAATGAAAATACGCAGCAATCCAAAAGGAGGTATCACATGGACACAAATACAACCAAAACAAGGTTAACCAAAGCGTGGCTATCACAGAATCAGAACCTCCCTGTAAATAAAAAAGAAACAATCATACAAATCGGAGAAGGAAATTTCATGCGTGGCTTCCTTGATTGGATGCTTCATCAAGTTCATAGACAAGGCTTATATGATGGCTATGTCGTAAGCATTCAACCTACGCCTCATGGAAAAGTGGTTCCAGTTCTTCAAGCACAGGATAACCTATATACGACGATTCTTCGAGGAAAACAAGCAGGAGAAGTTATTGATCAGGCAGAGATTATTGAATCGATATCTAGAAGCATTAACCCCTATACAAATTGGACAGACGTTTTAAAGCTTGCTCAGTCCCCTGATATAAAGTGGATGTTTTCTAATACGACAGAGGCTGGGCTTGTTTATCAGCAAGAGGAGTATGAGCCAAGCCAAGCACCCTTATCGTTTCCTGGAAAAGTTACGGCATTTTTATTTGAAAGGTACCAATATTTCGATGGTTCTCTTCAGGCGGGATTATATCTAGTTCCATGTGAATTAATTGAGAATAATGGACAGGAATTAAAACGAATCGTTTTACAAATAGCTAAAGATTGGGAACTGCCTCAAGCTTTTTTGGACTGGGTCGTCAAAGCGAATATATTTTGTAACACATTGGTCGATCGAATTGTTCCAGGTTTTCCGAAAGGGGAAGAGCAGGCTTGGGTAGAACGATTAGGTTACGACGACCATCTTTTAACCGTGGCAGAGCCTTATCATTTATTTGTGGTTGAGCCAGAAAAGCCGATTGATGATAAAATTCCCTTTCAAGAGGCGGGTCTAGAAGTGAAGTGGGGAAGTACGGAGCATTATCGAGAGATTAAAGTGCGTTTATTAAATGGACTTCATACGATGATGTTTGCGATCTGTTATTTGTCTGGAGAGAAAACGGTGAGTAGTGCTTTAGAGAATACAACTTTACGACCTTTTATTGAAAAGAGTTTGAAAGAAGAGCTTGTGCCAGTCGTGGTGGCGGATGAAGAAGAGAAACGAGCTTATGCAGACTCGGTTTTAGAACGATTTGAAAATCCATTCCTTGCACACCAATGGACAGATATAGGTTTAAATGCCATTTATAAATTTCGAACAAGACTACTGCCCACCCTGAAAGACTATGAAAAAATAAATCAAGTTCCAGAGCGTTTAATTTTTAGTTTAGCGGCACTTCTTGTTTATATGAAACCAACTGAGAGAGAAGGAGCTTTTTTACAAGGTGAAGTAAATGGGGAGCGACATACCATTCGAGATACTGAACAAACATTACTGTTTTTAGAAGGTGTATGGCATTCTTATGAGGAAAATGAGACGTCTCTAGAAGATACAGTTTTTCAAATTTTAGAGAATGAGCATTTGTGGGGTAAAGAACAGGGCCTCAAGGTGTATCACTATAAAGTTCTCGCTTATGTTCAAGAATTATTAGAGAATAAACCGGATGTTCTCTTGTCACGATTCATTTAAAAGGAGCAGGATGATGAAGACCTTTACGTTTGAAGATAGAGAAATATTCCCTCCAGATTCAGGTGCTTTTTTTATAAAAGGTGAGGCGAGGCCATTAACGGGTGACTATCACCGAGAGCGAGTACCGACCTTTCATTACAATGTAGAGCAGGGCATATATCAAATGACGATTTATGCTTATCCGCATACATCGATTAAGTACGGGAATGGTCAGCTTTTATTAAAAGCTCAACCGACTGCAAGTACGATTATCAATCATGTTTATGTGAAAGATTCAGAGATTGAGCTTGCATGGTGGGGGGGAGGTATTAAGGAACTATCCATTCAAAAGATAGCATTAGAGCCTAAGCTTATTTTAATCGGTGATTCAACTATGTCAGAACATCCGCCTGAGAAGTTTCCACAATATGGTTGGGGCCAACTTTTGGCTGAGCAGTTAAGGTCAATGGCTAGTTTTAACGTTGCTCAATCTGGACGGAGCTCTAAAAGCTTTCGTGAAGAAGGTCACTTTCAAAGAGCCCTTTCTCACCTGAATAAAGGGGATTGGGTACTCATTCAATTTGGACATAATGATCAAAAAGAGGACCATCGTGGGACGACACCTGAACAATATAAAGAAAATCTACGAAAATATATCCGTGAAATTAGAGAGGCAGAAGCGATTCCTCTCTTACTTTCACCTGTCCAAAGAAGGTATTTTTCAGAGCAGGGTAGGATGCTCAATCCACATGAAGGTTATCACGAAATGGTAGAAGAGGTAGCTAAAGAGGAATCGACCTTTTTTATTGATTTAACGAAATTAAGTTCGGACGCATACGTTGAGCAAGGACCTGAGGCATCGAAAGCATGGTTTATGTGGTTAAAGCAAGGTGAGGAACCGAATTATCCTGAGGGAGTAAATGATAATACGCATTTCTCAGAGCAGGGAGCAAGAGCCATTGCTCAAATAGTTGTCAATGAATGGAAAAAGCTTCTAAAAAATCAATAGGTGTACAAACAACTCGCTCATAACGCACATGAAAGTAAACGAAGCAGTTACACAAGGAAAGAGCAGTAGTAAGTTCACGAAAAAAGGGATGAAACGTTCAACTTACGTTTTTATCATTTAGAATTTATGTAAATGGCATGTTTTTTGAACTCAGGAGGTAGCAGTAAGTTTCAGAGCCCGTATATGACTATTAGCACGAACTTCCATAAAAAAACCGCATAGTGGAGCCAAAACCGCTCCGCCACCAACAAAGATGAAAGTAGTGGCGACTGTTCAGACTGTTGGCCCGTTTACAACTCGATCACCATCAGGAGTCGGCCTGAACAAACAGGGAGCACTGTCCTACTAAGGTCATTTATCGTAAGATGGATGACGAGCTAATTTCACGGCACAAACTATCGCCCATAAGCAACTTTCATATAAAAACAACGGACTGGGCTACTAGCTCAGTCCGTTTACTATTCGAAAAAACAAAAATATTCATCATTAATACTTCCTTTTTTTAGTGGTTTTATGATAGCTTAAAAGAATAAGAAAAACTGGTAAATAAGGTTAAACTTTCAATGATGATTCATAGGGAAATGTTCGATAGAACTCTTACTTGGAGGTTATTCAAACAAAATGAAAAAAGTTAGCGTCATTATTATCGCAATCGCTTTATTAGGTGTAGGTGCCTATATGTATTACCCCATATATCAGGAAGGCAAAGATGAAGAAGTAGCTTCATTTCCTGAAGAAACTTCTGCACCTGTAGAAGAGGATAGTGCTCAGCCTGAAGAAGGTGAAACGGTTGAACCTATCATTAGTGCCATTGAAGGGGAGGATGTCGAAGATCTTCTTCCACTAGATATGGAAGAGTTAAGCATTCAAAACCGTATTCACCATATGTCACATGGATATGTCCACGCTTCGCAAAAATGGGGGAAATTCCAAGTGACAGAGGAAAGACTAGAGCGAATCCTTATGATTATTGAAGCCAATCAATATGAGCATGGCGACGTTTATGAACAAATCATCACAAGGTGGCTGAACGGAGATTTTTCCCAAGCTGTTGAGGATCACAATACGATTTGGCGTTTGCAAAATGGTAATGTGGGAGAAGCGACTAGGTTATTAACAGAAGAGGAAATACAAAGGTACCATGAAGAGCATTTTCAGGAATAAGAGTAGACTGTCTTAGAAGTGAGTGATCACTTTTAGAGACAGTCTTTTTGTTAGGAAGGGAGCTTAGCTAAATTCTTTATATCTTTATCGATTAAAGGATATAACGCAATAACAGTCATATAGATACCAGTAAAATAGAACAGGTGTTGAACGGCGAATAGGTCAGCTATAATGCCGCCGATAATCGCCAGTGGTGGCATTAGAAAAACGGAAAAGAGGCTAATTAAGCTAAACAGACGGCCACGATATTGATCCTCAATCTCTAAGATTAGTAGAGAGCTAAAGGTAATATTTAATATGACTGAACTAGCTGTAGGCATCATAAAAAAGAGCGTACCGAACCAGATATTTGTAGCTAAGCCCATGAGTAAAGTGGAAATACCTGCGAGAAGGACCATATAATTGGAGAGGTAGAAAAGGCACTTATTCTTGCAAAGGAAGCTGTGGCTGTAACAAAAAAACAACCTCATTCTGCTTATTATCAATTTGCAAGGAATGTTTTAGCGAAGGTGCAAAAAGCAAGCGGTGAATAATAAGGAAGAAAGTGCCAGATGATGCGGCACTTTCTTTTTTTACATATGGTGTTCACCATGGTCAATCGGTGTAGGAATTGGTCTTGGTCGTTCGGATTGTTGCCCCTCTCCTGATTCATGTTCATGCCCAGGGGGGAGAGGAATCGGCGTATTACTATTTGGATCCACAACATACATAGGACGCATCATGTCATAATCCTCATGTTCTAAAATGTGACAATGCCATACGTATAAGCCAGGATATGGAGCGAAGTGACCGATCACACGTGTAACTTGACCGGCTGGTGCGGCTAATGTATCTTTCCAACCGCGTTCGTTCACTTTTGGTGCGATGATCGGGCCAGTGAAAGTGAGTTGACCTGTCTCGTTAAAGAGCTCAACATCAAAAGGTTGATGGCCGAGAACTTGGAATTGTATCAAATGGATATGGATAGGATGTGGAAAGTTCGTAGTATTAATGATATTCCAAATCTCCGTTGTACCTAATGTTGGCGTTTCTGTAATGGGATCGTGCCAAAAGTGATTATCTAATAAAAGGACACCACGCCCTATTTCATCAACGGTTCCACCTAAGCGGAGATTTCTAATTTTAGAAATGGGGCGCCCGCTTAAACAAGGAATCGTTGATAAATGTGTTGGAACTCGACTTGTATCTGAACCTTTTAAAGGAACGGTTACCCGAAATTGCATAATGTCAGCAATTGGATTCGTTGGGTCACCATTTGGACCGAGATTATTTTTTAGCGTAATCGTTTGTCCTTTATACTGAGAAAAATCAAGGATGATCTCGATACGTTCGGCTGGCTCAATTTCGATTTCTTCAAGTGTGACCGGCCTTCTGAGTAAGCCACCATCTGAGGCAATCTGGACAAAAGGTTGCCCGGTATCTAAAAATAGTGTATAACCACGGGCATTCGAGCCATTTAGAAGGCGAAAACGATATTTGCGCGGTTCTACTTCCAGATAAGGCCATACCTTTCCATTAACTAAAATCGTGTTGCCGCCAAAAAAAGGCACGATACTTGGGTTCGGATAATTTTCTGGTGGATTATTCGGCTGACGTGGATAAAAGAGTGAGCCATCTTCTTCATTAAAGGTTCTGTCCTGGATGAGAAGTGGAATATCATACTCATCCTTAGGCAAGCGTAGATGATTTTCTGCTTGGTCATGGATAAGATAAAGTCCTTCTAAACCTGCATAAACATTAAGGCGTGTTATTCCCATAGCGTGATCGTGATACCAAAGTGTGGACGCTCTTTGATCATTTGGATATTCATAAATTTCTCGCTCAAAAAGGGGACCCTTTTCTTTGAAGTTGTTCGTATACCAAGCTTCAGGGTAACCGTCGCTATCAGGCTTGGTTTCGGCTCCGTGTAAATGCACGACTGTACGAACTTCAGGATTATGTTCTAAACCATGAATGGACTTATCAATAGGTAAAAAATGCGTGTCAGGAAGTAAATTACTCCATTTTACATGAACGGGCTCATGTCTCTTCGCATGAATGGTCGGCCCCGGGTAGGTTCCGTTATAACCGAATAAACGAGTTGGTGGTAAATCTCGATGAAGCTTTTGTGTGAACTCTATCATTGTAATCTCGTAATGGGCTCCGTGTTTGTCTGTTTTAGTGGGAATGGCAGCATCCATAATCGGTAGAGCATCGACAAATTTTTCTAATGCCATATTGGTCACTCCTGTTATGATAGGTATTAATCTATTTTATGAAAGTACTCCCAACTGGTTTAGGCGAGTATCATGGAGTTGAGAAAAAAGTACATCGTTTTAGAAGGAACAATAGAAATGGGATGAGTGTCATGTAATTTGTAGCTGCCCAGACGGCATTCGCAGCAATGAAGCGAGGAAAAGAGTAGTTAATGCTTCGCAAATGAAAATACGCGGCAATGCAGCGGGAAGAGGGTCCAATGCGGAGGAAAAGCGGAATCTCGGGGTTACGAGCGGAAAAAGAGATTAAGTCCATATAATTGTGTAAAAAGAAAAGACATCATTAAACTCCTGTTACAATAGTTTCAACGAC
>NZ_JAQQWS010000013.1:0-44870 GCF_028610675.1 Alkalihalobacillus pseudalcaliphilus
ACGAGTCCAATGAACATATTTTTTGTTCGTCGGACTCGTTTTCTACTTTCTATAGTCAGTTATGTCCCAGCCTCTTTCTTATAAACGTGCATTGTTAAACTAGCGTCATCCTTTAACTACACTAAGAGACTCTCCACCAAATCGGTATACTCTTTAACCCAATGGGAGAAAGCAAGCTCGTCATCCCAAATGACCTTATTGGTTGCCTTTGCAGCCCCCCAATCTAATACTCTTTGGTGAAGCATATGGACTTGTAATCTCTGAATGATACTCATATTGATAACAGTTCCCTCAAAATATTTACCTACTAGATGTTTAGCTACCGTTCGCTCATGGTGGTCAACATAATAGGTGAGCATTTTGATTAAATCTGAAGTAGGGTCAGCAAAATAAGCGTTCGTAAAATCAAAAACACCACTGACCTTCCAACTCTCGCATTCACCCACTAAGAAATTCCCATTCTTAAAATCCCCCATCACAAATGTTGGCCTTGTCATTTTTCTAAAGCTTTGTTCTGATTGCTGTAATAACTCCTCTACCCACAAAACATCTTCTTTCGTTATTTTCGAATACTTTTTCGCATCCTCGAGCCAATATAGAATTCTTTGGAAAAGCCAGTCAGTATACGAATGTTCAAAAGGAATAATGGAGAAGGTTTTCGGGTCTAATTCACCAAACTCCGTCACTTCCCAACGATGAAAAGCTCGCAGCGTTTCAGCAATCGATTCAGCAATCTTTAATTTATCCCCCAACTGGATTCTGCCTTTAAGGGTTTCAGCATTGAGATGCTCTCCCTCTAATTTTGGCATAACGGCATAGTTCCACCCGAAAATCTCCACAGCATCATCGATCATATAAGGAGATGGAACGATTACCCTTGTTCGCTCCCTGATGTTTTCAATAAAAAAGAGCTCTTCTTGTAACTGACCTTCATATAGAGGATTCCCCTTTAAAACAAAATGACCTTTACTCGATTCAACAAACATCGTCTGCCCCATAGCACCTTGATCGGTTCTTTCAAAAGAAATAAGTTCTCCTAGTTCATGTTTCTTTAACATAGCCTGTACTTGCTCACCCTGCAAAGCACCCAACTTATTAGACCCAAAGATAATTTTAGATGTCACTATAACCCCTCTTTCAATGATTGATTAGATCTGTTGTTTCTGCTCCTCTATCTTCGCTCAATCACAACGCCCACTTAACTATCTCCATTAAATACACTATAGTATTCTATCTTCAGGATAGATAATCCTTTTCTTAGATTCTAATAGCTTTTTTCCACCTTTATACCTGACTTATTTTATATACGTATGAACTTCTGAAACCCTTATCCGACATGACGCTGTTCCTTTTCCTTTTACAGCTGAAACACCTCTACTTATGCTCCCGCTGAAACTCGACCACGAGTGTCTTTTTAGAAATGCTTCTTGCTTGGATACTAAAGGTAAAAATAGCTAAGGCAATCATCATGAACGAAACGAGCAGAAAGGGAATAAAGTTAACTACTATTTGTGCCTCTGGGTCAATTACGGACATCATCCAGGTTAGAAAGCTTCCACAGACGAGCCCATGAATTAGGCCAATTAATATAAATAAAATGACTTCGGTTAAAATATATGTTCTAATTCCCTTATGTTCCAAAGAAATAGACCGCAAAATCGCTATAAGTAGCCAAGCGAGCTTGGCTAACGGTCCAAAAACACTTGGATTTTAGATACTAATCCTGATGATGGGTTACTGCTCTCTCTTTTTTTTGGTGGTGGC
This sequence comes from Alkalihalobacillus pseudalcaliphilus, assembly GCF_028610675.1. Lineage (NCBI taxonomy): Bacteria > Bacillati > Bacillota > Bacilli > Caryophanales > Bacillaceae > Alkalihalobacillus > Alkalihalobacillus pseudalcaliphilus. Next base: position 1,765 of record NZ_JAQQWS010000013.1, read on the forward strand.
TGTTTATGCGGTGCGCTGAATCTTTTTGGGAAAACCCGTACGGGCAACACCCAAAAAGTGGCGGGGCTACGGCATAATATGAGAATCCTCAAAAATGTTTATGAATGCAAAGCCACCAGTAATAAAGTAAAAATAATATTGAATGAAAAGCCAGCAATAAAAGGGCAAAACACCACTTTCATATCTGTTGGTCGCGAAATGATTCTGCTTAGCCATTGGCGATGTGAATTACTTAAGGTAAATTGACCTTATGGTCTTTTTTGGGTCATGGTTGGGTATTTCTAAGGTGGGGTGAAATCACTAGGTAGGACATCATTAGGAACTAAAATCGTCTATATTTCTACTCCTTATGATTCGAGGTGTGATGAGGCACGGTTGTTTCATATCGTTATCCTCTCTTCCATAAATATTTACTTCGACAGTGACATATGCGCCCCTTCTAAGTAGCTATTACTTTCATAAAAACGACACAAAGTCTTGGCAATTACAGGAATGATAATCTAAGGTGTTTTACATGCAGAAAAGCACTCCTTGTTAGAAGGAATGCTGTCCAAATGAAATACTCCTTATACCCCTATTTATGTACCTTAGATAAATTAGTTATCCTAATTAACCCCAATAAGCTCTTCTACTGAATTCGGGTACAATGGTTTCGTTAATTCGAGTATGGCTTTAGCATACTCTTGGATTTCTTTTTGCGCGTCATGTTCTAGTCGCTGATTGAGAAAGTGGCAGATAGATTGCAAAGATGCCGTCCAGTACCAACGTACATACATACCATAAGCAGGGAGAAATAATCGAGCCTGCTCCGGGCATATTCCGTCTTTTAGTGCTGCTTCATATTTACTTACCCCTTCTTCAACATAGGCCATAAGCTCATGAGTATAGGTCTCTCCAATCTCCAGCGTGACAATGTCACCACTACCTTGCTTTGAATTTTCAGGTTTACCTCGCCACTCTGAACTCGTTGGAATATAAAAGGTTGGCTCCTCTGTAATATATCTACGGCTTGACTCATTCCATGCATCCAAGCTATCTCCCGTAGCCTCTTGATGGGTAGAACCAATTACGTATTTCCACCACTGCCTCGCTACCATGAGTGGTGCATAAACCTCAAATTGAACGATAACATGCCTAAATGGAGAAGTATGACCTTCTCTAGCAAGAAACTTGATGAGTTTGATATCCTTCTCGCTCAGCTCTTTCGATTCTTTTGCATAAGAAACTCTGGCCGAATTCACGACCGTTAAATCAGACCCCATATGATTAACTAAGCGAACATAGCCTTTATCTAATACATTCATAATATCCATTGGTTGTCCTCCTAAAAATTTATAAACAAAACTTCCACGACGAAGCTAAAAACACTTCGCCACCAACAAAAATGAAAGCAGTGGCGACTGAACACACTGGTTGCCCTTTTACAACTCCATCACCATCAGGAGTCCGGCACGACCAAAAAGGGATCAATATCCTGTTAAAGTCATCTACCGCAAGATGGATAACCAGCTAATTTCAAGGCACAACCTGTCACCCAAAGTAACTTTTATATAAAGAATATTATAAACTATCTTACTTTTCTAGTGGCGATTCATTTTTGATAACATTCAACAAAGCATGATCTACTTATTGATATGGGTCTGCAGATTGTAAGTCATAACGTTCAAAAGCAAACTCCCTAATGTCTACTTAGTCTTCTGGCGTTTCTTGTCGTATCCCTTTGTATTAGCGACACTGCCTTGTTTACTTGGTCTTACTTCTTTGCTTTATTTAGCAAAGAAAAGAAAGCTCTTCATAACTGGTTAACCTACGAAAAGGTCGTATTTTTCATCGAGGATAAACCTAGTGCCCCCTCTCAAAAAGCAACGAAAGAAGCATAACGGACGAAAGGTCCTTATGCTTCCTTTTCTGTATCATGTAATCGGCTCTGCCAACTCTAAAAGTATCCCTTCCGGACCGCGACAATAGCATAACTTATATTTATTTTTGTAATTAACGACCTCTCCTACAAGCTCTACGCCTTTTGCTTGTAGCTTGCTAACAAGGGCGTCAACATCTTCCACCTCAAAAGCAACATGGCGAATACCGAGCGTGTTTGCAAAAGATGCCTGAATACCTTGTTCATCCTGTGGTGTATGAAATTGAATGAGCTCTATATTTACGTTACCGTCTGACGTCCTTAACATACAGATATCTTCCTTAACATGATTAAGCCCGATAATACGCTCTACCCACTCACCTTCTACCTCGGCCTCACCAATCATCTCAAGGCCAAGATCAAGAAAAAATGCTTTTGCTGCCGGTAAATCATGGACATTGATTCCGACATGATCAATCTTGCGGATTCTCATAGCAACCTCCTCCTCATTTCCTAAGTTTATTATAATATCTATCTAGAGCATTCTCCTCGATTGCTTACTTTCCCTTCCTAAATCAAATTGGCTCTTATACTCGAATCTTGTGCGTGAGTAATAACCGGAAAAACCAAAAAACTGAATCCACGATTGGATTCAGTTTTTGGTTTTTACTATAAAAGTGTGAGCATGGAGTGTTACTCATTCACCCTTGCACTCGGGCGGGGAAGAATCTTGCAATGTCTGGTTGTGGCTCTCACTTGGACCTACTACTTTTCATGCCCCAACTCCAACCTTACTTCCACACGGACCTGCACACTTTACTTCTTTTTTATCGAAATCCAAATCTCGCTTGTTTTTTCCTTACTAGCGAGCATTTCAGGGCCTTCTGCGAGTTCGTAATTGGATGATGGTAGCCATTCCGAATAAATTCTCTGCCAGTGTTCTTCGATTTCTGTCCAGTCTCCGTCAATCTCAAAGACAACCCATAATAATGCTGGGACCTCCAGTGTTTCATACTTAGGTTGGTCTTTCTCAGTTGTGATCGCTCCGATAAACTGTTCAAAGTTTGCTTTTCCACTCGGTGCTTCTGAATAGTTCGTAGACACATGAACAAGACCAGCAGGTTCTCCGTTAGAAAGTGACTCCAATTCTTTCATCGTCTCCTCACTAATTCCTGCAATCATATCTTCGTACGTAGGAGATAGAACTTCATTAACCATCTCTACCTCATACTTAACGCCCATCACCTTAAAAGACTCTTTTTCAACAATACGATAGTTCATTTCAATTCCTCCTTGAATCGTTAGTTGAAAGGACATTTTCGGATATGCTTTTAGATGTTGATCGAGATTCTTCGCTAAAGATGGCTTCACACCGTGAAAGCTTTGAAAAGCTCTTGCAAAAGCATCCGGTGACTGATAACCATATTTGATTGCGACATCAATCACTTTCACTCCTTGGTTTTTTAACTCCAAAGCAGCTACAGTCAATCTCCTCCTCCGAATATACTCCGATATCGTGATACCAGACAGGAGCGAGAACAATCGTTTGAAGTGGTATTCCGAGCAATAAGCGATCTTTGCCACTTCTTTTAAATCAATATAACGATCAAGATTCACCTCAATATAACTTAAAGCCTCGTTCATCCTTTTTAACATATCCCACCACTCCTTTCTCTACTAACATACCAAGATTCATCTACAAGACCCCGACAATTTCTGCTTGTGTCAGTCGGATTAATTCGGAGGATGATATTCCATCGCTTCCTGACAATGTTTATAGCCGTTTCTTTTATAAAACTCAATCGAATCATCACTCGGCCAAACGATCGAAAATTCATAGTTATTCTCTTTCATCCACGTATTGACCGCATGTAGTAATTGACTACCAACACCTTTATTCCTAAAAGCTGGGACCGTATATACATTAGTCATAAAAACAAAAGGATTCGTGATTCTACCTGGACGTGGTACCTTTTGGATGAGCTCCAAATAAATATGTGAAAGCACCGTACCCTCTTTTTCTGCTACCCAAATATACCATTGGCCACCTCTAATTGCATTCACTAAAAATGATTGGCATTCATGATAAAACGAATCAAATGAAGCATTCTTTTTACTTTGATCATGTTCGATTGTAAAATCCCATCTCATCTTGATTAATTGTGGAATGTCCTTTTCTTCAGCTAGTCGAATGTTCATTTGTTTGCTGCTACTAAAAACATAGACAAATATCTACATTTAGACTGTTTCCTGTTTCACCGTACTCCATTTCGCATCTTACTTACTACTCTGGTTTGTCTAGCACTCCACAGGCGTAAATTCCGATGTAGCCCACCGTACATATATACAAACTCTTTTTATGTGAGTATCGTATATTCTTTTGATTGCCAAAGGTTGATAGACGCATTAATATCTCGGTCTGCCACATATCCACACGAACATTCATATACGCGATTGCGAAGCTTTAAATCATGCTTTTTCTGACCACAACATGAACATAATTTAGAAGAAGCATACCATCGTTCTACCTGTCTAAGCTCAATACCATTTTCCACACACTTCACCTTTAACCATGTCTGGAAAAAGTAAAAACATTGGTCGGCAATCGCTTTAGACAAATGCTTATTTTTCATCATCCTTTTAATATTCAAATCTTCCATCGTGATATAACTTGGCTTGGTTTTGACCAACTCACTCACAACTAACCTCACATACTCTTTTCTCACATTAGAAAGTTTAACATGTAGCTTTTGCAGTCTAAGTATATTCTTGTCTATATTCGCTCTTTTATTAGTAACAGATTCACCTCTCTTCTTTTTAAGATTTTCGTATTTTCGCGACAAAGAGCGTTGTTCGCGTTTTAATCGTTTTTCTAACTTTATTACACGTTGTTGCTTATTTACATTTTTAAAAACGAATCCATTGCTTACGGTAACAAATTCTTTAACCCCTAAATCAATTCCAACCCCTTGTGTAAATAAAGAATGCGTTTTCTTTGATTCTTTTATTTCTACTAAAACAGATACAAACCATCTTCCTGCTTGTTAGAAACTGTACCACTTCTCACAAAGGCATTTACAGGTAAATAACCATATTCTTTCAATTGAACAAAACCAATAGTTGGAATTTTTACTCGATGTCGTTCAATCGTCCAATCTGTTTGGTTGTTTTTAGGAAAATAAGCTTTAACATCTTGGTTCTTCTTTTTCTTAAATCTCGGAAATTTTGAAATCCCTTTGAAAAAATTTCGATAAGCTTTTTCACCATTCATAATAGATTGCTTGATCGCCTTACTCGAAACCTCTTTAATCCATTTAAATTCTTTCTTTTTTGAATGGTAATTGTTTAACCACTTAGAAAAATCATACCCACTTAAATGTTTCCCGTGTTCTTCGTAATGAATTTGATTTGTTGTCAAATATAAATTATATACATAACGACAAGTACCGATAGTACGATTCATCTTATCTGTCTGTGAAGGATTGAGTATAATTTCTGTCTTAAAGGCTTTTTTCAATTTCTTTATCCTCTTTCACTTTCTTCTTATATTTTTTAAGCCATATATCCTACATGAAAATACACGAATAATAGTAATGAAATCTCGTATCATTTCTTCTTTCGGAGACAAATCTTCATGAATCAGTCTAATAATTTCTGCACCTTGTTTTTGCACAAATCTCTCAAACCAATCAAATCCAAAGCGTATAAATCGATTTTTATGTGTCAGATATACTTGTGAAACTTTATCTTCTTGAATTTCATCTAATAACTAATTCCATTTTTTAAATACTATTATACTGACGTCTAACGAAAAGAAGAAAGAGTATACCAATCACTGCACCGACTAAATGAGGAATATGACCAACCGTACCCATCCAGCCAAAGATCAAGGCTAGTAACGAAATAACAACAATGAGTATGGGCAATGCGATATTAGGTATCTGAAAAAATAACTCCTTTTTCCAAGGGAATGCTACATGGTAATAAAATAAGATAGCAATACCAGCAACACTAAACCCAATTCCAGCTGTATTTAATAAAATAAGCGTCAAACCACCTGACAAAATGCATACGATTACTAACAGCATAAACATCCATTTACCTAACAATTGCTCTACCCATGGACCAATATAAAGCAAAAGAAACATATTGATTAAGAAATGGTACCATTCGATATGCACGAAACCATGTGTAAGCAAGGTAAACCAATTTTGTGGAAATTCTTGAGAGGATAGAGCTAATACACGTAGATTGTCAGGGTCCGTTTTTTGTCCTAGAAAAAAGATAAACGTGCAAATACTAAAACAAATAAGTGTAATTGGTGATTTTTTTAGTACTGACCAGTCCATTCTTTCAACCCCTTTTATGTTGGAGCAAATCTAAGGCCTCCTCAGCCCATTCAATTTCCGCTTGTATTGACTTTATCCCTCTTTTTATCGTTAATAACCAGTAAAAAAATGACTGTTCCATATCATTTTTCTCTGCATCTTGTTCTGCTAACACTTTTATTACGTTTAATTCTTCAATGGATTCTTCCTGTTGCTTTTTATATTTTATTATTTCAAAGCGTAACTCTTCATTCGAGATAAATTCACCAAAAAAAACTCTTATGCTGAACTCATCTCGAATAGGAGCATTTAAATCTTGAGGGAATTTCTGCATCCAACTAAGGAATTCCTCACTCCCTTGCTCTGTTAAAGAATAGACCTTCCTATCAAATTTATTTTCCTGCTCAATAACTGATGAACTTACAAGACCTCGTTGCTCCATTGCTTTTAACTCTCTATATATCTGGCTGCCCTTCGCATTCCACATAAATTGTAATGAAGAGTTAAAGGTCTTCTGTAAGTCATAACCAGTCATCCTTTCATACTTTAATAAACCTAATATACCGAATTTTAAACTCATAAAAACCACCCAATCATTCAACAAGTTATATATAATTTATTATATATGTTTTTATTTGTCAATTCATTACTTCTTCTCCTGCTTACTTTCACATAAATCCTCTCCTTGAAAAGATATGGTTGAACGAAAAAAAGAGCTTCATCCCATTTAATTAAGGATAAGCCCTTATTCATTTTGCCACTAGTTATTTTGGACATGACAAAGCCCTTTGTACTTCCTTCTACTCTCCTCCAAAAATGCTATCGTCTCCGACCACGAATGTAAGCTTGCATGATACGTATACGGTTTTTCCCCTCCGAAATATTCACCAGTAAAGGCGGGTAAATGAGGAATGGCAATGCCGTGCCCGGCCTTTTCATAAAAATGCTTCTTGATATGTTCCCCTGAAAAAAAGTCACTATATGTACAGGAATCAAAAATAGCATCCTCTTTTCCTGCTATGAATAAATAGTCTTTATTCGTATTAACGATCGGAATCTTAACCCCATCCTTATCAGGGTGCTGCTCATACAGTGTTTCATACCAGAAGGAGAGCGCGTTCTTTCCTTCTAAGAATTTCTCTTTACATAGTAAGGCAGTTTCGACAGGATTTTTTGCTGTCGCATACGGAAGAGCCTCGCCCTTATACATCCAAGCAGGTAACAAATTCGGTTCCTCTGTCCAAGGGGTAATTCCTGCAAAAGATACACCCGATCCATTTAACGAAACAATCGCTTTAATCTCATCAAATAGAACACCTGACCAGAGAGCTAACTCAGCCCCTCTTGAAACACCATGCATACCCATCCATCCGTTTTTGACATCTTCCCGTTTCTGTAACCAACTAATTGAATCCCTGATTATTTCCAAAGGGATGTTAGCTAACCTACTATTTAATCCTTCCACACCAAAATAAGCGACAGCCAAGACATTATAACCATACTGAGTTAAATGACTTGCTGTGAAATCATTTGTCCCACCTTCTGAACCCGAAACAACAATCAGACCAGGCCTTGGCTTTCCATCTAAATGATAATAATAGTTGCCTATTACTGAGTCATGAATAGGTATTACCGCTACCTCCTCATCGGCGTACCACCTTTTTTGCAACTCTTTCCGCTCTAACTCCACATTATTATGATAAATAGATAACGTAAAAACATGCGGGGCCAAACGGTCGTAAGGTTCACTAGCATTGATTTCTTTTTTAATCAGAGCCATTGACCAAAATAATCCCATCGGGTCTACCAATTTATACGTACCTTCTATCGGTGCCATTTCTGACAGATGAATTTCCCCATTTTTATCTGCTTGGAAATACGCATATGACTGTCTATAAAGAACATCCTTTGCCGTAACCGACCGTCTGTCCAACTCGATTTTATAGGTATTATGAGGTTGTAAATTCGTAAAATATATATGAATGACCTCATCTAGCATAGTCACCCAGCGATTATTTCTCTCTTTGATATGCATCCGCTCGCTCCTCTGCTCTATTATTCTTACTAAGGAAAATGTTATCAAATTAAACAGAAAAATCAAATATATAAGACTCTTTTTATGATAATATGAAATAAAACAACATGATCTACAGATATCATCAGAAAGGTGACCAAATGAATTATATAATGACGTCTGCTTGTCTTGTATTAGACAACTATAATCATGTTTTATTAAAAAAAGATCCTAAACGCGGTTGGGAGTTGCCTGGTGGTTATGTAGAACCAGGTGAAACCTTTGAAGAAACAGCGGTAAGAGAAGTAAAGGAAGAAACCGGCGTAGACATTGAAGTGGAGAGATTTTGCGGAGTCTCCCAAGAAATAAGTAAAGGTCTCTGTCATATTTGGTGGGTTGGAAAAGTGGTAAGTGGCGCACTTACTACGAGCACAGAAAGTCTTGAGGTTGGTTTTTTTGAAATAAGCGAAGCATTAGCTTTAATGACTAACGAGGACTTCCAGACAGAATTAACATTTTGTTACGATCAAACGAAACACCCTTTTACATTATATTTCAGATAGAAAGAGTGATTGGATGGACATCATATTTATTAGACACGCCGAGGGGAAACATACTATAGACTTACCAAACTCTCTGTATCTTGAAGACCCCACTTTAACCGTAAAGGGCGAGTCTCAGGCGCGTAGCTTACAACAGACATTTTCCTTAACTTTAGATGACCTTATGGTGATTAGCCCTATGAGACGGACCTTACAAACCGCTTCATTATTTGCTCACCCAATCATGTGCGAATCCATCGTTCATCCCTTCGTTGGCCCAAGAGTCTTCCCACTCAATAAATCCGGGAATACACTACCATGCGATCAATTGCTAGCTATAGAAATGATCCGGGAGGACTTTCCTTCATTCCATATACATCAAGCAGATGATCCTCACCTGTGGAAAAACGGTATAAACACGATTTCTCAAACTGAATTTGAATTAATAGCAAGAGATTTTCTGAACTGGTGTAAAAGCCTAAAAAAGGATCGACTGTTCATCGTTTCTCATGATGGGACGATTACCGCATACCGTGAACTCATTAAGAACGTGGCCTTAACAAGAGATGACTTTCTTCATGATGCGGGCTGGGTAATTGAGAAAATATAAGGCGACGACTACCTATCACGAAGGAGGACTTCATTTTGAACATAAGAGCATATAAAAAGGAAGACGAAATGGGCTGGATTAGGTGTAGAGTTCTGGCTTTTCTAGACACTGCTTATTATGACAATGTTTTAAAGGAAAAGGAAAAATACGCAAACCCTTCTATTGAACTTGTAGCTGAAATCAATGGACAAATTATTGGACTCCTAGATATTGAGTATGAAAAGGAAGAAGGAACGGTTTGTTCACGAGGCAAAGGAAAAGGCGGCATGATTTGGCATATCGCTGTACACCCCGACTATCGTAGAGCAGGTGTTGGACAGAAGCTTCTTCAAAAAGCCGAAGAGATCAGTAAAGAATTAGGTTTAAACCGCCTAGAGGCATGGACGCGGGATGATATGTGGGTAAATAAATGGTATAAAAAGAACGGCTTTGAAGAGGTTGATTCCTATTTACATGTATTCATCAAAGGAAAAGAATTGGAATTTGCTCTTACCTCGAATATCCCTAACTTATATCCAATACAAGGCTTTTTTCATTATGTAGGCGATGATAAGCAAATGATCGCTCAACAATTTCAACGCGTACATGAATGCTTTTGTTTTATAAAAAAGTTACATTAATTATTATTGTAAATATGAAAAACTGGGACACACTCTTCAAAAAAGTGATGACCTTCACCCACCCAAATTACGAGATAATTAAATAAAGTCAGAATCTACTTTTGGAGGTTTCATCCTATGTGGAAACAGAAAATAGTCCAAACAACTAGAGGAATGTTTGAGGTTTTTACAAAAGGTCACGGTACACCGCTTTGTGTCACCCATCACTACTCATCCTTTAATGAAACCGGTGATTATTTCGCCGACTCTTTCACTCATTCCCATACGGTTATTCTTATTAATCTTCGGGAGTGCGGTCATTCCGCTCAAGCAACAGAGCCTTATCAGCTTAGTTTCATAGAAACGATATTGGATTTGGAAGCGATTCGTACAAGCCTTGGTTATAAAAAGTGGGGTTTTGCCGGCCACTCAACCGGTGGCATGCTCGGCATTATATATGGAATCCACTTCTCAGATTCTCTACACTATACAATCATTGTTGGGGCCGCCGCTCGTGAATACCAAATCTTTTCACCAACTTGTATCTACAATAAGCAGCATCCTCAATATGAAAACATGCAACAGCTAACACGTTTACTTTCTGATAAGAACCTTACCGCTCAGGAAAAAGAAAGCTATAAAGTGGAGAGAACGAAGCTTTCCTTATATAAACCAGACCTGTATAGCGAATTCTTCAACAGGAATATCCACAAAAGCTTGAACCCTATTCGACTACATTATTTTAGTCGGGAAGTAGTGATCTTTGATGTCACGAAACAACTTACTCTCATCCAAACTCCTACTCTTATCATTTGTGGAAAGCATGATGTGCAATGTCCAGTTACCTACTCAATCGAGATGGCAGGGTTAATTCCTACAGCTGAATTAGTTATCTTTTACGAAAGCAATCATTATCCATTCCTTGAAGAGAAAGCAAAGTTTACGAGTATCATTGATTCTTTCTTCCAACAACTAAGTGATCATGAATAGCCTTTATAAAAATTCAAGTAAAGAAGGGGAAAAGATGTTCATAAAGCTCGCCACCATTTCTGAAGCAGCGCTCATTCATGATGTCATGATACAAGCTTTTAGTGTATACAGAAATGAAAAACCCCCATCCAGTGCTTTAGAAGAAACGATTCAATTCGTTTCAGTGGCTTTAGAAAAAGGGGAACAAGCATTTATTGCTTTTGAAGAACACAAGCCAGTCGGTATCGTTCGATTTCAAGTAAAAGAAGACAACCTATATTTTTATCGCTTAGCGGTCATTCCTACAAAACAAGGACAAGGAATCGCTACAGAGTTATTACAATCACTAGAATGCTATGCAAAGAAAAAGGAACTCACTTCCATTCAGTGCAAAGTACGTGTAACGGTGCCTAGAAATATACAGCTCTATAGCTCGATTGGCTATAACGTTTTTCATTCAGAAATGATTTCTAAACCAAACGGCATGACGATAGATGTTGTTTCGATGATGAAAGAACTATAACTTCCATAAAATAGAATAAAAGGAGCTCATTATGAACACCTACAAAGTCATTTTATTTGATTTAGATGGAACTTTGTCAGATCCCAAAATAGGCATTACTAAATCAGTTCAATTCGCTCTAAAGAAGATGAACATCATTGAGACAGACCTCGATACATTAGTCAATTTTATCGGTCCTCCCTTGCAAGTAACATTTCCTGAATTTTATCATTTCGATGAAAAGGAGACTGAAAAAGCCATCCAATATTACCGAGTACGCTTCCAGGAAAAAGGGATGTTCGAAAATGAGCTATATCCACATGTCACCACCTTATTAAAGGCATTAAAAAAACAGCAACTTACTTTAGTTGTAGCAACCTCCAAACCCACTATTTTTGCTGAACAAATCCTTAATTATTTTCAAATCGCTCACTATTTCGAACTTATTGTAGGCAGTAATCTTGATGGAACAAGGAACTCGAAAACAGAAATTATTCAATACATATTAGGCATATATCAGGAATATCAGCCAAGTGACTTTATCATGATTGGTGATAGAAAGCATGATATTATCGGAGCAAAAAATGTAGGTGTTCATTCGATTGGTGTCACCTATGGATATGGTTCTGAAGAAGAAATCAATCTTGCTAAACCGACTTATATCGTCAAGCATGTCAACGATTTAGGAAGTATTCTAATTGGTTAACAAGTAAACTGAACCGTTGTTCCTGCCATACAAAGAGCTCATCCCTCGTTACTTGGATGAGCTTTTTCTAGTTATTACGATTTATATTTGCGAAGCTGTACGCTGCCAATGACTATCATCAATTAATCCTTCCTCCGCTCAACCAAATTAACGCCTATTCCCATACAAATAACGCCTATTAACAACATAAGAACGAGAGATAAAGTGATCTCATTCCAGCCAGCATTATAAAGCGTGATATCCATTAAAGCTTCCATTGCATGTGCCAATGGAAATAAGTCAGCGATAAACAGTAGAACAGGATTACTCAGCACTCCAGGCGGCATATACACACCACTAATGAGCGGTACAATCGGGATAATGGATGGGTATATCATATTAAATTGCTCGGGTGTTTTGATAAAACCTGTGAGTAACATCGCCACACTTACCATACTAAGTGCAAAGATTGCTGCAACAGCTACGATCATGCCAAAACGATGACCAAGATCGTAATCCAAAAAATAGTGAAACATAACCAATACAGTTAGAATTTGCATAAAACCGATAAAGAAGCTATAAAACAGATGTCCTGCATACATTCCTGTTTTACTAAGAGGAGAAAGAATCATCCGATCCCATACACCACTTACTTTATCCGATGTCACCGCATTTACCTTAAAGCCAATCGTAAACATCGCCATAAATAAAGTGAATCCAAATAATAATTGAATCATCATATTATACTCAGGAACATCTCCGCCATCGACTGACTTTACGACAACTTGAAATGGAGAACCCTCTACAAAAGTAATTACTTCATCTCGGAGTATTCCAACTTCACCTGAGCCAGTGGCTGCATCTAGCTGAGCTTCTCGTGTAAAAACAGTATGAACATAGTCCTCAATGAATTGGACAGACCTCGTATGTGAAGAAGCAATCATTTTATAATCTCTTTCTGATACTTGGATAGCTACTCCACTATTTCCTTCTTCTACATCTGAACGTGCCTTCTCTTCATCAGTCACAATAAACGAATAGTTCTGACTATCATTTAAAAGTGCTATCCATTTCTCTTCTACTTCTTCACGATTTGACTCACTACTGAAAATAGGTACGATCGTTTCTGTTTGTTCATTCGTATTTGTAAAAACAAATGTTAAGATAATACTGCCCAACGTTAATAATAAAATCGTCCATGGGCTTCTTATATCCTTTTTTAGCTGTGCTTTAAATACGGCAAACATTACGCTCTCCCCCTTTCAGGAAACAACAGAATTCCGATGAGGAGAAACGCAACAAAAAACGCGAATTGCTTCATCAATGGTGCAACAAAAGATATATCTTGACCATATTGAAGAAAATCCGTAAAAAGAGATACCGTTATTCCTGTTGGCGTCCATACACTAACCGCTTGTGCCCAAGCCGGAAATTGCTCCATTGGAAAGAAATTGCCTCCTAAAGCACCTATAACCATAACCACTATAATAAATAGCCCATTTGCTGCATTAATGTTATTCATCTTTAACATTAATGAAGTAAATATCGCAGATAATCCTGCAACCGTTAATGAAAAAAGTGTTACGATAACCATAATACCCAACCAAAATGCTATCGACTGCTCTGAAAAGATCCCCAATAAGAGATCCGTACATAAAAACACAAGCATTAACTGAATCCAGACTAAAAAGAAAGTAGAAGTAATTTTACCCATTAAATACGAAAGTGGTTGACTATTCGTTAATAAAATCCGATTAAAAACATTTTCCCTCTTTTCTGTTGCCGTCTTAGATGCAACTGTTGAAGCAATAAACAAGGCAAAAAGCGAACTCATCGCGATCGTAAAATATTGAGCAAGGTCAATTTCAACCGCCCTTTCATTTATGATCTCTAGACCACCTTGCGGCAATGTCAATTCAGCTCCTTCTACCTCGGCCACCGCTCCAAGGGCAATTTGGAAATTGAGTGTTTCCATGTATTGAGTGAGCATATCTGTTAGGATATTCGCCTCTATGGAATGATCTTCAAGCTGGACATGAAGAGCTGCTTGTGCAGGTTGACCTAACATCATATGTGCGAGAAAATCATACATAAATCCTTCGGGAATTTTAATAATAGCATCCAGATCACCATTCTTAACTTGCTCTACTGCTTCTTTTTCACTTAACTCCTGTGTATGAATCCAAGAACTTAATTCAGGTTCGTTAAAAAATGATGTGATTAAGCCACTTGGCGAAAGGCTTTCCGCCTCTTTTATCATCGTCTCTTTTTCTATTTCCGATAGATCCATCGCCCATATTACTTCTATAAACTGCTCAATCCCAGCTGCCTCGTTATCTTCCATTACTAAACCTGCACGTATATCCATGTCACCAGCATCATCAAACGTAATACCGGAAAAAACAAAATTCAGAACAATAATGATAAGAATAGGTGCCAGCAGAGAAATAAGTACCTCTTTACGATCCCGCCAAAACACGAGTAAATCCTTTTTTAAAAATGAAATCATGTCGTTTACCTCTCCCCTAATCTCTTAAAGTCCGACCTGTTAAATGCAGGAAAACATCCTCAAGACTTGGCGTTTCCATTTGAAAATGCGTTAGTTGGATCCCTTCGCTTTCCACTGCATGTACGATAGAACTTAATATATTGCTTCCTTTCTTGGCACTAACCCTAAGTCCTAGCTCTATTTCATCAACACGGTGAACATGATGTATCGCTTTTATTTTCTTCATTACCTCATCACTTGTCTCACTTAAATGAACTTGAATCGTATCTTCATTCGATAAAATACTTAAAAGCTCTGCCTTACTGCCTGCTGCCACCACTTTTCCGTGGTCCATAACATAGACACGTTTGCACAATTGCTCAACTTCCTCCATGTAATGACTTGTATAAAGAACCGTAGTCCCCTTTTCTTCATTTAGCTTTCGAACAGTTTCTAGAATATGATTTCTGGATTGCGGGTCAATTCCAACAGTCGGTTCATCCAAAATGAGGATTTTAGGTTGATGTAGCAGTGCCGCAGCAATATTCACCCTTCGCTTCATCCCCCCCGAAAAGGTTTTAACAAGCTCTTTTTGACGATCCTTTAACCCGACCATATTAAGGACATCCTGAATTCGGTGTTCTAATACATTCCTTTTGACCTTATAGGTCTCTCCAAAAAATTTCAGATTTTCATAAGCAGAAAGCTCCTCATATAAAGCAATCTCTTGTGGGACTACGCCAAGAATTCTTCTCATTTCAGCAGGATTTTTGATTGTACTTGTTCCATTTAATTTCACGTCTCCAGCAGAAGGCTTTATTAATGATGAAATCATAGATATCGTCGTTGACTTACCTGCTCCATTGGGTCCAAGCAAACCGATCGATTCCCCTTCATCGATATAGATATCAACATCATCCACTACTTTTTTTCCTTTGTAACTCTTGCTTAGTTTGATCGTTTCAATCATATTCGTACACTCCTTACGTTTTAGTAGCTAAAATATATACAAAAAAAAACAGTGTCAACACTGTCTTCAGTCACGAACCATATCTAGATGAGTTACTTCAGTCATTTATATTTTCACTCTATTTCATCGTTAAAGTTTCTTAGCTCATCTATACTAAGTTATGGCGGATAGCATATATAGCCAGTTGTGTGCGGTCACGTAGTTCTAATTTATGTAAAATTTGACTCGTATTATTTTTTACGGTACCTACTGATAACCCAAGTCGATATGCCGTTTCATAATTACTAAGTCCCTCACCAATACATGTTAGAATCGCTCGTTCACGTGGCGTTAATGACGGATCTGCTGTTTTTATTTCCTTTTGATTTAGGAGCAGCGGCATTACTTTTGCCGCAACCTGTTCTTCCACCGTTAATCCTCCATTTAGAGCACTACGAATCGAACGAATCAAGGAATCGGTATCTGCGTTTTTTAAAATATAACCACTTACGCCTATTTTAAGTGCCTCCATCACATATTCGCTATCGTCAAACGTGGTTAAAATGAGTATTTTAGCAGAGCTCCAGCGCGATTGAATGACTTTTGCCGCTTCGATGCCATCCATAATAGGCATTCGAATATCCAAAATAATGATGTCAAATGCTTGTTTTTCACAGAGGTCTATCGCTTCTTTTCCATTACTTGCTTCCCCTGTCACCTTCATTTCCTCATCTGATTCAATCATCATTTTTAACCCTTGTCGCACCATCACCTGGTCTTCAGCCAATAATATTCGTATCATCATTTCCTCCTTGATCCTTTAATGTAATAAGACCCCTCACAAGGAACCGCTCTTTTGTTTTTTGTACTTGTAGCTGCCCGCCAATTTTCTCAAGTCTTTCACGCATGGAAGTAAGTCCAAAGCCCTCTTGGTATCGATGGTTATTTATTACTGGATTGCTGACTTCAAACCGAAATACACTGCGACCAGGGGCTTCAAATACAACCTCTGCCTCCCTAGCATAGCTATGCTTCATCACATTCGTTAACGCCTCCTGTACAGATCGGAAAATGACAAAAGATTGCTCACCACTAAGCGGAACCGTAAACGCACCATGCTTCACGGAAAATTGAATTCGAATAAAACTTTCCGTTTCCAGCTTTCGAATTAAACGTAAGATACCATGAAGTCCACCCACTTCATGACTCTTTAACATTTTCACCGCACTTCGCGTTTCCTCTAAGCTATCATTAGCTAGTTTTTTCAAAGATTGGACCTGCCCCTGGTCTTCTTGATTTGACTTTAACCTGAATGCTTCAAGCTGCATTAACAGAGCTGTTAGCTTATGACCAACAGAATCATGAATTTCATGACCAATTAACACACGCTCTTCCTGCCTTACCGTTTCTTCCTCTGTACTCAGACGCCTTTTTAACTCACGGTATTCACTAAGAAGTGCATCATACCTGGCAAAAAGGTCATCATGAGCGTTTTTTGTCTGTTTAAAAAGGATAATGGCTGCAAAAAAGAAGATAAAATAAAGACTGATAAAACTAATACTTGAAAAAGAAGGGTTACTATTTAAAAAGCTGAGTAATATTCCTAACAAGGAAACGCCACCAACAATAGACGCAAGTGCAGCCTGGAGTCGGTAGTAGGCTTCTGCAATCAACAAAGACAAAATTAGCAATAAAAATGGATTAAAGCTTTCCTGTTGAACGGGAAACAATGTAATAACCGCTACTATTGAATTGGTAGCAAGGACAGACACGGACGCAATCGGCCTTTGCTTTATAAGTGGTAGAATAAAAAAGAGAATGAAAAATGCCGATAAACCAAGTAATTTCCACGTCCATTCAGTTATACCACCTTCTAAATAAACAAAAGCAAACACCCACGGCATAGCATGAAACAAAAACCAAATCCAATAAACATTCATACGTATTTTTCCCTTCCCTCATAAAAGCTCACTTGCCCAACAGAGAAACGTTGATTTTCCACTATTATATCAAACAAGAGAACCAACGGATATCACTCTAGTAGTTTCAGTAGAGGAGAAAGTAATACAAGTGTTTGACATTAGCGAGTTCATTAAATAAATCAACGCATATTCACTTTAATACCTAATAGGTTATATGGGCATTAATCCCCCTTACCAAAGTTAGTGCAGTAAAAATTCTAATGACATGTTCTTATCAATCTTATTTGTTAACAAGTTAAACTTCTTGATCGTATCATCATGTAGAGCTCCGCTTTCGTAATCACTTATATACGCGGAATACGCACTGAATTCCTTATCACTTTCTTGAAACTCGTCAAATATAATCGATAAATATTCATGACCATTTTCAAATTTCACCGTCAACACATCGCCCGTTCGCTCATACGTTCCCTCTTCACCGGGAAGAATACTGGCTGTTACCACACCATCTAAGAACTCCAGTGTTGTCAGAAGCTGATACGAATTCTGGTTCGTCAATTCCTCTTCTAATGGTGGTGCAGCACCCATATCAAATGATTTTCCGGATAACTCATCATTCGTTGTACAAGCAGAGAGAACCATGACTATTAGTAGCAGCACAACCAATCTCCATTTTCTCATTTCCTTAACCCCTTTTAATTGATTATTTTGATAAAAGTAAAGCAAAACATATTATCCCTCTTACTTATACGAATTACCAAGATAAAAGTTTTATTTTTCCGAATTTTATCCTTGTTTTTGAAGTCGATTCTTTTATAGATAAAGCCTCCATTTTATCTTTTCGAATTTGCCTTCGCTTTCGACACTTTTCTTATGAAACATCTATCTTATTTACAGTAAAATCTTTACTTATTAAAGTGATATTTCCATATTTTTTCTGATAACATGTATTATTGTAAGCGATTACAAATTATTCAGAAAGGAGGTAAGCTTGATTTAATTTAATTCCATTCATTTCATATTACTAGGAGGAATGCCGTTTGAAACTAAGAAAAGTCTTGTTATTTATGACGATCGTTTTTGGATTCGTATTATTTTCAATGACAGAAAAAGCTGAGGCAGCGATTACTTCTAATGAAATTGGTACACATGATGGATATGATTATGAATTTTGGAAAGACAGCGGCGGAACTGGAAGCATGACCTTAAATAGCGGTGGTACATTTAGTGCCCAGTGGAACAACGTCAATAACATCTTATTCCGTAAAGGCAAAAAATTCGATGAAACGCAAACCCATCAACAAATTGGCAATATGTCCATTAACTATGGTGCAACGTATAACCCAAACGGTAATTCCTACCTAACCGTTTATGGCTGGGCTGTAGACCCTCTTGTTGAGTTTTATATTGTTGATAGCTGGGGTACATGGCGACCACCAGGTGGCACTCCAAAAGGAACCATTCAAGTTGATGGTGGTACGTACGAAATTTATGAGACCACCCGTTATAATCAGCCATCCATCAAAGGAACTGCAACTTTCCAACAGTATTGGAGTGTACGTACATCTAAACGAACAAGTGGCACAATATCCGTGAGTGAGCATTTTAAAGCTTGGGAGAATCTTGGGATGCCGATGGGGAAAATGTATGAAGTTGCTTTGACTGTGGAGGGCTACCAAAGCAGTGGAAGTGCCAATGTGTATAGCAATACCCTTACGATCGGTGGTAACTCTGGTGGAGGTGATGGTGGGGCTCCAACTGCTAGAGTGGAAGCTGAAAATATGACAAAGGGTGGCCAGTATACATCCAATATATCCTCTCCATTTAACGGGGTCGCATTATACGCCAACAATGATAAAGTAAGTTTTACTCATAACTTCACGAAATCTACAAGTAATTTTTCCCTTAGAGGTGCTTCTAACAATTCAAATATGGCGAGAGTTGATTTAAGAATAGGCGGGCAAAATAAAGGAACCTTCTACTTTGGCAATCAATATCCAGCTGTATATAACTTAAATAATATTAGCCACGGAACAGGCAATCAATTAGTTGAGTTAATTGTTACCTCAGATAATGGTACATGGGATGCTTATTTGGATTATTTAGATATAAGATAAACGGTTCAATAACGGTAATAGAAAACGACTTTCATAATCGACGGATACGTGCATGGTGCTTATTTTAATCGCAATAGCCAATCGCCTCATCGTTTTAAGTTATATCATTTCAGGGCTGGGACATAACTAATTTAGCTGTGTCCAAATCCGAATGATACATTTATTTTTTAATTATCAAAATTCAGAAAGCCGAACTAGTGTAAAATGCTGTGTTAGCAATTTTAATAATAGTTCGGCTTTTTTAGTTACTGAAAATCTTTTGGCCTAGCCTCGTTCATCAAATCAATAGCTACAAGCCTTTATTTTTATCTCTACCTTCTCTAATGATATTACTTCGTCGTCTGTTACCTTTATCTCCTCCCTGCTATTTTTAGTAGAAATCTGGTAATGGATCATGGAAGGACAACCAACCTTCCGTCATTTCCTCCTCAGTGAGCACACATAATTCTAGCGATTCTTGTATTTCTTTTTGTGAAATGGAGATGCCGATAAAAACGATTTCTGTTAATCTGTCTCCATATAGAACATCCCATTCTCTACTTAGCTTAGAATCTTCTTGAAGTAACTTCTTCTGCTCGTCATTAGAATAAGTAGCTACCCATTCACCTGCACCACTAATAGTAATATTTGAACCGGCTTGTGATAGTAAACCGACCTGGTCATTTCTAGAAGCTAACCAGAAAAAACCCTTTGCTCGTACAATCCCCTCTGGCCAGTTTTCCAGCCAGTACATCAACCTTTCTGGATGAAATGGTTTTCGACTTTTAAACAGAAATGATGAGATGTTATACTCATCCGTCTCTGGAATATGTTCTTCATTTAATTCTTTTATCCACCCAGCTGCTTGACTCGCCTTCTCAAAATGAAATAAATTTGTATTTAAAACTCTATTAATATCTACCTTTGAATGTGCCGTACATATAATATCTGCATCGGCATTTAATTTACGGATAAAACCTTTGATCGTCTGTAATCTCTTTGTATTAATTAAATCAACCTTATTTAATATAATGACATTCGCAAATTCTATTTGGTCAACTAATAAATCAACTATATCTCGTTCATCATCCTCATTAATTCCTTGTTGACGGTCAAGCAGTGATTCACCTGTAGAGTAATTACTCCAAAAGTGTGCAGTATCCACTACAGTTACCATTGTATCAAGCCTACACTTTTCAGATAGATTCACACCTAGCTCTTCATCCATATAAGTAAATGTTTGCGCTACAGGAATGGGCTCACTAATTCCTGAGGACTCTATTACAATATAATCGATGTCCCCTTGCCGAACTAAATTATTTACTTCTAGCAATAAATCTTCGCGAAGTGTACAACAAATACAGCCATTTTGAAGTTCAACCAACTTTTCATCTGTTTGCACAAGACCATTTTCTTTAATTAACCTCGCATCAATATTAATTTCAGTCATATCATTAACGATAACCGCTATTTTTAACTTATCTTCATTTTGCAAAATTTGCTGAAGTAGTGTCGTTTTCCCAGATCCTAAGTAACCACTTAAAACGGTAACAGGTACCTTCAATTTATATCCCTCCCAAAACTACAGATTCTCAAATATATTAACGAACCAGTATCACAAGGCCAACTTAACTACTTTCGATATCCCAATAAAATGGATCAGGAAGTTTATTCCAATTTTCCATATATTCATCACTCGTAAGTAAACACTCATCTAATTCTCTTGTTATTAAGTCTAAGTCTAAATCAATTCCAATAAAAACGAGCTTTGTATGTCGGTCACCATGTTCCTCATCCCAACCCTCTACTATTCCCGGATTAGTCATTTTGATTCTTGTCTGCTCACTAGCTGGTAAAGAAGCTACCCAATACGATATAGGTTCAAGGTGGACGGAAGGACCAGCTTGAGACAAGAATATAGCTAAATCGTTTCTACTAGCACACCAAGCAATCCCCTTTGCTCTTACAATTTGTATAGGCATTGCACCGCACCATTGATTAAACCTTTGCGAATGGAATGGTCTTTTTCTCGAATAAACAAACGATGATATTCCATATTCCTCCGTTTCAGGCGTGTGCTGGGAAGGACCTAGGTTTAATTCTCGTAACCAACCTGCAGATTGGCTCGCTTTATCAAAATCGAATAAACCAGTATTTAAAATTTCATGAACATCGACTACACTATTTTCCGTCCTTATCACTTTTGCATCAGGCTGTAATGTTTTTATCACTTTCTCTAAAATATCTAGATTCTCTGCTGTTACTAAATCGCTTTTATTTAAAATAAGGACATCACAAAATTCAATCTGGTCTATTAACAGATCGGCAATATTTCGGTCATCCTCTTCTCCAACCGCCTCTTTTCGCTCTAGCAAAGTATCCCCTGACTCAAAATCATGCCAAAAACGATGAGCGTCAACAAGTGTAACCATCGTATCCAACTGACAAAATTGAGTTAAATCAATGCCCATTTCTTCATCTATATAAGAAAACGTCTGAGCTACTGGTACAGGCTCGCTTATTCCGGATGATTCTATTAGAATGTAATCAATATCTCCCTGTTCAGCCAACCTTTGTACTTCCACCAATAAATCCTCGCGAAGTGTACAACAAATACAGCCATTCGACATTTCTACTAGTTTCTCTTCCGTACGCGAAAAATTACCTTGTGTTTGAATCAACTCACTATCAATGTTCACTTCACTCATATCATTGACAATGACCGCGACCTTTAAGCCTTGACGATTATTCAGCACATGATTCATTAATGTCGTTTTCCCAGCTCCCAAATATCCACTCAATACTGTAACCGGAATCTTTTTCATATCCTTCACTCCTCGTATTCATTAACGGAATGACCAAAGGACAAACCACCATTTATTTAATGAAGGTTTGTCACATCGTATGGCTATCTTCCGTAATAGATTAAACATTTGCAGTATGACTGCTATTCACTCATAAGAAAATAAAAACAACTTACCGGTTTCTTTCTCTAGACTACTGGAATAATCAATCCATTTGACCTTTCTAGAGGTTTCCTCTATCATTTTGTTAATTTTTTCTTCTACTTTATCTAACTGATATTTCACGGATTCTACTTCTAGCAAGAAAAAGTTTGCAGCTTCGACAATCGGAGAATGCTCAATTAATAGTTGTAAATAATGCTCTTTATTCATCGCCTGATTCTCAAGCACCATTTCTTTTTCTATAATAAATGTATATATCTCCTGTTCCTGCGGTGATAAATTCCTCACCGCTCGACGATACATAAATTCCAACAAGGCAGGACTGTCTTTTTTCATCATTTAGAACTCCTTATTACAATTACCAGCTTGCTTTCTTTACACCAGGAATTTGTCCCTTATGAGCGAGCTCTCTAAACGCAATTCGCGACATTTTAAATTTACGAATGTACCCCCGAGGTCTCCCTGTTAATTCACACCTATTCTTTAAACGGGTAGGAGACGAATCTCTAGGCAGCTTACTAAGTGCACGATAATCTCCCTTTTCTTTCAATTCCTTTCGAATGATTGCATACTTTTCCACTTGCTCTTGTCGCTTTCGCTCTTTCACTACCTTTGATTTCTTTGCCATTTCTCTAACTCCTCTACAACTTAAGTGTAATTATTACGATTTATTTCCGTGGTTAATGATTTAAAGCTTCTTCCAAGGTCTCAATGTTCTTTTTCATCATACTAAAATAGTCTTCGTCATTGTCCAAATCTTCTTGTGAGACGCTTTCCATATTCCTTAAAATTAAACTTTCAGCTCCAATTTCCGAACGAATTAATTCTGAAATCGTAGAGCTTACATTATTTTCGAATATAACATATTGAAGATTATTTTCTTTTGCTACATTAACAAGTTCAACTAATTGTGCTTGAGAAGGTTCCTGAGTAGGAGATAACCCTAAAATACTTAACTGTTCCAAACCATATCTATCCTCCCAATATCCGTATGCTGCATGCGAAACAATAATTTGATTGTGATCAGCCTTAGAAATGGTCTCAAGTAATTGTTGATCTAACTCTTCCAGTTTAGACTTTATTTGAATAAAGTTACCTTCAAAATATTCACTTTCGTCTGGAATCAGTTCAATCAACATTTTTTTAATTCTTTCTGCAATTTCAATACTTAAAATAGGGTCTAAAAATACATGTGGATCTCCTATACCACTATCACCATCATGATTATCAATAATAACGGTCGCTATCTCAGACTCTGCCTTAATCTCATGATCACTTCCAAATAGTACCGCTTTTATTTGCTGGCCGTTAACATTGGCTATCCCCGTATATTCGGAACCTTCTTGCCCTGACGCTACTTCCCACTCATCTTCCCCAGGCTCTCTCTTATACCAATGCCAATGGTCGTTTCCATTATTGTCCTCTATATTAGCCGTTAGCTTTATCTCATCTCCTGTATGGTAATGATGGGCTACCCCTTCTAATGTAAAGGTTCCATGATCCACTATATGTTCCGAGGAGTTTTCAAGTGAGTGGGGTTCTCCCCTCAAATTAATTCCTTCTCCTGCAGCTAAGATATGTACAACTTCATCTTTAAGGCTGTCTTCTATTCTTTCTGCAAAGGGCTCCATCCCCACTCCGGAATAAATAAAAATATCAGACTCTGCAATATTTACCATATCCTTCGACGTAGGCTCATACGTATGTGCATCTGCATTAGGCGGATATATGCTCTCTACCTCAACAAATTCTCCACCTATTTTTTCTGTAAAATCAGCTAACGCATAAATAGATGTATATACTAATAAGGTCTCATCAGCTGTCATCCCCTCGTTTGACTCTTGAGATTGACAACCAATTAGTACAATTCCTAATATAATCAATAATAATGATAACCTCTTTCTCATACTTCTCTCCTTTATAATTGATTTTGTTTAACCATTACTTTCGATTCACAATATGAGCTCTCCACTAACACATAGTGACAAATCGTAATTATTACGTTTTATAATATCCTACAACATTTCTATCTGTCAATAAAAAATAATTTATTTACATACCTACTTACTTTAGGATATACTACAAAACGACTTAATCGTAATAATAACTATTAAGAAGGTGTTGCTATGTTAGATGTCTTTTTTCAATACGATTTTTTAAAAAATGCTTTATTTTCTGGATTACTAATTGGATTAATCGCACCTATGATTGGTGTTTTTCTTGTAGTAAAGAGAATGTCTTTAATTGCAGATGCATTATCTCACATCACATTAACAGGTATTGCCTTTCACCTGCTTCTAGCTTCATTGATTGTCCCATTAGCAAACTATGATCCCATTTATATGGGCGTGCTCTTCTCAATTTTAGGGGCTATTTTTATCGATAAGCTTCGAACAATCTATCGAAATTTTGAGGAATTATCCATTCCAATTACATTATCGTTAGGTGTTGGTTTAGGTGTGGTTTTTATCTCCATAGCAAATGGGTTTAATACAGATCTCTTTGCTTATTTATTTGGAAGCATAGCCGCAGTTGGACAAAATGATTTAAATGTGGTTCTATTTGTTTCAATCTTCAGCATCATTGTTTTAATCATATTTTATAAAGAATGGCTTTTTTTAGCTTTTGATGTTGAACAAGCTATTACATCGGGGATTTCTAAACGTTGGTTAGATTTACTTTTTACAATTGTTGTCGCACTTGTTATTGCTGCTGCCATGAGAATAGTAGGCATACTTCTCATTTCGGCTTTGATGACATTACCCGTATCAGCAGCCATACAATGGGCTAAAAGCTTTAAACAAATGTTTATTTATTCTGTCATTTTTGGGGAACTATCCGTTATTTTAGGGATTTTCTTAGGGTATCACTTTAGTTTAGCCCCAGGCGGTTCCATCGTAGTTGTAGCTGGGTTATTTTTATTAGGGAGTTTAGGTGCGAAGAAAATGTTAAGCAAGCTTCATGTCTACGCCCGTTAATTATGCCTTTAACGGGTTTTTAGTAGATAATCTTTGAAATAAAAAACCTCATAACATTGAATTAAGTTATGAGGCTTCTATTCTTATTTTAAACTATATACCTTGACACTCTTCACAAACTCCATACACTTCAAATCGATGGTTCAAAATTTTAAAGTTTCCAGGTAATTGTAATTCCTTTCCCATCGGACAGAATTCAAAATGCAACGTCTTTTCACAACTTAAACAGATTAAATGATGATGATGATGAGTCGTGCAGTTTTCCCTAAACTTCAATCCATCTTCCATAAAATAAAAATGTTCCAATATCCCCATCTCACTTAAGATGCGAAGGTTTCGATATACTGTATCTAAACTAACACTAGGATACTTATTAGACATTTTTTCATAGACGTCTTTTGGTGATAAGTATCCATCATGATCGATAAAAATCTGAGCTAATGTTTTTCTCTGTTCCGTTATTCGCCAGCCATTTCGAGACATAACTTGAACCATTTCACTCAATTTAGTTTGACCTTCTAACAATTTTATCCGTCCCTTTCTATACTCTTATGTTTATATGTATTTTATCAACAAAATAAATGTTTGTCATATGTGTAAAAAAACCATTGGTAATTTCTAAATATGCTATGACACCTTACGTTCATTAACATGACAACAGAAATAGCGACTCATTTATCCTTTGTTTAGAATAAATAAGTCGCTACGTCATTTTACCACATAATTAATTAAGAAAAGGTCACTATTTCATTATTTAATGAGCAATCATCTCATGAATAATCTCATCTGCACTCAGTTCAGAAGGATAATAAGTTGGCCAATTCGTAACTTCATCTAATAATTCCTCACGGTCATCACCCCAATACAAATGAAAATGATGTGATTTAGTAGGAAAAATAATATGATCACTAAACTGGATAAATTGTGGAAGTTTGGTAGTATCCCCATTTAATTTAAATATATATCTAACACCTCTATTACCTGCTTCATAGGTTAGAACCTCATATCCATCATAAACATATTCGCCCGAAAGCTCTTCTCCATTTTCGTAAAATATCACCTGATTACCTTCAATAACGATTCGTTCGACGTCTGTCTCATAACCAATCGTATAATACTCTTTATACTCTTCAGTAGTCATATCACCATGCTCTGCTTTATGTGAGAAAACTTCATCTAATTGATCAGCTTGTAGATATGGATATACCGATTGCCAGTCTCCTTCCCAATCAGAAAGTGTCCGATCCTCTATTTGACTATCTTCAAAATATCCTTGATAAATCTTTTCTTGTTCTTCATCATGGTCATGTCCATGGTGCCCATGATGATCATCAATAGTTATCACCACTGGAGCGGACTGCACAAAAGGTTCATGATCATCATTAAACAGAACTGCTTTAATTTCTTGACCGTCGACTTCAGCCTCACCGATGTAATGAATATCACCGTGCTCAGGTACAGTTACCCACTCTTGTTCACCTGGCTCTCGCGTATACCAATGCCAATGCTCAAATTCCGTCTCTTCTTCAAAGTTAGCTGTAAGTTCAATTACATCACCAGTATGATAATGATCCGCTAGTCCTAGAATAGTAACATCCTCTGGAGCTTCTTGTTCATGGCTGTGGTCATGATCATCATGTTGTTCATGCTCATTTGTTTCTTCTTCTTGAGAATTGTCCTCGTTGGAATCAACTGCTTGGCACCCCACCAATAATAAAAAGCTTAAAAATAGTACTCCTAAATTCTTTCTCAATGAATTCCTCTCCTTTTAACTAATCGTAATTATTACGATCAAATACTATCATGTAACTTTTAATATTGCAACATCACTTTTTATTTTATTTAAAATAGGCAGTGGCTAAAAAATAGTTAAACAAATAGTAGAATTGAACCGGCAATCAATTAGTGGAGTACATCGATACCTCAGATAATGGTACATGTAATGGTTATTGGGAGTATCCTGATATAAGATAGATAGATGGATGAATATGAACTTCTAGCTCGATGCTTTTTATTAAATCTTGTATAAATAGTAACCCCCTATTCTCTACTCAAGAATAGGGGGTATCGGTATCTGTTTTCAAATCTATTATCTTACCGTAGCTTGTCCACCATCAACAGGGAGTAATTGTCCAATATCTTATTTTGTAGAGGAAAAGTAATAGTTTATATAGCGATTAATAAAGATATTAAGCCTATACCATTAGACAAGTTTACCCACTCTTGTCGTACTACCTATATATAAAACAATAGCGTTAAACCTCAGAGGCTTAACGCTAGGGCATTCTGTTCACCTTTCAAATCCAGTCTTCCCCATGTTTCCGAATGAACTCGATCTCCTTTGCATAATGATCGCGTTCGCCCTTGTCGATCATCTTTTGAAAAGCCGGGTTACCTTCATTGGCTTTCCTTTGCATCGTTTCACATAATCCTTCAAGCCTTAGTATGACCATCTCTAAGAAACCTGTTTCCAATCCAGCTATGCCATAGGATTCAAAAAATAACTTAACTCTTTGTTTGATACGCTCAGCATCTTTGGTTGGCTCATAATAAACCGTTTCAAATGTTTCAGTATGCCAAAGTCTGCTTAAGGGAACGCATGTATAAAGAGTATATGCTATATCCCAAAGTCTAGGACCAGGAGCAGCATGATCAAAATCAATAATCCCTACCGGCTTTTCATGGTTAAATATAATATTATAAACAGCGAAATCATTGTGACATAGCACCTCAATTGGCTCAGGCGTATGGTCGATTGGTTTCCAATTTTCTTCGAACGGGAAGTCCCTCACAGCATCATGATAGAGGCGCAGCATTTTTGCTACCTCTGTTAAAGCATCATTAGACCACATATATTTCTTTAAAGGATAATGACCCGTTTCTCCTTCAATGAATGATATAATTTCTCTATTCCTTTCATCCATTCCTAAAAACCTCGGTGCGTAATTGAAGCCTTTGTGTTCTAAATGCTTTAATAACTTATGAATTTTTGGACTATCTTCGTTCATATCTCGTCGTACAGTATCTCCTACCCGATAGACATTGGTGACATTCCCACCTGATAGTTTTTCTTCGTTTTCATGTTGATCGTCCATGAAACCCCCCCTATATAGGGATTTTATGTAAGTTTTAATAGAGATGTATTTTTACCTATCAATAAAAAGCACATACTCAAAGGTATCTGCCTGGTAATAGGAATCGAATTGTCCACACCATAAAATCCCTTGAATGATTTAAGATAGACAAATAAACGTATCCTCAGCAAATAAGGACCGAATTGTCTTCATCTAATTAAAGAATCATTTCAAGGTATTCCACATATATAGTCTAGATTCCCCTCTCTTTTACATCTCTCATCAATCATATAAAATAGAAGTCTAACAGTCAAGATAAACATCCAAACATTGGTTACACTAATAAAAATTGGATTAATAACCATACAATAGTATTCACTATCAATAATAATGTTTTTCCAGTCCACATTTCACCTCCACCCATTATATGTCCGACTTGTGAGGGTGATACGGTCTGCCATGAAAAGAAATGTCGCCTCTTTCGACATGGCTATGCTCGGCACATTGGTATTCTTTGAATCGAAGAACTAGATGTACCTCGCCAAAGATGTAAAGCATGTGGATTTACTTTCACTCATGACTATGGATTATTGCTTGTCCGTTCATCAAGGAAGCCTTTCGCCTCGACATCGTCAAGCGGTGTCATGGTCGCTCTATTGAAAGATGTGGCAGACGAATATCAACTTCCTTACTCAACTGTTGCGTGTTGGTTTTATGGATATGGAGCTGACCTTTTAGTAACCGATAGGCAGCTTTGCCCATGTTAGCTTCCTCCATTTACACTATCACTTTATTAGTGAGTAAATACAAATGTCAGTTAGCTTGTTACCGTCTGCGGTTAAATCTTCATTTCTTAGCGTTCCTTCTAATTCAAACCCAAGCCTCTCTGGGATTGAACGACTTTTATAATTGGTTGATTCACATCTTATTCCTATCCTCCTAAATTTAAGTTGTTGAAAGCCTAGTTCTATTAGCTCTTTAACCGCTTCTGTCATATATCCATTACCAGCAAATGGCGAGTTCATCCAATAACCAATCTCACACTTAGAAATCTCCCAATCAATTGCGTGAAGGCTAGCAGTTCCAATAAATTCATTAGTATCCTTAAGAAAAATAAGATAACGTAAGCTCTTCCTTTTCAAAAAATCGATATGAGCCTTTCTCAGGAGAATTTCTGTTTCTTCTAAAGTAGGCGTTGTTTGGAATAGACTCAACCATTGCTTTAGCTCATGAATTGAGTCCCTGACAGCTAGGTATACGACATCGCCATCAGTAGCTTGAAGTGGTGCTCGAAGGAATAATCTATCTGTTTCTAATTGTAACGGAACATCTACTAACATTGGATTCATATAATTGCCCCTTTCTTGAAGTTATGGCTTTTTTTATTTACCCTGTTGAGCTTTTTAGTTCAATAACTTCTACAAGAAAGGATGCTTCTCCTTCTTTCACATAGGCAACCCGTTTTTAGCATCACTGTTGCCAGATTAGAAGATATGCATTCCCTAAAAGATAAAATGAAAAAAATTGCAGATATGGGAACTTAAAGGTTAGTTTGTGGTATCTTTATGTAATAAGGAAAATGGACATTTTTGTTAACTTCGATATAAAATGAGGATATGATTCAATGAAGGTATGGGTGTAATGGATATACAAACATTATGGGGTTTAAGGGTTCAGGAATTTTATAAAAAGATGTTCAAATACTATTCAATCATTGGTGCAAATGTTGTTTACTTTTTTCTGATCATTAGTAGTATCTTTCTTTATTATTTTCATTTATTTCTTCAGTGGATACCTCCCCAAATATCTGTTGAAGTAATCTTATCATTATTTGTAGGCTTTATTTTAATACGGACAAAAGTACGGACTTTTGTTAAAAGGGCAGATATACACTTTTTGTTGCCCTTAGAATGGCGATTAAGGCCCTATTTTATTAAATCCCTTATATATAGTTTTGTGATTGATGTGATTAAATTGGTCGGTTTCATCACGTTTTTTGTATCCCTATTTTTGCACACAACACATATAAATCTTCTTTTTCTTTGCTTTATAATAGGGATGGCTGCTTATAACGTTTTAATGAAATGGATTGAACAATGGTTAGCGAACCATGTACAACTTGTGTTACATAGGTTAAATAGGTTTTTTCTCATCTGTTTTATGTGTTATTTCTTGTTTAAAAATGAGTGGCTTTATGCCCTTATATTAATGAGTATAAATTTCGTCTATTTACTTTACTTTATAAGGAAAAAAAGAAATTTGAATTGGCAGTGGCAAATAGATGAGGAAGAAAGTGCTTTATTAAGAAATTTTAAATTTATTAACTTTTTCATAGATGTCCCTAATCTTAAACGCTCTTTTCGGAGTAGACGATTACTCACAATGCTTCTGCGAAGGAGTATCCCGCATAATCGGAGTAATACATTCGTATATTTATACTCACACTTATTTGTTAGATACAATGATTACTTTTACCTTTATTTAAGATTGACTGTCATTGGACTATTTGTTAATTATGCGATGCCAGCAAGTGGTTGGATCATTAATCTCCTCATTTTATTTATGACTGGATTTCAAGTAATTCCTTTACAACATGAACTAAAAGAAAATGTATTACTTTATCCAATTTCCAAATCGCAGATCAAAGATTCTTTCTTAAAGTTTGTCTTGCTCATACTATATACGCAATTTTTTCTTCTATATTTCGCCATGTTTTTGCTTACTTTTACTGCTAATTTATTCAATCTTGTAATCGGATGTTTATTTGTTTATGGATTTGTCTATTTTTTCATATCAAAGAAAGTCAATGTCTTAGGGAATACCTTTCCCGAATAGCTTGGTTTCACCTTACAAGGAATATCCTTTAATAGAGGAAAGGAGCGTGCTTATGAAGGTCTTATTAAAAAATGGAGAAAGTATTTTTTATGAAAAGAGGGAAGGTGGAGACCTTATTCTTCTATTAATACATGGGAATATGGCTTCATCGGTCCAATGGGATTTGTTAATAGAACATATGGATTCAAAGTATACAGTGTATGCGATTGATCTACGAGGTTATGGTCAATCGAGTTACCAGCAGCCAATCAATTCCATAAGAGATTTTGCAGATGATATAAAGCTATTTGCTGAACAGTTAGATATAAAGAAAGCAGATGTAATTGGTTGGTCAAACGGAGGTGGAGTTGCTATGCAGTTTGCAGCGACATATCCAGATTATGTGAACAAATTAATCTTGCTTGCCTCGATGTCTACACGAGGTTATCCAGCTCTAGACGAAAAAAATAACAGAGTCCATTCAAGAGAGGCTATCAACAACACTCCTAGTATAAGAATGCTGTTGGACGCTCAAGAAAACGAAAATACTGAATTATTTAAGGGTGCAATGAATCATCTTCTTTACTCAGTAAATAAACCAAGTGAAAAAAGGTATGAAAAATACCTAAGAAGTGCGATTCAACAACGTAATATTGCCGATGCCGCTCATGCTGCGAATATATTTAACATTAGTGCACAATCAAATGGTTTAGTTGAGGGGACTGGTGAAATTAAACACATCAATATGCCTATTCTGATCATTTGGGGCTTGAATGATCAATTAACTTCCCAACAAATGACACTTGAGATTATAAAGGATTTAACTTTAGCCGGTAAACCATTTAAATATGTCCCCATTAATGCTGGTCATGCCCTGTTAGTCGATAATCTTAACGCCGTTCTCGATGAGATCAATAATTTTTTAAGGTAATTTATGAATGACTCAATGTTACCTCTATTAAAGAATGATTAACTTACTCTTCTAAATAGAAGTAAAAAAGTGATACCTATTATCATGACTAATAGGTATCACTTTTTGTTTTTATGACTTTTCTAATAAACAACCGCCACTTTCCTGGAACAACATTTTCTTTCATCTTTCACGACTGTACAGCACCAACCAATAAATTCTTCTGTTTCCTTAATAAATATCCCTAGTTTTAATAAATGAACATCTATGTTTGATGTAGTTACAACGGAATCAAGAAACGCTTTATTGGCTAGTATTTCTTAGTTAGTAACCCAATCAACCCTCTGTTCTTTTGTTAATTTCCAGTCTGGCAAAAAATTAAAAATTTCTGGTTGATTTGATATTCTTGTTGTACTGTTCAGCAACCCCATCTTATTGACTAAATACCTCAAAGCCTGCTTTTGATAGAATCCTAACGCTTGATGGCTAAGCGTATCGACCTTCATCGTCTTACAACCTAGCTCGGCCCAAGACGTTCAGTTTCCTTAGGAAGATAAAGTAACCGATCAAAAGAAGCTATTCAACGAAGCTTTATTCGACATTATCAATCATTAATTTCCAAAGCCATTCCATTATACGCCATCATGATAAAATGGGATTCAAATGTCTTATTCAAGTAGTATGCAAAGCTGCACATGATATTGAAGTAGATTAGTTTTAAATAAATTGAATCTTTCGCTTGTTTAATACGTATATAACCAGAGAGTATTTAAAAGGGGCGCTTAGATGCAGATTAAAGACAATTCAAAAATAGAAATTATTGTAAACGAAAGAGCAAGTATATTGGAACCGTTCAACGTACAAATTAAAACTCGCCATCCAGAAACAAAGTTTGAGATAGCTTTAGAAACAAAAGATGACGATAACAAGGAGTTTAAATCAAAGGCTGTATTTAAAAGTGATAAGACTGGTTTAATTAATTTAGAAACAAATGGACCAATCAGTGGTGATTATGAATCCATTGATAATCTAGGGATGATATGGTCCATGTCTTATGCTGGTAAGAAAAATCGCATGTTTAATAAACAATCATCGAAACCTATAAAATTCGAATTAAAACTTCAGGACCTTGATGGCCATATTTTAGCTAGTAAATCATTTGAAAGGTATTTTTTTAGTGAAAAAATAATAAAGAAAGACTTTAAACATGACTTTTTGGGCACTGGATTTTATCCTGAAAATGAAAAGGAATTACCAGGAGTAATTATTTTAGGAGGCTCAGATGCTTCTGTTCATGAATCTGCGGCTGCGTTATTAGCTTCTAAAGGATATTTTGTTTTAGCTCTAGCCTACTTTGGGAAAGAGGGCTTACCAAAAGGCATTCAAAATATACCGCTTGAATATGTAGATAATGCGTTCGTATTTTTGGAGAACCAACCTAATGTTAATAAGGAGAAACTAGCTATAATTGGTCATTCTAGAGGAGCAGAACTTGCTCTTTTATATGCCTCTAAATTTCCTAAGTTAAAGGCAGTAATTGCATCTGCACCAAGTTCGATTATTTTTTCTGGCATAGATAACTTTCAACCTACATCTAATCCAGCTTGGACATATAAAGGTGTCCCCTTTCCCTATTACCCTATAAAAAGTGGGTTTAAAGATACTTTTACCATTTTTAAACATTTAATCCTTAGAAAGCCTTATTCAAATATAGAAGGTATGAAGAATAATCTAAATGATAATGAGAAGATAAAACTTTACTCTATTCCTGTTCAAGAAATTAAATCACCTATTATGGTATTAGCTGGTACAGATGATCATGTTCAACCCGTTGAAATATTTATAGAAAGAATGAAATTAGATTTAAAAAACCATGAATATAGGAAAACAAATAAGTTTATTATTCACCAAGGAGCAGGACATTTTTCGGCCTTCCCAAGTAATTTACCAAACCTTCCACAAACTACGGAGGAAGGCAATGCTTTACTAACTTTTAGTTTTGGAGGCACTAAAAAAGTGAATGCAAGTGTCGCAGTTCAATCATGGCAAGAGGTAATTACATTTTTAGGTGATCACCTTCTGAAAGATTAAATAAACATATCCTGTAAACTAGCAAGAGGGTTCTTAAAATAAAGAACTCTCTTTCTTATGTTACAAACGAGGCAATTTGGTTTAATAATCATGACCAAAAGATATTCTCACCACTAGTAATGATGACATCGAAACACGTAATTTATGTTTAAAAACTTTGTTAATTCATATTAAAACGGACCATTTACTTTCTAATTACTGATATAAAAAAAAGAGGTTCATTATCCAGTTTTAGGAAGACCTCTTTCTAATTCAAAGATATTAAATTCAAAATCACGATTGAATACATCGAATAACCCCTCTAGCTCATGTTTAAAGAAATAATCGTATTTAAATTTTTGATATAAATAATGAGATGTAATGAATATATCTTCTTTTTCTATGTTAGAGAACGAATTAATATTATCTTTTATCAACTTACAATAATGCTCAATACCTTGATATCGAGACTTTGTTTCAAGGTGACATATCACAAAAAATATATACATATTTAAGAATTTCTTTGTTACTAAACTCGTTTTTCTTCTTTCTTGTATAATTAATTGATAAAGAATTTCCGTTTTTTCTTCCTCATTACAAGTAACTAAACTCGACTTAATATCAGCAAATGACATATATGGTTTCTCATTTACCACCATTTATAATTTTAAACCGCCATCAACTACTAGTGCTTGTCCAGTAATATATGAAGATTGTTCACCAATTAAAAAATCTATAACACCTGTTAAATCATTAATATGACCAAACCTTTTTAATATGATGTTTTCTGATAAGTTTCCTTCATCTAAATCCTTAGTCAAATCCGTTTTAATAAAACCCGGACAAACTGCATTTACTCTGATGTTATATTCCCCTAGTTCTCTTGATAAAGATTTTGTGAATCCTATAATACCTGCTTTAGATGCAGAATAATTGGTCTGACCAACTATACCCATCATGCCAGAAATGGAAGAAATATTAATGATGATACCTTCTTTTTGCTTTATCATTACTTTTGCTACATGTTTAGAATAATTAAACGTTCCATTCATATTAGTTTCAATAACGTCATTCCAACTTTTTTTATTCATGAATAGTAAAGAGCGATCGTTTTTTATACCTGCGTTGTTTATTAAACAATCAATCCTCCCATGTGCCTTTACAATTTTCGCTACTAACTCATTGGCTAATTTATAATCTCTAACATCAGCTTGATGTGGAATAACATTAATAAACTGTTCTTTTAGTTTTTTTGCTTCTTCTTCATTACCCATAAATGTGAAATGAACCGTGTGACCTGCATTAGCTAAAAATTCGACTATACCTCTACCGATGCCCCTTGTACCACCTGTTACTAATATCGTTTTCATTCTTTCACTCCCTTATATACGGCCATAAGCCCTTTATTACCTATTTGATTTGCATCAAGAACTATATGATTTCCTTGTTTTTTTAAAGCCAACATTGCCTTAATAAGACTAGAGACAGACAGTGTATTCCCAAAGACGCTATAAGTATTAGAGGTTTCTCTAGCGTAATCATTAAGTATACTTGGTGAGCAAGTATCTAGAAAATTACCAGACCCATAAAAAGCATGCTCAAAGGTTTTACCACTTAATACTTTGTTGATTTTAGTAAAATAATCCTTTTCATTAATTTTATAATCCTGCCAAGTATCTAGTACCTCTAAATAACCATAATTCGAGTTGATTTCTTCACGTGACAACACAAAACTAACTGAAGATTCTGATATTATATTGAACTTTTTATCAATATTGTTCTCTAATATTGGTCCTTTCGTTTCATCGGCACCAATTACAATAGCATAGTCAATTACATGATTATTTAAATACATACTCGCGGCCTCAATAGCGTCTAAAGATGATGTAACACCATTTTGTAACAATAGATTAATGCCCTTAATACCAAAGACAATAGAAACCCAACCAGGAATATTATTCAAAACGGTATTAGTAAATTTTTTGGGGCTTACGAAATCAGCTCCTTGCTCATAAGCAACATCTAAAAACTCATATACTTCGTTTAAATAACCGATTGAATTCCCTACGAATACGCCTACTCTTTCCTTATCCCAAGCACGATAATCACCAGCATAATCTTGTAAAGCTAACCAAGTTGAAGATAAAGCCATTTTTGTCGTTTTACTTATATGTTTAATACCCTTATATTTGAAATATTTACTTGGTTCAAAATCAGCGACATTGTAAGTCTCTATGTTCCCCTGAATCCAGGATTGATAGACTTGATTTATTTCATTTCCCCATGGCGTGACACACCCAATACCCTGTATTGACACTTTACTCATTTATTATCCTCCAACATTTCTTAATTTATTTTTTGAAATACAACCGATGCATTCATTCCTCCAAATGCTGATGAATTATTTAAAGCTATATTAATTGGAAACTCTCTTTTCGTATTTTCGATACAGTCGATCGACAGTTCTGGATCAAGTTCATTGAAATTTATGGTTGGAGGAGCAACTTGGTCCCTGATAGCGAGACAACATACAATACTTTCAATTGCACTTGCTGCACCCATTGAATGCCCTAACATGGACTTTATCGAACTCACCGGTGTCCTGGAACCGAATACTTCATTAATAGCTTTCCCCTCTGCTTTATCATTTGCAGCGGTACCTGTTCCATGAGCACTGATATAACTAACATCTTCAGGTTTTATGTTGGCAGAATGTATAGCCATATTCATACAACTAATAAGGCCCTCACCTTCAGGATGTGGTGCTGTAATATGGTGAGCATCTGTACTTACTCCATAACCAGCAACTTCTGCATAAATCTTGGCATTTCTTCTCATAGCATGTTCGTAATCTTCTAAAAGTAAGCACCCAGCTCCCTCTGCTACCATCATACCTCTCCTATTTTTATCAAATGGGCTACAAACCTGTGGGGCTATCGCATTTAATCGATGAAATCCATAATAAGCTACTGTAGAAAAAGGATCCACCCCAGCAGCAAAAGCTACGTTGGTCTTCCCGTTTCTTATACTCTCAAAAGCATTAATCAAAGCATAATTTCCTGATGCACATGCATTTCCAATTAAGCTTGCTTTTCCTTCCAGTTTAAATTCACTCGTTGCGTTAGATAAAATCGTTTGTAGATTATTTTGTTCTCTAAGATCGTCGCTTGGGTGTTTATTTTCCTTACTTAATAAATGTGTCTCCTGTGATGATACTTCTCCCATAGTAGTGCCGACTACAAGTGCTGCATCTTTATAAATCTCATAGTTAATATCAGAATCTTCAATACTCCTCCTCATAGCAGCAATTAATAACTGAGAACCCCTTCCTATCTTAAATGCATCATTGGTTTTCACATACTTCTCCGGGTTGAAACTCTGAACCTGTCCACCGTTTCTCGAAGTTAATAGCGTAATATTATTCCCCTTTATGTTCGATATACCACTAACACCTTTTTGACAATTGTCCCAAAATTCCTCGAGCTTTTCTCCAATAGACGAAATAACCCCTAATCCAGTAATAACAACTCTCCTACTCATAAAATTCCTCCATTACTCTTCATCAATCTTTTTTAAAACAAAAGTCAATTCTCCCTTTGCAACAACCTTTCCATCTAACTTAACTACTGCTTCTGCAAAGGCTGAGTGTGATACTTTTTTAATTAGACGGATTGAACAGTATAGCCTTACATCAGGTGTAACTACACGCTTAAATTTAAAGTCTGAATGATATAAAAGCGGAATCGTATCACTTTCAATTTCACTTCCTAAATGTTGCAATAACAGGATGGCACTTTGCGCTGAGAATTCAATTATGAAAACACCTGGAAATATTTTTTTGTCAGGAAAATGCCCCTTAAAATAATATTCTTGACTTAGTACATCTTTAAACGTAGTAATTTCACTACCTGTAATATCCGAAACACCATCTACAAAAATCATCGGGTCGCTATGTGGTAACAAAGCATCAATTTCCGTTTTGGATAATCCCAGTAATTCAGATCTCTCCATAAGCTAAGCCTTCCAGGACCTCAATAATATTACTAACACTAGTAAAATCAACTAACTTATCTTCTGGAATCTTCACTTTGAACTCTTTCTCTATCGCAACTAATAATTCTAATAGGGACATGGAATCCGCATCCAAATCTTCTACTAGGTCCTCACACTCTTCTACCTCTTCAACCTCAACTTCTAGAACATCCGCAATGATTTCATTCAACTTCTTTACATTTACAACCTTATCTTTTAGAATCACTTAACTTCCTCCTCTAATTTTAATGTTAATGATGCGATACATAAATCTGGTGATTGGAAAACTTCTATACTACATGTTTTATTACTAAGGAAAGTACTATTTTCTAAACTTAAATTAAAAACACCATTCCTTATATGCACATTTATTTTTTTCAAATCTTTTAACTTCATATAACCATTTGATGCTTTAATAAAAGATTCCTTAATAGCAATGTAAGCTGAAAGTAAATCAATTTTATTATTGCAGTCCTCTAAACAATAAATCTCTTCCTCAGTTAACCAGCGTAATAAATATTCTTCATAATAATTACTATTAAATACTTTTACGATAGTCACTTTCTCTATGATATCAATCCCCATACCATAAATGACTGCTGAATTATTCATCTCTCTAATCTCCTTATGCACTACTATTCTCAAGATGGAGTTCTTTTTCTGTATTCAATGATGGGATTATAATTAAGCAAATGACCCCAACAGCTATTAAATAAGAAGAAATAACAAATCCGATGTTTATCACACCCAACTTCTCAATTAACAATCCGATTAATAAATAACCAGGGACACTTGCAGCCGTAATAATAATATTGTAAACACTAAACACTCTTGCCAAATAATTCCGATCCACATTAGTTTGTAAATAGCTCACCATAAAAATGTTTAAAATACCTTGAGATAATCCTCCCACAACTAACAGTAGCTGCAATACAATGAATGGTAATTCTAACGAGAAGCAAAAGATAACAACACCAAAGGTAAATAACGAAAACAAGAAGCCATATTTTTTATCTATCTTTTTGTAAAGGATTGGGCTAACTATTGAACCAATTAATATCCCGATGAATGTAGGGGTAGCAACCATATATAAACTATTGGCCCCTTCTCCAATGATTTCGTGTAGATAGCTTATTAAATAAACATCAATAGAAGCTCCAACTATCCAACCTAGACCAAACACTATGAATAGTCTGAAAATCTTATTATTTGCTTTGATATACTGTAACCCTTCTTTAGTTGATTCTGATAAAGACTTTCTCGGTGTCAATTCGTCTCTTTTTTTCTCAACATAAGGTTTAATTCTTGATATAAGAATTAATGAACCTAAGTAGAACAATGACGCAAATAGGATTTTAGAATAATCGGTTAAATTAAATATGAATAATAATGCTGCAAAGCCATAAGCAATCAGTTTTGAAATCATATTAATCATTCTAAAGAAACCATTCGCCTTAGGAATCTCTTCGACGCTTAATATATTTGGTATTAAGGTAGAGCTCGCTGTACTAAAGAAAATATTGATAAAGGTTATTAAGAAAATGAAAGAAAAGATTAACAACAAAGATTCAATAAAATAAAAACTCATTATGAAAAATAGAAACACAGTTATAATTCTTAGTAAATTAGAATACATCATAATTTTTTGTAAGTTTTTATTTTCAACAAAAGCACCCGCATGAAGACCAAACAATACGACAGGCAGGGCTGAACACACTAGGAATACTGATGTTCCAATCCCTCCAACTCCCACTTGTTGCAACAAGGTCAACAGTATAACAAACAGAATCGCATCCCCAAAAGAGCTAAAAAACGTTGATGAAAATAACAACATAAATTTTTTGTTTCTTACCATTACATTTCACCTACCTTATAAAAATTTCCATCCTCTAAACTCAATCCAAATAAATTTTGTTTGTCATAGTAGTCCACGAGCACATCAGAATGAACATCCACCTGTTTCCAATCTGACACCTGTAAATGATGGCGGTACCAGAACCTCCAATTTTCAGGATTTTTTCGTAGTATGTTTAGAAAGTGGCTATACATTTCCTTAGCCGAATCATGGATATTATTTTTAGTGACTTTAATTAATGGCTGGGCTTCTAAATATTCATTTCCATTTTGATCCGTTACAATATTAATACAACAAACAGGCTTATTAATAATTGACAATAGCCTAAAAATGCCACTTCTAATAGTTACCACTGAAGACAAGTAGTTTACTTCAATTGGATTAAAGTCCTTTCCTACACCAGTATTTCCATCTAAATATAAAAATAAATGGTTTTTTTCTAATGTTTTCAAAATTTCGAATCCTATATTCTTATTCTCAGCAATCAAAACTTGGTCAATTAGGTCCTTCTTAATCTCATACTGTTCAAGCTCTTTTTCTAATTCACTAGTTTTTTGATCGATTAATAAAGATAATTTATAAGAAAGTCCTCTATCTTTAAGAAATAGGGCCAGATAGAATGGAATAAGCCTATAATTATTTAGATGAAATGATACAAATACCCCTGCTTCTTGAACACACTCAAAAATGTGTTCTTGACCTTTTATTCCTTTAAAACCCTCAAAACTAAATGGACTCACCCTTATAGTATTCTGACTCTCTATCTTCCACATATACTCGTACCATATTTCTAAAATTGAAGAAGTTGAGTATTGTAAGGGTTTTAGTTCCTTTATTAAATTACTAAGAGCTCTCAAATATTCAAAGTCATGTACTTTTTGTTCCTTTAGCTTTTCTATAAAATTAATTTTTTCGTTCACACACAACCCTCGCTATACTAAGCTATATTTTTTACCCATTAAATGTAGTAATTGAATTAAGACTTTAATAACAGGATCATAGACGGATACCTCTCCACCACTTTTCCCTTCAACAATGTCTAATCCGCATATATCTATTGGTAAGGAATATATACTATCCAGTGTATTTTTGACCTCGTTCATTTGCATCCCCTCTTGAATAGGGAAATCTACTAAAGGGAATATTTTAGGATCGAAAGCATCCGTATCAAAACTAACGTACCCTAATAATTCATTACTACGAAAATCTATTGGTAATTCATCAAGTAACTCACTTATATTGTTCTGTCTTAAATCACGAGCAGATACCTGAAATAATTTTGGATGCTTATACACTTGTTCTCTTGACCTGAAACCTCTTACACCAAATTGGATGACCCCATAAATCGATTCATCATCTAATAAATATTTTACAAAATTCGCATGATCTAGATTCTCCTGACGGTGCTTTAGGCTATATCCACAATCATGGTGAGCATCAAATTGAAATAGGACAAACTTCTTTTTCGGATACAGCTTCTTCAGCCCATTAATTGCATAAAAGGTTAAAGAATGATCTCCGCCAATTGTTAATAATTTTGAATCGGAAAAGTGAGTAAAAGCTATAACATCATCCAGGCATTTTTGAATGTCACATTGATCAAAAACTTCTTCCATATCACCTAAATCTTTAACAACCGCATCTTGCCAAAGTAACTTATTATCGTCCACATCATATATTCCAGACATGCTTTTTAAATTAAAATCATAAAAGTTGGTATATGCATAACTAGCTCTGCGCAATACCTCTGGGAAGTGGCGGACTGCGGATTTCTGCATATTGGATCCCCTGTTATATGGAACGCCTAATACAAAAAGATCAGCTGCTTCAAAATCAACACAATTCTTTAGGTTAAAAAAGGAATGATCAACGCTTTTGATATAATTTAAATGCCTGGGCAACATCTCTTTTTTAAAAGGGTTATCCGACAACCAAAATTTATCAAAGCTCGAATTTGCCAATATCACCTCTGAATCATTTACCTTATAAATATACTTGTTAGTCACACCCTCACAACCTTTGCATAATAGGGCCTTAATAGTTTCCACCAGAACGGTAATGCCAAAATAGTTAATAACGCAATCGTCCACATCGTATATTCGGGGTTATTGACGATCGTTAATTGAAAATACAAGATAGAGAATAAGAATACAAAAGAATATAATGTATAGCTTAATTTTTTATAAATGACTTGCTGCTGATTAGGTAGCACATTCTGTATAAACTGACCATCTGAACCTTTACTCGGAATTAAATGACGAAAGACCATTGGCAAGTAAGCAATCGCAACTAATTTTAAAGCAATCAAATACGGTTGCATTATAAAAATAAGTATTAATAATAGTTGTGCCATTGGACCAGCTATAGAAATAATAATATCTTCTGTTCTCGTTGGTTTTCTTCCGAAATTAAATCTTACATAGAACTTCTTCTCACTCAGGCTTGCAACAATTTTTTTACTTTCTGCTTTCATAAAAATAGCCCCAAGATAATGTCCACACTCGTGAACAATTAGACTGATATAAGAATGGAGCGGGAATAAAGCGATGAATAAAATAACGTCAATAAGTTGTAGCTCCATCATTCAAACACACCCTTACCTACAAACAAATTTGCATTCATATAATTTAACTACCAATACTGAGTCAGAGCCCTTTAGCCAATCAAAATTACGCATTTACATAATTGAATTAAACGAGAGTCTTGGTGGAAATTTTGCTTCTATTTTAATTAAACATACAGGGCCCTATCAATATTTTTAACCTAGCTTAGCGGGCACAACGGATAATTACGACATCGCCATTTCTTTGCTCTTCGAACTTTTCTAATTCTTCCACCGTTACTG
>NZ_JAQQWS010000013.1:44970-45077 GCF_028610675.1 Alkalihalobacillus pseudalcaliphilus
TTTTTGGGGTTTTAGCGGGCACAACGGATAATTACGACATCGCCATTTCTTTGCTCTTCGAACTTTTCTAATTCTTCCACCGTTACTGGTTTTGGTTGACTCATTTT
>NZ_JAQQWS010000013.1:45177-80166 GCF_028610675.1 Alkalihalobacillus pseudalcaliphilus
TTTTTGGGGTTTTAGCGGGCACAACGGATGATTACGACATCGCCATTTCTTTGCTCTTCGAACTTTTCTAATTCTTCGACCGTTACTGGTTTTGGTTGACTCATTTCAATTTCCTCCTTCTTTTTGGGGTTTTAGCGGGCACAACGGATGATTACGACATCGCCATTTCTTTGCTCTTCGAACTTTTCTAATTCTTCCACCGTTACTGGTTTTGGTTGACTCATTTCAATTTCCTCCTTCTTTTTGGGGTTTTAGCGGGCACAACGGATAATTACGACATCGCCATTTCTTTGCTCTTCGAACTTTTCTAATTCTTCCACCGTTACTGGTTTTGGTTGACTCATTTCAATTTCCTCCTTCTTTTTGGGTTTTAGCGGGCACAACGGATGATTACGACATCGCCATTTCTTTGTTCTTCGAACTTTTCTAATTCTTCCACCGTTACTGGTTTTGGTTGATTCATTTTAGCAGCCTCCTTCTTTTTGTTTTAGTACTTTCTTTTCAACTTCTCTAATTTTTTCAACATTTACTAGTTCTTTTTTTAATCACCCCCTTTAATAAATTTGAATATTCAGATAAAATTATCTGTAGATATTTGTTTTTTTAATCTTAATTTTAATTAACAGGTGGTAAAGTTGGTAAATCTTCCGATAACGGTGAAATAAAATCCAAGGCTAATTCTGTTCCGAATTGAGTACTTAAAAATCCAAATGTAATCAAGATAACTGTAAATAATAATAGTTTTAGTGTTTGTTTCATAACTAACCTCCGAATGATTTATTTTTGATAAGCTCATTGTACTACGTATCAAAAAATGACCATTTTGAGGTTTCGAGGTATTTTTCAAATATTTAGTGAATTTCTCTCTGTTTTTCATTAAAATAATAAATAAATACAAAATTTGTTGTATATTAGGAGGTTTAATGATGTTTATTTCCAGTAAAGATCTAGGGGAAGAAATTAAGAAGTTAAGAAAACAATTTTCCTTATCGCAGAAGGATTTAGCAGAGGGAATATGCACACAAGCAGCCATTAGTAGTATTGAGCTAGGAAGAACTTTCCCAAGTATTGATATACTTTACGCAATATCAATAAAACTCCACTTCTCCATTGACCAGCTTATTAAAGAATTATCTACAACAAGCTATTTATACATACAAGAAACTATGAGCGAAATAGACAGACTTGTAAAATTAAACGACTACAAAGAAGTATTTGAAATTACGAAGCTTAACCTCAAAAACCATACACTGAAAACCTTAGGAAAT
Organism: Alkalihalobacillus pseudalcaliphilus; assembly: GCF_028610675.1. Classification (NCBI taxonomy): domain Bacteria; kingdom Bacillati; phylum Bacillota; class Bacilli; order Caryophanales; family Bacillaceae; genus Alkalihalobacillus; species Alkalihalobacillus pseudalcaliphilus. The sequence continues at coordinate 46,446 of NZ_JAQQWS010000013.1, forward strand.
GAATTTAACCAGTACATACGCTGGCATAACATTTTATCAAGTTATTACATAAATCAAATTAATTATAAACAATGTATCAATGAGCTCGAAGAATTAATCGACGTTCAACAGGATTACTTATTAAAACAATCTTATCAAGATTTGAAAATAAAAAATGTGATAGGTAATATCTTAACACAGAATAAACAATACAAAAAAGCAACGATTTATTACCAAGACATATTAAGTAAAAATATAAAAATAGAAGGTTATTATAAACTCAAGCTAAAAGTTTATTTTAATTTATCAAAGCTTATGTTCTTAAGATCTGAATATCAAATGTCCACAGAAATCGCCCACGAAGGCATCTTATTATCGATAAAACAAGAAGATATCTCTGTACTTCCAAATTTATTTGTTCAATTTGGCCAATCTCTTTCAATGTTAGCCGATAGAGACCCCGTTCAGCAAAATCAAGTATTAGAATACTATACAAACGCCATAAATTTATATAAAGTTCTACAAAGGCAATGGTATGTGGACTTTATAAATAAAGAATTAATTCCGATTCTACCTCAAGTTAATAATAAGTAAATAAGATATTTGTACCATCATTCTCAATTAAAAATACCTAATAATCAAAGGAAATAGCTCTGGCTAAAAGGCTAGAGCTATTTCCATCCCGAAATCTTTATTTTTTAATTTAACAATCATGTCATCACTAACAATTAGTGGCTGTTGTAAGTATTAATTATATTTGTTATGCTCTCAAAATCTTAACTTTCAATACATACATTCATGTTATAAAGCAAATCTTGCCCTCTTTCCTTAAAATAATCTGCATGCTTATTAATATCTTGTACAATCGACATTTCACTCTTACTTATAATTCTTAATATTAGTGAATAGAATTTTACAAATAGTAATTTAAGGAGGAATACGGTGAAACATATTCACTTAAAAGTAATGATTTTAAAGATTTTTTACTTATTAATCACCTACATCCTATCCTTAGTCGTTCACTCGATGCACTTATACATTCTTTTTACCTTTCTTCTATCCTGTCCATGGCTACTAATGAGCTTTATTTGGTTAAAGAACAGTCTAAAAAAACTTGATGAAAATTGTCATACATGCAAAAAATAGACACCTCTTCCCCCTAATCAACAAGCATGGTCAAGATGTAGAGATCGTCATTTCGGACATGAGCCCAACCTTTAAGGTGCATGTCATGCATAAAGCCCATGAAACATTAACAGAGCAGGAAAGTTGGTTTTTAAACCGGTACCTGAACTTAAGGTTAATGAAACGAAATGTGTTTGGGTATCAACGGTTTGACCGCTTTAGAGCAAGAATTTTATTAAGACATCAATATAAAAAAATCGGAAAGCACGTTGGATAAGAAAGTAAGTAATGTTTCAGGGGGCCATGGCCCCCCTGGAACATTCCAACAACTCTACTCTTAATATTATGGGTAATCACTTTACCCCAACAACAGTCATTGTGCTGAAGCTTTTTGTTCTAAATGCTTCAATACCTTATGGATTTTTGGACTATTTTCCTTTATATTTCGTCGCACAGTTTCTCCTGTACGATAAACATTTGATACATTGCCACCTGATAGTATTTCTTCGTTTTCATTATGACTGTTCATGAAAATTCCCCTAGTTCAATATGCAACTAGAAGAAAGATTAATAATGATCAAAGTATTGGAAAACGTTTCTTAATGAAGCAAGATCCATTTCAGAAACCAACTTTTTACAGGGAGAAAGTAATATCAATTCAAACAGTCATTGTAACCGTCAAATACCTTCTAGGTAAGATCGTCAACTTTCCCTCTCCCTGTTCCTCACTTTCTATAGACTGATTTAAGTATAAAGAAAGCTGCTGGTTTAAGGTGAACTGTTGAGTTCTAGTTTATCGTTTACAATTTTTCAATGCATTTTTAATTTTCTAACTATACTCTCTTCAATTATGATCTATTTTGGCTTATATACATTTTAAGTGATTCGTATCGTTGATAAAATGAATTACTTTACCTGCATCTGTAAGTTCAATCATACTAATCCCTGTATCCCCTATTTTAAAATAGTAATCCATGTTCATTGGCATTTGGAAAAAAGCACGTAATATACTATTAATTACCCCGCCATGAGCTACAATCGCAATCCGCTCATACTTATTTTCTGTCACAATTTTAGAAAATATCGTTTCAATTCTCATTCGAAACTCTATGAATGATTCCCCATTCTCAAAACGATCATGAAGGAATTTTGGCACCGGGTGCTTTTTCGCCTCTTCAAAAGACATGCCAGCCTGTATACCATTATTAAATTCCATTAATTCTTCTTCTAATTCCACTGGACAACCAATAGCTTCCGCTAATGTTTCAGCAGTTTCTCGTGCCCTCTTTAATGTACTCGCCCATATACAATGCGGCCGAAAGTCATTTTTCACTTTATGTACTAAAGCTCCCACTTGTTTTCTACCCATTTCCGTTAATTCAAAATCGGCTCTTCCTTCATGAACGTTTAAAATATCTGCTTCCGATTCCCCATGCCTAATTAATAATATTTGCATAACTTTTCCTCCCTCTATTAATAATCTATACGAGAAGGATAACCCTCCCACCGTTAAAATTCCCCAATTATATATTATCCTTCCATGTTTAAACTTTCCATAGACATTTCAATAGGAACTTATTCTACATTAATCACAAATAGTTCTGTCCCTCTATTAATTGTAAATTCGGCTTCATATATAATATCTTCAGTTGCCTCACTCAAGTTATCTTCAGCTACATCCCGTTAGAATTTATCTTTATGGATTTTTTTTAGAGACACCCATGTTTCACTTTTGAAAAATCGAGGTGCATTTTCGAATAAAAGTATACTCGTTTGAGACCTTTCATTAATTTTTTGCACATCCCCTGTTTTGAATGTTCCTTATTAAACTATTATATCAATATTATCTATATTCTTGATGGAGATGATAGCAATTATTAATCCTATTAACGAAAGAGTAATAGGTATTATTATAATTGAATATAATGAAAATCCATTTACATTCTGACATACGATTAGAGAGATAAAAAAGGCTGAAACGATTGTAGCTGGGACAGAATATTTTTTCAAACCAACATAAAGAGGAATTAAGCTAATTAAGCTCGTAGCAATAGCATTCAATATAACATTTTGTACACTTCACATCACAAATACGATTATAATTCATTTGCTCTTTCGTACTTAGTTCCTTTTCAAAATCCTCCACATTCATTACAAAGCATTTGAGTTCCCCTTTAACTTTATAAATTGTCGATGTATCCTTACTTTGCTTTTAAATTATGCACCGTCTAATTCAATTGGTGACACTAAAATCTATAGGCCTTCTTCACCATAATCCCACATCTTCACCCATGCATAAGTATCTACTGGACCTGTAAAAACAAAAACTTCCCCCATGCTTAATCTCATTCAAATCTGTAGTGCAACCATGTGCTTATGTTGCTGGATGTATTTTAACAGTACGACCTGTATCATTGAAGTATTTAAAGAACATATTAAGCACACCTTCCCTACTCCATTTATTCTGTCCTTTTTAGCACTATATAGAATTAGCGAGTTCCCCAAAAAGAATTAAACAAATATCACGCTATATTTTTTCATTCTCTTAGAGATCAATTATACACTAGCAAAACTGTAACATCCTCCACATATTACAAAAGTTATTATTAATATAATCAACTTAAACAGCAAAAAGCCAATATTTCATATGAAATATTGGCTTTTCATGCCTTAATAACTAAAGCAATTCTAGGGTCAATCTAATAGTCTTTTTAGGTTCTCATTATTTTCGACCAGGTAATTCAAATACTCTCTTGTAAGTGCAATTTCTTGAAACCCATTGATAAAAATATTTAACTTAGTCTGCAATTCACAACCCCGAGGAGCTTTCTGTTAAAATCACGAAGGGGATTTAGCTTTGTAGGCGAATCGGAATGAAACGAATAAGGCAGATGCCAACAAGAGCAGGCAGCCAATTTCGCCAAATTGGGATTGTTCCGTCGTGATCAGCAGTGTTCGAATGTCCATGTTTCCGCTCCACATTAACCAAAGAGACGACGCTAAGATGATGGCTGTACACCACATTTCGGAAACGTTGCTACAAATTTGCCGTCCATCTTTCATAATCACGCTCCTTCTTACATTCTTTATACAGATTCGCTGCCATTAAAGTGACCCATGCAAAGCCTGCAACAAGCATCATACGTTGAATTAAGCCCGCCAAATGATTATCACTCTCCCAGAGCGTTCCAAAAAACATAAACAGTACCACCATTACCATACCAGTGAGCATGCTATACAAAGTCCAGCCACGGCTTGCAGACTTGGAGAACCTACGGGCAAATACAAAACATGCAATGGGAAGCGATGTGAACACAAGTATGCCGAATACATCATGAGCATAGTGATGCCAACTGACTCCATCTGTGTGGATCCCAGCTGGAGCTCCTGGTGGATACCCTTGCATAGGATCCATAACAAAGATACCTGAAAACACCAAGCTTACTCCAAATATACCAAATAGGAAAGGACCCCACCTTGCACCATGCCCAGAATATAGTGAACGTCTCAGCCCCACAGCAAAAGCAACCATCAGAACTCCAGCTATTATAAAGTTGGCAATTTGTAGCCATCCTCTATCACCAAGACTTAGCGCACTAACTGGATGGTATAGGGGGTCATAACCTATACGAGTTGCTCCATCGAGGAGAAAAACAAACACAAACATGGTAGAGCCAACTATACCGCACCCCAACAAATATTTGGTCATCCTTTGCGAATGCCAACGCGACGCTATCCTTCCCCCACTTGTCAATATCATCATTCCCTTCTTATATTATATATATCTAATTGTAATGACCAAAAGGTCGTTCTAACAGTGACATATGTAATTGATATTCCTTGACTTACATCTAAATATAAAACCGTTCATGGGTGCATTTTATAAACGATTTACATCTAAATTAAGACAAAAAAGGACTGGCATCTACACGACATACCAATCCCCATTCTTACTATTCATAAACCTTTATCATATTCTGTTTAATTACCAGAAACCATTTTAGAGCAAAACGATTATTCAAGAATATGGGCCGTTCGCGGAACTATCATTATGTTATTCTCACCATAAAGAGACCCTTTGGACAATGCATATCCAAAGGGTCTAACTTCGCGACATTTTTAAAAACATCGTGACTTTATTTAAAACATCGCATCCTTTTTGCAAACGTCACGACTTTATTTTAAATCCACATTTATTAATGAGTTACAAAAAAGATGGTAACTAAAAATGCCTGAAACCCTTGTCTCTACGTTGAAATTTTTTTTGCAAAAAAAAATAAAGATGGTAACTGACAGAGTTCATCTTTTGTTGAATGTATTTCTCTTTAAAATAAAGATGGTAACTGAAAGGGTTCATCTATATAGTCTAATTTAGTCTATTTCTCAAAATGTTTAAGACAAAATTCATTATAGATATCTTTATATTCCGGCCTTAGCTTTCCACTTATTTTAATAAGATTCGTTCTTGAGAGACTTTTGTTTTGAGACAATAGTTCATTGTAAGCCCAATGCAATTTTCTTAGTATATAATCTTCTCGTTTTTCTGCTACCTCACCTAAATATATGTCTAGTTTATTTTTATCATAACGTGGTTGTTTATTAAGACATCTACATATAGCAGCCTTACTCATAAATATCGGTTGGTTAAGTTCGTAATAGGACCAATTCTTAACTATATAATCTATCTCATCATAAACAATATTTTGGTCACTAAATTTACTCCTACTTATCTTTTCCTTTGGTAGTAAATTTGATTTATGCTTTAATTTAGATTCACGCAACCAGTCAGAGTCATAAGTCAACAACCAATTATAAAGGTTGCTATCTAGCTTTCGAGAGCCAGAGTATCCGTTATTACTAACTAAATCGACCCACTTTTTTCTCTTCTCACAAGTAATTTCTTTCCTATTTCGAACTGCCCTTTTAGAATATTTTCCGGCTCTCTTTTTGTAACGAGGATGAATACTGAACCATTTTTCATTTAAATTTAAAACATTAATAAATCGAATTATGGTTTCTGGACTAACTTTTAACTCTTGTGATAACTTAGATAGTGTTAAACCTTCCTCGACTAATAAACATAATTTCTTTTTCCACAGTTCTCCGTAATCTATTACAGATTTAACTTTATACTCAGTATGGTTACCCGACTGTTTAGAGTACCTTAGTAGAGCACTATAGAATAATTCATCAGGATATAAGCTAGGAAAAAACATTATTTACACCTCCTAAAATAGATATATATTTACGTAAATTTTGAATTTTATTGGTTAGTAGTATGCCCCTTAAAATAAGAACTAAACAAAATAAAAGAATCCTAGTATAAAAGGATTCTTAAAGGTTACTAATAATTAAAAAATTAATTTTCTTAAGTCTCAATTATAGAAAACTCTAAGTCTTCTAATTGACTTTTTTGATCTAAAGTTAGACTTGGAACACTAATAAAGAGGCCTTTTATTGCTCTACTTAATGCTACATAGTAAACCCTATGAGTTTCTTTGTCCATATCAGGTTCTAGAAGAAAAGATAATTCATTTTTCTCTACTGAAGGAATTATTAGAAATACATTTTCAAACTCCTCACCTTTAGCGTTATGAATTGATCGGAAATTATTATGCTCATCAACAACGTTTATGTTAACAGCAGCATCTGAGTATAGAGCACTATCATAGATTTGTTTAATTACACCTCTAGAAATTTTTGCTTTTACATTATAGTGGCCAAAAAGATGGTCATTATAAAAATCTGTAAGGGTTAGATTATAAATTTTATCTCGAATATTTATTAATCGCTTGAGATTACGAAAAACTTCCGTTTCGCTTAGGTCTTCTTTTCGATACGCCATTTTCATTGCTTTTAATGCTTCTTTTATTTTTTGTGTTTTAGCATACTCTAACGCTTTTATAACGTGATAAATTCTCCAAGCCCTATTTGAATCTGAATCATCTGTTAAATAATTTACTTCTTTATCCTGATTAATCGAATCTGGTTTCTGAAGATTATCTAAAGTCTTATTACGATATGCTAGTATCATTAAATCAATCAGCGACTTCTTTTTGATGTGCTCATATGAAGAAGATTTATCACCTATTAAAATAGTAGGTCTAGAATTGTTCAATTTGATTTTAGTTTCTTGCTGAAAATCCTTATCTTTTCTCATATGATTAAGAATGTTAACAATTTCTTTGGAAGACCTATGATTTTCTTGAAGAATATAAAGTTTCATATTCTTGACTTCAAATTCCTCGAAATCTCCTACACTTGCCCCTTGAAAAGAATATATAGATTGGCATATATCTCCTATCACACCGATCACAGTTTCTTTATCCGAGATTATTTTTACTATTTTCACTTGTAATGGACTAGTATCTTGGAACTCGTCAATAAATATGTAAGGGAACTTTCCCCTTATTATCTCTCTAACTTGAGGATGTTCCAATATGATTCTATAAGCAAAGTATAAGACATCATCGTGACTTAAACGCCCCTCACTCCAATGAGCTTCTTTAAACTTCATATACATTATTTTCGCTACGTAAGAGCCGTCAACCATACCATCAAATGGTCTTTTGTATCCAAGTTCGAATTTCCCGTTACTTTTAAATAACCATTGAAGTTTGTTTAAAGCATCCATCAGACTTGAATTAGATAAGTATGATTGCTTAGCTTCCTTTTTAATTTTATCAATCTGACTTCGTCTTAGTTTAATTTCATCGTGTCCCTCCATTTTCTCAATTGCTACCGGGCAATGATCCAATAACCAAAGAAATGGTTTTACGATGTGTTTATAACAAAAACTATGGATCGTTGTTATCTCCACACTCTCTAAAGATGTATCTAATCTCGTTCTCAAGTTATCAACGGCCGCGTTCGTGTACGTTATACAAGCAATTTTCCTTTTATGTTTTAACTTATCAGATGCGCCTAGCACATTTTTAATGTGATTTGTTAGGAATGTTGTCTTCCCAGCCCCTGGGCCCGCATATAGCTTAAAATGCTCTTCTATTGGGATTAATTCTTTGCTGTCTTCTAGCTTTACTGCTTTTGACAAATCCATTCTAACGCCTCCTTTATATACTCTGGAGGTGTTATCTGAGTTTTATTTTCAGATATTGCATAAGCAAGTTCTTGAGCAGCTTCACCTTTAGAGATCGATGAAAGGTATCGACTGGCAACTAACTTTTTTCTTACTATTGGATCATCTAGTAATATACTTTTTTCCATCAATTCTTGAACCTCTGTCTTAAAATCTCCTGAGCCCAATTCATCTAATAGTTCAGTTAAGGATTTTGCTTCATCCAGTAAAAGTATCAACTTTCTAAGTTCGTCAATATTAGATAGTGATTCTGTAATCAGGTAATCAGAAGGGTTTTTAAGGAATATATCATATTCAAAAGTTGAACTTTCTCCAATGACTTGATTAAATACTTCTATATGTGCAGTCTCACTATATTCATCTTTGGATACTAATCCGTTTGAACACGCTTTATATTCGTAAATATCAGTTTGTAAATTTAATAGCAATGGATCACATTTTACCCATCTAGCCTTTTCCGTCTCTCTCTTTTTTCTCACAGGGTCTAAATCAGTAATGCAAGCAACTTTTTTCCTTAAAGCATAACTACTATTTGATGTATCAAATAGCTTCAGAAAGTGGTCAAAGTATCTTCCACCTATATTTATTATAGATGTATGATTGTCCACCAGATCAATTTCATCCTCTAATAACATCGCTAGTTCTGGGAGTAAAACTTGCTCCGCAACACCTTCCACTAAAATAACTGATTCAGCAAAAAATAAATCAGCCTTGGTAACATCAAGAAATCTCTTAACGTAATTCTTCGATTTAATATCTTCAGTTTCTTTTAAATTGAATACTTTACCAGGATAGGCAATGTGTATATTTGATGATCTGTCTTTTTGAAGAATTATAATATCGTCTAGATCAACAGCTGCTGTAATATTTGGAGAGTGAGAGGTAATAAATACTTGATTTACGTTAGACGCTCTATTTTCTTTAAGAAATTGGAGAAACTTGTACTGCATATTTGGATGCAAATGCGCTTCAGGTTCTTCAATAGCTAAGATTGAAAATACTTTAGAGTTTGAACCTAAATACTCACTTGAGGCATTCTTCTGCATTTTCGATAGTAGAAGGGATATATATATTAAATTATTGTATCCTAGTCCATTACTGACTGCTGGAAGCTTAATTCCCGATTCTTTTTCCACAATAAGTCTTAAAGCTGAATATAGTTCTGTGTCCAGAATCTCCCCATCGAATAAGGGTTTTGACTCATCTATTCCTGCCCCAGTTTTTTCTACATATTTTAAAATCTCTTCATTCCCTAATTCCATTCTGTCTTGTAATGTCTTAATCAAAATTGATGATTCTTGATTAAATTCACGTTTCAATCCTTGAATTTTTCTTGCCTTTTCTTTTTTATCAAGGGTTAAATCACTTTTAATATCATAATCCATAAAGAAATCAATAACTTCTTTCAACAAACTACTGTTTCCCTTAAATAAGTCTCTTTCAACATCTCTTATGGCAGTTAAAAACTGAAAATCAAATTTATTAATTTCATCTGCTTGTATCTGATTTTTATGCTCTGGATTTCCAACATAAATTTTAGATATGTATTTTCTAAAGAAGTTGTGTTCAATTTCTTTCCAGTATTGATTAATATCAGTACTATTAATTTCATTCATTAATGATTGATATTCTTCCACATTAGTTTCTGGTAAGAAGAATTCAAATTTTATGTATGCTTCATATGGATCTTCAATTTTAGTGAGCCAATTTGCAACAGTTATCAATTCATCTGAATAGTCATCTTCACCGTTTGATTTAGACAATTTCGCAGAAATTTCGATTTTCGGCGGTGCAGTTTTAAGTTCTTCCACTTTAATTTGTCTATTGAAATCGTTAATTGATAGTTTCTTTTTTGAGTTAGGATTAAACAGTAAATCCAGAGCTTTAATTACCGCAGTTTTACCTGCATTATTTTGACCAATGATAACATTAATTCCATCATTGAAATGAACCGTTGTTTCAGAGGAAAAAACTCTAAAATTACTTAGCTTTAATTCTGAAATATACATCAAAACCCCCCATTCTATTTGATTATATCTTAGCACAACCTATCCAAAAAAAAGATTAGGAGTTAAAAATTATCAATATATCTTTCAGACAGCTCTGATTTCTTCGTATTACTCTAAATTTCTGCTCAACTGAATACTTTAACATTAGTTTACTTACAAGCATTAAAATCTTGACTACCTAAAGAAACCCGTATTCTTAAAAAAGTATGGTTTTCATTAGGACATAATTTTAATTTAGGGTACCCTCAGTAAGTTTAATAAATATCAATCATATGATTTCGAACTCTCAATTTGTAAATTTAAATACTCTGCAAGTTTGCTTAACTCCTTTTTAGGTGCAGTTGGATCCCACAGACCCATTGCTTCATCGCTTAATCCAACTATTTCAGAAATTAATCTATCTGCGTTATAATAGTAAGGGGAAAAGGATACTTGAGACTCACTATTTTGATTTCTAATCATAAAGATATCAGCTTCGTTACGATCACTGTTATAATCCGGCAAAATTTCGAATATATCATTTAAATTCGAGCTATCATCAAATATGATTATTTTATTCAAATGATAGTACTTATCGTCTAAGTAATAGTTAAAGAGAAATGAGATACAAAATAATTTAAAATTAGAATCAACCCCATTAAGGTACAACTCTAAACCAGGAATCTTATCAATGAAAAATTCATATCTATTACTAAATAGAAGGATTTTTATGTTATCAATTCCTAACTCATTTTTTATCCGATCACATATTCCCCTTAAAATCTTAGAACTATCAAAACTTATATCTAACCCATTATAAAAATTTTTCAGTTCTAAAATTTTCGATTCAAGAAAGTTAAAATTGATAATTAATACATTTTCATACTCATCAAGTTGAGAATTGAAGACATTACTTATTTCAATGGAGTTATGAATATTTTCTAAAGGATAATCGAAATTATCATATTCAAAGTCTACATCCCCTATATTAACTACTTCCTCTATTAATTTATCCCTAGGAGTATAATCAACGGGTAATATATCGTCTAAATATTCAAACGGAATTATAAATTTCTCATTATTTTTATTCGTAAATAAATAATTTTCTAATAGATATGGTGAGGTGAATATTTCAAATTTGGCATTATTTTCACCTCTGCGTCGGAACATTTTAATTAGAGCAGTATGTATATTTTTCTTAACTTCACAAAAATAGATATTATTATAATCAAAACTATAGAAGACTACATATTCAGGTATATAAGATGTTATAGATTTATGTGCACTCCTGATCGTTTTTCTATATTCAATCTCATCCATATCTTTTTGACTGAATACTTTTGTTAGACCCGTAAAATCAGAACCTGTTATGATATTATCTTTTCTTATTATTAAATTAATTAATTTTTTGTTCTTAAATTCTTCATCATAAAAAAAATATAATAAATCGTCATTCCATTCTATATCCTTATGTATACAAATACCGCAAAAAGCACCCCCTACGCCATAATTCAAAAAGTTATTTTTTATGGAGATCATTTGTAAATATGCTGTAGCTGCGGTTACTTTTTTTCTTGGCAAATAACTATCATCAGGATATGTTATTGTGAAATCTTCCATTAAATTATTTAAATCTGGTATTTTACTTCCACTTCCTATAGCTACATATTGATCTATCTCCTTAATTTCATAGTTATTCAAATAATATAATTTGTTATTCTCATCATTCTTTACAGCTAAAAGTATTTCTGACTCGGATAATATTCCTGGTAAATAATTTAAAATTTCTTCAATAGAGAAACGGTCTATATAATCTTTCACATCGTCAAATATTTTTATATTTTTCCCTGCATAAGCGACAACAATATTATTCTTTACAAAAATTTTTGTGACTGTCTCTGCAATAAAATAAGAGTTATATTCTCCATAAAGTTCTCCTAAACTCGATAATGTTTCATCATTCTTAAAAGCGATTTCTGTTTTGGCTGATGTAAGTGAATCAGAAACAATATAGATTTCATTTTCAGATTTCCAAGCAAAGCAATATGTCATTTTTCTGTCCTCCACAGTAAAATATATTCAGTTAGTTGAACATTTCTCAAGTAAAAGCTTTCATTATAATTTTAGTTTTTAAAATAATGATTTGATTTGCAAACAATTTGCATTTTTTAGTAAGCTGCCTGACAGTGATTCAAGTTATAATATTTAATGGTACATATTTCTATACAAATATTAGCGAGGTGAATGTAAATAAATTACTTAACTACTTTAAACCACGACATACAAGGTATAAAGAAACTGTTACTAGAAGGGCGAAACTCTATAAATTACAGTGCTATCTTCAGCTACTCTCATCTCCGAGACACCTGTATAATGCTCTATGAAGCAAACAAAGTATTGAAGAATACAGAAATTATTCAAGGTGATTTGCCTAATATGGAAGTAATTGAAGAGATTCGTCATAAAGTAAAAACAACACAAGGTAATAATAATAGAGTAATGTTTAAAAAATTACTTGAGGCACACGTGAGCCTCATCGGTAATGACATAGACAATTTAGGTTTCTATTTAGATGGAGATACGTTAGTAGGGAGTACCTTATTCTCGACATATATTTTTGATGGTACACCTCTACAAAATGTATACGACAAAGCTGCGTATACAGATTTAACAAGTGAACTAGGGGAATTATTGCAGTTACTTATTACTTTAATAGATCGCGATGTTGACCTAGAGTCTAAACCTTTGCTGCTGAAAGATGCTAAAAGATATAAAGGGAAGGACATATGGGATAAAATCTTCTTTACGGATGATATCAGCTATAATGTGTTTTTAACTCGAATACTACTTATACAAAGCGAGATCACCTCTTGCATTTGGATGAAGGAGCATCTAAATTATAAATCCACAGCGTTTAATTTTGATAAATATATATTGTTACGTCTTACGTCAATTAAAATGTTTGAGATTATGAGGAATATAGAAGATATTCGTGAGCGACTTAAAGGACACTGGGTAGATCTTAATTACAATGTTTTGGATGAAAAAATTCAGCAATATGTTGGTAAGCATAAAAAAGAGATGACCACTCTAAGAAATATGTTGCACTACAGTAATGAGTGTATAAACTTTTACGACTATGTTATTCAGCAATTAAATGCAGATCCTAACTATGTCGACGACCTGTTGAATACTATTTTTGAAGAATATATTATTCCATTTAGAAAAGTTATTTCAGATAATATAGACATTACGAATTATCAAAGTATGAATATATTTGAGAAAATAGTTAAAAGGTTAAAAACAAAATAAAATCTACTAGTTAAATTTTAACTAAAAAACCGTATACGTAATCATACGGTTTTTTAGTTTCTTAATATATCCTGAAGTTACTTAAAACTTCATTATTACCATAAGTCGCCGATGGTATAATCATAGTTCTTTGTCTTTCTCTGTCAGTATTATTAGATTATCTTTTCTAGATAATCTAATGGAATGATCCAGAATAATATTTAAAGAATTTAACCTTGAAGTTGTATCGTCACTATTTTCACCTTCACAATAATATAGTACTTTTTTTAAAGTACTTTTCAAATATTTTATACTTACCTTATCAAAATTTTTCTTATTGATCTCGTTAAAGATAAAGTCAGAAGAAATATTAATCAGTAAATCTCGAATCTTATATTCATTATCAGATCTACATTTTGAATTTATTTCTAAATCAGTTACATTCATCAAACCAAAAACTATTGAATCCAAATTATCAAAAGAAACACTTTGAGTAACGTCATCTCTAATTTGTTTAACGTTCCGAGTAAATTGATTTTTTTCAGTGTCGTTTCCTTTAACATTACTATGATATTCGTGAGCATAGTTTATAAAAATTTTAAACTCCTTGTCACTTAAGCTTTTTAATAAGTTTCTAACAACATCACTAAATTCAAAACTCGACATATTATCCCCCTAATAAATAATCCCTCACACTTTTAAAGTATGAGGGATCTTTGATGTGAGATTAAGATTTAGAAAATTTAATTCGATTTCAGTTACCATCTTTTTTGTCCGGTTACCATCTTTTTTGTAACTCGACATTTATTTCTACAACTTTGATTTATCCTACTCCACCGTCACACTTTTTGCGAGGTTACGTGGCTTATCTACGTCACAATCGCGGTGTAGTGCTGCGTAGTAGGCGATCAGTTGTAATGGTAAGACAGATACGATTGGTGTTAAATATTCGTGGACGGTTGGGATGACAAAGGCGTCCGTTTCTTCTGCCATGCCTTCCATAGAGATGATGCATGGGCTTGCGCCTCGTGCAGCAACCTCTTTGACGTTACCACGAATGCTTAGGTTCACATGTTCTTGTGTCGCTAAGGCAATAACTGGTGTGCCTTGTTCAATTAAGGCAATCGTTCCGTGCTTTAGTTCTCCGCCTGCAAATCCTTCTGCTTGGATATAAGAAATTTCTTTGAGCTTTAAGGCACCTTCTAGACATACATAGTAGTCGAGGGCACGGCCGATAAAGAAGCAATTTCTTGATACAGAAAGGAAGTGACGAGCTACTTTTTCAAGCTTATCCTTCTGGTCTGTGAGGACCTCCATCGCATTCGCTACGATCGCGAGCTCTTGCAATGGGTCAAAATCAAGTTCAATGCCTTGTGCATTGGCTGTATCAACAGCAAGTAGAGTAAAGACGGCCATTTGGGCAGTGTAAGCTTTGGTTGAAGCTACGGCGATTTCAGGTCCTGCATATGTGTGCAGCGTGAAATCTGCTTCACGAGAAAGCGTGGAACCAGGTACGTTCGTAATCGTTAACGCACGGTATCCTTGCTTTTTCACTTCCACCAACACACCACGAAGGTCGGCCGTTTCTCCACTTTGCGAAATAAATACAAAGAGTGGGTTCTCAGATAGAAGCGGCATATTGTATAAGAATTCACTTGCAATATGAACTTCTACTGGGCGTTTGGCTATTTTCTCTATTAATTGTTGTCCGACAAGACCAGCATGATAACTAGTTCCTGCGGCAATCACATAAATACGATCAGATTGCTTCATCGCATCACGAATATCATCGTCTAAGCGAATCGAACCATCTTCGTTTTGATATTTTTGGATAATATTACGAATAACAAAAGGCTGCTCATCAATTTCTTTTAACATGTAATGAGGGTATGTGCCTTTTTCAATATCACTTGCATCATATTCAGCTGTAAATGGTTCACGTGTCTTCACTTCACCTGATAATGTCTTAATCTCCACATTATCACTACGTAAAATCACATATTCCTCATCCATAATTTCAAGGAATTGTTTTGTGATTTGTAGCATCGCCATCGCGTCAGATGCAATCACATTTGCCTCTTCAGCTAATCCAATTAGTAACGGGCTCTTATTTTTACCGACATAAATCACATCGCTATTTTCGCCATCTAATAAGGCAATCGCATAAGACCCTTTTAATAAAGATAAAGTATGGCTAAATGCAGCTTCAACAGACATGCCTTCACCAACAAATTTTTCAATTAATAAAACGATAATTTCTGTATCTGTTTCACTTGAAGGTGAGACATTTGCTAAATATTCTCGTGATAATAATTCGTAGTTCTCAATCACTCCATTATGAACTAACGTAAAACGCTCAGTTTTACTTTGATGCGGATGTGCATTAACACGACTTGGTTCTCCGTGTGTTGCCCAACGTGTGTGACCGATCCCTACTGTTCCCGCAGCTCCCGGATCAACAGCCTCACGTAAAGTCGCAATTCGTCCCTTTTCCTTGAATACTTCAATGCCCTCTTCTGCAACTAAGGCAATACCGGCTGAGTCATAGCCACGGTATTCAAGCTTCTCTAGTCCTTTTAAAAGAACTTCCTTCGCATCATTTTGTCCAATATATCCTACAATTCCACACATAATGTTACCTCCCATAATATCGGGGGCAAGCATCCATAGGGGCATACTCGCCCCCACTCTTTTTTATTTGTTATGGGCATGTCGCTTTTGATTTTGTCCAAAGAGTCACCTCTTTGCTTTTTACAAAAGCTTTCGCGGCTGTCATGCGTCAACCGGAGGGCATCCGCCGAAATATCGATAAACCCTCTTCCTCGTCAACTGCTCATTTTCCGTCCAAAGCAGTTCAGGCGCTTGTCGTTATGATTACGTCATTCCATCCACCTTTCCATCATAGAATCGATTTTAATCATATCGTAATGTTGTCCGTACGTCAATCCATCGTCATCGTTCTTCAGGGGTAAGAGTAGTTTCAGCTACTCAACATAAAAATATGCATAAGTGCCATAATCCGTGCACCTATGCATATCATTCATATTAATCAGCTAAGCCCATTTCCGCTTCAACGACTTTAGCAATAGATGTTACATATTCTTCACATAATTCCTCTGTTTTTGCTTCGACCATCACACGTACGAGAGATTCTGTTCCGGAAGGGCGTACAAGCACACGACCTTCACCATTCATATCGGCCTCGACTTGATCGATTGCAGCCTTTACCTTTGCATTATCCGTTACACCGTGCTTATCAGAGACACGAATATTCACTAACCTCTGCGGGAAAGTTGGCATTTCACTAGCAAGGACAGATAATGGCTTTCCTGTTGCTTTTAAAATATTGACGAGTTGTAAAGCCGAGAGCATACCGTCCCCCGTTGTAATATAATCAAGGAAAATGATATGGCCAGACTGCTCACCACCGAGGTTAAAGTCACCTTTTCTCATTTCCTCCATCACATAACGGTCACCTACAGCCGTTTGCTTAGCTTCAATACCTGCTGCTTCAAGTGCTTTATAAAAGCCAAGGTTACTCATAACCGTTGACACAACCGTACCATGCTTGAGCCAGCCCTGCTCCTTCATATATTTCGCACAAATATACATGATTTTATCGCCATCGACGATTTGCCCTTTTTCATCAATAGCAATCAAGCGGTCTGCATCACCATCAAAAGCTAAACCGATATGTGCTTCTTTCTCAAGAACAAATTCAGCTAACTTTTCTGGATGTGTGGAGCCACAATCTTCGTTAATATTAACGCCATTTGGTGATGTACCAATCGTCGAAATATCAGCTTCTAAATCGGCAAATAAATAAGGGGCAATGGAAGATGCCGCACCATTAGCACAATCAAGAGCAACATGCAGACCCGAAAAATCTTGCTGTACGGTTTGTTTAAGGAACTGAACATATTTCTGAGCACCTTCAAAGTATTCACTGACTTGGCCAATTGCTCCTCCTGTTGGACGCGGCAACTGATCCTCTTGATCTAAAAGGGCTTCAATTTCCGCTTCCTGTTCATCCAAAAGCTTAAAGCCGTCTGGACCAAAAAACTTAATTCCGTTATCTGGTACCGGGTTATGTGAAGCAGAAATCATCACACCGGCATTAGCACTCATCGCTTTTGTCAAATACGCAACACCTGGTGTCGAGATGACACCAAGACGCATCACTTCAACGCCAATCGATAATAAGCCAGCTGCTAAAGCATTCTCTAACATTTCACCTGAAATACGCGTGTCTCGACCGATAATAACACGAGGGTGCTCTGTGTCTTTTGTTAACACATAACCGCCCACTCGTCCTAACTTAAATGCAAGCTCCGGTGTCAGTTCGGTGTTTGCTTCACCTCGGACACCATCCGTACCAAAATATTTTCCCATTATTTATTCTCTCCTTCAAACAAATCAATCATCATCTGTATCCTCTAAACGGATCGTTACAGTTATGATCGTTTCACTCACTTCATACTGAAAATCACGTGGACCATTCACTTGCACGTCAACCTCATGATCGCCTTCACCTTCTTGGCTGACATCAACAAAAACTTGAATATCATCCCGTGTTAATTCCTCAAGTCTAGATGCAGCCCCTCTAGCAATGACCTGAATCGTTGATGGCTCACCGTCTGCTAACGCTACATCTGCTTCAGGTGCAGCTCCTGAAATTTGTATCGTAACATCATCAAATTCTTTTTCCTCTGTTTCCGAAATGACTGGTGTCACGGTGACCGTTTCTGGTTCTACCTTCTCCACGCCATCAGGAAGTGGCACTTCTAATTCCACCGGTTCACCATTCTCAAGATCCGCTAAATCTAAAATAACGCCCTCTAACACATCAATTTCTTCAATAACTTCCTTCGGTCCAAAAATAATCACTTCTTTAGGCTCTAACGTCAATGATTCTAAGCTTAAGCCTTCAGGAAGACTTCCTTCTCTTGATACTTTAATCGGTACTGATTTATTAGGACTCGTAATCGGCACCGTTACTTCTACAATCGATGGCTCTGTCTCAAGAGATAATTCGTTTCCACTCCGATCATAGAGCTTCACTGGCACGGTATCTTCCACTTCACCAGCTGACCCACTAATATTAACATATGCTTTCGCACTTGCAACCTCGGCGATCGAATCTCGTGCCGCCTTCACTGTTACATTAACAGGTGTCACAATCGGTGTCCCTACTGAATAACCTTCTTCAACCTCATCCTCATTCATTAATTCTACCGTAACTGGTAGCGAGTAGGTTTGTTTTTCTTGTAATACGACACGTGCATATTCCGGAACAACCGATACGGTTAAATCATTTCGAAAGCCTCGATGCTCAACCTGAAGCGTATGTGTTCCTTCCTCCAAATCAGTCACATCTACAAAAACTTCATAACTCGGTCTCATCATTTGAAACATTTGTATCGCTGTCTGGCTTCCTGTCAAAGTCACTTGCACCGTTTCCGTTTGATCAATCAGCGAATAATTATCTTCATCATAATAGACGGTTAATGGCACTTCTCCTACCGTATGTGTACTCGATGATAAGGTCGGTAATAAACCTGGCTGATTATTCATATTATCTATGTTTACCATTGTAAAAAGCATGAGAGCAATAAAGAAAGCAATGATTTTCACAAACCAATGACTACTAAATAATTTATCCATTCTTTTTACCTCCCCACTGCCAACGGGAAGTCTGTGTTGGTTTTGCTTCAGTTAATTCGTTTGTTAATAGCTCACGTAAAGTATCCTCATTAATATCCCTATGCAGCTCCCCATTTTTCGTTAAAGAGATGCTACCCGTTTCCTCAGAGACAATAACGGTTAAACAATCAGTCACTTCACTCACACCAAGTGCAGCCCTGTGCCTAGTTCCCAATTCTTTTGAAATAAAAGGGTTTTCTGATAATGGCAAATAACATCCGGCTGCGAGTATTTGATTATTTTTGATAATAACGGCTCCATCATGTAAAGGAGTGTTCGGAATAAACGTATTAATTAAAAGTTCAGATGTTAAATCCGCATTCATCTGAATACCTGTCTCCACGTAATCACTCATACCGGTTTCTCTTTCAATGGACATTAACGCCCCAATTCGACGTTTCCCCATATAAACAGAAGCTTTAATCATCGCTTCAATCGAGCGCTGGTTAACCTCTTCTTGCTGTGCACTGCGTCCGCCTGAAAAGAAGCGTCCGCGCCCCAGTTGTTCAAGTGCTCTTCGCAACTCCGGTTGGAATATAATAATAATAGCTAATACCCCATACGTCACCGTTTGCGTCATAATAAATTCAAGTGTACGCAACCCTAAAAAGCGACTTAGGAACCAGATCGCAAGGATAATGGTAATTCCTTTTAAAAGCTGTACGGCTCTTGTCCCTCTAATAATCATAATTAATTTATATATCACATATGTAACGAGCAAAATATCTACAATTTGCCCTAAATATTCTAAGATCACAATATCCTCAAAAAACGGAAACATGGCCACCCTCCGTCGCCTCATTTATGTAGAAAAATTCTAGTGTCAGGTCTTACTTGCTATTCATAAGCATTCTATCACAAAAAATGAGCACTCGATACTTGATTCCCCTCCAATGTCAAGGAAAAGCTTCGTAAAAACGTGTAACACTCATGTGAAAGTGACGGTTACAATCTAGTATGAACAAAAACAGGATGAAACATCCTAATTTTTCCTCTACCATCAATTATAGCATATTTTCCCTTGACAAACCTAAAAAGTAGCCCTATTTCCCCACTTCGGAGCGTGAAAAAAAGTCGAAGTGATAGTATGATTCACATCAAATGGAAAATGGCATACGATGCAGCCAACTTCAATAGGGAAACTTTGTGTGATGTGACCGTAAAAGAGAATATACAGCCACTTCAACGGGAAAACAGCTCGCGTTGCGGCCGCAATAGTCCAGATGCATGCCATTTCACATAGAAAACACCCACAAATTGATGATTCTATTACATGTACCCATCTCAAAGATAAATCCAAAAATAAGGAGACCTCTGTTTATCACTCAGAGATCCCCCTATATAAATATATGCCTGCCATATACTTAGACTTATTTCATCCGTTTTTATCGATTCGTAATTGAAATGACTTCCGTGAAAAATGTCTTTACATGATACCAAATCCACTCTAACACTTGGTTAACCTCACTAATTTCACCTGTCACATTTCCAACGGAGGCCATATATGGCTTACTATTCACAAGCAAGACATCGCCTTGGACTTCACCATCTACAACTAATTCACCATTTCGAACGGTTAAGTCGCCTTTTACCACAACTCCTTCAGGTACAATCACTTGCCCTGATTCATGGTCAACGACGACATTTCCTGGACCACTCACTGATATTCCTTCTTGTTTATCGAACCACATCGAAAATACACTAGCCGTCATGAGGAGAAAGAAAACAGCAGCAGCCGTCATTAATGGGTGTTTTCGTAGCTGGAATTTCCATTTAGACGTTGTCTTTTTCTTCGGTAAACTAGCCATAACATTTTTCGTAAAATCAGCCGGCGCCTCAATATGAGAAGCACTTTGAACAAAGGCGATGGCTTTCCTTAATTGAATGACATGCTCACGGCAAGTTGCACATTTCTCAATATGTCTGTATAACTCAAGCTTTTCCTGGCTTGTCACTTCTTCATCAAAATATTTATCAATTAATTCGTTGTATTTAGGTTCACATTGCATACCATCCACCCCCTTATAAATCCTTCATCCGTTTTCTTAAAGCTTCCCGACCACGATGAATTCTTGTTTTCACAGTGGAAACAGGCATATCTAGTATGTCGGATATTTCTTTTAACGATAAGTCTTCCATATATTTAAGAATAATAACGGTCCGGTACTTTGGAGGTAGCTTGTTAATTTCATCCTGAACCCATTCCTGTAATTCTAAAGTCACAACCTGATCTTCAGGTAGTGCTTCATCAGAAGTTATCTGGGATTCATAGGTTAAACCTTCTGCTCCTTGTACCTCTTCTTGCAAATAATAATCAGGCTTTTTCTTTCTCAACTTATCAATCGCCACATTTGTCGCTATTCTAAATAACCACGTAGAGAATTTCCGATTCACATCATATTGCTCAATATTTGTATAGGCTCGCAAAAAAGCTTCTTGAGCAACATCTTGGGCTTCATAAGAATTCCCAACCATGCGATAAGCTACCTGGTATACTTTATCTTTAAAAAGCTCGACTAGTTCGGCAAATGCTTGTTCATCACCTTTTTTTACTTCGCGTATAATCCTTTTCACTAATTGATCCATTGCAAATCCCCTAATTTCTCTACTATCGTTTACGTACAAATCGGACACAAGTTTCACTTATTTTTATTTTACCATGTTTTTTCTAAATTTCTTCCTTTTTATGTTTATTAATAAGATAATTCGGGAAATAGATTCACAAGCAAGAATATGAATTCACTAATATTGCAAGGGGGATCACAGCGATGAAGAATAATAAATCAGTCGAGAGACTATTAATTGACATTGAAGAGAGTCGTGATAAGCTCAATAAAATGGCCCTTCATACTGACCTGCAATCAACAGACATGATCGCTTGCAGCCAGCAATTAGATTTGTTAATTCATGAATATCACAACACTGTGGCACGCACCTCTTAACAGCACAAATCCTACTATGAATCCATGAACGATATATGAAAAGACGATAATAAAAAGCTTAAAACCCGTCGACAAATGAATGTCGACGGGTTTTAAATTGTTCATGCAAAAAGGCTACAGGTGGGGCAGTCTGAATAAAAGCATACCGGCTCTCTATTTTAGTAATTCTTTTGGCAAGGGTTCGGAGGCATTGCATTGAACCACTCTCATTCTTACTAACTTTTTGTGGAGAAAACCCTTTATTTCATGATTATAAGGGTCTTAATGGCATCTTTGTAGCTATTTTCAGCTCGAAGATACCTTTACTTCCCTTTTATAACAACCTCAGCTACCTTATGTCATAACGAGGGTTACAATCTTTTCATATCCAAACGACATGCCGCCCTTTACACTGATCATTCCTCATGACCGGTATCACATTTCCTGGTCGCTTCAAGCTTCCGCGATCGAGATTGAGTCACCCTCTTCTAGGACACGACGCAAAAGCGTATCAACCAATTGAGTATATGTTGGATTTGTTCGATTACGTGGTCTTGGCAATCGGACTTTTTGTTGAAAAGCAACGATACCATCCTCTATCAAAATAACTCGGTCTGATAAGGCTACAGCTTCTTCAATGTCATGTGTGACTAGAACGGCTGTAAATCCCTGTTCTATCCATAACCTCTCTATTAAATTTTGCATTTCATAGCGAGTTAATGCATCTAATGCACCCAACGGTTCATCCAATAGCATAATGGAAGGCTGATGCATGAGGGCACGAGCTAATGATACCCTTTGCTGCTGACCCCCTGATAATAAGGCCGGCCATTCGTTTTGCTTTTCTTCTAATTGGACGCTCTTCAAAGCTTGAATGGCTCTTTTTTTCCAATCTCCTTTAAGTCCTAAGCCAACATTATCTAATACGGTTTTCCACGGCAACAATCGACCATTTTGAAAAACGATACGTACCTCTTCCTGAATTCCTTCTATCCTTTTCTCTCCTAATTGAATAACGCCACTCGTCACTTCATCCAAACCAGCTAACAAACGAAGTAAAGTTGACTTGCCACATCCACTTTTACCAACAATTGAGACGAATTCCCCCGGTTCGATAGCTAAGTTAATATTTTTCAAAACCTCTTCCTTAACAAAGGATTTTGCGACATGGTTCACTTGCAAAGAAGAAGGTTGGTCACTCATAATAACGCCTCCTTATTTTTGATAACTCGGATTCCATTTTAAAAAGCGGTACTCTAATAATTTTGCAATCCAATCTGACAATTTACCTAATAATGCATACAAAATAATCGTTAACATGACAACGTCTAGCTGCATAAATTCACGGGCATCCATCGCTAAATACCCAATACCTGCATGAGCAGAGATGGTTTCTGCGACAATGAGTGTCACCCACATGATTCCTAATCCGTAACGAAGCCCCACTAAAATCGAAGGAAGTGCACCAGGTAAAATAATATGAGTAAATAATGCTACTTTCTTTAGTCCGTAACTTTTCCCCATCTCAATCAATTGTTTATCCACAGATCGAATACCATGGAAGGTATTAAGATAAATGGGAAACAACACACCTAAAGCAATTAAAAAGATTTTACCTTGCTCTCCTATCCCAAACCATAAAATAACGAGAGGAATGAGGGCTAGATGTGGGATATTACGAACCATTTGTATAGAAGAATCAAAGATTGTCTCCGATACTTTTGACACACCATTAAGAATGCCAAATATAAAACCGATCGTCCCACCAATCGCTAACCCAAGCAAAGCTCGTTCTGTACTAACCCAAATATGTTCAAACATATCTCCACTACTAACCAATCGAATAGCTGAAGTGACAATATCGGAGGGAGCCGGCAAAACACGTGAAGAAATCCAATCAAAATAAGCAAAGAACTGCCAAATAAGTAATAAACTAATCGGTAAAAGCCAAGGGGCTACTTTCTTAACAAATCGCAATTCAATCACCACTCTTCATTTTCATCATTATCTTGCAGCAATTCCACCAAAAGGGCTAAGCCATTGTGTATCCTCTCCAACCTTCTTTGATACTTCTAGCAACGGAAAAACGAGCTCTGCAAAACGATAAGCCTCTTCTAGATGCGGATAGCCAGAAAGAATAAAAGTTTCAATCCCCAACTGCTCATACTCCTTCATTCTTGCGGCAACAATTTCTGGGCTACCCACTAAAGCTGTACCCGCACCTCCTCGGACAAGCCCTACACCCGCCCATAAGTTCGGACTAACTTCTAGCGATTCCCTGCTCCCTTTGTTTAAGGAAGACATTCTTTTTTGCCCAACAGAGTCAAAACGTGAGAAAACTTTTTGAGCCGCTTCAATATCCTCATCACGTATATACTGGATAAGCTCCTCCGCTGCTTCCCATGCTTTCTCCTCCGTTTCCCTAACAATGACATGTAATCGAATTCCAAAGCGCACCGTTCGACCTGTCGCTGCTGCATATTCCTTTACCTTCGCTATTTTTTTCGCTACTTGTTCTTGTGATTCACCCCATGTTAAGAAAACATCAATATGTTCAGCAGTTATTTCCATCGCCGCCTCAGATGAACCTCCAATATATAAAGCTGGATACGGCTTCTGCTTTGGCGGAAACTTTAATTGACCTTCCTTAATATCATAATGTTGGCCTTGGAATTGAACTTTCCTTCCGTCCATCAGTTGACGCCAAACATGTAAAAACTCCTTGGTTATCTCATACCGTTCTGCATGATTTACATGCACACCATCCCCCGCTAGTTCAACCGGGTCTCCACCTGTAACCACATTGACTAATAGACGCCCTTCCGAGAGCCGATCCAATGTCGCTGCCATCCTAGCCGCCACGGTTGGTAACATTAACCCAGGACGAACCGCGACAAGAAACTTCATCCTCTCTGTCTCCGAAATAAGTGATGCTGCGGTAATCCACGAGTCCTCACAATTAGAACCAGTTGGCAGCAACGCCCCGTAATACCCTAACTGATCAACCGCTTGTGCCACCTGTTTTAAATAAGCATAAGTGACAGGGCGCCCTCCTACTGTAGAACCTAAATAACGACCGTCACCATGTGTTGGCAAAAACCATAATACGTTCATTCATCACTACTCCCTTCCTACTTTCCAAATTTTATTAATCAATTATTTTGGCAAAACGACATCGTTAATATCAATAGCCTCTGGAATTAATTCAAGTTCAAAAAAGATATCGCCAATTTCCTGTTGGTCTAGCTTTACATCGTCTGTTATTCTTTTAATTCCGAATCCTCTTCGCTCTAACACCTTTTTTAAAATCGCTTGCTCAATATTAACTTCAGGGGCTAAAAATGCCGCCGTCTCCTCAATATTCGCCTCCGCCTCAATCTCTACTGCCCGTAGCTCCTCTAAAATAACTTCAATCACATCATCATGATTTTTGGCGAAATTCTCTTCAGCGAGAAGGAATTCACGATTTGCAACTAGGTCCGTTCCATCACGAAGCACCCTAGCTTCTAAATTGACCTCAGCTTCTGCATAAAACGGATCCCAAATGACCCACGCATCGACATCTCCACGATCAAAAGCGATTCTAGCATCGGCTGGCGGTAAATAAACCACCTCGATGTCATCTAACGTTAACCCTGATTCCTCTAGTACTTTCACGAGCAAATAATGCACATTTGAACCTCGATTCAGAGCGACCTTTCTTCCTTTTAATTCTGTAACTTCTTGAATATCAGAATCATTCTGGACAATTACTGCCTCGCCCTTTGGAGAACCAGGACCGTTACCTATATAAATAAGTGGTGCATTGGCAGCCTGAGAAAAAATCGGCGGCGCCTCTCCCGTATGACCAAAATCAATACTACCCCCATTCAAAGCCTCCAGTAATTGTGGCCCAGCAGGGAACTCATGCCACTCAACATCAATATCTAATTCCTCCAGCCTTTCCTCCAAAGCCCCCTCCGCTTTCAAAATGTTCAAAGTTCCAAACTTCTGATATCCAATCGAAATAGAAGTAATCTCTTCACTCGACGAGCTAGTAGCTTGGCAGCCTCCTATCAGCATGACTCCTACTAGCAAAGTTAAAAATCTTATTAGCCTCATCACAATCCCGCCTTTTCCAGAAAATAAAAAAGCACTTCTCTTTCCATAACCAGAAAGAAAAGTGCTTTTGGTGATCCAATCAGACACTTTTTACAATATGAAGTTACTTACCTTCAGCACTTCGATGATACACTTTTTTGGAGGTATAAAAACAATGAATACTAACTGTTGTCAGCTATACCGACATTCTATTCAAACAAATCCGATGTGTCAACTAAGTTTTAAGATTAATTTGAATTTTCATCCTAAAGTCACATAGTACCCTCTTCAAGATTGAATAAAGTGCCCATTTGTAATGATAGAGATAGATATAGCAGCTGCTGCTATATCATAAAATAAAACATTAAACATGAGGGGAATCAAAAGCTGAGCTGTGAGTAAGGGACGAACTTTAGAGATTTGTTCGATGCTCTGAAATATTATGTAATGTCGACATGTTATAGCCTTTTTTCTCTCTAAATCATGTCCACCATTGCTTCCCATCGGCATGATCCGGCCTTTTTTCCTCCTACATCATGTCCACCAACGCTTCTCATCGACATGATCCGGTCCTTTTTTAACTTACATCATGTCGACCATTGCTTCTCATCGACATGATCTCGGCTTTTTTCCTCCTACATCATGTCGACCAACGCTTCTCATCGGCATGATCCGGCCTTTTTTCCTCCTACATCATGTCGACCAACGCTTCTCATCGACATGATCCGTCCCTTTTTTAATCTACATCATGTCGACCATTGCTTCTCATCGACATGATCCGGTCCTTTTTTAACCTACATCATGTCGACCAACGCTTCTCATCGACATGATCCGGTCCTTTTTCAACCTACATCATGTCGACCATTGCTTCTCATCGACATGATCCGGTCCTTTTTTCAACCTACATCATGTCGACCATTGCTTTTCATCGACATGATCCGGTCCTTTTTTAACCTGCATCATGTCGACCATTGCTTTTCATCGACATGATCCGGTCCTTTTTCAACCTACATCATGTCGACCAACACTAACTCGACATGATCGACCCTATTTCCTTCCATGCTCCTAACAATTCAAACCAATCTATAAGTCCTAACAAACCGATCAAAAAACTCTAAGAACAAGGACTACCTCATTCTTAGAGTTTTATATAAATATGGAGCCTAGCGGGATCGAACCGCTGACCTCCTGCGTGCAAAGCAGGCGCTCTCCCAGCTGAGCTAAGGCCCCTCAATTTTTGGAGCGGAAGACGGGATTCGAACCCGCGACCCCCACCTTGGCAAGGTGGTGTTCTACCACTGAACTACTTCCGCTAAACAAAATGCTGCTTAATCTATTAAGCAGCATTCTAAGTATGAGCCATGAAGGACTTGAACCTTCGACCCTCTGATTAAAAGTCAGATGCTCTACCGACTGAGCTAATGGCTCTAATGGCTGGGCTAGCTGGATTCGAACCAACGCATGACGGAATCAAAATCCGTTGCCTTACCGCTTGGCGATAGCCCAATAAAACAAATGGTGGAGGGGGACGGATTCGAACCGCCGAACCCGGAGGGAGCGGATTTACAGTCCGCCGCGTTTAGCCACTTCGCTACCCCTCCACAAAAGATGCCGGCCAGAGGACTTGAACCCCCAACCTACTGATTACAAGTCAGTTGCTCTACCAGTTGAGCTAGGCCGGCATAGATAAGGTGTATAAAATAAAATGGTGGAGGATGACGGGTTCGAACCGCCGACCCCCTGCTTGTAAGGCAGGTGCTCTCCCAGCTGAGCTAATCCTCCATTTTAACTGCGGATAAGCTTCGATTTTCTTCGGTTAGTTCGTAATTCTCCTTCAGTCACGTACGGGGTACGCTCCTTCTTTCGAACACTTCCTAATCCTCGATCTTCTTGCTTCTCCTTGTTAACAGTCCTTTTAGCTTCGAATTTCTTCGGCTAGTTCGTGATTCTCTTTCAGTCACGTACGGAGGTACGCTCCTTCTTTCGAACACTTCCTAATCCTCGATCTTCTCGCTTCTCCTTGTTAACAGTCAAAAGTTATAACTGTATGTAAAAAAATATATGGTGACCCGTACGGGATTCGAACCCGTGTTACCGCCGTGAAAGGGCGGTGTCTTAACCGCTTGACCAACGGGCCACTTCATTAATTCCTTACTGACAAAAAATATTATACCCAAATAGATTAAAAAAGACAAGCCTTTTTACAACTTTTTTTATTTTTAATTTTAGAAGGATAAACAGTTGAAAATAAGAACGTATGTTTGTAAAATGAAAGAAGGACCATTAAAAAAGGAGCCATTCTTATGTCATCTTATCATACCACTAATGAGAAGGAATTACTCGACCTCTTAGAATATGTTCGTTATACGACCAAACAAAAGACAAAAATAGAAGTTGCTGAATGTATGCTTGATTACGGTATTGATGTTCAATTAATTGGGGCAGTGACAGGTTTAAAAAAAGATGAAATCATTAAAAAGGGTTAAACAAATGAACGACCTCATTCGTTTAACCTAGCTGCTTTCTTGCAACAAGCTCGCTTTATTCAGTCGCTTTTGTTGCAATGGGCTGCAGCTCCATTTTAAATACTTTCTAACCAATCCGTAAGCCCCACATAATGACAGCTGTTAAAACGCTAAAGACGATTCCCACTAGCCCAAAAATCACTGCTCGCGTAATCGTTTGCCTTAACCACACCGTATTCTCTTCAATTTTATCGATGCTAATAGTTAAGTTTTTTAGCGCCTGCTCCTGAAGTTGAACCTTAGTTTCTAACTGACTAATACGACCCTCCGACGACTCTTGCTTGGATTTAAGTTGTTCAACATCTTTAGAAAGCTGTGATAGGGACTCCTCATTATGAGATTTCACCATCAGACTCGCTCTCCTAACCCATGTATTAAGCAACACCACCCTTTATGACATGTCTTATAAAGTGGACGTGCTTAATATAGTATATTAAAGAAGCTACAGACGTGGCACGACAAACAAACCCATTCCTTCATAATTCCACTAATGAGTATCCTGTTTTTACTTCACCTCTGTCGGGTTACATAATATTTATTTCATTTGCCCAAAACCTTATACTAGCCTTCTGCATATTGTGTATTATCCCATTGAAAGGCGGTGTATGTATGTACGGTGGACCTAACTACGGATGTGGCGGATATAACTACGCACCTGTTGCAGGTTATGGTGGCGGTTGCGGTAATGGGTTTGCGCTAATCGTTGTTCTATTCATCCTATTAGTAATCATTGGCGCTTCTTACTGCAAATAATAATGGATTAGAAACCTGACCAACGAAATATAAAGCCAGACCCCCAAACGATAGACCAATCACTTGGGGGTTTTGTCTTCATATTATTTTAACTTCACCGCTAAAACATCACACTTCGCATGACGTAACATCGCATCAGCCACACTACCAACCACGATTCGGCTTAATTTGCTTTGCCCAGTCGCTCCACAAATCATTAAATCAGGTTTTACCTCCTTAGGCACTAACCCAATTAACATATCACGCGGGTCACCTATCGAGATATCGACTTGCACATTCGCAATACCGGCTTCCTCTGCACGCGCTTTGTATCCATATACAAGCTCTTGACTTTGTTTCATCGCTTCATTGTTACTAGGTACGGCCACCGAGACTAAAGCTCCATTCACATAAACCATATTTGGTATAACATTGGCAATAGTTAGTGCCGCCCCATTCTTTTTACTAATCTTAACCGCCTGTATAAAAGCATTTTCTGCTTGTGGAGACCCATCTACCGCAACAAGAATGGTTTGATAGTCATTTTTTTCTGGTTCTTCACAATCACGTACCATCAAATAATCGCTTGGCGCATGATAGATAGATGCCTCTGCGACACTACCAGTTAAAAAACGCTCGATGCGGTTTCGACCAGTTCTCGAAGTAATTAATAAATCCGCTTGTTTCTCCTTCACAAGCTTTTTTGATACATCCGCTCTCGGACTACCATTTATATAATAAGTTTCCACTTCATGAACGCCTTTTTCTACGGCTTCCTTTTTGTATTTCTCAAGCATTAGGGTAGTTTTATCCTTCCAAGCTTCAATTAAACTACCAGTGTATAAGGTATGTGTTCCTTGTAAATTACGAACATCAATAACATGACCTATAATAAGAACAGCCTCAAACTGTTTGGCTAGTTCAATTCCTCGTGCTAAAGCATGCTCTGATTGATGTGACCCATCTACTCCAACTAAAATTCGTTTATACATTTGTTCAAACTCCTCTCTTTTATTTAAAATAAAGGAATGAACCTCTACCTTTATTATAAAATAGAAAACAGTCTGATAATAAGTGAAATGGTTACATATTTGTGAAATGTTTCACATTGTCATGATGTTGTGACGGAAATCTTTTTTCTAATAGTATAGTATCTCTCCATATACCGTTTAGCTGACCAATCTTTTCCCTTACTCCAACCTTTCGAAAGCCGTGTTTCATGTGTAAACTCAAGCTTCCCTTATTTTCTGGAAAGACACTAGACTGTTTCGTCCAAAACCCTTCCCTTTTAGCCTCAACAAGTAAAGTAGTCATAAGAATACTCCCTATACCTTGACCAGAAAATTGGGTATTTACATACACACTTAGCTCAGCAACACCTTTATATACTTCACGTTTAGAAACCGGACTTAGAGCAATCCAACCTACAACCCTTTCATTCACAGTCGCTACAAACCGACATACAGAATTATGCCCTTCATCCCACTCACTCCACCTAGGTGCTTTCTCTTGAAAGGATGCGAGCTTTGTATCCAAGCCTTGTTGGTAGATCATAGACACTATCGGCCAATCTTTATCACTTATCGTTCTAATGTGTACCCTGTTGCAAGCTCCATTCTTAAAATAATTAAGTTTATACCTGCAAATAAGAATACAAAAATAGCACCTTTTTATCTCTAAAGGTGCTATCCATCAACGTTTTTTAATAAGCTTCCAACCGGGCTTGAACCGGTGACCTCTTCCTTACCATGGAAGCACTCTACCTACTGAGCTATGGAAGCATAATCCTGCGACAAATTTAATTTTAAAACGATCACAGCTTAATTGCAAGCCCTTTTTATGATAAAAAACAGGGCAGTACACCCTGCTTTTGTTAATCCCTTTCGTTTGCATACATATCTGGTAAACGAACAATCCAATTAATCCAACCCATTATAGTGGATGCCCTCCTCTTATAGGTTGACTCTGCCTTTACTTGATACAAATCGCTGGCTTCCATCATACGTACGACATCTTCCTTTTTAGGCATACTTTCTTTCTTAAAGTACTCAATAAGGACCCGATGAAAAACTTGATGACTCAATACAGCTTCTACTAATGCGAGAAACTTTTCTCGAGTTGGCAGATGCATGATGGTATAACCTTTTTCAGTTAATGTAAACAGAACCTGCCTTTGCTCGTCTTGATACTTGTCAATAAGCCCTAAGTATATTCCAGCTGCTGTGTAATAACTCGATTGTCTCTCATCAAAATTATAGTTACTTGTAATCTCTTGCTTTGTTAAATCATTCTCTACAAGCAATCCTAATAAATCAATGACCCGCGGGAAAGAATCTGCTTGTGGAAACGGAATCGCTGGCTCCTCTATCGTTGTAACGCTTCTCATAATACCATTTATATCATCATGCGAAATTCGTTCATGTGCGATGATATAATTTTTTTGCTTCAATAACTGCAACGAATTATAGTTAGTAGGGTCAGTAAATTCATATAAAAAGAAACTAAAAATATCATTAGAATACGTAAAGAAAACAGGTCTTACGATTTTAGATGTTCTTTTTTGCCAAAGTCGATAAGGATAATACAGCTGACGAACTAATATATCATCTACAGTCTCGTTTTTAGCCTCTACGACAATAAATTGAGTAGGACCTTCATAACCACCATCTATTTCAACTTGAGAGTTTGTGACACCTATTGTTTGACTACGAGCGTTATGACTCTTAATTTCAAATGAAAATTCCTTAGAGGACATTCTGCCTGAAATCGTATGCCTCATTTGCTCATTCATTAAATCGTCAATCATGCCTGTCAAATAAGCACAATGCAAAGCAGCACTTTCAGAATAAATATTAGTCGGATCAATGGTCGTAATCTCACGAGGAAAGTCGATAGCCTTAGGTTTCGCATTCTCTAAGTAATTGACCTTATGGTACACTTCAAATGGTCCTATTATGTAGCTAGAACGAGAAACAGGCAATATCGCTAATTGATTTTCTCTAAAGATTTGTGGCAAATTAGAGTAGTGATCAAATTTAGCCATCAATCTCGGTTCTCTTTCTTCCCTAATTTGTTTCGCTGCGATGACAAAGTATCCGTGCTCTTCTACCTTACGAACGATCTGGTAACGCTCAAATAAAATCCCCCAAGCCCGATCGGTTTTAGTTAGACTCATAATTCAGCACAAGAACTTCGTCTATTTTTCCACGCTTTGAACCAACAGAGTTAATATTACGAGAAGCAGAAACGATTTTAATGGTAAAACCCTTTTCTTGATAAATCTCTTTGATAAAATCAGTCGCCGAATTACTTAGTAAAAATTTACAACCCCTCTTATCTAGCTCTACACACAAGTCTCGCAGTCGATACTGTTCCTCTCTTTGAAAGCCGGTTAATGTATAACTTGTAAAAGAAGACGTATCAGAAACCGGATCATACGGGGGATCAAAATAAACAAAATCACCTTCACTAGCTCGTTCAACCGTCTTTTCGAAATCACCGTTTAAAATAGTAATTTCATTTTCTTGAAAATATTGATGAACAGCTCTTAATACTGGTTCATTCACAACTTGAGGATTTTTATATTTACCGAACGGTACATTAAATTGACCCTTCTGATTCACCCGATATAATCCATTAAAGCAAGTTTTATTTAAATAAATGATCCGAGAAGCTTTTTCAACACCTGATAATGTTGGATAAACTTCTGTCCGGTCAAGATTACGAATTTCATAAAAGTATTCGGGATCGTTCTGATGTTTTTTTAAATCTTCTATTAATGCCTCAATATCATCTTTTATTACTTGATAAACATTAATTAACTCACTATTAACATCATTTATAACAGCATGAGCTGGACTGACACCAAACAATACCGCACCCGCACCTACAAATGGCTCGTAATATGTATTGATCGTTTCAGGTATATATTTTTTTATTTCAGGCAATAGCTGACGCTTTCCACCAGCCCACTTTAAAAAAGGCTGTGCTATATATTTTTCATTTGTTTTCACCAAAACGACTCGCTCCTCAATGACACTTTACATACGTTGTATCTTTATTAATCATATCATGAATATAACGTTTGAACTACTAGCCACACCTCAACCTTAAAGAGTTCTTTAGGTGAAGCATCTACCAAAATTACAGTAAAAAAGAGTCACTTGTCTAGTATATCTAGAAAAATGACTCTGAATCGTTATGTATGGCTCCACAGGTAGGACTCGAACCTACGACCGATCGGTTAACAGCCGATAGCTCTACCACTGAGCTACTGTGGAA
>NZ_JAQQWS010000014.1:0-30324 GCF_028610675.1 Alkalihalobacillus pseudalcaliphilus
CACACCAACACAATCCATACTAAAAGAGAGTGGAAACATTGTAGAGGAGTATTTACACAATATTCAGGACTTGACTGTTGCGAGCAGAAAAAGGGCGAGGAACCCCGTGCAAACGCTGAATCTCGGGGTTGCGAGCTGGAAAAAGCCGAGGAACCCCAAGCAAACGCCCAATCTCAGGGTTGCGAGCGGAAAAAGAGAGAGTAACCCCGTGCAAACGCTGAATCTCGGGGTTGCGAGTTGAAAAAGGGCGAGGAACCCCGTGCAAACGGTGAATCTCGGGGTTGCGAGCGGAAAAAGGGCGAGGAACCCCGAGCAAACGACGAATCTCGGGGTTGCGAGCTGGAAAAAGCCGAGGAACCCCGTGCAAACGCCCAATCTCGGGGTTACTAGCTGGAAAAAGCGGAGGAACCCCGTGCAAACGACGAATCTCGGGGTTGCGAGCGGAAAAAGGGCGAGGAACCCCGAGCAAACGACGAATCTCGGGGTTACGAGCGGAAAAAAGGAGAGTAACCCCGAGCAAACGCCCAATCTCGGGGTTGCGGGCGGAAAAAGAGGGAGAAAGCCCGAGCAAACGCCCAATCTCGGGGTTACTAGCTGAAAAAGTGCGAGTAACCCCCAAGCAAACGCCCAATCTCAGGGTTGAAGGCGAAAAAAGGGCGAGGAACCCCGAACAAACGCCCAATCTCGGGGTTGCGAGCGGAAAAAGGGAGAGAAAAGCTGAACGTGTCAGTTACTCAAGGGGCTTGATGACACAATGAGCTCTTAAGCTTAGTGATTAGTCATAACTTTGTAATACCGGAAGTGAAGGTGACGAGATTGAGTGCATCACCCATGGGCAGCACCCAGTGGGGAGTCATGCGGAGACACCCGCAGGACGCGGAGCATGATTTTCTGTAGCGATTAGCAAAGATCCGCACATGAGCATCAGCATCAACTTTCACACAATCCGTTGATATCTTTTAAAAGCTGCAATCACAAGAATAAATGAAACAAACAAAAGTAGCAATAAATACAAACTATTCTGAAAAACAATCACCCAATCAGTCTGATGTGTGATGACTTCTCTACCTGCTTCAATCGC
Organism: Alkalihalobacillus pseudalcaliphilus; assembly: GCF_028610675.1. Taxonomy (NCBI): domain Bacteria; kingdom Bacillati; phylum Bacillota; class Bacilli; order Caryophanales; family Bacillaceae; genus Alkalihalobacillus; species Alkalihalobacillus pseudalcaliphilus. The sequence goes on from NZ_JAQQWS010000014.1 coordinate 1,082, forward strand.
CCAATGCAGCGGATTAAAAGCCGCAATTGTTGCGACCCAATTTGGCACAAGCGCTAACGGAATAAATAAACTCGATAAGAAAAGTAAAGGCATGGTAATAAAACTAACAGCAGCCGTCAAACTTGACTCTTTTAATATAAGCAAGCCCAAAGAAGTTGATAGCACACCCATCGTTAAGCCTAATAATATAGAAATGATGACAAATTGGGTAATGCCTAATAATCCTCCTGAAAAATGAGCACCCATTAACACAGCAATACCTATCATCATAATCGCTTGAAAAGCTAATGTTAAGGAATCCTGTAATAATGATCCCCATAAGATCGCAGAACGCTTAATCGGAGAAATCATTAAGCGGTCAAGCACACCATCACGATAATCACTTATAATCCCCATTCCTGCGTAAGCACCGGCCATCATTGTACTCATCATGACGATACCAGGACCTAAGAAATCCATATAAGCATCCCCACCAAAGCCTGGAATGTCCGCCATACTTGAAAATACTTGACCAAATAACACCATCCATAAAACAGGCTGAATAATCGTCATTAAAATCACAAAAGGGGAACGGCTGATACTTCTTAAACTTCTTAAAAAGATGACATAACTATCAGAGAAGAACTTCATTTGCTTTCCCCCTTCATTAACGTTTTTCCGGTATGCATGAAATATACATCTCCCAAGTTAACCTTCGATAGGGTTACCGAATCAATATCAACTCCATGTTCTTTTAATTCATGTAGGAGCTCAGGTAATTTTGTGGCACCGTCTGTAACTTGAACATGAAGCTTATCTTCTTTTACAACGAGTTGATTTTCACCCTGCAAAACCTCTTTTGCTTTTTCAACATGAGGACTTTGAAAGATTAACGTATCGCTTTTCATTCCTCTTTTCAAAGATTCCTTCGTTCCTTCTATAACTAGTTTACCTTCATTCATAAAAGCTACATAATCAGCTAACTCATCTGCTTCTTCCATATAATGTGTTGTTAACACAACCGTCATCCCTTGTTCCTCTTGTAACTGCTTAATCATTTTCCATAAATCAGAGCGAGCTTCAGGATCTAAACCTGTTGTCGGTTCATCTAAGAATAGCAGCCTAGGCTTATGAATAATTCCCATGGCCAAATCAAGCTTCCTTTTCATACCCCCCGAGTAATTTTTACTTAAACGATTTTGGTCTTTTTCAAGATGAAACATCTTCAGCAATTCATCCACTCTCTTTTTTAAAATCTGTCCTTTCAAACCATAGATTTTTCCTTGCATCATTAAATTTTCTTTTCCTGTCCCTAGTGGATCAACGCCTGAATTTTGTGCAACACATCCGATTACGTGTTTATCGATTTTATTCTCCCCAAAAATATGGATATCTCCTCCATCTTTGGAAACTAATGAAGTTAACATTCGGATGGTTGTTGTTTTGCCAGACCCATTAGGACCTAGTAACGCAAAAATGCTTCCTGTTTTTACTTGCAATGAAAGGTTTTCAACAGCGACAACCTTTTTCCCATATGTTTTTCTCACTTGCTTCATGTCAATAGCCACGGACGTCATTCGTTTTCGCCCCTCTCTTCTTGTACTTTAATTGCTTCTGTAATAAAGGTAATCACTTCCTTTGTCATCGGATAAAACATCACGCCATTACTTTCTTCAGATATGGCATTCCATGCACTCCCTAGAAATTCCTCATCTTCACCAAACATGTCATAAACACCTTCAAGCCATCTCGCTGCTAACCTTTGTGCAATTTCCGAGTGCGGTGGTGCATCAAGATTTTCTTTAATTTCATGTACAATCGCTATCCACTGCTCAGCCGTTTTTTGGTCATGGTTAACAGCCAATAATTTTTCCTTTTGTTCCTCATTCATATACTGATCGAGCACCTCAGAGACACCACCTTCATGGAATAAATGAATGGCCCCAAAAATTAACGACCAGTTTACTTCCTTCTCTATTTTCATTGAATATAATATCGCTTTAATCGCGGTCTCCATCTCTAAGAGCTTATTCTTTTTTTCTTTTACCATTATTAATTGTGCCTGTAATGCTTCTTCCCATGTTTGCGTCGATTCTTCAATAATTAGTTTGATTTGTTCTAAAGGAAACCCAATATATTTCATCGCTAAAATTTGCTCAAGCTTAAACACCTCATCCTCTCCATACAGACGATGACCCCCTCCTGTCGTTGATTGAGGCTTTAATAAACCAATCTCATCATAATAATCAAGTGTTCGCTTCGTCACACCCGTCTTTTTAGAAAGCTTTCCAATGGAATACATATAACATCTCCTCTCATGGGTTATTTTTCCTCTTACTTGAGTATAAAACAACACGTTACGTGTCGTTCAAGCGTATTTTACAAAAAAATTGAAAAGGACAAGCCTAATTTTTGTTTTCAGCTTTTAAAGCATAACTCACGAAGTTTTCTATGAAAGCTGCTGCTTACGCTCGGGCTTTCTGTCCTTTTTTCTGGTCCAGACCCCAAAATTTTCTTCCCCTTCGGTAGCATATATATCTTGCTCTTGCATTTTTACTGGTGAAGAGTTACGACGGCAAGTCAACATGGGCACGTTATTAATAAGTTAGTGTAAACATAAGCGTTGCTCGTCGCTCCTGTAAATTGTGCTGCGTCCTACACGGTGGCGTTGAACCAATCGGCTACATCCCTAGATCTTAGCTCTACTACTCTTCCCTCAAGGGTTCGCTGCGGTAAATATCCTTTTTGTTACTGGTCACCCTTGAGTTAACGGAAAGCGAACTGCAAAAACCCCTTACTCATATGGACTTCATCCATATAAATAAGGGGCGTTACTCTTAATTTTCTCTATTTATTACTTCTTCAAGTTATAGAAAGACTTAATGCCTTGGTATGTTGCTACATCTGCTAATTCGTCCTCGATACGAAGTAATTGGTTATACTTCGCAACACGGTCTGTACGAGATGGGGCACCTGTTTTGATTTGACCAGCGTTTGTTGCTACCGCGATATCAGCAATCGTTGCATCCTCTGTTTCACCAGAACGGTGAGAGATAACGGCTGTGTAACCGGCACGTTTTGCCATTTCGATCGCTTCAAATGTTTCTGTTAACGTACCGATTTGGTTTACTTTGATCAGAATTGAGTTACTAATTCCTTTTTCAATCCCTTCAGCAAGCTTTTTCGTATTCGTTACGAATAAGTCATCACCTACTAATTGAACTTTTTCCCCTAGACGATCCGTTAACAGCTTGTGACCTTCCCAGTCGTTTTCATCTAAACCATCTTCAATCGAAATGATTGGGTATTTAGAAACTAGGTCTTCGTAAAAATCTACCATCTCTTCAGAAGAAAGAACTTTGCCTTCACCTGCTAAATGATATTTACCATCTTCCTTGTTGAAAAGCTCAGAAGAAGCTACGTCCATTGCCAACTGTACTTCTTCACCTGGCTTATAACCAGCTTTTTCAATCGCTTCAATAATCGTTGATAAAGCTTCTTCATTGGATGATAAGTTTGGAGCAAATCCACCTTCATCACCAACCGCTGTGTTGTAGCCTTTTGCTTTAAGAACAGATTTTAAGTGGTGGAAAATTTCCGTACCCATACGTAGAGCTTCTTTAAAGTTTTCTGCTCCTACAGGCATAACCATGAATTCTTGAATATCAACGTTATTATCAGCGTGCTCACCACCATTGATGATGTTCATCATTGGTACTGGCAATTGTTTTGCACCGAATCCACCAAGATACACATATAAAGGAATCCCTAATGCGTTAGCTGCTGCATGAGCAACGGCCATCGATACACCAAGAATCGCGTTTGCACCTAGTTTCCCTTTGTTTTCAGTACCATCCAGGTCGATCATTAATTTATCAATGCCAAGTTGGTCTAATGCATCAACACCAATAATTTCTGGTGCAATCACTTCATTAACATTTTCAACAGCTTTTAATACACCTTTACCTAAGAAACGAGTGTCTCCATCACGTAGTTCAACTGCTTCATATTCACCTGTAGAAGCTCCACTTGGTACAAGTGCACGTCCCATTGCTCCTGACTCAAGATAAACCTCAACTTCCACTGTTGGATTTCCACGAGAATCCAATACTTCACGAGCATATACATCTGTAATCATTGTCATAATAAGGTCATTCCCTTCAATTTAAATTATTTAATAAGTGATTTACCTGTCATCTCAACTGGCTGTTTCGCCTTAAGTAATTCTAAAATGGTCGGTGCTAAATCAGCTAAAATGCCATCTTCTCTTAATGTTAGCTGTTCATCTGTAACGATAACTGGTACACGATTAGTCGTATGAGCTGTCATAGGCTGGTCATCTAGTGTCACAACTTCATCAGCATTACCGTGATCAGCGGTAATGATTGCTGCTCCACCTTTTGCAATAATCGCATCAACCACCAGGCCTAGACATTCATCAACCGCTTCAACTGCTCTAATCGTTGGCTCAAGCATACCTGAATGTCCAACCATATCAGGGTTAGCGAAATTAAGGATAATCGCATCGTGCTTTTCTGCTTCAATTTCCGCAACTAAAGCATCCGTCACTTCAAAAGCACTCATTTCTGGTTTTAAATCATACGTAGCGACTTTCGGTGAATCAATTAAAATCCGTTCTTCCCCATCAAATGGTTGTTCTCGCCCCCCACTGAAGAAGAAAGTAACATGTGGATATTTTTCCGTCTCCGCAATACGTAATTGTTTATAATTTTGTTGGGCAAGGACTTCCCCTAATGTATTATCTAAGTTTGTCGGCTTAAAAGCAACAAATCCCTTAACCGTTTCACTAAAATGAGTGAGACAAACATAATGAATATCTTTCGGGTGCTTCACACCACGTTCAAAACCACGAAAATCTTCGTTTGTAAAAACTTGAGACATTTGGATCGCACGGTCAGGACGGAAGTTAAAGAAAATCACCGCATCTCCATCTTCAATCGTCGCAACAGGCGAACCGTCTTCTTTTTTGATTACTGAGGGGATCAAGAACTCATCATGAATACTATTGCCATAGCTATCATCTATCGCCTCTAACGCAGAGTGATAATCCGGTCCTTCACCATATACCATTGCTCGATACGACTTATCGACACGATCCCAACGCTTATCACGGTCCATCGCATAATAACGACCGTGAATCGACGCAATCTCACCAACACCTAGCTCATCCATTTGCTTTTCTAAATCCTTAATATATGTTCTTGATGTCGTTGGACCAACATCTCGACCATCTAAGAATCCATGAATATAAACCTTCTCGATATTGTTCGCTTTAGCTAACTTAAGAATCGCATAAAGGTGGTTAATATGACTGTGGATACCCCCGTCAGACAATAAACCATATAAATGAAGGGCTGTTCCTTTTTCATTCACATAATTCATGGCATTCTTTAACGTTTCATTTTCGAAAAAATCTCCCTCACGAATCGATAAATTCACACGAGTTAAACTTTGGTAAACGATACGACCTGCTCCGATATTTAAATGTCCTACCTCAGAGTTTCCCATCTGTCCTTCAGGTAATCCAACCGCTTCACCTTGAGCTTCTAAAGTCGCATGAGGGTAATGGTTCCAGTAGCGATCAAAATTAGGTTTGTTCGCATTGCTAATAGCATTCCCTTTTGCTTCATCCCGCATCGCAAATCCATCTAGGATGATTAAAGCTACAGGTTTTTTACTCATTTTGTTGCCTCCAATAAAGCAAGGAATGAATCAGCTTCTAAGCTTGCCCCTCCAACAAGTGCACCATCAATATCTTCTTGAGCCATGTACTCAGCAATATTAGCCGGCTTTACACTACCACCATATTGGATACGAACAGCATTGGCCGCTTCTTCAGAAAATGAAGTCGCTACAACTTTACGAATATAAGCACATACTTCATTTGCATCAGCTGCAGAAGAAGATTTACCCGTACCAATTGCCCAAATTGGCTCATAAGCAATCACAACATCTTTTACTTGTCTTTCTGATAAGTCTCTTAACCCTGCTTCCACCTGTGTTTGAACAACGTCATTTGTCTTACCAGCCTCACGCTCTTCATCTGTTTCACCACAACACATAATCGGCGTTAACCCACGCTCAAATGCAGCGTGTACTTTTTTATTGACGGTTTCATCCGTTTCTGCAAACATTTCACGACGTTCTGAGTGTCCAATAATGACATAGTCAACATTCATATCGACAAGAGCCAAAGGAGAAATTTCACCCGTAAAAGCACCGTTGTCCTCGAAATGCATATTCTGTGCTCCTACTTTTAAATCAGTTCCTTCTGTTTCAGTGACTAAGCTTTCGAGAAATAACGCTGGTGCACAAATAACAGCATCCACCTCTGTACTCGCTGGTACTTTACTTTTCACATCCGCAGCAAAGGCTTTTGCTTCTGACAAAGTCTTATTCATTTTCCAGTTGCCTGCAATAATTGGTTTACGCATGATTTCACCTCATCCAAAATAGTCAATAACTTATTTATCGTTCAGAGCCACGACACCCGGTAGGATTTTACCTTCCATAAATTCAAGAGAGGCTCCTCCACCTGTAGAAATATGACTCATTTTACTTGCAACTCCAAATTTCTCAGCAGCCGCAGCGGAATCTCCACCACCTACTACCGAGTAGGCTTCACTATTCGCTAATGCATCAGCTACACCTTTAGTACCATTGGCAAACGTATCAATTTCAAATACACCCATTGGGCCATTCCAAATGACTAGTTTTGATTCATTCACGACTTTTTGATAAGTGGCAATTGTTTCTGGACCAATATCTAGTGATTCCCAATCAGACGGGATAGAATCAATGGCGACAACCTTTGTGTTTGCTTCAGCAGAGAAATCATCCGCCACCAAGGCATCGGTAGGTAAATAAAGATTTACCCCATTTTCTTTTGCCTTTTTCATAAACGACTTCGCTAAATCAATTTTATCTTCTTCCAATAAAGATTTTCCGATATCATGACCTAACGCCTTAATAAATGTGTAAGCAAGTCCGCCACCAATAATAAGGTTGTCTACTTTTTCTAATAGATTTTCAATAACACCAATTTTATCTTTTACTTTTGCACCACCAATAATGGCTGTAAACGGGCGTTCTGGAGTAGATAATGCTTTACTTAATACATCTAATTCCTTCTCCATTAAAAGACCTGAAACAGCTGGTAGATGGTGGGCGATTCCTTCTGTTGAAGCATGGGCTCTATGAGCGGCACCAAAAGCATCATTCACAAAAACATCTGCTAGCTTTGCAAATTCCTTCGCTAATTCTTGGTCATTTTTTTCTTCACCAGGATAAAAGCGTACATTTTCTAATAAAAGAATGTCACCCTCGTTTAGATCTTGAACAGCTGCTTCTGCTTTTTCACCATAGGCTACATCCACTTTTTGAACGTTTTTGTTTAATAGTTCACTTAATTTATTAGCAACAGGTGTTAATCGAAGCTCTTCCACGACCTGACCTTTCGGACGGCCAAGATGACTCGCTAAAATGATTTTAGCACCCTTCTCTACTAAAAATTCGATCGTAGGAATCGCAGCACGAATACGAGTTTCGTCTGTGATTACCCCATCCTTCATCGGTACATTAAAGTCAACGCGTACAAAAACTTTCTTTCCACCTAAGTCAAGATCACGAATAGATTGTTTATTCATGAGCTAATGACCTCCTTTAACCTCTCTATTTTAAAAGGAACTACTTGACAATGGAAAGGGGAGCTAGAAAAAATTCTACTCCCCCACTCCCTATCCAATTAGATTATAAACCTTTACTAGCAATATAATCAACAAGGTCAATGACGCGGTGTGAGTAACCAGATTCGTTATCATACCAAGAAATGACTTTTACCATATTTCCTTCCATAACCATTGTTGAAAGAGCGTCAATTGTTGAAGAATGATGATCGCCATTATAATCGCCAGAAACTAATGGCTCTTCACTATATCCAAGGATTCCTTTTAAAGGACCTTCAGCTGCTTCTTTAAAAGCTGCATTGATTTCTTCTGCTGTTACTTCTTGATCCAATTCAGCTACTAAATCTACTAAAGAAACGTTTGGTGTTGGTACACGCATAGCTCCACCGTTTAATTTACCTTTTAATTCAGGAAGAACTAAAGCTACGGCTTTTGCAGCACCAGTTGATGTTGGAATGATATTTTCAGCAGCTGCACGAGCACGACGGTAATCTTTATGTGGTAAATCTAAGATTTGTTGGTCATTCGTGTAAGAGTGAACTGTTGTCATCATTCCACGACGAACACCAAATTTATCATTTAATACTTTAGCAAATGGAGCTAAACAGTTTGTCGTACAAGAAGCGTTAGAAATTACGCTGTGGTTTGTTGGGTCATACTTGTCTTCGTTAACACCCATAACAACGGTAATATCTTCATCTGAAGCAGGAGCAGAGATAATTACTTTTTTAGCACCAGCTTCAATATGCTTAGCTGCATCAGCACGTTTTGTGAAGAAACCAGTTGATTCAACAACCACTTCTACACCGCGGTCTGCCCAGTTTAATTTCGCAGGGTCACGCTCAGCTGAAACATCAATAACATGCCCATTAACTACTAAATTATCTTCTTTCACTTCTACTTCCGCATCTAAACGGCCGTGAATAGAATCATATTTCAAAAGATGTGCAAGCATGTTTGCATCGGTTAAATCATTAATCGCTACAACCTCTACATTTGGGTTGTTTAAAGCTGCACGGAATACGTTACGTCCAATTCTTCCAAAACCGTTAATACCAATCTTTGTTGCCATGATAAAATCTCCTCCTAATTTATACTTCAATATATTTTCAAAAAGGGAATATCCAATCTACCAACTATTAATATATCCCTCTTTAATTCTTACAATACTAATAAACTGTTTGCCGCCCCTTCATCCGTTACGAGAACATCAGTTGGACGATTTTTCACATATGCAGCAATGGCCTTTGCTTTTGAATGACCACCTGCCACTGAGATTACATACTTATCTTGGTCAAGTTCATCTAACTGCAAACCAATCGTTCGTTGTTTATGAATACTTTTACCATTTTCGTCGAAATAATAACCAAATGCTTCTCCGACTGCATGGTGTTCAATCAACTTCTCTAAAAATGGTACTTGCGAGTTTCGACGGCTCGCCATCATTTCAGCATCACCAATACCGTGAATGACAACAGAAGCTGATTTAATAATCTTTAAAATTTCTTGAACAGACGGTTCAATAATTAATGAAGAATAAGCTTCTTCACTCAGCTGGTCAGGTACATGCAACAAGCGATACTGTGCATGTGCTCGTGTTGCAAATTCTGCACTAATGGTATTCGCCTGATTTTCTACCTTTTCACCTAAGCCGCCTCTAGCAGGTACAAATACAACATCTCTGTTTTTGGAGTCAGCCGGCATCATACGGGCCACAGCTGCGAGTGTTGTTCCACCCATAACGGCTACAACATCCTTTGGCTTTAAATGAGCGTTCAATTCGAGAGCTGCCGCTTGGCCAAGCTCATGTTTGACCCAATCATTTTCATCGCTATCTCCAGATACGATAATGACCTTGGATACACCTAGCTTATCTTGTAGCTCTTTTTCTAAACTACTAAGGCCTTGAAGCTCTTTCATCATTTCTTCTAGCTCCGTAAAAAGAACTTCCCCTTGTGCCGTTAAACTCATGCCAGCAGTGGTAAAATCAACAATCCTCTGCTCCTTTAAGAACGTCACTTCACTTCGTAACACACGCTCTGACAACTGAACATTCGTTGATAATGTCCGTCTACCTATCGGCTGCATTAAACGTATATTTTGTAAGATTCGATAGCGCTTCACCATAGTATCAAGTAAATCAGGCACTAACTGTTTTTGTAACGTAATTAAAGACTTCATGATCATAAGCTCCTTTTCACACTTTAGAAAAAATGCCACTAGAGAAACAGGCTTGACGAAGCAACCGATTTGGAGCTTAGTATCAGGCAAGCTAAGCCTATTCTTCACCCTATTCCACATTGATATGACAAATCTTCTTGATATTTCATCTTAGTTTATCCAAAGGTAGATGAAATAAAAGGGAGGATGATAGGGGGATGATTTCGCTGTTTAAGGTATGTTTGTTTATAATTTTATGAGGTAAAGGTATAGATTGTTCTTTGCAGGGTCGCACAACGTCCCTCTGTGACAAAATACGTCCCGCCACATCAAAAAAATATACAATTTTGGGAAAGTCCTTTGATAATGACTAACCACCGGGAGCGAAAATGTCCCTCTGTGACAAATAATGTCCCGATTAGAGCAAACTAAACCCTATCTCCATTATCATCATAACAATAATTATCCAATTATACAAGAGCTAAAACTTATTTTCTAAAAATTTGCTGAATCATGTTCCAAAACTCTAAGGCATGACCAAGAAGAATATTTAATGATATTCTATTCACCTATAACCGTTTTGGAAACCAATTAAACATTTAAATAAATGAATGATTCAATGAATCTATAAAAGCCCGTAAATATCCCAAGCCACTCACATACCAATAAGGGCTGTCAATTCTTCCAGTCGCCGCCTACTTTAATTAGGAAAGTTAAAACAGCGACATGATATATAACCCCATTGATGATTGTACAAGTTTATCGCCATTAGGCGTTTGAATTGGATCTTTAGCTTTTAGTTTTAAGCTTAGTTGGTGCGTTGGTTTTAGCTTTGTGCTACCTTTATGGCACTTTTTAAATCCTCACGAGCGATTTTACCAAATCCAATTTCCTTCCCTTCTATTAAGATCACAGGAATCATCAGCTGATACTTCTCTAACAGCTCTTCATCTTGATAAATATCGATAACATTCACATCAAAAGCAAGCTCATCTCTTAATAACTTCAAATCTATCAACACATCATCACACAACGGACAATGCTCTTTAGACATCACTTCAACAACTACGTTACTCATCTATATTCAACTCCTTTTTAGTACTTTTTATTTTAGCATTGATTAGTGGTAAAGTGATAAGCGACTCATATTTGTGCTGACTAAATATCATCAGGCTTTCTCTTCCTTTTTCTGCATGTAACCCCAAGAATCGGCTTTTGCTCGGGCTTTCTTCTCATTTTCCGGTATGTAACCCCGCGATTCCGCTTTTGCTCGGGCTTTCTTCCTCTTTTTCAAGCCGCTACCCCGTGATTCCGCTTTTGCTCGGGCTTTCTTCTCATTTTCCGCCATGTAACCCCGCGTTTCCGCTTTTGCTCGGGCTTCCTCTCTCTTTTTCAAGCCGCAACCCCATGTTACGCTTTTGCTCGGGCTTTCTTCTCATTTTCCGGCATGTAACCCCGCGTTTCCGAGTTTGCTCGGGCTTCCTCTCTCTTTTTCAAGCCGCAACCCCGTGATTCCGCTTTTGCTCGGGCTTCCTTCTCATTTTCCGGCATGTAACCCCGCGATTCCGCTTTTGCTCGGGCTTCCTCTCTCTTTTTCAAGCCGCAACCCCGAGATTCGGCTTTTGCTCGGGCTTTCTTCTCATTTTCCGGCATGTAACCCCGTGATTACTTACTTTATCCATTAATGCTAACATCATCTCACAATAAAACTTAGATAATTTTCTAGTTTCAGCATACTTCCTAGTAGACTTCTGATATAATTATCTTATTATTCTAAATTCAAATAAAAGGAGTGACTTATTATCGTTATTAGCAAAAGAAAAGTCCCAAAGGAATTGCGGATTTTAAGGAGTTTAAAACACAGGATGCACAATTTCCCAAAAGAATTAGAGAACAAAATGCTAATATTAGAAAAAGGTTATGCTGGTGAAATCGAATTTGATAAATTCACCTCAAATCTTCCCTCAGAGTACATTATATTAAATGACCTGCTCTTAGAATTTAAAGGCCATAAATTTCAAGTAGATTCCCTTATTATTACTCCTACCTCCATTCATTTGTATGAAGTAAAAAATTATGAAGGCGATGTATTATATAAAAATAGGAAACTTTACAACCTCCATTCAAAAAAAGAAATCCCCAATCCTGCATTTCAAGTTGAGCGTTCCAACAGTCTACTCCGCCAACTACTTGCACATTACTCCTTACCACATGCCGACTTATATTCTCATATTGTATTTGTAAACCCCACGTTTTATATGTATCATGCCCCCTTTGAGGACCCTTCATTTATTTTCCATTACCAAATTGCCAAACACTTTCAACAAATACAAGTAGCTACCCATTCCGAATCTTCCCAGCTTTCAAAGATAGCAATGACACTTTCTAATCACCAATTACTAGACTATCCAACACATTCAACGCCTGATTATAAATTTGAATCACTAAAAAAAGGTATAAGGTGTTTATACTGTGATTCATTTCAACTTTCTCTTTCAAAATTTGAACTCCGTTGTGAACTTTGCTGTTACAGCGAGCACGTAAAATCCGCATTAAAAAGGATGGTTACTGAATTCGCCCTTTTGTTCCCTAAAGAAAAATTAACTACAAATTTATTCTACGAATGGTGTAATTCTTATAAGTCTAAAGACTCTCTGCAAAGATATCTTTCCAAATATCATCCCATATCTGGAAAAGGAAAAGCCACTCAATATCTAGTAGCTGAACAAACCGATAAAGAGTTTAATTAACGACTTAACACCTTTCCTTCTTTAATGTGTCAACACAAAAAAGAACTAAACCCAAAAACTCCCCCAATCAATTAGACCCCATTCACCTATCCACTTTTTATTTCTGACTCTCTCGTCCCAGCCACTCCTAAAACACCGATGTCAATATAGTGCACCATTCTAGTCAATGTAGTGGATGGGATTTCTCTGAGTAGTCGATATAATTAATAATTGTAAACGGTTTCACAAAACACTTTTAGAATATGGGGCACTAAACCATATTACTAGTTTTCTGTTTTCTTATCTATTTCTTAATTAGATGACCTGAAGGCTTTCGCTTCGTTTTTTCATCATCTCTTGGTTTCAACGGTTCATGACGCTTTGTTTGAACACTGCTTTGTAGGGGGTTAAAGAAATGGCTGTTATTGCCAAAAAAGGAACACATGCATTACGTGAAGATAAACCAACTCAAACAAAAAAGAATAAGAAAATTCGTTCTCATTTAAGTTATTGGCTGTTTATCGGACCTGCACTTTTTGTATTTTTGATGATTCAGCTTATCCCTTTTGGAATGGGTATTTATTATTCGTTTACTTCTTGGAATGGAATTTCCGCGGTTAGAGAATGGGTAGGATTTCAAAATTATATTCAAATTTTCACCAATGACCCACGCTTTTTTGATTCATTCCTATTTACGACCAAATTTATGATCGCTGCTGTTCTAATCAGTAATGCAATCGGATTTACATTAGCTCTCATCTTGAACGCTGCCTTAAAAACAAAAAATATCCTGCGAACCGTGTACTTTCTACCTAATGTAATTGGTGGTCTTTTACTAGGGTTCATCTGGCAATTTATTTTTGTTCGTGGTTTTGCTGTGATTGGTGAGATAACGAACATTGGCTTTTTTCAACAACCATGGCTCGGTGATGCTGAAACGGCATTTTGGGGACTCGTTATTGTATTCGCTTGGCAAATCAGTGGATACATGATGGTCATTTATGTTGCTGCCTTGCAAGGGTTGGATCGTTCACTCTTAGAAGCTGCGAAAATTGACGGAGCTAACGCTTTTCAGCTTTTAAGAAAAATCATTATTCCATTAGTTTTACCAGCCTTCACCATTTGTTTATTTCTTACTATCTCAATGGCATTTAAATTATTTGATTTAAATCTAGCCCTAACAGGCGGTGGCCCTTATAACTCGACAGAGTCGGTTGCACTCAATATTTATAACGAAGCTTTTACAATGAATAATTATGGAATAGGTTCTGCCAAATCATTTATCTTCTTTGTCATTGTTGCAGTAGTTACCATATTCCAAGTTTCATTGACGAAAAAACGGGAGGTTGAAGCGTAATGAAGTATACGAAGAAAACATTTACATTGGAAATTATCGCTATCATTATCGCTATCATCTTTCTAATCCCGTTTTATTTCGTTATCGTCAACTCTTTAAAAAGTTTTTCTGAGATATTAACGAATTCTGCCGCATTACCAGACCAGCTTCTATTCTCAAATTATTTAAAAGTTTGGCAAATACTTGATTTTCCTAAAGTCTTTCTAAACTCTCTGATCATTACAGTTATTAGTAATATTGGGCTTGTCATTATAAGTTCAATGGCAGCCTGGAAGCTTGTTAGGACACCTCATCGCTTTAGTAAAATACTTTTTATTCTATTTGTCTCGGCGATGGTTATTCCGTTTCAAGCGGTCATGATACCTCTTGTACAGTGGAGTGGTATGCTTGGAATTATTAATAGTCTTCCCGGAATAATCTTTATGTATTTTGGATTCGGTGTTCCATTAACGTTATTTCTATATCATGGCTTCATTAAAACCGTACCCATTGAGATTGAGGAATCGGCTCGAATTGATGGATGTTCCCAGTTTCGCGTTTTTTGGAATATTGTCTTTCCACTTTTGAAACCGATTACCGTAACGGTGATTATTTTAAATACACTTTGGATTTGGAATGACTATTTATTACCATTGCTTGTCCTTCAAGATCCAAATTTACGAACGATTCCACTTGCTACAAGCTCTTTCTTTGCTCAATATACCAAACAGTGGGATATGGGATTAGCTGCATTAGTTCTTGGGATCACGCCAGTTATTATTTTCTTTCTATTTCTACAAAAACACATTATTAAAGGCATTGCTGCTGGTTCTATTAAGTAATTCATTAATTAATGCTTATATGCCGAACTCTACTCACCACTACTGAAAATTATGCTTCGAGTCCTGCCCGGTGGCACTGAGCTAATGGATGCAGCCGTTGGCTCTCAGACCGCCACTACTTCCAGCAGGAGCTTTTACCGTGGGAGTCTTGGTTTTGTATCAACGTGTACGCATGTGCGATGACTTTTTCCTTACATTTAACGGGTCATCCATTATTGTTTAAAAAAATTGATAGGTTATCCATTTTGTAGATTCTTCTACAAATTTATAATAGTACAATATAAAAGGGGAGGTTCTTAGATGATGAAGAACATGAAAAAATGGGGATTTTTGGCTATTTTGTCCATACTTATCCTTACAGCTTGTGGAGGATCAGATGACACAGGTGGTAATCAAGATGGCAGTTCTAGTGGTAATGATGATGTCGTGACACTCAATATGTTTCAATTTAAAGTTGAAATTGCCGATGAATTACGAGCGATGTTAGATGAATTTGAATCAGAGAATCCCAATATCAAAGTACAATTAGAAACGGTCGGTGGTGGTGCTGATTATAGTGCCGCACTTAAAGCTAAGTTTGCTTCTGGTGAGCACCCTGATATCTTTAATAATGGTGGCTTTACTGAACTAGGTTTATGGAAAGAGCATCTTGCTGATTTATCAGATGAACCTTGGGTAGAACACTTACTTCCGATTGGCGCTGTCCCAATGACAGATGAGGACGGAACCTTATACGGTATGCCTGTAAACCTTGAAGGATATGGTTTTATCTATAACAAGGATTTATTCGAAGAGGCAGGAATTACCGAAGAACCGAAAACGTTTACAGATTTGTTAGAAGCAGCTCAAAAATTAGAAGAGAATGATATCACAGCTTTCTCAGCTGGTTATGCAGAATGGTGGGTTATTGGCCAACATCTATTAAATATTCCTTATGCTGAACAAGGTGACCCTACTGCATTTATTGACGGTCTGAATGAAGGTACAGAAACATTCGTTGGTAACGAAGGTTTTGAACAATTCCAAGCCTTAATTGATTTAGAAATTGAATACGGGAATACGAATCCATTAACAACAGATTACAATACGCAAGTTACTCAATTTGCTAACGGACAAACCGCCATGCTTCAACAAGGTAACTGGGTAGAAAATATGATTTATGAATTAAATCCAGATATTAATATGGGCATTATCCCGATTTCATTAAATGATGACGGTGAAGCAAAACTACCAATCGGAGTACCGAACAACTGGGTTCTGAACAAAAATTCAGAGAAACTAGAAGAAGCGAAACTTTTATTAGACTGGATGGTCAACTCTGAAACGGGTCAACGTTATTTAACGGAAGAATTTGCTTTCATTCCAGCCTTTGACCATATCGATCCTGTTGGTCTAGGTGCACTAGGTGAAGTCATTTTAGAATACTCGTCTGAAGACCAAACTTTACCGTGGACTTGGTTTATGTGGCCAGATGGAGCAAACCAAGACTTTGCCTCACTTATTCAAGAATACGTTGCCGAGCGCATTGATTATCCAACCTTATTAGAAAGAATGGATTCAACTTGGCAAAACCTAAAATAACTATGGTTACTCATACACAGCTAATTTAATAATTAAAAACCTCAAATACGATAACCCTGTATTTGAGGTTTTCCTTTATAGTAGGAACGGGGTAACTAAAAACATCTTAATATGGAAGTTACCTATGGGCGATAGGTTGTGCAGTGAAGTTAGCTGGTCATCTATCTCGCGATAAATGACCTTAGCGGGACAATGCTCCCTGTTTATTCAGCTGACTCCTGATGGTAATCGAGTTGTAAACGTGCCAACTGTTTCAAAAGTCGCCACCAACAAGCATGAAAGATTATTTGACGTTCTATACCCAGCGGAAGAAATGCCGCGGAGACTCCAGTGGGATGAAGTGGCTAGCTCAAATCCACTAGTAAGCTAGTTAGTTCAGCACCACCCCACAGGACGAGCGAGCATTTCTGTAGCGACGAGTAACGCTCTATGTTCGTACTAACTTACATACAAACTCACTAAGAATTTCTGTTTCATTCACTTTTCCAATCCAAAAATCATGACATCGTTTATAATCAACATAGATTAACCCATAGAGCCAAACAGGAGGTGTAACAATATGAAATCGAGTATTAGGCAAAAGTTAATCATTCTATTTCTTATTTTTACGATTATCCCTTTTGGTTCATCGATCCTTGTTACTTTTCTATATACGAAAGAATCATTAAAAGATCAAACCATTGAAGAAAACGCTCATTTGCTCTATCAAGGTAAGGTTAACATCGATAGTTATGTGAAGGAATTAAATAATCTTTCACTCTCAGTCTATAACCATCTCGATTTTATTAGTTATCTCAAATCAGCAGAGGTTGTGCGTGAGCAATATATTTCAGTTAGTGTCGTCAATCAAGTTCTACAAACCATTCTATACGCTGACCAAAGTATTGAGGCATTAAGCCTTTATATTGAAAGAAATCAGCAATTTATCACAACTTCCAAGCAATCGTCCGTCATATATTCACAACAGCTTAACCAATCGAATGTACAATTTTATCAAAAAGCTTATGAAGATCCTTATAATCTTTATATCAAACCATCTGAACAGCAGACTAATGCTTCCTTTACCTTACACCGCTCCTTACAAAATGTGCCCGCTGACAATACATTAGGTTATATTAGTTTGCAAGTAAACGGTCGAAAACTAGAAGAATTAAGTAGGCACCTTTACTCTAGTGGGAATGAGGAATTAATCATTATCACACCAGATGGAAACTCTGTATTTCAATCATCAGCTATTATCGAAGAACGTGATGAGCAGCAATGGATTGAAGCAGTCTCCCGATCAGGTCAGGAAAGCGGTGTGATTGAATGGCAAGAAACGAAGGAACCTTTTGTTCTTATTTATGATACAATCGCAGATTCGCGAGGTGGTTGGAAATTAATTAAAATTATTCCCGAGAGCAGTCTGTTCGAAAGTGCTTACGATGTTGCCTACATAAATATTCTATTTGGAATTTTAGGATTGTCCTTAGTCATACTTGCTACTTTTTTTATATCCTATAAAATTACAAATCCTTTGACGATTCTCGTAAAAAATATCAATGAAGTTAAAAAAGGCAATATGCAAGTTCATTTCAGAACATTAGGTAATGATGAAATTGGTGAATTAGGTGACCAATTTAAAGAAATGGTTCAAAAAATGGACCAACTAATTAACAGAGAATACAAATTAGAAATTGAAAATAAAACGAATCAATTAAAAGCTTTGCAGGCTCAAATAAATCCGCATTTTCTCTATAATGCGCTTCAATCAATTGGTACTCAGGCATTAAAAAGTGATGCACCAAAAGTGTATTCGTTAATCACCGATCTATCAAAAATTATGAGATATGGCATTCACACAGCTGAGTCCTTTGTGCCACTATCACAAGAGCTTAGTTATGTCCGCTCCTATCTATATTTACAGCTACAAAGATTTGAGGAAAAGCTTGAATATTCCATTATTTGTGAAGAAGAATTAAAAGAAATTCCTGTTCCCAAAATGCTCTTACAACCGCTTGTTGAAAACTTTTTTAACCATGGCTTTGAGCAAGGGGAGCAAGCTGGAAAAGTGACGATTACATGCGTTCAAAAAGAGAGACATATTCAAATTGAAGTAAAAGACAATGGAATAGGCATCTCAGCTGAACGACTAGCTCAAATCCAAAAACAGCTTAAAAATCCAGAACCGATGGAAAGCTCTTCAGGGAACGGTGTCGGTCTCCAAAATGTTTATAGAAGGTTAAAGCTATACTATAATGATCAGGCCCATTTGGAATTATTAAAAGATTTATCAGGTGGTTTCTTAGTTCGACTCACGATACCAAATCGTACGGAGAGTGATGAGATTTGAAAGCATTAATTATTGATGACGAAAAACATGTTCGAGAAGGTCTACTCCTCTTAGCAGAATGGTCACGTTTTAACATTAACCACGTTTACGAAGCAACAAATGGTCTAGAAGCACAAGCGATTATTAATGAAGAACAGCCAGATATTATCTTTACCGATATGCGTATGCCAACGTGTAATGGCGTGGAATTACTCAAATGGCTCAGTGAAAACAAGGTTGTTGCCAAAACGATTGTCATTAGTGGTTATGATGACTTTAGTTATACAAAAAACGCCATAAAATATGGGAGCTTTGATTATTTATTAAAACCTATCCAACGAGAAGAGTTAAACGAAACACTCGAGCAGGCTGTTATCGATATCCAAAAGCAAAAACAAACGAGGTTAGAAGAAATCAAAAAAGAAGAGGCCGCTCATGGGCTTCACCCACTTTATTGTAGCAATTGGCTAACCAAACTTATTAGCGATGACACCCTAACAGAAGAAGACCGTCATTTCTATGAAAAAGAATTTAAGCTACATTTGACAAAGTCATCATTTATTATTGGGATTCTTCCAATGAATATGCTTATCCCTTTTATATTCTCAGGGAAAAGTGAAGAGGCTTACCAAACTTTATTTCAACTAACACAGCAAATAACAAAGGAAGTGCCACACCTATACGCGTTCAAAAATATGAATAGACAAGACGAATTCATTATATTAAGTGACACTAATGAAAAAATAGACCAACTAAGTAGGAAACTAAGAGCACTTCTATGGCAAAAATATCGTGTATCGGTTCCGTTCGTTATCGGAGATGTACAGCCACTTCCAAAAAAGAGCTATACAAACACACTTCAACGATTGGATGCCTCTTTACTTTTGAATGAGGCTAAGCAAGAAATTGTAGAAAAGCCTTGGCTCTTATTAGATTATAAAGAGCAGCTTAAGTGGGCAATTGAAGGAGGAGATGCCCGGATTTTAACAGAAACGTTAGACCAACTGTTTACCTCTATCCCCTCTCGCCAACTCACTTGGTCCTTTATAAAAAGATGGCAGGAGCACTTTCAAGTTCTTCAACAGCACTGGCTAACAACTCAGAACTTTATCGAAACGAATGAGCATTATTGGGAGTCGGATGGGCGCTTTTCATTCTCATTATTTACACATGTTCAGCGCACTTTTTTTCATGCTTTAATGAAAAAAGTTCAAGTGCAACTACAACTCGAATCAAATGAACCGACGATCGCTAAAATTGCTCGCTATATTGAATGTCATTATCAGCGGGATATCACTTTACAAGAAATATCCGACCATTTTTATTTGAGTCGAGAATATATTTCACGTAAATTTAAACTTGAATACAAACAAACCATTACTGATTTTCTGACTTCCATCCGAGTTCAGAAGGCTAAAGAACTACTCGCCCATTCTCAACTTAAAATTTACGAAGTTGCCGAGGAAATCGGATATCATCATGATAAATATTTCGCTAAAGTATTTAAAAAACATGTTGGCATGACACCAAGTGAATACCGCCAGAAGCATACTAAATAATATGATTTCAAAGTCATTCGTTACATGTTTGGGAGCTTACTTTCTTTAACATCCCTCTCCTTTCTTGACTCATCTTCAAAAAAGAATTCATTTTTTGTTTCATTTTTTGAAAATTAGGCTATCCTGTAAGAAGGGATTTTTATCAACAATCATGAATAGTAATGTTAAGGGAGGTAAACCATTTGACCTTCTTTGACCTTTTAGGTATGATGTACATAATCACCTCTACAAAAAGATCTCATTTAAATTAAAGGAGGAACTTTTAATATGAATTTAATTCCTACAGTTATTGAACAAACAAATCGTGGTGAGCGTGCTTATGACATTTATTCACGACTTTTAAAAGACCGTATTATTATGTTAGGGTCTGCCATTGATGATAATGTCGCCAATTCTATTGTTGCACAATTATTATTCTTAAATGCCGAGGATCCAGACAAAGATATTTCGCTATATATTAACAGCCCAGGTGGATCTATTACAGCTGGTATGGCGATTTATGATACGATGAACTTTATTAAACCTAAAGTGTCTACAATTTGTATTGGAATGGCCGCATCAATGGGTGCATTCTTACTTGCAGCAGGTGAAAAAGGCAAACGTTTCGCTCTTCCAAATAGTGAAGTCATGATTCACCAACCACTTGGTGGAACACGTGGTCAAGCATCTGATATTGAAATTCACACTCGTCGAATTTTAGAAATGCGTCAGACTTTAAACGAGATTCTTGCTGAAAGAACTGGTCAACCATTAGAAGTGATTCAACGCGATACTGACCGTGATAACTTCATGACGGCAGAAAAAGCTAAAGAATACGGTTTAATTGACGATATCATTAAGCCAAACTAATCATTAAAAAAGTCACCTAAAGCAGTTATGAACTCTTTAGGTGACTTTTCAATTTAACGAGGTCCCCTTTTGTGGATAAGTAATCTACTTTTTTGTTTATCCACATTCAGCTTGATGAATTCTGATAATTCTAATTTATATCCACAATATTATACACAGTGTCCCCAGTTTCATTGCTTTTTCGTCCGTTTGTATTTTCATTTATCCACATATTATTATCTCGGACTCAAGAAAAACAATCGAGTAGTATTTGATCGGATAGCAATTGTAATGGGATATCTCCTGTGTTGGCAAATATAACTAGGCCAACCTTTTTCTCAGGTAGCATTGATGCAAAGCTGCTTACACCTTTCATAACACTTTGGAATAAAAAAAGAGCTTGTTACTTTTTTAAAGTTAGCAAGCTCTCGTTCGTTTATTCTGTTTCTATGAAGTTCGCAAGCGATTCTAACGCTTCTTGTTCATCATGTCCTTCGCATATTAATTTGATTTCCGCTTTATGACCAAGTGCTAAGCTCATTAAACCCATAATGCTTTTTGCGTTTACTTTTTTATTTTCCTTTTCAATGAAGACTTCCGCAGCGAAACGGTTTGCTTCTTGAACAAATCGTGCTGCTGGCCTTGCTTGTAAACCTGTCTTTAATTGGATGACGACATCTTTTTCTACCATTGTTTTCTCCTCCTTTTATATCGTGTTACTTTTATATGCAAGTTACTTATGGACGATGTGCGGAGCTCTACTTTTCGCTATCGAAAATCATACTCCGCGTCCTGGGGTGGAACTGAGCTAATCGGCTACGCCGCAGATCTCAGCTCTGCCACTATGTCCCACGGCAGTCTCCTCATGACTCGCCCGCTGGGTTACTACTAATCCTCAAGTTCACAAAACAATCTAAGACCATTCATTTAAAATGAAAAGCTTGAATGAAGTTCACCAGTTAAAAAGCCAGACACCACTTTCATCTTTGTTGGTGGCGGAGCTGGTTTTGACTCCGCCATGGGCGGTTTGAATGAAAGTGCTTAGGTGCAATAGTCTGTGCCTTGAAGTTAACTGGCTTTTATCTTGTGATAGAAGACCTTAACGGGACAGTACGCCCTTCTTGTTCGTGCGACTGATGGTTTTGTAAACCTGAATCACCTTTTCATTTCAATGGCTTGCCCACTTCTAATTTTGTCGGCGATTTCATCAATTTTTCTTAAGCGGTGGTTAACACCCGACTTACTAACAGTGCCACCATCCACCATTTCACCTAATTCCTTTAGCGTTACATCCTGATGATTCATTCGTAAAATCGCCATTTCCCTAAGCTTAGGAGGTAAATTATCGAGTCCATATTCCTTTTCAACAAGTCGAATATTTTCCACTTGGCGCAAAGCGGCTCCGACCGTTTTATTTAAATTGGCTGTCTCACAATTGACCAAACGATTAACGGAATTTCGCATATCCTTCATAATCCTAACATCTTCGAAATAAAGAAGAGCTTGATGAGCACCAATGATATTAAGGAACTCGGTAATTTTTTCGCTCTCCTTCATATACGTGATGAACCCCTTCTTACGTTCCAATGTTTTTGCATTTAATTGATATTCGTTCATCAAATCACATAACGAGTCATTATGTTCCTCATGGTAGGAGAATATTTCTAAGTGGTAGGAGGACGTTTCAGGATGATTGATCGATCCTCCTGCTAAAAAAGCTCCGCGTAAGTATGCTCTTTTGCAGCAGCTATTCCTTGTAAGCTTAGAAGAAATGGCACGATTAAATGTCAGTCCTTCTCCTAAAATATCCAGCACCTCTAGAAGAGAACGTGCTTGTTTCGAAATACGTACCAAGTAAACATTATTTTTCTTTAATCTCATTTTTTTACGAACGAGAAGCTCCAAGAAAATATCCGGATCTTGCTTTTTTATTAATGTATAAATTCTTCTAGCAATAGCCGCGTTTTCAGTGGTAACATCTAAACTAAATTGTAAATTGTTAAAAGATAGTGTCCCATTCATACGAATTAATGCTGCTAACTCAGCTTTTGTACAACAGTCATCAGCTTCTAATTGAGTGAGCTCTTTTTTGGTCGTGGCTGCGAAGGACATTTTATTCACTCCTTTCAGCCGTGTAGACTATCTTAATTCCTCTATCAAATAAACGCCTATACGCTTATTGCATTGAATAAAGCCCCCACACGGTTTCAATTATTATCTTTGCATCAGTTCTAGCAAGGCTTTGGATACTTTAATTGCATCATGCCTAAGTACATCTTCATGTTCAATGACAAAGTGGTCATTAATAACTTGTATGTTTTTCTTTTCTAAATTATCCAAGTCAACATGAACTGGCTCTGCTTCTTCCAAGGCATATTTTTTCCTTACACTATCTGATACTGGTGAACCATGGACAAGGATATAATCTACAAATTGGTCACCACAATGCTGTAAAATCGCTTCCAAATGTTGATATGCACTATAGGAATCCGTTTCCCCTTTTTGCGTCATAATATTGGAAATATAAACTTTCGGTGCTTTTGCGTCAACAATCGATTCAACAATCCCAGGAACAAGTAGATTTGGCAATACACTCGTATATAAGCTACCAGGCCCAAGCACAATTAAGTCAGCTCGTTGTATTTCGCGTATGCATTCGGAAAGGGCCCTAATATTATCAGGTGTTAAAAAAACCCTACGGATCCTTTTTCCTGATTTAGGGATCGTTGATTCTCCAGTTACAATTGTCCCATCTTCCATTTCAGCATGAAGGACAACGCTCTTATTTGCGGCAGGTAAGACCTTTCCTCTCACATTTAAAACTTTACTTATTTCAGATATACCGTTAGCAAAGTCACCGGTAATAGAGGTCATTCCAGCAAGTAATAAATTTCCTAATGAGTGCCCAGACAGCCCATTTCCGTTTTGAAAACGATGTTGAAATAACTGTTCAACAAGCGGCTCTACTTCTGCCAATGCAATTAAAACATTGCGGATATCACCAGGTGGAGGGACATCAAGTTCTTTACGTAAACGTCCTGAGCTTCCTCCATCATCCGCAACAGTCACGATCGCTGTAATATCTACTGGAAATGTCTTTAGACCTCGTAATAATACCGATAATCCAGTTCCGCCACCTAATACGACTATTTTCTTATTCACGATGTTCTACCTTTACCTTTCTCGATATCACGGTGGCTAATACGTGTATCGTATTCTTGGCTAAAGTAGTCACCAAAATATTCAGCTAGAGTCACGGAACGATGTTTTCCACCCGTACAACCTATACCAATAACAACTTGACTTTTTCCTTCTCTCTTATAGTGAGGAAGCATGTAATCAAGTAAATCTTTTAGTTTATCGATTAACTGCTGGGTTTCACTCCATTTTAATACATACGAAGATACTTCTTCATCTAGTCCAGTTTTGGGACGCATGTGCTCGATATAATGAGGATTTGGTAAAAAGCGAACATCAAATGTCAAATCGGCATCAATAGGAATTCCATACTTAAATCCAAATGATACTACATTTACGACAAATGAAGAAGTATGCTCGGAAGAAAAACTCTCAATTATTTTTTCTCTTAGCTCTACGGGTTTTAAATCAGTCGTATCGATAATTTGTTGAGCTCTTCCTTTCATTTCTTCAAGAAGTTCGCGTTCTTCCGTAATGCCATCCAATGGTAATCCGCCTTTTGATAATGGATGCGAACGCCTCGTTTCTTTATATCTTTGGACAAGCTTATTATCTTTTGCATCTAAAAATAGAATCTTAACATTCACATTTACACTTGTTGTTTGACTAATAGAATCAATGGTTTCAAATAATTGCTTAAAGAATGATTGGCTTCGTAAATCAATGACCAATGCCACCTTCTCCATTTTTCCATTAGCACCTTCAATTAAGTCTATAAATTTGGGTAATAAAGCAGGTGGTAGATTATCGACACAGAAATATCCTAAATCCTCGAAGCTTTGCACAGCAACTGTTTTCCCCGCACCTGACATTCCTGTGATAATGACAATTTCTATTTCCTTTTTTGTCTCTGTCATAAAGTCCACCTTCTTATAATTCGATTTTTTTCCGAAAATTAAGGCAATGATAAAAGGTCATTTTTCTTAACTTTCATCTTAAATGATTCCGGTCAATAAAATGCCATCTTTAGTCAAAAGTCAGAAAAACGTCAATAACATGTAAACCTTTTACAAGTTTCACTGAGATGGATCTAAACGATAAGAAAGTAATTTGAATTCAGGTGTATAGTGAAAAGTAGCATATAATACGCCTTCTCCATTTAGAACATGTTCCATCACATAATGGTCACCTTCTGCCATTGGCAATTGTTTTATATCATCCTTCTCTGTCCAATTCAATATTCCTTCTGGTGATTGCTTTAATAATTGTCCGTGATGGTTGGAAGCTGAAAAGGTAAACATCATCCATTCCGAGATTATTTCATCTTGCTCAATAATAACCATAGAGCAAACGGCTTTTAACTCAGCACCTTCAACATGTAAGCCTGTTTCTTCGCGAAACTCACGTACTGCGGCTTCCTTAATCGTTTCACCAGCTTCCATTTTGCCACCAGGAGCCACCCACCAGCCTCGTCTCGGCTTTTGTAATAACAATACTTCATCTCCATCAACTAAAACACAATTCGTTACCCTCTGCACGAGCTTCACCTCACGATTTCATCCTTTCTATTATACATTCATTTGCTCTATGTCTCAATTACTAGGACCTGATTGGTGAAACCCAATTTTTGTAATGGAACAGAGCAAAAGCAAATTGAACGAAAGGCCAACAATTAAAGTACAAAATGAACACAGGTGAAGTGAACGAATAGCCTATAATTAAAGGGCAAAGAGAAACTGTCACCTTTATTGGAGGCAGACTAGGTTTGCTGGGGCTTTCTCTCTCTTTTCCCGCTCGCAACCCCGAGATTCCGCTTTTGCTCGGGGTTACTCCCCTTTTTTCCGCTCGCAACCCCGAGATTCGACGTTTGCTCGCGGTTTCTACTCATTTTTCCGCTCACAACCACGAGATTCGGCGTTTGCTCGCGGTTTCTACTCGTTTTTCCGCTCGCAACCCCGAGATTCGACGTTTGCTCGGGCTTTCTCCCTCTTTTCCTCCTCGCAACCCCGAGATTCGACGTTTGCTCGGGGTTTCTACTCGTTTTCCCGCTCGCAACCCCGTGATTCGACGTTTGCTCGGGCTTTCTACTCGTTTTTCCGCTCGCAACCCCGTGATTCCGCTTTTGCTCGGGCTTTCTACTCATTTTTCCGCTCGCAACCCCGAGATTCCGCTTTTGCTAGGGGTGGTTTCTCCCTCTTTTCCTCCTCACAACCCCGTGATTCGACGTTTGCTCGGGGTTTCTACTCATTTTTCCGTTCGCAACCCCGAGATTCGGCGTTTGCTCGGCTTTCTCACTTTATGCAGACTCCAAATCCCTTACAATGAACAAATCACCTAAAAAACCACAAAAAAAGGCACGGACACTAGGTCCGTGCAAATAACTATATAAAAAAGGGGGTCAATTACTTAATGATTATATTACCCTTAATTTGTTTCACAACTGTTACAGAAGCATTAAAACCGAATTACGGTTTCATACATTTAAGTTGTCTTTTTGTAATGGACAAAATCAACCTAGGTCCTTTTATGAATAGTAATGATTATTTTACTTTTTCATCGAGTGTTTCTAAGTAATGTTGGACTTGCTGAGCAGCAATACTACCGTCACCCGTAGCCGTCACAATTTGTCTTAGTGTCTTTTCACGAACATCACCCGCTGCAAAAACACCAGGAACACTCGTTTCCATATCGGCATTAGTTACAATGTAGCCCTCATCATTTAAAACGCCTAAGTTTTGAACACTTTGATTAAGTGGCAACATGCCGATATAAACAAAAACACCATCTGTTGCAAAGTCAGATACTTCACCAGTTTTTGTGTGTTCAATCGTTACACTAGTGACTTTTCCGTTTTCACCTTTAACTTCATTGACAACATGGTCCCAAACAAACTCGATTTTATCATTCTTAAAGGCACGATCTTGTAAAATTTTCTGTGCACGTAGCTGGTCACGACGATGAATAACTGTTACTTTTGAGGCGAATTTTGTTAAATAAACAGCTTCTTCAACTGCAGAATCTCCACCACCAATAACGACTAATTCACGTTCTTTAAAGAAAGCACCGTCACAAACGGCACAGTAGGATACACCGCGACCACTATATTCTTTTTCGCCTGGAATCCCTAATTTTTTATATTCAGCACCAGTTGTAACAATAACAGCTCGTGCTTTATATTCTTTACTACCTGCCTTAACTACTTTAAATTCACCTTCATCGACAATCTCTTTAATATCGCCGTAAGCATATTCAGCACCGAATTTTTTTGCATGTTCAAACATTTTATTTGAAAGCTCTGGACCAAGAATATGGTCAAAGCCTGGATAATTTTCCACTTCTTCTGTATTAGCCATCTGGCCACCAGGGACACCACGTTCAATCATTACTGTTTTTAAATTAGCTCGAGATGTATAAACAGCCGCTGTCATTCCAGCTGGACCCGCTCCTGCAATAATTACATCATACATTGTTTCTTCACCCATTATCATCAACTCCCTATTCCTCACAACTTCTAATCTCATTCATATCGTAACGAAATGACCGACCAAAGTCTATTAAGCTGCTCACCTAGTCACTTTGCCACGGATGATAAGACCAATCAAGTTCTTTTTCTCCACTTTGGGCTTGCTTAATCATCAAAGCTGCTCGTTCATTACCAATCAAAGATGCTTCGTGTAAAATATAATGTGCTTTTTTAAGTTCACCTGTATGCGCAAGTGTCACCGCATAACAAAATAGCCATTGAGGGTGGTCATCATAAAAGCTCTCATCCATCCGTTCAAAACGTTCTTTAGCAGCCTCATATTCACCCGCAGCACATAACACTTCAGCAATAAAAAGATAATTTTCGTAATCAATCGGATACACAATTCGTAACGGCTGCAAAAATTGCTCAGCTTTCTCTTTCTGGCCAATTTTTATATAAAATAATGCCAAATTTGCCCGAACGTACAGATTGCTTTCATCCTCTTTTAAAACATGAGAAGAAATTTGAAACGCCCTGTCGTCGTTCAAACGAAAAAAAGCTTCTGCTAAGTGGTTAAAAGCGGACCAATGCGATGGAAACTGTTCAATAATTTGCTCCAGTATCGGAATAGCCGCTTCAATCTCACCATTCTTTAAATGAGTGCGTGCCCTCTCGTGATCGAGTAAATAGTCATCATCTGATGTATCTTCACTATCATTATCATTCCAATTTGGGAAATCCTCATACTCTATATCTAATAATTCCAACAGATCTTTGGCATCTTGCTGAAATGGGCCATTTGGATCCATGTGTAAATAATGATTAGCTGCTCTTTGGGCCTTATCAAACAAACCTAAATAAGCATAGTTATTAGCCATAAAAAAATAGCATTCACTATACTCATTATTCTCCTCTGCTACTACTTCCCGAAGTAAATCATTCGATTCTTCATAATGACTCATTTCTGATAATACAGCCGCTAATTGGATTCGAAAAACAGGCTCTTTATCTGTCAGCTTGACAGCACGTTGAAAAAGCTTTACCGCCCGTTGAAGATGCTTTTTTCGATAAGCAATTAATCCTTTTTGAAAAAAATAATCACCATTTCTTATGAATGGTATAATGTTATTTCCTTCACCATGAGGGGTTAAATCCATTCAGTATTGCCTCCAATGTTCATTCATGCCCCAATTATACTATATGAACGTAGTATTTCGACATATTTTTTCTTGAAAAATAAAATTACATAATCCTGTTAATTTTATATGAATGGAAGCACCTTACTTAAGCCCTCTTTGTTGAGATATTCGCTCAGTTGGCTCTCGTATCTGCACATTAACGTCCTCTTTGTTCAGATACTCGCTCGATTGGCTCTCGTATCTGCACATTAACGTCCTCTTTGTTCAGATATTCGCTCAGTTGGCTCGCGTATCTGCACATTAACAGCCTCTTTGTTCAGATACTCGCTCGATTGACTAGTGTATCTGCACATTAACGTCCTCTTTGTTCAGATATTCGCTCAGTTGGCTCGCGTATCTGCACATTAACGTCCTCTTTGTTCAGATACTCGCTCGATTGGCTCTCGTATCTGCACATTAACGTCCTCTT
>NZ_JAQQWS010000014.1:30424-56287 GCF_028610675.1 Alkalihalobacillus pseudalcaliphilus
CATTAACAGCCTCTTTGTTCAGATACTCGCTCGATTGACTAGTGTATCTGCACATTAACGTCCTCTTTGTTCAGATACTCGCTCGATTGGCTCGCGTATCTGCACATTAACAGCCTCTTTGTTCAGATACTCGCTCAGTTGGCTCTCGTATCTGCACATTAACGTCCTCTTTGTTGAGATATTCGCTCAGTTGACAACGGTATCTGCATATAACAAGCACATTGTGTACCTTTCATTCACCTCTGCCCGTATGCCTACCATGCTCACCTTTTCCCCTTGCGTCTATCTTAACCTCGTTGCCTTCACATGCACCTTTGCCCTCTGCACTCTGCCTTCGTGTCTTGCTTCTACCTTCACCCTCTGCCTTCGTGCCCCCATCTTCAGCACTCAAGCAAAAATATATATCATAATGCAGCTCACATTTTTCATTAAATGCATGAGTGCAATGTGGACATTGACTAGTCTTTATATATTGGCCTATTGATAATTCTGTTTGGCATGCTCCACATAAAATTGCTAAACTATCGTATGAATCTTTTGGCCAAGGAATCACTTTATGGTCACTTAATTCTTGGTGGCACTTGTAACAGGAGTAGTAGGTACCACAGCAATAAAACTTAATAGATACAATGTCTTTTTCCAAATGGTAATGAATACATCTTGATTCCGAGTCAGTACGAACACCTTTAAACATAATTAGCTCACTCCTTTTAAGGTTCACAGCTAAGAACCAGACAACTCGCTCATAAATCTATTAGTTTGCTTTCTTTATTGATATCTTTCCCTCAATACGTCAAGGACCCGATCCAGTGGTAGCTTTTGTTCTCTTAATAAGACAAGCAAGTGATAGAATAAATCGGCTACTTCCCATTTAAGCTCCTTCGCATCTCGGTTTTTCGCAGCAATAATCACTTCACTAGCTTCCTCGCCGACCTTTTTTAAAATCTTATCGACACCTTCTTCAAACAAATACGTCGTATAGGCACCCTCAGGTCGTTCTGCCTCCCGCTTGGCGATTAACGCTTCTAATTCATTTATAATTGAAAAGCGCTCTTCCTGGGCCTGGAGTAAAGGCTCAACGTTTTCAACTTTACTATCCTTCCCCCTGTTAGTATCTTTCCCGTCGGTCATATCTCCTCGTAATGTTTCTGAAAAGCACGTATACTTACCTGTGTGACAAGCTGGTCCATGTGGTTCAACTAAAACGAGCAAGGCATCCGCATCACAATCAAAACGAATATCGATAATCGATTGTGTATGGCCTGACGTAGCCCCCTTATGCCATAGCTCCTGACGAGAACGGCTGTAAAACCAAGTTTCGCCTGTGTCTTGTGTTTTTTGTAACGATTCTTTATTCATATAGGCCAATGTCAGTACTTCTTTGGAAATGGCATCTTGCACAATGGCAGGCACAAGTCCTTTTTCATCAAAACGGATCGTTTCTTTCTTCATCGTACAACCACTCCTCTCTCTTTTAAAAAGCTCTTAACCTCTTCAACAGATGTCTCCTTATAATGAAAAATGGATGCCGCCAGCCCTGCATCCGCACCTGCTTGCTCAAATACTTCTTGAAAATGCTTAGCTTCTCCCGCACCTCCTGAAGCAATCACAGGTACCGAAACAGCGTCACGAACAGCCTTTGTTAAAGCTATGTCAAATCCATTTTTTTCACCATCTTGATCCATACTTGTTAGTAAAAATTCACCCGCACCTAACCTGACTGCTTCCTGTGCCCAATCCTTGACTTCCCAGTCCGTCGCTTGTCGACCGCCGTGTGTATAGACACGCCATGATTGTAACTCAGAATCAAATTTGGCATCAATCGCCACTACGATGCATTG
Source organism: Alkalihalobacillus pseudalcaliphilus (assembly GCF_028610675.1). Classification (NCBI taxonomy): domain Bacteria; kingdom Bacillati; phylum Bacillota; class Bacilli; order Caryophanales; family Bacillaceae; genus Alkalihalobacillus; species Alkalihalobacillus pseudalcaliphilus. Next base: position 32,266 of record NZ_JAQQWS010000014.1, read on the forward strand.
CGAACCAAAAAAGTCGGCTCCCTCTTTAATGAGGTCTGGTCTTTTAACCGCAGCTGTATTGAGTGACACTTTATCGGCACCAGCTCGGAGAACACGCTTCATATCTTCAAGTGTTTGGATCCCTCCTCCAACTGTAAAAGGGATCGCGAGCGTAGCGGCCACCTCACGAACCACTTCAATCATTGTTTCCCGCCCTTCATGGGAAGCTGAAATATCAAGGAATACCAACTCATCTGCTCCTTGCTGATCATAAAAGGTGGATAACTCAACAGGATCTCCTGCATCACGTAAATTTACAAATTGGATGCCCTTAACAACTCGACCATCCTTCACGTCCAAACAAGGTATAATTCGTTTTGTTAACATCCTAGCTCCCCTTTTCTGCAAGTGCTTCTGCAAGAGTAAATTGATTCGTATATAAAGCCTTTCCTATTATGGCACCAGAGACGCCATCCGTGAAATTAGCACGTAACATATGTAAATCGGTTAGACTACTTACACCACCAGAAGCAATCACTTCTTTTCCAGTCGCTTTAGCTAAGGCAGAGATTTCCACGATATTTGGCCCGTTTAACATGCCATCACGGGAAATATCTGTATAGATAAACGTTTCTGCCCCAAAATGAACAAGCTCAATCCCGAGCTCATTAGCTTTGACAGAGGATGTTTCAAGCCAACCTTCTGTGGCCACATAGCCATCACGAGCATCTAACCCAATCACAATTTTTTTGCCTCCATATTTAGCAAGCATCTCTTTAGTGAAATTAGGATCTTGAACGGCTATGCTTCCTAAAATAACCCTTTCAACACCCGCTTCCAAATAATAAGCAATATCTGCCTCTGTGCGAATTCCGCCACCAACTTGGACAGAAACAGACAATTCACTTGCCACTTGTACAACAGAATCATGATTTACACGCTTTTTTGCTTTTGCCCCGTCTAAATCGACCATATGAACCCACTTGGCCCCACCCTCCTGAAAGGAACGAGCCATTTCAAAAGGCGAATCACCGTAAATAGTTTCTTGATTATAATCTCCTTGTCTTAACCTGACACATTTGCCATCACGTATATCAATGGCAGGATAAATCGTAAAATTAGTCATCTTCCTTCATCCCCTCTACCCACTTACAATAGTTCTCTAAAATTTGCATACCTACTGTACTACTTTTTTCAGGGTGAAATTGTGTAGCAACGACACTTCCATGTCCAACAATAGCTGGTACGAGCTCTCCACCATATTGAGCTGTTGCAAGTAACACTTGCTCCTCATCCGTTTTGACATAATAGGAATGTACAAAATAAACATGATCCTCTTCTACATTTTTTATTAACGGATGTTTCGGTTGTGTAAATGATAAAAGATTCCAGCCCATATGTGGAACCTTATACGTACTACCGTCTACATCCTTCCCTGAAAAACGCTCAACCCTCCCAGGTAGTAGGCCAATTCCCTTTGTTGTTTCATGCTCTTCACTCTCTTGAAAAAGCAGCTGCATTCCAAGACAAATACCAAGTAACGGGCGCTTCGCATATGTCCAATCTTGAATAAAAGCAGCAAGCCCTGTTTCTTGCAAAATCTTCATCGCATCAGGAAATGCACCAACACCAGGGAGAATCAAACCATCCATGTCAACAAGCTCTTCGATCGAGTCAGTTATTTTATATTCATAACCAAGACGTTCTAATGCCTTACTAACGCTGTGTAAATTACCCATGCCATAATCAATAATACCTATCATTTTATAACAATCCTTTCGTGGAAGGGATCCCCTTCACCCGCTCGTCAATCGATGTCGCTTCGTCAAGCGCACGTGCCATCGCTTTAAAAATAGCTTCAATAATATGGTGAGTGTTGCTTCCATAATGAACAATCACATGTAAGTTCATTCTAGCTTCCAATGCAAGCTTCCATAAAAATTCGTGAACAAGCTCCGTATCAAAAGTACCTACCTTTTGACTTGGTAGTGTAGCACGAAACTCTAAATGAGGACGATTGCTTAAATCGACAACCACTTGAGCCAACGCTTCATCCATCGGCACAAAAGCACTCCCATAACGCTTAATCCCCTTTTTATCTCCTAACGCTTGCTTCAAAGCCAACCCTAAACAAATCCCGATATCTTCTGTTGTATGGTGGTCATCTACTTCCGTGTCTCCATTTGCTGTAACCGCCAAATTAAAATGACCATGCTTCGTAAATAAGTCGAGCATATGCGTCAGAAAGGGTACCCCTGTCTCGAGATCTGACTTGCCTTCTCCATCCATCGTAAAATGAAGCTTAATTTGTGTTTCACCTGTATTTCTTTCAATCGTTGCGGTTCTCATTATCATCTCTACCCTTCATTCTAATTTCAATCGCTCGGGCATGTGCTTCTAGCCCTTCCATACGTGCGAGTGCCATAATCTGCTCACCATTTTTCTGCAAAGCCGTTTTACTATACGAAATAATGCTTGACTTTTTCACAAAATCATCAACACTTAAAGGACTTGAAAATCGAGCAGTTCCATTCGTTGGAAGGATATGATTAGGGCCTGCAAAATAATCACCAACCGGCTCTGAACTATATTCACCTAAAAAAATAGCTCCAGCATGACGTATTTGACCGAGTAACTCAAGTGGATTATTTGTTAAAACTTCTAGATGCTCAGGCGCTAGTTCATTCACCACTTGAATCGATTCAGCTAGATTGTCTGTCTTAATAATCTGTCCAAATTGTTCAATGGAAACTTCAGCAATCGTTTTTCGAGGTAATGTTTGTAACTGACATTCCACTTCTTCAGCGACAGTTTTTGCTAATTGATCACTGCTCGTCACAAGAACAACGGAAGCACGTTCATCATGCTCAGCTTGGGAGAGAAGATCCGCTGCAATATAAGCTGGATTGGCTTGTTCATCAGCTAATATAACAATTTCACTTGGCCCTGCAATCATATCAATATCAACTTCACCAAATACTTCTCGTTTCGCTAAGGCGACAAAGATATTTCCTGGACCTGTTATTTTATCGACCTTCGGAATCGTTTCGGTCCCATAAGCTAGTGCTGCTATTGCTTGGGCTCCACCTACTTTATAAATCTCTGAAACTCCTACTTCATGCGCAGTCACAAGAACAACCGGATCAAGATTTCCCTGTTGGTTCGGTGGCGAAACCATCACAATTTTTTCTACACCTGCTACCTGTGCCGGGATAACATTCATTACAATAGAAGATGGATACACGGCTTTACCACCTGGAACATAAACACCAACCGCATCTAAAGGTGTAACCTTTTGTCCAAGTATGGTGCCATCAGGTTTTGTCGTTAGCCAGGATTGGACTTCTTGCCTTTGATGAAAGTCACGAATATTTGAAATAGCCGCTCTTAAGGCTTCTAAAACACCCAAATCAACCTTTTGATAAGCGGCTTCTATTTCTTCCTGTTTCACCTGCAAACAATTTAAAGTCACTCGATCAAACTGTTTTGTTAGAGCCAGTAAGGCTTGGTCGCCACCCGTTTTGACTTGATTGACAATCCGCCCAACAGCTTCTTGCTCGTACTCTGTACCTGTATCAATATCACGGCGGATATTGATCTTTTTATCATAAAGAACGATTTTCATCTTCCATTCCCTCCACAACCTGTGCAAGTCGTTCGACCATTTCTTCTATTCTTTCATCTTTTAAACGGTAACTAACCGGGTTCACAATTAATCTTGATGTAATCGGAACAATCGCCCCTAACTCTACCAAACCATTCTCTTTTAACGTTTGTCCTGTGGAAACAATATCAACAATACGGTCTGCTAATCCAATAAGTGGAGCAAGTTCAATTGAACCATTTAACTTAATGATTTCAACTTGTTCTCCTTGTTCTTTAAAATATTGAGTGGCTAGATTCGGATACTTCGAAGCTACTTTTGGGTTAATATCCTTTTTTGAATAACCAGGCAAACCAGCGACAGCTAAATAGCAGGCACTTATTTTCAAATCTAGCACTTCATAAACATCACGTTCCTCTTCAATCATGACATCCTTACCAGCAACACCAATATCAGCAACGCCATGTTCTACATAAGTAGGTACATCCATCGGTTTAGCTAAAATAAAGCGCATATTCTCTTCTGGTACATCAATAATTAACTTACGCGAATTCTCAAATTCATCTGGCAAGGTATACTGAGCTTTTCGCAACATTTCCACAGCCTCGTCAAAAATACGTCCTTTTGGCATAGCTACCGTTAATATATCACTCATTTACCGTTCCTCCTTGCTCTGCTTCCCTATAAAATATAGCACCTCATCATATTGTCCTGTCATCGCATCTAAATCCTTGATCCCAGCCAAATCTTGCAACACAACAGCTTGCTGTTGCTTACGCCTACAAGTGGCTTCCTCGATAGCTTCCCATCTTCTCTCTCGACTAAAAATGAGACAAGTTTTCTTCGGCTTTGCCCTATTTTCACCTAAAGCCTCCACTAATAAATCTAATCGGATCCCAAAACCAGTCGCGTGAGCAGGACGTTCAAACTTTTCTAAAAGTTCATCATATCGACCACCACTCGATAAAGGAACACCTAAATATTTTCCATACCCTTCAAAAACGACCCCGGTATAGTAACTCATATGTAAAACAAGATTTAGATCGAATTTTACATAATCAGTCAATTGATACGCCTCTAAAATAGCCCAGAGTTCTTCCAATTCCTCAATAGCTTTTAGTCCCTCTTCGGTTTGAATTAATTGCTGTGCATCTTTTAATATTGTGGGTCCCCCACGCAGTTTCAGAAGCTGCAACATCCTCGCTTTATCGATTGATGATAATGACAGTTGTTTCACATGCTCTCTAAAACCAACAAAATTCTTCTCATATAAAAAGCGAATAAAAGAGTCGGTTCTCACTGAGTTCCCGACAATGTCCAAAAACAGAGCTTGTAAAAAACCAACATGACCAATGGCAATCTTAAAATTAGATAAGCCTGCATGCTTAAGCGAATTAATCATTAATGCAATAACTTCTGCATCAGCACTGACTGTGCCATCACCAATTAACTCTGCCCCTACCTGCTCAAATTCCGCAGGCTTCCCAGCCTCATGCTGCTGGGCACGAAAAACATGTGATTGATAACTTAAACGTAATGGATAAGCCTCCTCTTTTAAACTAGAAGCGACAAGTCTCGCAATAGGTGCTGTCATATCTGGCCGCAAAACAAGCGTACGCCCTTGCTGATCTAATAATTTAAATAACTGTTGATCTAAAATCGCCGAGGCAACACCAACTGTGTCATAGTACTCCAATGTTGGTGTCTCAATCATTTGGTATCCCCATTTCTTTAATTCACTAGAAATTTCCTCTCGAGCCGCAACCTTCATTTCATATAACCTCGGTAATGTATCTCTCATCCCTAACGGCTTTTCAAACATAAATGGCTTACTCATCCCACTTACCTCCATACAAGGTTCTCTTTTTATATGCTCAACGCCCATCTATCAAAGCCCATTTAACAAGCCCATTATTATCCGCAACCTATGCACAATAAAGCCGCTACCTTTACGAAAAACGTCATCTATAAACATATACCCTATTAACCACAATCTAAGTGAAACCTAATAAAAGGCCATTCATTGCCTAAATACTTTAACTCTCTAATATACTAACAAAATAAAGTATTATATGTATTTTACTCACCATCACCCACAACGTCAAGCCATAAACAATCAATTAAAAATAATCAGACATATAAAACCCCAAAAGAATTATACGCTCCGGACCGTTAGCCAAGCTCGCTTGGCTACTTCACGCGACTGCGTGAAGTTTTGAAGATCGAAAGGTCATCTAACATGGAGAAATGAGCACACCACATGTAATTCATACAAAAAAAACTTGCACAGAAGCTCCTCTTCTAACTTCTGCACAAGCCACATATTCTTAGCCCTATCGCTCTTCATTTTTTATTGGCTCTTTAATCACAACCATTGGGTTTCCTCCAACAAAAGCACCTGCTGGTACATCGCGATATACCAATGTACTCGCAGAAACAATCGCCCCATCGCCAATCGTCACACCAGGTAAAATCGTCGTATTTGCACCAATCATTACTTCATCACCAATATTCACATCACCAAGTCGATATTCTTTAATCAAATACTCATGAGCTAAAATCGTTGTATTATAACCAATGATTGTATTTCTCCCAATCGATATACGCTCTGGAAACATAATATCCATCATTACCATCAAAGCAACAGCTGTATCATCACCGACCTTCATCTTTAAAAACGTACGATATATCCAATTTTTCACTTTCAAAAATGGCATATAACGAGCCAATTGAATAAAAATGAAGTTTTTCATGACCTTCCAAAATGGAACGGTTTTGTAAATTTGCCAAAGAGAATTCGACTCCGTTACAGGATATCGTTCCGTTTTTCGGCTCATTTTTGCATAACTCCAACAATTTCTAGTAAATCTCGCATATCCTCTAGCATATAATCCGGTTGTAAAGAAGCCAATGCTTCTCTCCCTTTAATGGACCATGCAACAGCTGCCGTCTTTACTTGAGCATTTTTACCAGCTAAAATATCAAAGTCACTGTCCCCTACCATAATCGCTTCCTGTCTAGTTGAGCCAAGCTTGGATAAGGCAAGGTCAATTGGTTCTGGGTCAGGTTTATGCTTTTCAACATGGTCAAGGGCAACTACGACATCAAAGAACTGATCAAGTCCTGTTAATCTTAAGCCCATCAGTGCTGTCTCATTAATTTTAGACGTTACCACAGCAAGTTTGAAACCTTGTTCATGCAAAGCTTTGATCGCTTCATAAACCCCTACATATTCCGTTACGAGCTCATCATGATTTTTATGATTAAACGCACGATATACAGTAATCATTTCATCTACCTTATCTGGATTTACTTGTATAAAACTATCAACAAGAGGTGGTCCGATAAATTTAATAACATCCTCTCGCCCATATTCTCCAGGCTGATATTGTTCAATCGTGTGTAAAAACGAAGCAATAATTAATTCATTTGTATTGATCAGTGTCCCATCTAAGTCAAAAAGTAAAGTATTAATTTTCATACGAAGCTTCCTTTCCTTGCTGTATTTTTTTCTGTTCGAGTCGCTTCCAAACATAAGCAATTAACATCGTTAACACAACAGCTGTCACTAATCGAATCAGTAATAGCGGTAAAACGGGTATGCCTAATGGAATAAATACGACCGTATCCTCAACAACGGCGTGACAAGCTACAAGGAAGATAAAAGCTAAATATAAATCCTTTTTCTTAACGCCATCTTCCTTTACAGCTTGAATCATAACCCCTGCCCCATAAGCTAAACCAATCGTCAAACCAGATGCCAAAGTTGTTGAAGTATTTTCTCGAATACCGAGTAATTTCGTTAAAGGTGTCATCGCTTTGGCAATGAGACCTAACCAATTCTTTTCACGCATAATTTGAATAATAATCATTAAAGGAATAACAATGAGTGCCAACTGAAGCGTACCTAAAAAAGCACTTTCAAGCCCTGACCAAATAATTGGTAACCAACCAGTGACAGGCTCAGCAGTCGTCGTTGCCTCGCCGCTACCGACAAAGCCATATTGAGCTGTCTCCTGCCCACCTTGCCAAAATAGGTTGATCAGAAACGCAGCGATTAACGCTAAACCAACACGCACCGCAAGCACAACCGAAACACGTAAACCGACCTTTGTAGCAACGGCCGATTCAACGATTAAATTGTGAGAAAAAGATAACATCACGGCTAATATAAATACTTCCTTAACCGTTAATTCTAACGATAAAATCGCTCCGATACCTGCATATAGGTTCAGTGCATTTCCTACAACTAGTGGAATAGCTGCTTCCCCTGGTAATCCAATGACCCCCAAAAAAGGCGCTAGTATGCCTGCAACCCAATCTAAAACGGGGGTATGGCCTAAAATCGTTACTAATAAAGTAATTGGAAATATAATTTTTGCTAAAGACCACGTAAGCTGTAGACCAACGATCAATCCTCTTTTAAGCATTCCCATTTCAACCACTCCTCACCACATTTTCTCTCCCCAGAAATGATGTGCTTTTTCTATTTGTTTTGAAACAGATAGCTACTCTCTACCAAAAATAAAATAACCATGTTCGAGCACAACTACCGTTCCTATTAGTAACAGGACCGAATAGGAATGAACTTTCTGTCTAAAAATTCCTATCCTTTCCTATAACCGTCTTTTAGTGCTGATACTCATATGCGGCTCTCTCTATTTACCACTACCGAAAATCTTGCTCCGCGTCCTGTTGGTTTTTATTTCTTCTTTTTCTTTTTCGTCGAAGCCTTTTTGCTTTTTTGCAAACTTGCTGGTAAATCTTCATATCTCGGAACGTTTGATTGTTTTCTTCTATAGATAAAGATAATAATCGCTCCGATGACTAGAATGATCGAGATGACCTGAGCTGTTTTCAAGAGGTTTCCAATTAATAAATAGTCAAGTCGAATTCCTTCGATAAAAAATCTTCCAACAGAATACCAAACAACATAAGCAAGGAACACTTCACCTTGTCGTAAGTTTAAGCGTCTTAAGTACAAGAGAATGGCAACACCAATTAAGCTCCAAACCGATTCATATAAAAAAGTTGGGTGATAATACGCGCCTTTAATAAACATTTGATTAATAATAAACTCTGGTAAAAATAAACCTTCTAAAAACTCCCTTGAAACTTCACCACCATATACTTCTTGGTTCATAAAGTTACCCCAACGACCAATTGCTTGACCTAAAAGGATACTTGGCGCTGCAATATCAGCAAGCTGCCAAAAAGAGAGTTCTTTTCTTTTAGCAAAGAAGTAAGCGGTAAGGACACTTCCGATGAGGGCACCGTGAATGGCGATACCACCTTCCCAAATATAAAACACCCGAATCGGGTCATCGGCAAATTGATCCCATCTAAAAATGACATAATATATTCTTGCTGAAATAATCGCAATCGGAACGGCAAAAAGTAACAAATCAGCAAATGTATCTTTTGGCAAACCAGTACGTGTTGATTCCTTCGCCGCAATAAAATAACCTAAAACAACACCTAGCATGATGATGAGTCCATACCAATAAATCGTGATAGGACCCAATCTAAAGAATATAGGATCTAATGGTTCAATCATTTTTACACCTCGATTTTATTTGTTTTTAATATAAAAGTTACCCTAATGGCACTGTGCTCTTATCACACATAAATTAATATAGAAAGGAATGGAATAAAGAAGCGAAGAAATTGTCCATATAGTTCCAATTAAGGAGACAAACTTCAAATTGCATGAAAAGCTAAGTTGTTGAGGACAAATCGCCACTTTTTCTTTGCTTGTGGCGAAGTGAATCGGACTTCGCCATGGAAGTTTTGTATGAAAGTTAGTGCGAACTTAGAGCGTTGATGCTGCTCGTTCTTTAGTTCTCAGTTCTCAACTAGCTAATCTGTTTTATCTCTACTGCTACGAGTTAGAGTGCTTTACATAACTTTACACCCCATTGTTATAATAGCTGTTTACTACATCTGGCTATTCGTGACGGCTCAACTAATTAATATTCTTCATTATCGCTTTCTTCGATTAATTCAGTTAGCCTTGCTGAGAAGTCTTGAGCGGCGTTAAAGCCTAATTTTTTTAGACGATGATTCATCGCTGCGACCTCAATAAGTACCGCTAAATTTCGGCCTGGACGAACCGGAATTGTTAGCTTCGGAATTTCTGTGTCCATAATTTTCATAAGCTCTTCTTCTAAACCTAGACGGTCATAAGCCTTCTTCTGGTCCCATAATTCAAGGTGAATACATAAGACAATACGTTTATGAGGACGAACGGCACCTGCTCCGAATAGAGTCATGGCATTAATAATACCTAACCCACGAATTTCAAGTAGATGTTGAAGTAATTCAGGTGGTTTTCCAATTAGAGTCGAACCATGTTCCTGACGAATTTCTACAGAATCATCGGCGACTAATCGGTGACCACGACGAATTAAATCTAATGCTGTCTCACTTTTACCAACACCGCTACTACCAGTAATTAATACACCGATACCATAAATATCAACGAGTACACCGTGTACAGCAGTCATCGGTGCAAGCTCACTCTCTAGATAGTCGGTAATCCGGCTACTTAAACGTGTCGTCGTCATCGGTGATCGTAATAATGGCACCCCGTTTTCTTCAGCTGCTTCAACCAGCTCAGGTGGTGCCTCCAACCCACGCGATAAAATAATTGCAGGTGTATCATATGTACATAAATTGAGCATACGCTCTTTTTTCTCTTCAGTCGCTAAACGTTCAAAAAAGGAAAGCTCAGTAATTCCAATTAATTGGATTCGTTTTGCAGGATAATAGGTGAAAAAACCTGCCATTTCAATACCAGGCCTCGAAATATCACTCGTCGTGATCGGTCGATAAATACCTTCCTCACCCGCAAGCAACTCAAATTGAAACCTTTCAATTAAATGATTTGCATTCACTTTGCGCACAAAATGCCCCCACCTTACTTATAAAATTCTATAACATACTGCACTTGCCTATTAATCAACTATGCCTTCCATTTTAACACGTTTTGACAAAAAACACTCACACCGCCAAACTCGAATGATACTTTTCGCCGTAACCCCTCCACTTATATTGTTACTCCTTCGCTTTCCCTACAGCATAACAACGCTTTTGCTTACCAAAAGTGTACAATGTTATTTAATCGTTTTTAACCAATTACCACCAACAAAGATGAAAGTGTAGTTTCCCTCTTTACTAATAGCTTTTCATCCAATAAAGGTTTTGAGAATTCTACTCTTTGCCGAAATCCCGCCACTTTTTGGAAGCCCTCGTAAAGAGCCATTCCAAAAAGATTCAGCACACCGCACAAACAGCCACTACCAACAACAACAACAGAGTGAGTAGTATCCCATCAGGATTAGCATCTAAAATCGAAGTGTTTTTGGACCATTAGCCAAGCGAGCTTGGCTAATTCACGCTGCAATAAAAAACAAAAGGTCAAGATTCCCCAAGAAATGAGCATTACCTATTGTACTTCTATAAAAAAAGCCTGTACACCCATTCCCCTAAGAGAACAAAGCATACAAGCTTTTCCCAATCATCCTTTATTAGCCATTTTTAACTGGCTTAATTACAAACGTCTGAACGATAGAAATAATCAATGCCGTTAAAATCGCTAGACCAAAGCTATCAATCGTAAATGCACTTCCCATCAAATAAGCCGTTAACAATAATGTCAAAGCATTAATGACAAGTAAAAATAACCCCAACGTAATAATCGTAATCGGTAACGTGAAAAAGACAAGAATGGGTTTCACAATAAGATTAATTATAGATAAAACGATACTAGCAATAATAGCAGCTACAAATCCCTCAATCTGAAACCCTTCAAAAATCTCAGCTAACAATAATAACAATCCTGCATTTAATAGAAGACCAATAATCCATCTAATCATATTAATACGTCTCCTCATTTGGAATAACTATTGTACCCACTAAGTAAGCTAGGAGTACGGTTCCAAGTGTCATGAAAGATAATACAACTAATACTAGTCGAATGATCGTAGGATCGACATTAAAATACTCTCCTAACCCTCCACAAATACCTGAAATCATCCGATTATCTTGTGATCGATATAAACGTTTCATCAATATTCACCTCACTTTAGAAATACCCTCATTCATTTTAGGTCAAACGTCTGAGGGTATTTCTGGCAACTAATTACTATTCAACTTCTTTTACATTAATAGAGCCCGTATTGGTTACCGCATAAACTTTCAAGCGTGGATTAGCACTTTGGTTAGCCACAAACGAAATATGCTTTTGGGCAAATTCTTTCTTTTCATCAATGACTTCATATTCTGGTAAATGAACGGAATAGCCACCTACATTAGTCTTTAACTTGGCCTCAACACGAATATTATCCGGGAAATTTAAATGAATACTACCTGTAGCAGCTTTGACATCTAAATAACTTGGATCACTTAATGGATCTAAAGTATAACGGATGGTACCATTAACCGTTTCAAGATCAGCATCATTAAACTTTCCATCAAGTGTAATCGTACCGTTAACTGTCTTAGCGTCGAGAAGATCCGTCGTTGAACGTTTTAATTCGATTGCTCCGTTTACCGTTTCAGCCGTTACTTTTTTTGCTTTAAGGTCTTTAAAGGTAATTGGTCCATTTAGAGTATTGGCTTCAAATGAATTGGTTGAAATACTCTCGCCGCCAATCTGACCATTAAATGAATACAGTTTTACTTTCTCAAATAACGTCTTCGGTACATAAACAACCGCATGTACTTTCATCGTTTTCACTTTCGTTTGGAACAATAACTTATTAGAATCTACTAAAAAAGTTGTTTCCTTAAGTAAAACTTTTCTGGCCTCTTCCGTATCACGCACCCGATAGAGTTTTGCCTCACACTCAATGCGAACGTCTGGCTCATCCCAAGGACGAATATCAACCGTTCCATTCTCTAAAGAAATATCAATGGAGTGCGGAGAAACGTCACGATGTTGAAAAACATGATTTACTTCAACGGACGAGCCAAAATTAAAGTCTAAATCAATATCTTTAATTTTTTGTATCGCTGTATCAAAGAAGTCAGCTAACTTAGTACCCGCACTTTGTTGCGATTTAGCTTGACGATGTTTGGAACGATACTCTTCTCCTTCATCCCATTTTACTTCTTTTGAAAGGTGAAAATCCGTCTGTTTACTTGGTCGAACTAACTCTTCTTCTGAGAAAGCCTCTTTCTTATCCATTGCCTCCAATAAACGAATACCTTCTTCTGCAGTAATTTTACCGTCTTCAATCATCTTTAAGATCATTTTTCTTTCTTCCATTTTTGACACTCCTTTTCGTTCAGACACATGATATTTTTTTGTTAGTATGAGTTACGAAGTTAGAGCAAAAAATGTTTCATTTTTTATGCATTTTGCCATTCTTTTTCTTGTTCACCCATTCTTGCCTTGTCACGTACTAAGATTGGCTTTAAATATTTCCCTGTGTATGAGCCCTTTACTTCAGCAACATCCTCAGGTGTTCCTTGTGCGACGATCATTCCACCTTTATCGCCACCTTCTGGCCCCAAATCAATGATATGGTCTACGGTTTTGATCACATCTAAATTATGTTCAATAACCACCACCGTATCTCCATTATCTACTAGTCGGTGTAGAACTTGCAACAGTCGTGCAATATCGTCTACATGTAAACCTGTTGTGGGTTCATCCAGTATATAAATGGTTTTACCGGTCGACCGCTTATGCAACTGTGAAGCCAACTTAACACGCTGTGCCTCTCCACCTGACAGTGTCGTGGCTGGCTGTCCTAACCTAACATACCCTAAACCTACATCAACTAACGTTTGAATTTTTCGATTGATTTTAGGGATATTGGCAAAAAAGCCTAATGCTTCTTCAACGGTCATTTCTAAAACATCAGCAATACTTTTACCTTTATAAGTTATTTCTAACGTCTCACGATTATATCTTTTCCCATGACAAACTTCACACGGAACGTAAACATCCGGTAGAAAATGCATTTCAATTTTAATAATTCCGTCGCCACGACACGCCTCACAACGTCCACCTTTAACATTAAAACTAAAGCGCCCTTTTTTATATCCACGCACTTTCGCTTCATTCGTAATCGCAAACACATCACGAATATCATCAAAAACACCTGTATACGTAGCTGGATTTGAGCGAGGAGTACGCCCGATTGGAGATTGATCAATATCAATCACTTTATCAATTTGTGATAAGCCACTGATTTCTTTATGCTCACCTGGTTTTGTTTTAGCTCTATTTAATGTTTTCGCTAAAGCTTTATATACAATTTCATTAATTAATGTACTTTTCCCAGAACCTGATACCCCCGTTACAGCAACAAACTGTCCAAGTGGTATATCCACAGAGACATCTTTTAGGTTATTTTCACTAGCCTGCTTAACTGATAATAAACGACCATCGTGTGAACGCCTCTCCATTGGTATCTCAATGAATTTTTTCCCTGATAAATATTGACCAGTCAGTGACTTCTCATTAACCATAATTTCTTGCGGTGTCCCTTCAGCCGTAATATATCCACCGTGCACACCCGCACCCGGTCCAATATCAATAATATAATCAGCAGCGAGCATCGTATCCTCATCATGTTCTACCACAATTAACGTATTCCCTAAATCACGCATGTACTCCAGTGTTTCAATTAACCGATCATTATCTCTTTGATGTAAGCCAATTGATGGTTCATCTAAAATATATAAGACACCCATTAGCGAAGAGCCAATTTGAGTGGCTAAGCGAATTCTTTGTGCTTCTCCACCTGATAATGAACCAGCTGAACGACTTAAAGATAAATAATCAAGACCGACATTGTTTAAAAATCCTAACCGATCCTCGATTTCTTTTAAAATCAACTTAGCAATCGAGACATCTTTCTCACTTAGTTTCAATTGCTTAAAGAACGTCAAAGCATCCTTTACAGATAATGACGTTACTTGACCAATATGTCGTTCTCCAATAAATACAGCCAGCATTTCTTTTTTTAAACGATACCCTTTACACGTAGGACAAGCTTTCTCAGCCATATAACCTTCCATTTGCTCACGAATGTAATCGGAACTTGTTTCATGATAGCGGCGAGAGATATTGTTTAAAACACCTTCAAAATAGATGTGATTTTCCCGTATATGACCAAATTCGTTTTCATAGCGGAAATAAACTTTCTCTTTTCCACTTCCATTCAAAACCTTATCGAGTTTATGTTCCGGTAAATCTTCTAGAGGTGTATCCATATCAATATCAAAATGCTCACACACAGCTTTCAAGAGCTGTGGATAGTATTGTGAAGTACTTGATTCCCAAGGAGCTATTGCAGATTCATTTAACGTTCTCGAACGATCTGGAATTACAAGCTCGATATCAACTTCTAATTTAACACCAAGCCCGTCACATTTAGGGCAAGCACCAAATGGACTATTAAATGAAAACATTCTTGGCTCAAGTTCCGGAATTGAAAACCCACATTCAGGGCAAGCGTGATGCTGGCTAAACAGAAGCTCTTCGCCATCAATGACATCAACTAAGACCCGACCATCTGCTAATTCTAATGCGGTCTCCAAAGAGTCAGCTAAACGAGAATCGATTCCTTCTTTTATAACAATTCGATCGATGACTACTTCAATTGTATGCTTTTTATTTTTTTCTAATTCTATTTCATCGGCAACTTCTCGCATCTCACCATTAACACGAACACGTACAAATCCTTGCTTTTTAATATCCTCAAATACTTTGGCATGAGTGCCCTTACGCCCTGATACAAGTGGAGCTAAAATTTGCATTTTAGTCCGCTCTGGAAATTCCTTAATCCGATCGACCATTTGTTGAATCGTCTGTGAGGAGATCTCGATCCCATGCTTAGGACAAATCGGATGACCGATACGAGCAAATAATAGACGTAAGTAATCAAAAATCTCCGTAACCGTTCCAACCGTCGAACGAGGATTTCTTGATGTTGTTTTTTGATCAATAGAAATAGCTGGGGACAAACCTTCAATCGTATCTACATCTGGTTTATCCATTTGTCCTAAAAATTGTCGCGCGTATGCTGATAACGATTCAACATACCGTCTTTGTCCTTCTGCATAAATCGTATCAAAGGCTAATGATGATTTCCCTGAACCTGAAAGTCCCGTTAAAACAACTAATTTATCTCGCGGAATTGTCACATCGATATTTTTTAAGTTGTGAGAACGTGCTCCTTTAACGACTATATTTTCTAATGGCATCGAAAATGTCACCCTTCCGCTTTCAATTCTAATAATAAATCTCTTAATTCTGCTGCACGCTCAAATTGTAAAGATTTCGCAGCATCTTTCATCTCTTTTTCTAAATTGGCAATCATCTTTTCTTTCTCTTTTGGACTCATCTTTGTTTTTGGTGCATGATTTTTATAATCTTCTTCATCTTCTGCTACCATTGTTGCTTGAATAACATCAGGGATCTTCTTATTAATCGTTTGCGGTGTAATACCATGTTGAACATTAAATTCTTCCTGGATCGCACGACGACGTTTAGTTTCATCGATAGCTACTTGCATCGATGCAGTAATCTTGTCTGCATACATAATGACATAACCATCAGCATTACGAGCAGCACGACCTGTCGTTTGAATTAATGAACGTTCTGAACGGAGGAAACCTTCCTTATCCGCATCTAAAATAGCTACAAGGGAAACCTCTGGTATATCAAGACCTTCCCTTAACAGGTTGATACCAATTAAGACATCATAAGTCCCCAAACGTAGTTGCCTGATGATTTCAATTCGTTCTAATGTTTTTACCTCGGAATGTAAATAGTTCACTTTAATACCGATTTCTTTAAGATAATCGGTTAAATCCTCAGACATCTTTTTCGTTAATGTCGTAACAAGGACACGTTCATTCCGTTCCGTTCGTTCCCTAATTTCTTCAATTAAATCATCAATCTGACCTTTAATTGGTCTCACATCAATGATTGGATCGAGTAACCCAGTTGGGCGAATAATTTGCTCGACCATTTTGGGCGTATGCTCAAGCTCATAGGGCCCCGGCGTAGCGGATACATAGACAACCTGGTTCATTTTCTTTTCAAACTCTTCAAACCTGAGCGGACGATTATCTAATGCCGACGGTAATCGGAAACCATGATTAACAAGTACCTCTTTACGAGCCCTATCACCGTTATACATACCTCGCACTTGTGGAACCGATACATGTGACTCATCCATAATTAATAAAAAGTCCTCAGGGAAGAAGTCTAACAATGTATAAGGGGTAACCCCAGCTTCTCTCAGTGTTAAATGTCTCGAATAATTCTCAATGCCCGAACAAAAACCCATTTCTGCCATCATTTCAATATCATAACGGGTTCGCTGTTCCAACCTTTGAGCTTCTAAAAGCTTGCCTTGCTCATGCATCTCTTTTAAACGTTCTTCCAGCTCTTTCTCTATATTAACAATCGCTTTTTTCATTTTTTCTTCACGTGTGACGAAGTGGGAAGCTGGAAAAATGGCTACATGGTCTCGTTCACCTTTTATTTCGCCTGTTAAAGCATCCACTTCTGTAATTCGATCGATTTCATCACCAAAAAACTCAACACGAATACATTGTTCATCCCGTGATGCTGGAAAAATCTCGACAACATCTCCTCGTACACGAAAAGTTCCACGAACAAAGTTTAAATCATTACGATTATATTGAATATCAACCAAATCTCTCAACAACTGATTCCGTTCAATTTCTTGTCCTGCTCGCAACGATACGACCATTTCACGATATTCCTCTGGCGACCCTAAACCATATATACAAGACACACTGGCAATAATGATAACATCCTCACGTTCGAGCAATGCACTAGTGGCAGCATGCCGAAGCTTATCGATTTCATCATTAATACTAGCATCCTTTTCTATATATGTGTCTGAGGAAGGAACATAGGCTTCAGGTTGATAATAATCATAATAACTAACAAAATATTCAACCGCATTATTAGGAAAAAATTCCTTAAACTCACTATATAGTTGACCTGCTAATGTTTTATTATGAGCCATCACTAATGTGGGTTTGTTTACTTCTTTGATTACATTCGACATCGTGAACGTTTTTCCCGTTCCTGTCGCCCCGAGTAACGTTTGATGCTTATCACCTCTATGAATACCCGCAACAATTTCTTTTATTGCCTCAGGCTGATCTCCACTAGGCTTGTATTGACTGACTAATTCAAATGTACGACTCAAATGATTCCCTCCTCTACGAACAAACGATCTTACTCATAGTATATCATAAATTACCATTCATCTACTAGTTTTAACGAACGTATGTTGTTATTTTTTCCTTTACTTATTTTTTCCCTATTTCCCATTCCTCAAACAATGATGGCTCCATTCACACACTTTTACGGCAAAAAAAAGCTCAGTCACTTTTTAAATGACTGAGTTTTGTAAAGCTTGTTCTGTTTTCACTAATAAAACGCCTAATTGATGGTGTTCACCGACATAGATGGCACCTTGAGCAAACCGTACTTCTCCAGCGTAATCTAAAACCTCTAACTTACAAAAGGCAGAATTAACTTGTAGGGCATGATAAAACTCATCCTGATTTTGTACCATTCGACCATTTACTTTTGCAATGGTCTCACCAACCTTTAATTCCATTTTATCAGCTGGACTATTTGGTAATACACCCAATATTTTGCATCCTTCTTTTAATTCCGTAAAGTATTTACTTAACTTTTCCTCGTTATTCTTTTCACTTAACATCATCCATTCTCGAAGGGCAAAGATGATGACCGCTGCCACCACAGCAACAATAGGATAAAAATATCCGACTACAGCAAATGGGATTGCTAAGAGAGCAAGAATCAATAATTTCTTACCGATTCGTTTAATCGCCCATTCAGGTAATGCTGATTTAACGATATGCTGAAAGCCGACAAGGAATGGGACAAACACGGGTTGTAAGGAAAGTTCACCCGTTGTAAAGACAGGCCAAAATTCAAATGTTGGTAGTAAACCTTCTGGTATAAATAATACGACTGGGAC
The DNA here is from genome assembly GCF_028610675.1 of Alkalihalobacillus pseudalcaliphilus. Classification (NCBI taxonomy): domain Bacteria; kingdom Bacillati; phylum Bacillota; class Bacilli; order Caryophanales; family Bacillaceae; genus Alkalihalobacillus; species Alkalihalobacillus pseudalcaliphilus. Next base: position 50,863 of record NZ_JAQQWS010000014.1, read on the forward strand.
AATCCAAAGTCTTTTTTGTTTATGTACACCAATCCATTTTCCCCGTTTACTTTTAACTAATCTTGGCGATGTATGTTTGCTGCCATTCTTTATGATCAGAAAAGCCTCTGCTATTAAAAATACAAGCAGTAATGTAAATAAAGCTGAAATCGATGTATCAGCGATCGATTGAAATAAGTCTGAAAAACTGTTTTGCCCCTGTATAAGCGGTCCAACCATTAAGATTACGGTCGTAAATCCAAGAATCGTTACAGGACTAACCCAGCGAAAATTTGTCGTCAAAATTGCCAGAGCGTATAGACCAACCATTAAAATGAGAATAGGAATATTGACAACCACACCTAAACCAAAAGCCACGATCGATATACAAATACCTGCTAGTAGGCTTGGCCAAAATGGTAGTAAAAAATCTGCTTTTCTACTATAGACTCTTGTATGGAATGACTGTCTTTCTATTTTTATTCTATAATTCGCCACTACAAGAATAATAATTAATCCTACGTATAAAAGTGGGTTTGCAAAAAAGTACCCAAAAGCGATTCCAACCGTTTTTAGTATATCCATTACCATCATTCCACGCCTCCACCTCTCATCTCTCTTTTTAAACATACCACAAACTAGGAGATGAAAACAGCAGAAACATAGTGAAAAATAAAAACACGACCTGTTGACGACGAAACTCGCCAGCCTTCATTATTTTTCGGGAAATAACCGAAAAGATTTCAGAAAATACTGGTGCTTTTTTACTATTCATGTCTGATTTTATTGTTCGTGTCGATGCTCCTCTATTAGATTGGCTGTAAACCAATCATGTTATGAACTTCCCCATGATTTAGAACAGTGTCTACTTCATTCTCTGCATATCTAGGAAGTATCTATTTGGCATTATGACGTAAGAGCATCTTTAGCCTTTTTCAACAAAAAACACGAGTAGAGTTAATAACCCTCAGCTCGTGCCTTTCATGATTTATTCGTTACTTCCTTCAATAGCAAGTTCAATAGCTCTTTGTAATTGTTGGTCATTCGCGCGATCTCGAACTTCTTCAATGATTTGATTTTGCATCTCTGCTGCTGTCTCTTCGTCAATTTCACCCGATACCTCTAAGCCATTCGCTTTTTGGAAACTTTCTACTGCACTCACTGTCTGTTCATCGAAAAATCCATCATCACGATCAATGTCAAAGCCTAAACCATTTAACATGGCCTGTGCACTTTTTATTTGCTCATTCAACATCTCAGCCTTTAACGGTTCATCTTGAATGGTAATAGGTGGCACATAAAAATAATCAGGTTGCATCACTTTTTCCGTAGGCTCAACACCTTCATTATGGATATCATTACCACCAGAAGTTAACCATCTAAACAAGGATAGCTTAATTTGACTACCATCACCCATAGGAATTGTTTGTTGCACCGTTCCCTTACCAAACGTTGTATCACCAACCACATCATAATTCCCTGCTTCAATTAAAGCAGCCGATAGAATTTCTGAAGCTGATGCACTAGCTCCGTCTGTTATTCCAACGATTGGATAAGGTTTTGTTTCATTTAATGAAGAAATATGTCTTTCTTTTTCACCGCTTCTATTTTCGATCTGGACAATCGGTTCCCCACCAGGAACAATTAGATGACCAATTTTTTCTACGGCATTTAAATAACCACCAGGATTTCCGCGAACGTCTAAAACTAGACCGTCAAGTCCTTGAGATTCTAAATCCGTTAATGCTTCCTCAAACCGTTCCGCTGTATCAATAGAGAAAGAAGAAATAATGATATAACCAATATTTTTGCCGTCCTGTTCGATCATCTCGCTTACAATGGTTTCGATAGGAATTTCATCTCGAACAATGGCAAATTCAATCGGCTCAGTGGCACCTGGTCTTTCAATAGTTAAGTTCACCGTTGTTCCTTTTTCACCACGAATTTGCAGTACGGCTTCATTTAACGATAACCCTTCGATTGTTTCGCCTTCAATTTTTATAATTTGGTCATTGGGCTGCAATCCTGCTCTCTCTGCTGGAGAATCCCGAATGGGAGCAACAATCGTTACTTTACCATCGACCATACTAACTTCGGCACCAATTCCTTCAAAGTGTGAGTCTAAGGATTCTTCAAATTGCTTGGCTGTTTCTTGGTCCATATAGTCAGAATAAGGGTCATCTAATGTTTCTAACATACCGTTAATGGCACCTTCTACTAATTGGGTTTGGTCCACCTCATCCACATATTGATTTTCAATGATTTGAAGAGCTAAAGCGATCTTTTCCAAATAATCCTGTTCCGACAAATCCGTGGTGTCTAATACACCACCACTACTATCTGTTGTACTTGCTACTTCATTTGAATTATTTAATTGGGGTGTTTCAGCCGAATAGAGGCTAAATGCACCTACTGCTAACACGACTCCGATGAGTAAAATAAACCAACGCTTGCTGCTCACATGACCACTCCTATTTTATAATCAAAAGCTCTTAAAGCGAGCTAATCCGTATCTTATCTTTGTCCCATTATGACTAGTTTATCATATGTAACCTATGATTATAATATGTAGTTTTCCTTTCCCACCATTTTAAACAATAGAAAATTACAAGTCAAAATCAGAGGATTAAAATCATCCGCTTCCTCATTTCTAAACTTAAAAAATCATTCTCACCAACCACCTCTATCTAGCAAATTAGGTTCTAATTCTAGTTTTACTAGACTATATATGCTAGAGAGGAGTGATAACTTTGCGAAAGATAATCTATGAAATGATTGGTGTTGGCCTCTTGGCCTTGATTGTTGTGCTATTATTTGCGTTTCCCTTTTTTAAACAAGGTCAATTGCTCACCACCATACCTGAATCCATCCTGTCATTATTAACGGTCTTCTTTAGCATTCTATTAGAGGCCTTGCCTTTTCTATTAATTGGTGCCTTTTTCTCTGCATTAATTGGCATTTGGGTGAAGCCAGAATTTATAACGAAATGGCTTCCGCGACACCCCATACTCAGTCTGTTACCTGCTTTACTTTTCGCCTTTATTTTACCGATTTGTGAATGTGCCATAGTCCCTGTTATACGTCATTTTATTAGAAAAGGGGTACCACTTCATGTTGCCGTTACATTTATGACAGCCGCTCCTATATTAAATCCCGTTGTAGCCGCTTCCACTTATTATGCATTTAATATGAATGTTTCTTTTGTCATTTGGAGAATGGGCCTCGCTATGATTTGTACGTTCATTATTTCTTTAATTACATACAGGGCCTTTAAAAAACAACAAGAGTCTGTACTAAAAAATGAAGTAAATATGCCCGTTCATAGCAATCATCATCATAAAGGGGTACTAACGATTTTGAACCATACTGCAGATGATTTCTTATTTATGTCTAAATTTTTTATAATTGGTGCTTTTCTTGCCAGCATTTTTCAAACATTTATCGCAAGAGATTGGTTATTAGCTGTAAATGAGAGTTCTGCTTTAGGTATTCTTTTTATGATGATTCTTGCTTATCTACTTTCTTTATGTTCAGAAGCAGATGCCTTTATTGCTGCATCATTTGGGACAAGCTTTTCCTTTCCTGCGACTTTAGCATTTCTTATTTTGGGACCCATGTTAGATTTAAAAAACACGCTCATGATGTTGTCTGTTTTTAAGTTTCGTTTTACTGTGTTTTTTCACGTAACGGTTTTTACAGTCGTGTTTGTAACATTGATCATTTGTTCACTCATAGGAATTGGAGGTTAACGTCATGAAAGGTTTTCAAGAATTCCAATATTATATTAGTGGTCTACTTTTTATAGGGTTTGCCTTACTTCTTTTAGCTGTTATCTTACATGGATCTATTAACTATTATCTATCTCCGACCATGCAAAAGTTCGCTATGATGTTAATGGGAGGATTATTTATATTAGGTGTTAGTCAAATTTGGCGTAGCCTACACACATCGCATAAAAGCTGTGATTGCCATGGAATAATACCAAACCCTAAAAGAAATTCATCATTACTTCTATTATTATTAATCATTATACTAGGTTTTGTTTTGCCCGATTATGCTCTTTCCAATAAAATGGCTGATTTAAGAGGCATCTCCTATACCTTCCATACAACAAGTGATTCATTCGAACGAAATTATGATTTACTTAAAAGCCATTATGATTTTGTTGAATCGAAGCTCAAAGCTGACGATGATGTCATTCGTGTACACGATGGGAGCTTTTTGGATATATTAGGTTTAGTGCATTTCAAACTAGAGGATTACCTTGGTGTACAAATGGAATGGACTGGATTTGTTCACCACGACCCTGCCCTAGCTGACAACGAATGGGCGATTGCACGCTTTTCATTTACTTGTTGTGTCGCTGACGCTATCGGTTATGGCTTAATTGTTAGCGGTTCCGACGAACTTACAATTCCATCTAGTGGGTGGGTCCAAGTAAAAGGCTCCATCGACAAAAAAATCATCGAGGGGAATGCCGTTCCGACCTTGCAGATAGAATCACTTATTACGATTGAAGAACCAAATGAACCATATGTTTACCCTACGATCATGAATAATTTTTAATAATAAATATAGAAAGGATCAGAATATCAAACCTAGTAATTTAGGAACATAAGCAGCCAATGCCTTCTTGTAAATTCAGCATTGGCTTACAGATTTATTAACTACCTTTTTTGTTATGATGGTGAGACGTGCTTATTTTATCTTTGAACTGATTTTTGATTATGATTGTCATTGCTTTGTCCAGAGAACTTTAGTTTTATCCAGTAATAATTGTACCTGATGGCCCTGTTCCAAACCTGAAAATACTGACGTGACCCGCACTATTTAATTGATTGGTTCCATTCACTAAACTGACAGAAAATGAAGATCGATTATTAATAGTAATCACATCTCCAGCTGCATAATTTTGCACTCTGATTAATGAAATTTGACCACCATTATCTGCATTAGAAGCTGGTGCAGCAGGTGTTGTACCGGCATTAACTGTCAGTGCAAAAACAGCGCCGCTAGCCGTAGTGTTTGCTGCAGTATTTAACGTCACAGCAATATAGTAAAGACCAGGCGTTACAATTGTAAAAGTACCAGTAGCATCATTATAAGTAATTCCAGTGAATTGTCTCGGTGTTAAGGCTGTAACAACCCCATTAATAGCCACTGTCTGTGGTTGCATATTACTATTAAAAAATGGTTGAACGGAAACTCCTGTAGGACCCGTTGCACCTCGAACTCCTTGAATCCCCTGAATCCCTTGTGCTCCGGTTATTCCTCGAACTCCTTGGATTCCCTGAATTCCTTGTGCTCCGGTTATTCCTCGAACTCCTTGGATTCCCTGAATTCCCTGTGCTCCAGTTATCCCTCGAACACCTTGGATTCCCTGAATTCCTTGTGCTCCGGTTATTCCTCGAACTCCTTGGATTCCCTGAATTCCCTGTGCTCCAGT
>NZ_JAQQWS010000014.1:56387-58753 GCF_028610675.1 Alkalihalobacillus pseudalcaliphilus
TATCCCTCGAACTCCTTGGATTCCCTGAATTCCCTGTGCTCCAGTTATCCCTCGAACTCCTTGGATTCCCTGAATACCTTGTGCTCCGGTTATTCCTCGAACACCTTGGATTCCCTGTTCTCCTGTTGGTCCTTGGATTCCTTGATCGCCTGTTATTCCTTGGAGCCCTTGCTCCCCTGTCGGTCCCTGGATTCCTTGATCGCCTGTTGGTCCCTGGATTCCTTGTGCTCCTGTTGGTCCTTGGATTCCTTGATCGCCTGTTATTCCTTGGATTCCTTGATCGCCTGTTGGTCCCTGGATTCCTTGCTCTCCTGTTGGTCCTTGGAGCCCTTGTGCTCCTGTTATTCCTTGGAGCCCTTGTGCTCCTGTTATTCCTTGGATTCCTTGCTCCCCTGTTGGTCCTTGGATTCCTTGCTCTCCTGTTATTCCTTGGATTCCTTGCTCTCCTGTAATTCCCTGGATTCCTTGCTCTCCTGTTGGTCCTTGGATTCCTTGATCGCCTGTTTGTCCCTGGAGCCCTTGTGCTCCTGTTGGTCCCTGGAGCCCTTGTGCTCCTGTTGGCCCCTGGATTCCTTGTGCTCCTGTTGGTCCCTGGATTCCTTGATCGCCTGTTGGTCCCTGGATCCCTTGCTCTCCTGTTGGTCCCTGGATTCCTTGTGCTCCTGTTATTCCTTGGAGCCCTTGCTCCCCTGTTGGTCCTTGGATTCCTTGCTCTCCTGTTGGTCCTTGGAGCCCCTGCTCGCCTGTTGGTCCTTGGATCCCTTGCTCTCCTGTTGGTCCCTGGATCCCTTGCTCTCCTGTTGGTCCCTGGATTCCTTGCTCCCCTGTTGGCCCCTGGATTCCTTGCTCCCCTGTTGGCCCCTGGATTCCTTGCTCCCCTGTTGGTCCTTGGATTCCTTGTGCTCCTGTTATTCCTTGGATTCCTTGCTCCCCTGTGGGTCCCTGGATTCCTTGCTCCCCTGTTGGTCCCTGGATTCCTTGCTCTCCTGTTGGTCCTTGGATCCCTTGCTCCCCTGTTGGCCCCTGGATTCCTTGCTCTCCTGTTATTCCTTGGATTCCTTGCTCTCCTGTTATTCCTTGGATTCCTTGCTCTCCTGTTGGTCCTTGGATCCCTTGTGCTCCTGTTATTCCTTGGATTCCTTGCTCTCCTGTAATTCCCTGGATTCCTTGCTCTCCTGTTGGTCCTTGGATTCCTTGCTCCCCTGTTGATCCTTGGATCCCTTGATCGCCTGTTGGTCCCTGGATTCCTTGCTCCCCTGTTGATCCTTGGAGCCCTTGATCGCCTGTTGGTCCCTGGATTCCTTGTGCTCCTGTTGGTCCTTGGATCCCTTGCGCTCCTGTTGGTCCTTGGATCCCTTGCTCCCCTGTTGGTCCCTGGATTCCTTGTGCTCCTGTTATTCCTTGGATTCCTTGATCGCCTGTTATTCCTTGGATTCCTTGATCGCCTGTTGGTCCTTGGATCCCTTGCTCCCCTGTTGGTCCTTGGATCCCTTGCTCCCCTGTTGGTCCTTGGATCCCTTGCTCCCCTGTTGGTCCCTGGATTCCTTGTGCTCCTGTTATTCCCTGGATCCCTTGTGCTCCTGTTATTCCCTGGATCCCTTGTGCTCCTGTTATTCCTTGGATTCCTTGATCGCCTGTTGGTCCTTGGATCCCTTGCTCCCCTGTTGGTCCCTGGATTCCTTGATCGCCTGTTGGTCCCTGGATTCCTTGATCGCCTGTTGGTCCCTGGATCCCCTGCTCTCCTGTTGGTCCTTGGATCCCTTGTGCTCCTGTAATTCCCTGGATTCCTTGTGCTCCTGTTGGTCCCTGGATTCCTTGATCGCCTGTAATTCCTTGGATCCCTTGATCGCCTGTTGGTCCCTGGATTCCTTGTGCTCCTGTTATTCCTTGGATTCCTTGATCGCCTGTTGGTCCCTGGATCCCTTGATCGCCTGTTGGTCCCTGGATTCCTTGTGCTCCTGTTATTCCTTGGATTCCTTGATCGCCTGTTGGTCCTTGGATCCCTTGATCGCCTGTTGGTCCAGTTATACCACTCGCCACTAAAAGTGTATAGTCTGGCGAAAAACCTGGTATCCCTGTAGGAGGCGTATTGTTAACAATGTATGCATTTCCATCAAAAGTAACTACTTGACCTAACCTATAACTAGCAGCATCCCCAGGGTCAAACGTCGTTACACCGTCTAGTCCAGCTCCTGTTGCTCCCGGAATCCCTGTCGCTCCGGTTACTCCCGGTATTCCTGTCGCCCCGGTTACTCCTGGCATTCCTGTCGCTCCGGTTACTCCTGGCACTCCTGTCGCTCCGGTTACTCCTGGCACTCCTGTCGCTCCGGTTACTCCTGGCACTCCTGTCGCTCCGGTTACTCCTG
>NZ_JAQQWS010000014.1:58853-65334 GCF_028610675.1 Alkalihalobacillus pseudalcaliphilus
GCACTCCTGTCGCTCCGGTTGCTCCCGGAATCCCCGTCGCTCCTTGTGGGCCAGCTGGTCCTCTTGGTCCCCTAGGCCCAATCGCATTTCTAGAAAATGGATCATTTAACGTCAAACTATTGTTCAATAGATTCCGATTTCTTTGGCAACACTCTCTTTTATTATGAAATTTCATTCTACGGTACCTCCTCTCCCTCATCCTATTCATATCAATTACTTACTGCTTAAACACATAACTATAATGAATCAAAAAATCAGGATACCTTATTAAATTTGAGTCTATTAAAATAGGAAAATTAGGACCTTTTATTTTGAACAAAAAAAACACAACTCGCTAATAATACAAGTTGTGTTCAATATATTGAATCTATTTAGATACCTATTCAGTTTAAATTAGTTTCTAGGAATATATCGTAAAGGATCTACCGCATTAGATTTTGCTTGATTCCAACCGCCCTCATGTACTTCAAAGTGAAGATGTGGACCCGTTGAATGACCCGTATTACCCATTAAACCAATTTGCTGACCACGTGAAACTCTGTCACCAACACTAACATCTCGACGCTCTAAATGAGCATATAATGTCGTGACTTGTCTTCCATCTACGATATGACTAATCATCACATAATGACCATAGCTGCTTGAAAATTGTGATGTGATAACTTGTCCAGCTTCAGCCGCCCAAATTGGCACATCTCCAGTACGACCATTTTTACCAATATCAATTCCGTAATGCATGCTACCACCGAAACTACCATTTGGACCGAAAGAACCACGATAACCGTACGTTGATGTTAAAGTACCAGTCGCAGGTCTCATAAAGATTGTTCCTGACTCTGCAGGCTGGCTTACACTCGGACTTCCACCACCCGAATTGCTATTATTTGAACCTCCACCACCTGAGCCTGAGCCACTTGATGGATTATTATTACTAGACGCTTGTTTTGCCGCCGTTTGCTCGGCTTCACGTTGCTTTCGCTCTTCTTCTGCTTTTCTAGCTTCTTCTGCCTTACGAGCTTCCTCAGCTTTTCTAACTTCTTCCGCTAAACGAGCTTGTTCCTCTTCCCATTCCTTCAATTGTTGCTTTAATGCTGCTTCTTGAGATTTTAAAATTGATTCTTGTTCTTCAATGTCCATAATATGATTATGTATGTCGCTTTGTTTTTCTTCCATCTGCTCAAGTAGCTTTTCTTTTTCTAATTTCTGATCATTCAGTTCTTCTTTTAGAACCTCTAATTCATTTAAATGCCCTTCTAATTTCTCTAAATTATTTTCAACGGCTTCTTTATTCGCTTCTAATGCTTCTTGGTCGGCAATATGAGCTTCTAAAATATTCCGATCCTGCTGAGCGATAAGTGTTAGAGCTGCCATACGATCGATTAAATCACTAAAACTATTTGCCCCAAGGATAACCTCAAGGATATTCACTTCGCCTCGTTGATACATCGTTTTTGCTCTGTCTTTTAATAGCTCATCACGCTCTGCTATCCGTTCTTCCAAGATTTTAATTTCTTCTTTTAACGCCGCAATCTCCGCTTCAACTTCAAAGATTTCATTTTGTTTTGAGCTAATCTGATTATTCGTATCAACCAATTCTTGGTCAACTGTTTCAAGCTCGTTATTTAAACTATTAATCTCAGATTCTACTTCTTGAAGCTCAGAAGCTTTTTCATCCGCTTCCTCTTGAATTTGCTCTCTTTCTTGTTCCACATCAGAAATCTGATTTTTAATCTCTTCATTTGCTGATGCTGCTGGTGCTAAAATAGCTTGTCCTGCAAAAACAGAGACGGCTACAGCAGCTGCAACCGTCAAATTAATAAGCTTTCTTTTCATTCAACCGTTCCTCCTATTATTTCTGTTTTCTATTTATATGAGGCGTTTTGTTTGAGCGATCTAGCTTTATACTTTTAAGAATTTACGTACCGACATTAAACTTCCCCAAACCCCTACAATGGCTCCAATTCCAACGATGACAAAGGATATTTGCCAAATAAACGCAGAAGGTGAAAGTAATGAAAAATTCATTGCCTGAAAGGCCGTATCAAAGTTTTGGAACAAATAATTATATCCAAAAGCAATAATAAGCACTGGTATGATTGAGCCAATGATTCCAAGTAAAAACCCTTCAATAAAGAACGGCCAACGAATAAAACCATTGGTAGCCCCTACTAACTTCATAATCTTAATTTCTCGTTGTCTAGCAACAATTGTAAGTTTAATTGTGTTAGCAATGAGGAATATAGCAGTAAAGAGCATACCGACAACTAACACAGCACCAATCACACGAATGAAGTTGGTCACTGTAAATAGATTCTCAATAATATCTTCACCATAATAAACACTCTCAACATAAGTAAATTCAGTGATTTCTAGAGCTAAAGGTTCTGTTAGCTGTGGTGTTCCGGCACGCACAACAAACACATCATTTAATGGATTCTCATCGCCACGAAACGATTCAAATACAACACTATCCATACTATCAATTAATTGATTTAATCCTTCTTCCCGACCAACAAAATCAACTGATTCGACGTCACTTAGTGCTAATATTTCTTCTCTTAACTCATCCTGATTTTCTTCCGAAGCTGTCAAATCAATATGAACTCGAATTTCAACATTATCTTCAACTGAAGCCGTTAAATGATTAACATTAAATATTAATAGAAAAAAAACACCAACGACAAAAAGCATAATCGTCACAGCACTAACAGAGGCAAACGTCATCCACCCATTACGTGCTAGGTTTTTGGTTCCTTCTTTTATATGTCGTCCGAGGGTACTAAGCTTCATAACCGTAGTTCCCCCTTACCTCGTCACGTACAATTCGACCAGATTCTATCGCAATAACACGCTTTTTGATTGTATTAACAATATCTTTATTATGTGTGGCCATTAAAATCGTCGTACCACGGTGATTGATTTCATCTAAGACATCCATAATTCCCCACGACGTGTCTGGATCAAGGTTACCTGTAGGCTCGTCCGCAATCAATAACTCTGGAGAATTAACAATAGCTCTTGCAATGGCTACCCTTTGTTGTTCACCACCTGATAATTCCGATGGATAAGAACGTGCTTTATTTTTCAATTGCACAACCTCTAGGACATCCATCACCTTACGCTTAATGACATCACCTTTCTCTTCTATTACTTCTAGTGCATAGGCAATGTTTTCATATACCGTAAGCTGTTGCAGGAGTCTAAAGTCCTGGAATACAACCCCAATTCGTCTTCTTAAATACGGGACTTCTTTCTCTTTCATCTTACCGATATTTGTGCCCGTAATAATGATCTCGCCTTTTGTTGGCTTCACTTCACGGTACATTAACTTTATAAAAGTTGATTTACCTGCTCCACTTGGACCAACCACATATACAAATTCACCTTTATCTATAGAAATGTTAATGCCATTAATGGCTTTCACATTATTTGGATAAGTTTTCCAAACGTCATTCATTTGAATCATTTCCATGTTATCACTTCCTTGCGCTCTTTTTTAACTTAACGTCACGAACTCGACATTAATTGCGCGAAATTCATTAATTTAACGCGTATTTCATATGTTGAATTATGTAAAAATCACACCCTTTTTGAACAGTTTTGTCATACTGCCTATTCATTATAACACTATTTAAAAAGTCATGACCTAGCATTTTTATTACATTTTCATTTCAAAGTCAACTAATAAATCTTCTAAATATCTTTACCTCAACATCTAAGGTCAATTATGTAAATTTAAAAGGACAACGGAAACCCGCCAAATTTCACACTTTCCATTCATTTCAATCAGGTCTTAATGAATAGATTTTGATAAAAAATGACAGTTATTTAGCACCTAACAAACAAGGACTATAAACCTATTTTCCTATAAAGGTCACAAACCGACACATCCATATTTATAGGTCTTTTTTAGACTATTTCGTCAATTTATTCAATATTTCTAAACAGCAAAAAACCATCCTATCCTTTTTAGAATACTCATATCCCAAAAAGGTAGAATGGTTTAAAAAATTATTGTTGTTCTTCAATCCAAAGAGCTAAATTCTCAGCTTCTTCATCTGAGATTTGTGATTCCGAGAAACTTGGCATCGTGCCTTGTCCATTACGAATTACGGTATAAATATCATCCGCGGTAAATCCTTTACCTGTTAACGCAGGACCGCCTCCACCTGATAAGTCACCACCGTGACAGCCAATACAGCTCTGGTTATACACTTCTTCCGCTTGCGCAACATCAACTGTGCCACCATCTACATCGTTAGCCTCTTCATCACCTGCAGGTGTTTCAGTTCCAGTATCCTCTTCAGGAGCTGTGTTGTCGTCACCACCACCACAGGCTGTTAAGGCAACCACTAGACCTAAAGCAATTAAAAATTTCTTCATCTCTTCTTACCTCCTTTGCTCTTAGATGTTTTAAGTATAGCTTAAATTATCAAGGATTCGTGCGATTAAACCCTTCGCCAAGTACCTCCGTCGCATTCGTAACGATAACAAATGCTTTTGGGTCAATGGTTTTGACAATTTGTTTCAATTTTGTGACCTCGCTTTGGTTGACCACACACATCAATATATCTTTCTCTTGATTTGTATATCCACCAAACCCTTTTAACTTCGTCACTCCACGATCCACCTCTTGCAAAATTCCATCTTTTACGGCTTCTTGACTCTCGGAGATAATTAAAGCTATCTTTGCATATCCTACCCCCATTTGCACAATATCAATCGTTTTTCCGGTAACAAATAAAGAAATTAAAGCATACAGGGCTAATTCAAGACCAAATGCTACAGCTGAGGCAATAACAATTAAACCATCCATAATAAAAACGGCTGCTCCAATGCTGATTCCGGTATACTTTTGAATAATTTGTGCTGCTAAATCGGTTCCTCCAGTACTAGCATTTGCACGAAAGACAATTCCTAAACCTAAACCGACACCAATACCACCAAAAAGTGCACCTAATAACGGGTCTTCAAACCCAACAGACCAATCTCTTGTCAAAAGAACGATAAATGGTAAAAAGGCAGTACCGACTAATGTTTTTAAACCATATTTAAATCCACCTAACAAAATAATCCCTAAAATAAATAAAGGTATATTCAAAGCCCACTGTACGAAGGCTGGCTCAAGTCCAAAAACATGATTCATAATCGTACTAAAACCACTCACGCCGCCCGATGCGATTTTATTCGGTAATAAAAATAAATTAAACGACATCGCCACAATGGCAGAACCTAAAAGTATATGTCCATAAATAAAGAAAAATTGCCAAACCTTTCCTCTTTGTGGCAAGCCTCTCCTACTTCCCATCCCTAAAATGCCTCCCTTAAAGCGTATTCTCCTATTAGTAGTATGTCTATTTTCTACGAATCCTTGCGTAGTATAGCACTACAGAAATCAACTTGTAAATAAGAGTCAGTTAACGCATTAAAGGAGTGCTTTGCAGAGACGCTTAGAACGCCGCACATGTTTAGGCTTCTACCTTTTGTATGAAAGTTGCTTAGGGGCGATGGGTTGTGCCTTGAAGTTAGCTGGTCATCCATCTTGCGATAGATGACCTTTACAGGGCACTGCTCCCTTTTGGTCGTGCGGACTCCTCATGGTGATGGAGTTGTAAAAAGGGCCAACTGTTTGAAAAGTCGCCACTACTTTCATATTTGTTGGTGGCGGAGTGAATGGGGCTTCGCCATGTGGGTTTTGTATAGTGTTCTTAGGGATGCCTTTACTCATCTTCTTCCCTCGAGTAACTGTCTCGTTCAGCCCTTTTCGTTTCTTTACTCGCTCACTTTCCTTGAGTAACTGTCTCGTTCGCCTCTTTTCGTTACTTTACTCTCTCATTTCCCTCGAGTAACTGTCTCGTTCGCCTCTTTTTGTGACTTTACTTATCTTCTTCCTCGAGTAACTGTCTCGTTCGCCTCTTTTCGTTACTTTACTCATCTTCTTCCCTCGAATAACTGACTCGTTCGCCTCTTTTCGTTACTTTACTCGCTCACTTCCCTCGAGTAACTGTCTCGTTCGCCTCTTTTCGTTACTTTACTCATCTTCTTCCCTTGAGTAACTGATACGTTCAGCTCTTTTCGTTACTTTACTGACTCACTTCCCATGAGTAATTGGCACGTTCGCCTCTTTTTGTGACTTTACTTATCTTCTTCCCTCGAGTAACTGTCTCGTTCGCCTCTTTTCGTTACTTTACTCATCTTCTTCCCTCGAGTAACTGTCTCGTTCGGCTCTTTTCGTTACTTTACTCATCTTCTTCCCTCGAGTAACTGACTCGTTCGCCTCTTTTCGTTACTTTACTCACCTACTTCCCTCGAGTAACTGGCACGTTCGTCTCTTTTCGTTACTTTACTCGCACACTTCCCATGAGTAACTGACTCGTTCGCCTCTTTTCGTTACTTTACTCGCTCACTTCCCATGAGTAACTGACTCGTTCGCCTCTTTTCGTTACTTTACTCGCTCACTTCCCATGAGTAACTGACTCGT
>NZ_JAQQWS010000014.1:65434-75306 GCF_028610675.1 Alkalihalobacillus pseudalcaliphilus
TCGCACCTTTTCGTTACTTTACTCACCTACTTCCCTCGAGTAACTGACATATTATTAGCCTTTTCATGCAGACTCTTCGTTTTTTGTACTTCTCATTCAAAAACCAAATGAATGAAAAGCCACTTGTTAAAAAATGCAAAGATATCCTTTCATATTTTGTTGCTGAGGGAAACGACTGGAAGATCTCTTCAGGCTTGTGTTGTTGTAGATAACCCCGTTTACTAGAAATACAATCCTCTAATTGCTCGCGTTTCATAATAGTCGTGTCCCGCCTATTCCACCGCGCTTTCGCACCATCATTCCCATACCTCGACTTAGTGCCATCTTTCACATCTCCCTTGCTTCTATACAACAAAAAAAGCCCCGCAATCAGGAGCTTATTCTGCCGATACTATTTACTTAAAGACGAGCGTAAATAAGAGTCAATAAAACCATCAATATCTCCGTCCATTACACCGTTTGTGTTACCAACTTCGAAGTTTGTACGGTGATCTTTAACCATACTATATGGGTGGAAAACATAAGACCGAATCTGACTACCCCAGCCAATTTCCTTTTGCTCACCACGGATTTCGTCTAATTCACGTTGCTGCTCTTCAATTTTAAGTTGATAAAGCTTAGCTTTCATCATTTTCATAGCCTGTTCACGGTTTTTAATCTGCGAGCGTTCGCTTTGACAGGTTACAACCGTATTAGTTGGTAGATGAGTAATACGAACCGCTGAATCCGTCGTATTAATATGCTGTCCACCCGCACCACTTGCACGGTACGTATCAACTTTTAAATCCTCTGTGTTAATCTCAATCTCAACATTGTCATCAAGTTCCGGCATAATTTCACACGATACAAAAGATGTATGGCGGCGACCTGAGGAGTCAAATGGAGAAATACGCACAAGACGGTGAACGCCTTTTTCTGCCTTCAAGTAGCCGTAAGCATTATGGCCTTTAATTAAAAGCGTCACACTTTTCACACCAGCTTCATCACCAGGTAAATAGTCCATCGTCTCAACTTTAAAGCCTTTCGAGTCAGCCCAACGTTGATACATACGTAAAAGCATCGACGCCCAGTCTTGTGATTCAGTACCACCTGCTCCAGGATGCAATTCTAAAATAGCATTATTTTTATCATAAGGTGCACTTAATAAAAGTTGTAATTCAAAATCATTCATTTGAGTTATTAATGCTTTTACACCTGAAAAAAGTTCCTCCGCTAAGTCCTCATCGTCCTCTTCTTTGACGAGTTCATAAGAAACCTCTAGATCCTCAAACTCTCCTTCTAACTTTAAAAAAGTGTTCACTTGCTCTTTTAGTGCATTCGATTCATTAATAACAGTTTGGGCTTTCTCTTGATTGTTCCAAAAATCAGGGTCTGTCATAATCTCGTCTAACTCAGCGATTCGCTCTTGCTTCTCATCTAAGTCAAAGAGACCCCCTAAAGTCATTTAATCGTTTCGAAATTAAACTAAGTTCTTGCTTTACTTCTACTAAATCCATGTAGTCCACCTCATTCATTGATAATCCCCTCCACATCTGTGTGAGGGGATCTCGATCACTAAACTTAATTATTTGTACCGTGGCAATTTTTATACTTTTTACCGCTACCACAAGGACAAGGCTCATTACGACCTGTCGTCTCACTTTTACGAATCGGCTTACGTTTCGCTTTTTCTTTACCGTCCGTTTGTTGAACGGCTTTACCTTCTGCTACCTTTTGACGTTCAAGGTTTTGTTGAACTTGAGCTTTCATAACATACATCGAAACCTCTTCTTCAATAGAAGCAATCATTTGCTCAAACATTTCGTACCCTTCAAAACGATACTCACGTAATGGATCATTTTGACCATAGGCACGTAGGTGGATACCTTGACGCAATTGATCCATCTGGTCGATATGATTCATCCATTTGCGGTCAACCGTGCGTAGCATAATGACCTTCTCAAACTCACGCATATGTTCGGATGTAAACTGCTCTTCCTTTTCATTATAGGCAGCAATCACCTTATCATTGATTAATTCAATGATCTCTTCTGGATCAAGACCTTTCAGCTCTTTTTCCGTTAGATCATCTTCGGATAAAAGTTGATTATTAATGTAATTGGCAATCGCTTGTAAGTCCCAATCCTCTGGAACCTCACTATCAGGTGTATGCAGCTTCACATTCGTCTCGACAACGGATTTCATCATACCTTCCACAATTTTACGAAGGTTTTCTGATTCGAGGACCTCGTCACGTTGTTTATAAATAATTTCACGCTGTTCTCTCATCACATCGTCATACTGAAGAATTTGCTTACGAGAATCGTAGTTATTACCTTCCACTCGTTTTTGTGCACCTTCTACTCGTTTAGATAACATTTTACTTTCTAGACGGTCATCTTCACTCATACCAATTTTATCGAGTAAATTCTTCATGTTATCGCCACCGAAACGACGTAACAATTCATCATCTAATGATAAGTAAAATTGAGACGTACCTGGGTCTCCTTGACGTCCAGCACGACCACGTAACTGATTATCAATACGTCTACTCTCATGGCGTTCCGTACCTAATACGAAAAGTCCACCAAGCTCACGAACACCTTCACCTAACTTAATATCTGTACCACGTCCAGCCATATTTGTGGCAATTGTTACCGAGCCCTGCTGCCCTGCTGATTCAATAATCTCAGCCTCGCGCTCATGGTTTTTTGCATTTAACACATGATGCGGCACTTTCTTTTTCGTTAACATTTTTGAAATTAACTCAGAAGTCTCTACGCTAACTGTACCGACTAGCACAGGCTGCTTCGACTGATGGAGACGAATGATTTCATCGATGACTGCCTTGAATTTAGATTCCATCGTTTTATAAATTAAATCAGGCTTATCATCACGGGCAATTGGTTTATTTGTATCAATCTCCATGACATCCATGCCATAAATATTACGGAATTCTTCTTCTTCTGTTTTCGCTGTACCTGTCATACCTGCTAGCTTTTGGTACATACGGAAATAGTTCTGGAAAGTGGTCGAGGCAAGCGTCATGCTTTCACGCTGAATCTGTAAGCCCTCTTTCGCCTCAATGGCTTGGTGTAGACCATCACTATATCGACGCCCTTTCATGAGACGTCCTGTAAATTGGTCAACGATAACAACTTCACCTTCATCAACGACATAATCGCCGTCACGAAGCATAACGACATGGGCTTTTAGTGCTTGATTCAAGTGATGATTTAATTGTACATGTCGTTGGTCATATAGATTCTCAATGCCAAAGGCCTTCTCGGCTTTATTAACCCCTTCTTCTGTTAACTGGACATTTTTTGTTTTTTCATCTAAAACAAAGTCCTCTTCTTTTTTCAACACACGTACAAATGAGTTCGTTTGTTGATAAAGCTGGGTTGAGCGTTCCACGGAACCAGAAATGATAAGTGGTGTACGAGCCTCATCAATTAAAATCGAGTCAACCTCATCGACTAAAGCAAAATTGAGCGGACGTTGTACCTTTTGCTCTTTATAAAGAACCATGTTATCACGTAAGTAATCAAAACCTAGTTCGTTATTTGTGCTATACGTAACATCAGCGTTATAAGCCACTTGTTTTTCTTCTTTTGGTAGGCCTGTCTCATTAAGGCCAACCGTTAAACCTAAAAATTGAAAAATTCGCCCATAATTTTCAGAGTCACGTTTAGCTAAATAGCTGTTCACGGTAACGATGTGAACACCTTTACCAGCAAGAGCATTTAAGTAAACAGCCAATGTACCTACAAGTGTTTTACCTTCCCCTGTTTTCATCTCAGCAATGTTACCTTGATGGAGAGCAATCGCACCTAATAATTGAACGCGATATGGAAACTCATTCACAACACGGCCAGCTGCTTCCCTAGCAACGGCAAGTGCCTCCGGTAATAATTGATCAAGCGTTTCCCCTTTTTGATAACGGTCTTTAAATTGGGCCGTTTTTTCCTTTAACTGTTCGTCTGACAATTGTTTCATTTGGTCAGCTAAAGCTTCTATTTCATCTGTAACTTTTTCGTTCTTTTTTAATTGACGATTAATTTGATAGTTTCCAACCTTTTTTAACAAACCTAACATTTAATTCGCCCTTTCTTTTCCTAGACTAAGGTTCCTATATGCTAATTACTACTGGGGTAGTATCTTAGAGCTATATTTGTATGGAAGTTACATGGGTAATAATCATTTCTTAAGGTGAGATGGCCTTTCGGTCTTGGTTTTCAAAACTCCACGCGTGCGTGAAGTAGCCAACCAAGCTTGGCTAACGGTCCAAAAACACTTGGATTTCAGATACTAATCCTGTGGGTTACTACTATCTCTTTTTTTTGTGGTGGCAAAGTGAATCGGGCTTCACCATGGACTTTTTGTATAAAGTTACTTAGGAGCGATGCATTCTGCCTTGAAGTTAATCAAGTTCAACAATAACATTCTTATAACGTTACAATTAATTCAACAAAACAAAGTGAACGAAAAGCCACCAATAAAAGGACTCATGCATGACCCATTGACTCTTTCTATCATTTTTAATTCATCTTCTATTTGATTAATTTTAACAGTTTCGTTCGGTGCTTACAAGCGGACAAACGAGTGAAACCATGAAATTCGATGGTTGCCATGATAGATCCTCTCCGTTTATTGTTTTTGCATCAAAAAAGGATGAGAAGAAATCCCTTCTCATCCCATCTATTATTTGATTTTATGCCTCTGGCTCAATCAAGCCATATTTTCCATCTCGGCGTTTATAGACTACATTTGTATCGCCATTCTCCGCATTGGAGAAAACGAAAAAGCTATGACCTAACATATCCATTTGTAGAATCGCTTCTTCAGCATCCATCGGTTTTAAGTTGAAACGTTTCGTTCTAACAACCTCAAGTTCATCTTCATCGACGATTTCCTCTTGCTCAAGTGGCTCCAAATCATTCTTAAACATATATTTTAAGCTGCCCTCTTGGCGGAACTTACGATTTACCTTTGTTTTATGTTTGCGAATTTGACGTTCTAGCTTTTCAATCACTAGATCAATCGCTGCATACATATCAGTATGAGTTTCTTCCGCTCTTAATAATAATTGCGGCAGTGGAATCGTAATCTCGATAATATGTTGATTATTTAGTACAGCCATCTTCACATTGACATCCGCTACCGGAGTCGTATCAAAATAACGTTCTAGCTTTCCAACCTTCTTCTCAACATATTCTCGTAAAGCTGGAGTTACTTCAATGTTTTCACCACGAATATTGTATTGCATATTAAGAACTCCTCCTTTTCAAAATACCTTACTTCCTTCATACCTCTTCATACCTTGCTTTGCTATTTCCTAAACATCCAACGAAACAACCATCCAGTTTCGTCTAAAACGATTCCCCCAAATCAATTTCACTTAAGATGTTGAAATCAATAGGGTGTTCGTCTCTACCTTTATTATAATAGACAATCATCCACATATCCAAACGAAAAATTGAAAAGTACACAAAAAGACATAAAAAATAGACTTTTTTGTTAATTCGCCAATTTTTGCGTTTCAATTCAATGTCATATATTACCGTTTTAAAACATTAAAGATAATGATATATTTTTGCATGGCAGATCTGCAGGCTGGTCGAGATTAGAACGATTTGGAAGGAATTAAAAAAATGAACGCATTAAAAACAATTGCCTTATTTGCTAGTGGTAGTATATTAACGGTTGCACTCATCATCCCGTTTACTGGTGAAAATAAATTAACCGAAATAGTTAACATGTTCACTACCATCAAAGGCCAATTTGAAGCTTCACAGCAAGCAAACAAAGAATGGGAAACTTATAGCCTTTCTTTAACAACCAAACTCCAAGAAGCTGAACATAACAAAAAACTTTTAGAAGAAGAGATTACCAGACAAAAAGGACAATATGAAAAAATTGTTCAAGAAAAACAGCAGCTACATAACCAACTTACACACATACAACAGCAACATTACAATGAACTGTTAGTGAAGCAAAGGGAAATTGAGCTTAAGCAATATGAAGTCGAAATGAAGCAACAGGAAATCGAACAAAAAAATCACGAATTAATGATGAAAGACCAACAAATCACTGAATTACAAGCAGAAAAAGCAAATCTGCTAGCACAAATTGAAAAATCGAATGACTATCAACATATGTATGAGCAACAAAAAGCAGAAACAGAAAGAGCGAATAAAGCCGTGGATGAGACTTACGAGTACGTCAAATCAATTCATGATTCAATCACCACGTCAGAAATAAAAATTCCTCCGACTAACACTAAATAGAAAGTTGGTCCAACCTATCAGATATATGACTTACTTTGAAACGTTTTGACTGGTTACATAGCTCACTTCTGCCAAACGCCCTAGCTTTAACATTCTAAAGCCTATGTGATCTTATAAGAAATTCACACAGGCTTTTTTAATTTAACTGAAACAAGAAAGATCCCTCACCTCACGCTCGAGCTCCCTTAAAAGTCGCTTGTACGCCCGCCACTCTTCCTGGGCTTCTTCTACCGTAACAGGCACAAAATGAAGTTCTTCACCTGGCCTCGTTTGGGCAACTTGTGGTAAATCAACCGAAATAATTTGCCCAATTCGAGGGTAACCACCTGTCGTTTGCCTGTCTGCTAACAAAATAATTGGCTCTCCAGAAGCAGGTACTTGAATCGTGCCAAATGTCACAGCATCCGATAAAATATCTGTTTTCCCATCTTTATGTACGAGTCCACAATTTTCTAGTCGCAAACCCATTCGATCGGACTGATTCGAAACACGCAACGGTTCCTGCCAAAACTGTTGATAGGACTCTTCGGTGAAAAAGTTCTCTTCCGGCCCGGGCATCACTCGAATATATTTACTTTTATGATAGGAAGGAATCCACTTTCTCTGTAAGGAAAGGCGAGCTTTATGGGAATGATGATTCTGCTCCCTACCTCTCAACACATCCTCATAAGCGAGCGAACGACCACCTATTCCACCAATCTCGGCTTTTATAAAAGTAGAGGCACTACCGAAAGCCTGCTCAGCAGCAAAACCACCTGTCACTGCTAAATAAGCACGCATACCTTTTTTCGCATAAGAAAACTGTATCGTTTCTCCCTTTTTCACGGTGAACACTGACCACGGCGATACTCGATTTCCTTCAATATGAGCTTCAAAGTCTGCTCCCGTTAAACAACACTGAACCGTGGACAAAGCACGTAATGTTGGTCCCACTAAAGTAAGTTCCAAGGCGGGTTCATTTTTATGATTGCCAAGTAAGAGGTTAGCTACTTGAAACGCATAAAAATCAGCGGCACCAGACGGGGTTAGTCCACTCTGTAAAAATTGATAACGCCCACGATCTTGAATGGTCGTTAATAGCCCTGACTTTTTGACAACAAATAAATCTCTACCCATGTTGACTCTCTAAGCTTCTGGTCATAATCCCTTCCCTCTTTAACCGTTCATGTAAATCCATCACAAACGGTAAGGCCTGAGGATGATCACCGTGAATACAAACCGTATCTGCTTTCATTGGGATACTTTCACCAGTCAGACTCATCGTTGTTCCTTCATTAATAAACTGCAAGACTCTCTCTATGGCTAGATGCTTATCAGTAATGATGGCGTCAGCTTCTGTTCTAGGAGTTAACGTACCATTACGTTGATAACTGCGGTCAGCAAATACTTCATGAGCAACCTTTAAACCAGCTCGCTCACCAGCTCGGACAAGCTCACTACCAGACAAGCCATACAAGATCAGTGCGGGATTAACGACTCTTACAGCTTGAGCAATCGTTTCAGCGATATCAGGTTGAACAGCCGCTACATTATATAGAGCCCCATGAGGTTTTACATGTCGAAGCGTCGCCCCATATGCCAAACAGAGCCCCTGTAAGGCACCAATTTGATAGACAAGCATATGAAAAAGTTCATCCTTTTCCATTGGTATAAAACGGCGACCAAAACCTTGTAAGTCTTGATAGCCAGGGTGGGCACCAATGGCCGTACCATACTTTTGTGCTCTTTGAATAGTCTTAGCCATCACAGAAGGATCGCCAGCATGAAAACCGCATGCTATATTTACGGAAGTGACATAGGGGATGATTTCCTCGTCTTGTCCAATAGAAAAAGCACCATAGCTTTCACCCAAGTCACAATTTAAGTCAATATGCACGAACCTGTCCTCCTTCCACTTTGACCACTTCTTCAATCTGCCATTGATATTTATTTTCCTCAACTAACAATTCTATTTTATGGTATTCATCTTCACCAATCGATATAAATCGTAAAAAGCTGCCAGCCTCAATCATCGTTGGATATGATTGGTACTTTTGAAAAAGTTGGAGAGGTGTTCGCCCAATGATTTGCCATCCACCAGGGGAAGAAATCGGGTAAATCCCTGTTTGCTTGCCCCCAATCCCTACGGATCCCGCATAAACCTTCTCACGTGGCACCGATAATCTCGGTGTAAAAAGCTTCTCATTTAACCCACCTAAGTACGGAAAACCCGGAGCAAAACCAATCATATAAATCGGGTACGTCGGTTCTGTATGATAATCAATCACCTCTTTTGTACTCATTTGGTGAAAGTCCGCGACATATTCTAAATCAGGACCAAATTGACCACCATAACAAACAGGTATATGAAAAATCTTACTATGCTCTAATTTTGCATGGGGAATATCCTTTAAGCAACTTGTTAGTTCTTGCTTTAATTCTTGAAAAGAATGGATCAGTGGATCATATAAGACGGTTAACGCGGTATAACTTGGTAACCAATGCTCAACACTTTTAATGTTTGCCGCATCAAGCACTCGTTGAGCGGCAATCAACTTTTCTTGAGTGTCTAATGAAATCTCATCTCCAAAGCTAATCCGTACAGCCCGGTCACCTAATGGTTGTATTTCAAACGTTGTCAATCCCTCCACTCCTTTCATTAATCAACATGTACACAAATTGTATATAAAGCAGCACACGGATTCAATGAGACTTTTCCTTCGAATTATCAAAACACCCATCCAACATGTAGGTCCAATAAGGCACTCATTCCCCTTACACCAATCCATTCGCTCACACTTTTTTACATCACCTACCTACGTTCACTACGAAACTGCTCGAGCTCAGCTTTCATAGGCATACCTGACTGGGCTCCGACTTTTCCTACACTTAACGCGGCGGCATCATTGGCAAAGCGAACGGCTTCGACCAGTTCACACCCTTCACTTAGTGCTACAGCTAAAGCTCCATTAAAAGTATCACCTGCACCCGTTGTATCAACTACCTCGACCTTCTTCGCTTCTACCCTTTCTACTTTCGTACTCTTTTGACCTAAAGCCTGCCCTTTCCTCTTACAGGAGTCGGCCCCCCCATTCCCTCCGCTATGGTTGGTGCAGGCTTCTTGGTTAGTGATTTTCTCATACAAAAAAATGATTTAAACAATAATGCACTACCAATAGATAAAGAAGCAAAACCAAATTGAATCAGGAGCTGAGTTGGAAAGGACTAATCCTCACTTTCATTTATTCTCCGTGGTTTGGCCTCAGTATCTGCACATTAACCCCCTCTTTGTGCAGATACTCCGTGGTTTGGCCTCAGTATCTGCACATTAACCCTCTCTTTGTGCAGATACTCCGTGGTTTGGCTTCCGTATCTGCACATTAACCCCCTCTTTGTGCAGATACTCCAAGGTTTTGCCTCCGTATCTGCACATTAACCCTCTCTTTGTGCAGATACTCCAAGGTTTTGCCTCAGTATCTGCACATTAACCCTCTCTTTGTGCAGATACTCCGTGGTTTTGCCTCCGTATCTGCACATTAACCCTCTCTTGTGCAGATACTCCGTGGTTTTGCCTCAGTATCTGCACATTAGCCCTCTCTTTGTGCAGATACTCCGTGGTTTGGC
>NZ_JAQQWS010000015.1:0-74856 GCF_028610675.1 Alkalihalobacillus pseudalcaliphilus
AGTTTTTCGTCGTTGAAACTATTGTAACAGGAGTTTAATGATGTCTTTTCTTTTTACACAATTATATGGACTTAATCGCTTTTTCCGCCCGCAACCCCGTGATTCAGCGTTTGCTCGGGCTTTCTCTCGCTTTTTCCGCCCGCAACCCCGTGATTCAGCGTTTACTCGGGGTTACTCTCGCTTTTTCTGCCCGCAACCCCGCGATTCAGCGTTTGCTCGGGGTTACTCTCGCTTTTTCCGCCCGCAACCCCGTGATTCATCGTTTGCTCGGGGTTACTCTCGCTTTTTCTGCCCGCAACCCCGCGATTCAGCATTTGCCCGGGCTTCCTCCTTCTTTTCCCGACCGCAACCCCGCGATTCAGCGTTTGCTCGGGCTTTCTCTCGCTTTTTCTGCCCGCAACCCCGTGATTCAACGTTTGCTCGGGCTTTCTTTTCTCTTACTTCCTCTTTATTGCCAGGAACACCATCTCCCTAGCTCTTGCTTTTGCTCTTGCTCTTGCTCTTGCTCTTGCTCTTGCTCTTGCTCTTGCTTTGCTTTGCTCCATACAAAAAAGCGATGAGACCCTCAAGTTACATCGCTTCATCCATCCTTTATTCATCTATTGTTCCGTTAAAATAAGCGGGCCATCTTTTGTAATCGCTAGTGTGTGCTCATATTGAGCAGAGCGTTTACCATCCGTTGTCCGTGCCGTCCAACCGTTTTTGTCCATCTTACTTTGCCATTTTCCTACATTCACCATTGGTTCGATCGTGATGACCATCCCCTCCTTGAGACGCAGCCCCTTTCCAGATTGACCATAGTGAAGAATTTGGGGCTCTTCATGTAAGGTCGGCCCAATTCCATGACCCGTAAAGTCACGAACGACCGAAAAACCTTCTCCCTCCACATAGGATTGTATCGCGTGACCAATATCACCAAGACGATTGCCGATGACAGCTTGTTCCACACCCCGATCCAATGCTTCTTTTGTCACCTTCAAAAGCTTTTGATCCGTTTCAGAGATCTCTCCCACTGCATATGTCCACGCAGAATCAGCCAACGCCCCGTTCAAATTAAAAACCATATCAATCGTAACGATGTCACCTTTTTTCAGCATTTTTTTACGGGGAAACCCGTGGCAGATTTCATCATTGATTGAAGCACAGGTAGCATACTTATAGCCTTGGTACCCTTTTTGTTCTGGCGTAGCACCATGCTCAGCTAAGTACTTTTCAACAAATGCATCAATCTCCATCGTTGTTATACCTGGCTCAATCAGCTTGGCAATTTCCTTATGGCAATTTGCCAGTAATTTTCCCGCCTGATGCATGAGACCTATCTCTCGTTTAGATTTTAATGTAATCACATACATTCACCCTCATTTTTTTCTTATTCATTTCTACTTATTATCTTCAACTATCCTACCATAATTATGTTCATTATTCATGAATAGCCACTTACCATTTCACTCAAAAATAAGCTACGGGAAAAGGTTACCCACCTCCCCGCAGCTTTCATCTAACACATACTCATCCGTTCAGATTCCCTGAAATTCTGAAACTTCTAGGTTATCTTGCTCTACTATGGTTTTTCTTTTACGTTTTTGCTGATACCACTCATAGTAATCATAGGCATCCTCTAATGGTAAGTCCTCAATAGATGCAAAGTTTACTGGTGTGCCTCGCGTCGCAATTTTCAGCGTTGATAACCCAAATACTTTTTGTAGCTTAGACTGCGAAACTTGGACCTCTTCAATTTTCTTCTTTTCCGCAATAATCATATCCACAGAAAATGCTCCAGAGCGTAATTGTACAAATGGTGAAAATAAACCATGTCCGCTATGAAGATAATCAATATATCGCATAAACACAATGACAGCTAGTAATATTGGGGATAGATACCATCTTTCGCTCCAGAAAATGAAGATTCCTGCTGATGCGATTAACCAAAAATAACTAGGGCGAAGCATTTTTACGACTAAAGCATTTTTCGGCAGCTTCTGTAAGGGCTGCTCCACTTTAAAAGCAGGAAGAACCTTAGGAAGTAATTGGTTGGCTCGCTTTTCTGTTATAAAAGGAAACAACATCGTCTGTTCCACTTTTTCATCGCCTGTTGCCCCTGCACATACGAGCTCTACTCCAACAATACCAAACCATCTTCGTACAAAAGTTTTTGTAAACTTAACCGCTTGAACTTTGTCCTTTTGAATCGTCCATTCTGATTGTGATAATACCCCTTTTTTTACAAAAACACGCTCTGCATTTGTTTCAACCTGGTAATTACCATAGGTTAAGTAAGTCGTAAGTAAACCAAATAATAAGGAAAAAATCAATAACACAAGAATCGTGAATAAAATAAGTGTCCACGTTTGACTGATCATTTGATAAGCTTCACTGACGTATTCATCAATATTGATGACGTCTCTTAGTTGACTTAAGAAACCGAATAATACCGGCACTAAGGCAATGACACTTAAAGATGTAAAGGCGGCAAAAATAATTTCTTTCGACGTAATGGTATAATGCAGTTTTTTCTCTTCCTTTTCTTCCACACGCTCATTTTCTTCCATGGTTTCATCTTTTATATCGCTAACTTCATTATCTTCCGCTATTTGTTCGCGAAAATTGGAGATATATTCTTTAACCCAAAGAGCATCTTCTCTTTTTATACATTCAAGCTTAATCGAGGAACCACTTGCACTCGATGCCGTATCTATGGTCACGGTCGTTAATCCAAAAGGGCGTTGCATGAAATGAGTTGTCATCTGCACCCCTTGAATTCTTTCGAGTTGCACAAACCTTTTTTTACGAATAAAGCGACCTTCATTCACTCGAATTTCATCACCACTAAAGCTATAGCGGAAATTAATCCACTTAAACACTAATGAAACGAGCATGAAAACAAAAATGACGATAACTGCAATTTGAGCAATTCTTGTAAACATCGATGGCTCACCTGAGTTGACGACAAAAAAGATAATGATCGGAATAATTAAGCCATAAATGGACTTAACGATTTCAAAAGGAATCCATAAAGGGTGTAGGCGCTTGCCATCCTTTAGTAGCTCATGCTTATCATCTTTCATCATCGTGATTCAACTCCTCATCTACCGTACCTTCCTCCGCCTCACTTAACTCAGCAAATGAAGCAATTTTACCACGTAATTCTTGTGCTGTTAGCTCCGGTATAGCTGGTATCTCATGTGTAGAAGCTGTTGTCCCTACAGATAAGGTAGAAAGATGGAACCGTCTTAGCAACGGACCTTGATTCGTATTCACATACTGAACCTTTACCATCGGTATTATATAATGACGTTTGATAAAAATCCCAAATTTAAGCTGGATAAAGTCCTCATCTACCTCATAACGCCACGTTCGTTGCAAAAGATTAGGTCTAATAAAGATGGCAAAAATGGCGTATAGAATATCAAATACAAGAATGGCGATTAAAGCATAACCTATCCAGGTAATCCAATCAAAATAAAAATGGAGAAAAAGTAAGACAACGAGTACGATAAATGATACAGCTTGCTGCAATACGGCGGATAGCCTCCAAACCTTAACGGCTTCTGTTGATATTTGCTGTGTGGGCTCTTGGATTCGATCTAGCATAGTTCTTCTCCTCTTTCTATGTATATTTGTTACTGCTGATGCTCATGTGCGGAGCTCAGCTAGGTTACTACTAATTCTCAAGTTCTACAAAACATTCTAAAAAAACAAATTGAATGGAAAGCCAACAAGTAAAGGCAAATCACTATTTTCATGTTTGTGTATTTGGCATGTTCATGAAAGGATGGTGCATGTGCTGTACAGATGATAAGCAATAGGCCTGTTAATTTTAAACTCCCTTTTCTTGCTATTATGATCTACGTTAGGTAATGAGAATAGTTTCAACTTTTGACGATTTTTGCAAAATTTTGTATATAATCCATTATAGCATAAGCATTTCTTACGTGACGCATTACCCTCTTTGATAGAAACGAAACCATTTACCCTTAATACTCGTATGTATAAACTAGAAAGAAAGGACGGTGTTGATGATGCACAAAAAGTTAGTCTTTATCATTATGATTGCTATATTTTTATTACTTATCCCAACACAGACTTTAGCTGTTGATTTTACGATTACAAACAGCGAAATAGATGTCCACTTACAAGAGAATGGTGAGATACACGTGGAAGAACATTTCACCTATACGTTCGAAGATGACTTTAATGGGATGACGCGTGAGCTCTTCCCAGCCATAAATACGACCATACATGATTTTACTGCTTTTGAGCAAAACAACCAGCTCAATGTCGAGCTAAAGGATGGTCAATATTATATTTATCGTGAGGGCAAAGAAAATGAAACTGTCACGTTTACGTTAAGCTATTCGATTCATCACGCTCTAAAAGTGTATGAAGACTTAGCGACCTTCGCCTGGTCTTTCCATGATTCCAATAACAACACTGACTTTGCTAACTATATCATTAGTATCTACCCACCAGGAGAGCCGAAAGAAGTTTACACTTATGGAACTGACACTTTATTTAACCAAGAACAAATCCATCAAAATGGTGTCGTTTCCTATCACCTTAATGAATTACGTGCAGGAGATGACGGTTCTGTTTACCTCGCTATGGATGCGGATTTATTTTCTGATGCACCCATGACGGCCCATGCAACAATAAAGGATTCATTTCTTGCAGACCAACAAGAAGTTATAGTAGCTGTTGAAAAAGCAGAGCAACGCAAAGAACAATATGCCTTTATAGGAAAACTGCTTATTCCCCTTATGACGGTCCTTGCTGCGGGGCTAATTATAAGAGCTGTTCTTATCAAAAAACGTAACATCGCGGCTATGAAATATCAGTACGCAAAAACCGAGGACCATCCTAAAAAAATAATTAGCATACCAGCTGCTATTTTTTATACAAATTACGGTCAACTTCCACCTGAAGCGATTTCTGCTGCTCTACTTGATCTAGTCAGGCAAGGTTACGTCAAAGAAGAAGAACGTGGTCACTTTACTCTTCAAACGAAAGATGGCATGAATAAGCACGAGCAGACCTTTACTTACTGGCTATTTAACACAATCGGTCAAGGTGACTCTTTTTCTGTTAAAGATATGGATAAATACGCAAAAAATAAAAAGAACCGAGAAACATACATGAACCAATATCATAGCTGGATTAATGCCGTCAAAATGGAAACAAAGGAAGCGAACCTCGTTGACTCTCAGAAGATGACTAGGATTTTTTCACTTATCCTTATGCTTATTAATGTCCCATTTCTATTCTTTTTTCCACTGAATGGCTTAATCGCTGAGTTTGTATTCACTCTGATCTTAGCTTTATTCTTTCTATTGTTCAGTTGCTTCTATTCAACGAAAACTCTCTTAGGAGAAGAAGTCATTTACGAATGGCAGGCGTTTCAAAAATCATTTAATCAAACTCCACAACAAGATTGGACACAATGGGACCCTGACAAATTAAAACAAGCCATCATCTATAGTCTCGGCACAAAAAATAAGCATTTCATGAAAGATCACGATAAACTCGTTGAAAGCTTTAAGAATCAAGCTAATGTCACGGCGACCAATCACAACGTTTATTCACACGCCGACCCGCTCTCCTACTTATATCTGGGAGCAATCATCTCACAAAGCACTCGTAACTCTAATCAAGCATTCTATATAACGGATAGCGGTAGCTCTAGTCATTCCTCTAGTGGATCAGGCGCAGGCGGTAGCGGTGGTGGTAACGGAGCATTCTAACAGAAATCAGCAACTCTACGATCACAAACTAATCACGTAGGTTGTGATCAACCTCTTTTGTAATTTTTGTGATACAAAGGAAGGAAATTGCCCTATCCCCGCTCAAACGGTGCCAAAACCGCAACTCACCACAAATAGGAAATCGTGTTTCGCTCTTCAAACTGGTGGCTCTTCATTCACTCCGCCACCAACATAGATGAAAGTAGTGGCGACTGTTCAAACTGTTGGCCCGTTTACAACTCCATCACCATGAGGAGTCGTACGCACAAAAAGGTAGGAGTCTCCTGTTAAGTCATCTATCGCAAGATGGATGACCAGCTAACTTCAAGGCACAACCTATTGCCCATAAATAACTTTCATTTAAAAGACTTCCGACTCTTACTTGGAAGTCTTTTTTCATCCTAATTTGAAAATAGCGAATATATGTTCTATAATCAAAGAAACAAAACTTCATTTCAAGGAGGCGCCATGGAACCACTCAAAAACCTTTATACAAAAGACTATTTACTACCCTTTGTCACCAACATGAAAAACGTGTATCCAAATTTTCCTGACCAACAATTTTATGAGTTGATTTTTACAAGTGATTGGGAAGACCTTGAGCTGAAACAAAGAATAAGGCGAATTGCGACAGCCATTGGTCAAACCATTCATCCCTATGAAAAAGCTATCGGTTACTTACGAGAAATCGCACCAAAATGCGAAGGCTTCGGTTATTTATTTTTCCCTGATTTTATTGAAGTTTATGGACAAGACAATTGGAAACTATCGGTTCAAGCGTTAAAAGAATTTACTCCCTATTCCAGCTCTGAATTTGCTGTTCGTCCTTTTATTGAAAAGGATCAAGATACAATGCTTGCTCTTATGTATGAATGGGCTCATGATAACGATGAGCATGTCCGACGTTTAGCGAGTGAAGGTGCACGCCCTAGGCTACCTTGGGCCAAACCCTTACACCAATTGAAAAAAGATCCTTCCCCTGTTTTACCTATCTTAGAAGATTTAAAGACGGATACAAGTTTATACGTTAGAAAAAGCGTTGCTAATCACTTAAATGACATCTCAAAAGATCATCCTCAGCTTGTGAAGAAATTAGCAAGTCAGTGGTATGGCCAACATAAACATACAGACTGGATTTTAAAACATGGTTGCCGAACTTTACTTAAACAAAGCGACCCAGATATTTTAGCGCTATTTGGTTTCCCACCTATTTCTGGTATCCAAGTTATAAGCTTCGATTTACAGAAAAATATCAAAATTGGCGATAAACTTTCTTTTACATTTACGTTTCATCAACCAAACTTACAGCCTACGAATCTGCGCATCGAATATGCAATTGGTTACAGAAAGAAAAACGGTAAGCTTTATTATAAACGTTTTAAATTAACAGAAAAAACGTTCGCTCACGGTGATCACACATACACAAGAAGTCATTCCTTTATGAATCTATCTACACGTACTCACTATTCCGGTGAACATGAGCTTATCCTGTATATAAATGGACAAAATCAAACCACTACCCATTTCCAGTTATTTTAATAAAAAAAGCCATCCTTATATAGAAATGCTCTATATTGAGGATGGCTCATATCGCCCTAACAACATTATCGTGTCATTTAATAGAAAACAAGTTCTTGTTATTTACCTCTTTCTAAGAAGTGTAGAGGTCTCTTTAATTTTTCTGGGATCAAATGTTGATATCCTATTTCTTGAGGTGAACAATAAGCAAAGCGCCTACACCGTTACTTAAGTGCCATCACATCTCAAAGTTCACTGCGTTACCATTGCTATTTTACTCCGCGTTACCGTTTACCTCCCCATTCTCTTCCTCTTCCTCTGGTTCGTTAGTAACTGGCGTACATTCGGCAAAATCGAGATTAAGCTTTCTAATCGTACCAAGCCCGTCATTCTCTTTAAAACGTAATGAAAGCTCTGTACAGTGTAAAGGGACCTTTTTGCTTGGCCAATTAGCTAAACCATTTGCTATTGGAAGCGTGTTGGCACCCATATATCCATTCATACTTACACCTACGAAATTACTATTACCTCGTGGTAAATACTTTCCGGAATAAGCGTCATAGTCGCAACGGATTGGCTCATCATCCCATTTGGATTCGCTATCATAATAACAATTTCCGTAATTACACATATCTATTCCTCCTCTAAGATGGCATCACTGATAGACTTCTTTTCTATCAATGTATTAGCAATATATGCAAGCAATCCAAATATGGCAGGGGATTTCTCCCACGTCACGAGTGGAATTTATCCATTTCCTATGATTATACCATTCACTAGATTTCTACCTATTAATAGACATTGAGCACGGTATTATATACTTTTAGACAACAATGTAGAGGCCATACGTTCGAACATTGTTTTATATCAAACAAAAAGACAAGATTACAAGCTATAACGTGGTCCTCGAAAATTTCAAACTAAAAAAGCGAAGAGCTACCACTAGCTTTTCGCTTTTTCTAATGTTAGCAGTATGAACCAAATACATTTATTTACCTTTAAAATTTGGTTTCCTTTTCTCCGCAAATGCTTCTAAAGCCTCGATACGATCCTTCGTTGGAATAATTACCTCATACGCTTTCTGTTCAATGGCAAGTCCTGATTGCAAGCTCACTTCACTACCATGTAAAATCGCATATTTAGCTTGTTGTACAGCGATCGGACCATTAGCCGTAATCGCGTATGCTAATTTCTCACAAATAGAAAACAGTTCGGATCGCTCCGCTACGCCATTAACGACTCCTAGCTGCAAGGCTTCCTCAGCATCGAACTTTTTAGCTGTTAATATTAATTCCATAGCCTTCGATGTTCCTATTAATCTAGTTAAACGCTGTGTGCCACCTGCTCCAGGAATAATCGCCCAGCTCACCTCTGTTAATCCTAGTGTTGCACTTTGCACAGCGTAACGAAAATCACAAGCTAATGCTAACTCAAGCCCTCCACCAAGTGCATAGCCATTGATAGCAGCTATAGTCGGTTGCGGTAATGCAGCTATTGCAGAAAAGACATCTCGAATCGCTTTAACATTCCGCTTAACCTCCGTCTGATTAAGCGTTTTCCTTTCTTTTAAATCAGCTCCTGCACTAAATGCCTTTTCTCCCGCTCCAGTAAAAATAACGACGCGTACCTCGTTATTAATATGTAAAGAATCGACAATCTCTTGGAGTTGGTTTAATGTTTCAAAATCAAAACAATTTAAAGACTCTGGTCGATTAAAAGTCACATAGCCAATATGATTATTCTCTTCGTATATCACTTTACTCACAGTCTTGCCCTCCCATAAAAAATCAATGCACCTTAATATTCTCAACAATCGTGGCAATCCCTTGACCAACCCCGATACACATCGTCGCTAGTCCATTTTGGGCGTTTCTTCTTTTCATTTCATAAATAAGTGTTGTCAAAATTCGTGCGCCACTCGCACCTAATGGATGACCAAAAGCAATAGCCCCGCCATTTACGTTGACAATCTCTTCTTCTAGCTCCAATTGTTTTATACATTCTAGTGACTGCGATGCAAATGCCTCGTTCAACTCTACCAAATCCAAGTCCTGCACCGTTAAACCTGCTCTCTCTAGGGCTTT
This sequence comes from Alkalihalobacillus pseudalcaliphilus, assembly GCF_028610675.1. Classification (NCBI taxonomy): domain Bacteria; kingdom Bacillati; phylum Bacillota; class Bacilli; order Caryophanales; family Bacillaceae; genus Alkalihalobacillus; species Alkalihalobacillus pseudalcaliphilus. The sequence continues at coordinate 9,341 of NZ_JAQQWS010000015.1, forward strand.
CCTCGTAGCAAATATTGGCCCGATCCCCATAATGCGCGGATCAAGACCAGCAATAGCAGATGCCTTATATTTGACTAACGGTTTTAACCCCAACTGATTTGCCTTTTCCTCACTCATTATAAGTAAGGCCGACGCACCATCATTCACACCTGAGGCATTACCCGCCGTTACCGTCCCATTTTTAAATATCGGCCTAAGTGTACCTAGCTTCTCTAAAGTCGTTTCAGGTCTTGGATGTTCATCCTTATCAATAATCTTTACGTTACCTTTACGGTCGGTAATGGTGACAGGAACAATCTCATCATCGAACTTCCCTTCACCCATCGCCTTTTTCGCTTTTTGTTGACTTTTATAAGCAAAGGTATCTTGTGCCTCACGACTAATATCAAATTGCTCAGCAACATTCTCAGCAGTTTGAGGCATTGAGTCCGTTCCGTACATTTCATCTAAAAGCGGATTAATAAAACGCCAGCCAATCGTTGTATCATACATCGTGATATTTCCACGTGGATAATCACTTTCCGCCTTCCCGCTCACAAAAGGAGCTCGTGTCATACTTTCTGTTCCACCAGCTATAAAAATATCACCCTCACCTACAGCAATAGCTCGTGCTGCATAATTAACCGCATCTAGACCTGACCCACAAAGTCGATTTAAGGTCGTACCACCAACCTCAACAGGTAATCCAGCTAAAAGAGCTGACATCCTTGCGACATTACGATTATCCTCACCTGCACCGTTGGCATTCCCAAAAATCACTTCTTCGATCTCGATAGGATTCAACTGTGGATTCCGCTCAATAAGAGCCTTAACAACGATTGCTCCTAGATCATCAGGTCGAACAGATTTTAACCCTCCCTTATATCTTCCTATTGGGGTTCTCACAGCATCAACAATAACAACTTCTCTAACCATGATTATATTCCTCCATTTATTTATTTTTATTTGAATTTCAGAATACCTATTTACATAATGTCCAGGAAAACTAAGTGAGGGAATTACTCGGGCTTGCACACGCTTTTACATCGCATAACCCCGTAAATTCGAAACTTTCACAAGTCCCATCAATTGAAAAAGTAAGCCTCCTCCTAATAGAAGGAGCAGGCTGTATTTGTCGATGGCTTTGTCCTTGTAATACCTTGTTTCCCCAAGGTGATTCTTACACATCACGACCCTTTGAATTGTGGTTTCCTTTTTTCTAAAAAGGCACGCGTTCCTTCTTTTTTATCTTCCGTTCCAAACAAAACCGCTTGCAAAGATTTCTCTAAGGCAAGACCTGATGACAAGTCACTCGTTGGACTTTCATTTAGTGCAATTTTTAACATCTTCACCGTTACGGCTGACTTACTGGCAATCTTGCGGGCAATTTCATAGGTTTTATCCATTAAAATCTCCTTAGAAACGACATGATTTAATAGCCCTAACCGATGTGCTTCTTCGGCATCAATAATATCCCCGGTTAAAATTAACTCTTTCGCTTTTGCTAATCCGACAATTTTAGTTAACTGCTGTGTTCCCCCACCAGCAGGTAAGATACCAAGATTCACTTCAGGCTGACCAAATTTTGCCTCCACGCAGCCTACTCGAATATCACATGCTAAAGCTAATTCACAGCCTCCGCCTAAAGCATAGCCATTAATTGCCGCAATCGTTGGTTTCTGTGATCTATATACGTTTAATAAAATGTCCTGTACAGCTAACCCATATATATCCATAGGCTTGCGATCGTGAATCCATTGGATATCTGCTCCAGCTACGAAAGTTTTGTCATGACCAGTAATGACGATCACATGTACAAGCGGATTCGTATTTAACTCCTTTACCGCTTGATCTAGCTCATCCCAACTCTGCGGGTCCATCGCATTCCTTTTTTCTGGACGATAAATTTGAATCGTGCCAATGTAATCCTTGATGTCTAATTGCAAGTATTGGTAATTCAAGCTTTATCCCCCTCTCTACTCATAACTATAAACACCTTTACCTGTCTTTCTCCCCAAACGTCCAGCCTTAACATATTTAACTAAAAGCGGACTTGGCTTAAAGCGCTCCCCTAATGTTTCATGCAAATATTGTAAGTTATTTAATCGAGTATCAAGCCCCACCAAATCACCTAATTTAAATGGTCCCATTGGATAATTTAAGCCAAGCTCAATCGCCCGATCAATCTCTTCAGGAGTACCTACACCTTCCATGAGCATATTAAAAGCTTCGTTACCAACGAGGCTACTAATTCTACTCGTAACAAAACCAGGCATCTCATTAATCACAACAACATCCTTTTGCATTTTGATCGCTACATCTTTTACCACTTCTACGGTTTCATCACTCGTCTCTAGCCCACGAGCTATTTCAACGAGTTTCATTCGATGAACGGGATTAAAAAAGTGCATCGCAATCACTTTATCAGGACGTTCTGTATATGAACCTATTTCCGTAGGACTCATAGTTGATGTATTGGTAGCTAAAAGCGTTTCTTTTTTCGTAAAGCGATCTAGTTGCTCAAAAACTTTTTGTTTAATTCCTTTTACTTCTGGTACAGCTTCAATCACGAAATCCGTATCGCCAGCACATTTCTCTAAATTCGTTTCATAGATTAAATGATTTTCAACGAAAGCTTTTTGTTCCTCTGTCAGATAACCTTTAGCTAGTTGTCTACTAAGTAAATCCGTAATCGAAGACTCAGCTTTCTTCAAGCTCTCGTTACTCACATCGTGAATCGTCGTTTCGAATCCACTGATTGCGGCTGCATAAGCGATCCCTGTACCCATAACGCCGGAACCTACTACTAATATCTTCATATAATTCCCCTCCACTCTATTTATACCTCTAGCAAAATTTTTCCGATATGCTTCCCATCCAGCAAACGTTGTTGTGCGGATTGAATGTCTTCTAATTGAAAAACTTGATCGATATGTGGGAAAGCTCTCGTCCTCTCTAGGAATCTAACTAATTCATGGAAATCTTGTAAATCACCCATCCAAGAACCTGTAATCATTATTTGTTTACCAAAAATAAGACGTAAATCGACTTCGGCCATTGACCCGGTAGTAACACCACAAAATGCCAGCCTACCATTCCGTTTTAACATTTTTAAGCTTATTTGAAAGGTCTTGGCTCCAACATGATCTAAGACTACATCTGCCCCAGCCTTGCCTGTAGCCTTTCTTACATTTGACGCCGTTTGTTCATCTCTTAAAATAAACGTCACATCATCAAAGCCTAGTTTTCTTAATGCATCTATTTTTTCCTGAGAGCTTACGATACCTATGATGGAAGCACCAAAAGCTTTTGCAATGGAAAGGGCCGCAAACCCTAGCCCTCCAGATGCACCCCAAATAACAACGGTATCACTTGCTTTCATTTGTGCTTTGGTCACTAAAGCATTCCAAGCGGTTACATAAGAAACCGGGACACCTGCCCAAGAACGAATATCCTCCTTGGCCACCTTCACAGCTCGCTTCGCTTGAACATGAACATATTGGCTATAACCACCATCAAAGTGATAGCCTAAAATTTGAAAATGTCGACAAGCTGTTTCTTGTCCATGACTACAGCTTTCGCATAAACCACAACCTTTTCCAGGATAAACCGTGACATAATCGCCGACATGTAAATGTGTTACCCCTTTCCCCACTTCTTCAATTCTGCCAACAACATCAGCACCAGGAATTCGAGGTAAAGACAACTTTTCTCCATTTCCACCTTCTCGTAACCACACATCTAAATGGTTTATCCCACAATAGGAAACCTTAATGCTAATCTCTTCGTTAAGAAGGGGGGCTCTTTCTAATTCTGTGTTATAGTCCAATTGATTAAGAGAACCATGTTCCTTTATAACTATTCCTTTCACCTTTCCCGTAGTGTCCATGGTTTCGGTCCTCCTATCGTCGATCCTCAAACCGTTTTAATTTGGCTCTAACACCATGACCTGTTAGCTCTCTTAACGAATCCGGTTCGACAATATTCACATTAATTTTCACACCTATTTTTTGCTTAAGCTGGCCTTCTAATTCAGTTTGTAATGCTGAGCGATCACTACTCACAAATTTAGGCTCGACTAAAATAGTCATCTCATCACGAGCTGCTTGACCATTTGATTCCAAACGTTCAAGTAAGCAAAAATATTCCCCATTCGTTTTTTCACTTTTGGAGACAATGTCACCTAAGGCTTCTGGCCAAACATTAATGCCTCTGAGTTTAATCATATTGTCACTTCTACCTTTAAAATAATCGATTTTCTTATGCCAGCTTCCACATGAACATAACTTCATCTCATAACTTGCTGAAATATCTTGAATGTTATAACGAATTTGTTGGGTCCCCGTTTTATATAGAGCCGTCACTACAATATTGCCACGATAACCAGGCGGCAACGGTTCACCTGTTTCAAAGTCAACGACCTCAATAATAAAAGCATCTTCGAAAATATGAAGCCCTTCCTCTGCCTCACACTCTGCTGCCACATACTGGACCTCATGGAAGGCATAAGAATCGTAGACAGGACATCCGAATACGTCCTGTACAGGCTCTTTCGCTCCAAATCCAGATAATGTCTTAATGTGCAAATCTTCTTTTGGATCTATTCCCATCTTTTTCGCTGTGTTTCCAATATGGACAAGATAATCTGAAGTCGCCAAAATAGAAGAAACACCAAAGGTTTGCAAGAACTCGACTTGTTTTTCTGTTGGCGTAACATTTCCTGTTCCTGTCGTTATGGGTGTACAACCTAACCATTGCCATAACCCATGATCCATAATCCAAGCGGCATTATGTGTCGAATATGCCCATGAATTCATCACCGCATCACCAGGACGAATACCATGTAAATAGAACGTTCTTGCACTTAAAATAGCCCCTACTTCGCGGTCCCAAGCAGAATAAATCGTTGGCCTCGGTGCACCAGTCGTACCACCACTCGTATAAAATCTTAAAGGCTCATGTGTACCATCATCAAAATGATATTTTTGATAATCACCAAACGGTGGCTCTAATTGAATACTCTCTCGAATATCATCAATCGTATATAGAGGAATTTTATGCATGTCTTCTAAGCTCTGAATATCTTCTGGAGTGAAATCATGCTTCGCCCAAAGCCTTTGGTAAAATGGGATTTCTGCCCCTTTTTTTAATGTTTCCTTTAATCGTTTAAGCTGATTATCCTCTATTTGTGCACGACTCCACTTCCATGCTCCATCCATAAACTCTAGTGGCGGCTCATACGCATTAACAAGCTTCTCAAAATTAACAGCTTGATAGTAGTACGGAGTCTTTTTTGTTGTCTTCACAATAGTGCCTCCTTCTAGATATCCATCGATCCTGTTTATAACGGTAAAAATAATAATCCCAATATCCAAATTGCCCCCACTGCAAGGAAAATTGGAAAACAATATCCCATAAAATCACGCACAGTTAAGCGAGTTCCTAACGCTAAAATTGGGAAATAAAGCAATGCCCAGAAAGGCTGAACTAAGTTTGTCCATAGGTCACCAAATGTGATTGCCATAATCGTTCTTGGAATGTCGACGCCTAACTCCACAGCTGCTGGGATAATAAATGGTGCAGTCGCTGTAAATTGGGCACCTGCTGATGGAACGAAAAGGTTAATAAAACTCGTTACAAGGAATGTGATAATTGGGAATGTGACTTCATTTCCAAAGCTAACCAAAAATGCAGTAATGTTATTAGCGATACCTGTCTCAATGAGGACAGCCGCAATACCGCCGTATATCGGAAATTGTAAAGCGATACTACTAGTAATAGGCAAATTCTTCGTAAAGGATTCGATATAGGTTGTTGGATTTTTTTGGGCTAGAAAACCTAAGACAATAGCGATGAAAGCTACAGAATTTAAGTTCATACCATTTAATCCATTCTGCGCAAAGAAATAAATGAGATAAACTAAACCAAGCACACCAATTGAAAGTAAAAACGGTCGAAATACATTTAATTTCTCAGCGAAGGATAAATCCTTTTTCGCTTGCTTAGTCATTACTTCCTCTTCTTCTTCAGCTGTTGCGGCAACCTCACCTTTTTTAACAACTGCTAAGTCTTCATAAGTGACGATATCCTTTTTATTTCTTCCAATGAAATAAAACATAACCGTTGTAACCGTCACGATCGCAAACGCCGTAACTAGGTTTAACGTTGAAAAAGTCGTCTGATCAAGGGTATAAATACCACCTAATAAATCTGTCAAATTACCTTCTGTCGCCACAAAAAGTGGAATCGTCCCAGATATACCGGTTAAGGAAATCGTAAAGGAGCAATAAGCAACAGCTGCTAGAAGTCGGTAATCAACACCTTGTACATTCTGACCTAAAGCTCTGGCATATAAAGACGTGATGACAGGACCAAAATACCAACCTAAAAATGAGGTTAATGCCCCAACAATACTTGTTGATACATAGGCCGTCGTTGGCGACTTTACTCGACTAGCCATTTGCTTAATTCTTTTCTTCACAAAAGGTGTATCTACTAAAACAAGAGCAGCCGCATAAGTAATAATTAACTGAAAAGCAAATGTAAATAACATTGGAAAACCATCAAACCAATAACCTAATACTTCAAATGTCGTAGATTCTGTAAACAAAGCAGAAGCAACGAGTGCAATTAGTGTTAGAACAAGGGCAAATATAAACGCATCAGGAAAAAATCGACTATACCAATCAGCTATTCGTTCTGATAAATTCTTCTTCACTGCCTTACCCTCCCCCATCTTCCATTCGGATAAAACGCTTACAAATACCGGGTGCCCCTAAGCTAAGAGACACCCATTCTCATTATTTATTTAATAAGGATCCACAAACGCCGCAATGCTTAAAGTGCTCAGGAATATCCTTCGTTCCACATTCAGTACATTCAACAGAAGGAGCACCCCATTTATGTTCATAAGAATCTCCACTACTCAATCTTTCACGAAGCATCGCATAATCAGGCTTTCTCTTCTCGACAAAAGCTCGCATCGCTTCATGTGTTTCAAAGTTTGCTGTATGAACAGTTAACCAATCTCTAGCATGACCAACCGTCATATCAAGCGGCATCTTTTTCCAGAAGTTAGATTGCTCCTTTGTATAACGTACACATTCAGGTAGTTTATTTAATAACTTCTGTGCCATCGTATGAACAGCCTCATCTAGTTGGTCATAAGGAACAACCTGATTAACAAGACCCCATTCTAATGCTTTATCCGCTGTGATTTCTTCATTTAACCAAAGTATTTCTCGGGCTCTACGATCACCAACCATAATCGGTAACCATTGTGTTGCTCCTCCAGCTGCAACACTACCATGAGAGTTACCTACTTGCCTGATATAAGCATGGTCAGCCATAATTGCCAAATCACAATTCATATTAAATTCATTTCCTCCACCAACCGTTATCCCGTTTAACCTAGCAATCGTTGGTTTACCTATATCTAAAAGTTTTTTATGAGCTTCAATAAATTGCCCCATCCATTTCCAGTAATTTCTTGGGCGTTCTAAAATTTCATTGTTTTGTTCTTTCATATCGGCACCTGTACAAAAAGCCCTATCTCCTTCTCCTGTTAAAACAACAACACCTACTTCATCATCCCAAGAAGCGATTTCAAATACGTGAGCCATCTCTCTTAACGTTCTAAAGTTTAAGCAGTTATAAACGTCTGGACGATTAATCGTGACCGTCGCTACACCATCTTTCTTTTCGTACTTTACAAATTTCAAGTCCATATCCTCAGGTTGTGGTGGGTTTAAAAAATGATCCATCTCTACATACCTCCATTTTTTTTATTCACTTGTACTTATTGCATTTTTTGTGCCAAAAATAAAAAAACCGTAAAAATTTAAAAAATCTCCACGGTTTATCAGCAAAATTACCATTATTTTTTTCGTGAGTTCTCTTACTCTAGAAAAATAAACAAACGCTAACGTTCACTTTCTGAACAAATTTGTTCATTTTTTAAACAACGCACAAATAATGAACATTTCATTATCGCTATTGGTTAAGTTTTTTCCATAATGTCGTCCGACTAATTCCTAGGTTCTCTGCTAATAATTTCTTATTTCGGCCGTAATGATCGTATAATTTAATAAATATTTGCTTTTCCATCTCTTCTAATCGATTAATTTTAACTTTAATGTAATTCTTTTCAGTTTCAATATCCTGATTCCCACTTTGTATTTCCTTATCCTCTTTAAACTGAACACTTAGTAAATCATCGTATAATTGATAATGCAAGGAAGGTGGCACCGCAATAATTCTCTCAATAAAGTTCTCCAATTCTCGAATATTCCCCGGCCACTGGTATTGCATTAATTGATGACGTTGCTGCTCACTAATCACCTGCGGATGACTTTGATATTTTAATAAAAACCTATTAATAAGAATATCTAAATCCTCTTTCCGTTCTCTTAAAGGCGGGATTTGAATATATAAAATATTCAACCGGTAATAAAGGTCACTTCTGAATTGATTTTGCCGAATCGAATGAATGAGGTCTTTGTTTGTCGCAGCAACGACCCTTACATTGACCGGAATAATCTTAACACCACCAATTCGTCTTACTTCTCTTTCCTGTAAGACCCTCAATAAGCGCGTTTGTAAAGACATCGCCATTTCTCCAATTTCATCAAGAAATATCGTGCCATTATGGGCCATTTCAAATAGTCCAGGCTTTCCTCCCTTTCTAGCTCCAGTAAAAGCTCCCTCTTCATATCCAAAAATTTCGCTTTCTAAAAGGTTTTCTGGAAATGCACCACAGTTCACCGCTATGAATGGTCCCTCCTTTCTTTCACTTGCTTTATGAATACTTTGAGCTACTAACTCTTTTCCTGTTCCACTTTCACCATAAATTAAGACATTACTATCAACACCTGCATACGACTTAGCCAATGAAATTGTTTCACTCATCTTATTACTTTTAAACACAATATCATCAAAGGAATATTTCGCATAAAATCTTCGGTGGTATAATTCACTTCTCACCTTCGTATCAATCTGCAAAATACTCTCTGTTTTTTGGAACATAATAACGACACTTTGTTCGTACAAATGGAAACGATCGATTAAAAATTTTTGATTCCCATGATTAATGACACGTTTCGTTACTTCAGTAAAATCTCCAAGTAGCTTTTTGAATAATGGCATTTGAATATTACCTAGATTCCTACCAATGATTTCGTTAGGACTTATTCCTAGGCTATCTGCAGCTACATCATTACAGACAAAAACGATACCTTGGCGATTCGTCGAAACAATCCCGCTTTGACTATGAGAAATAATAGATTCTAAATGCTTCTGTTTGATTTCCTCTTTTAAATAGTTTTCTAAAGCTTCCTGCGCTCTCAGAATTCCTTCTGTCAGAGAGTCTGACTGAGAAAAAACGATAAAAGACTGCATGCCTTTACTTTTAGCAGTAATATCCATACATTCCGCGGTTCCAATGATCGTTTTATCACCCTCAAACTTAGCCATCTCTAAAATATGCTTCGTGATTTGCCTTTCATTTGTATACTGCCTTAAGCTTATATTTACATTAGCAATATGTGCGATCGTTTTTAAATCAACTCGTTCTTTGTTACTCACATGGTCAATCAAAACAACTTCTTTGTTTAACTGCTTTGCATGATTAAGCGTTTTCAAAATATCGAAGTTATTAACCTCAATTTTGATAATAGGAATGTCGAGGTGTTCTCTAAAAAAATCGGCTGTTGGACCACGAGCGATCATAACTTTTACGCCAAATTCTTGTATTAGTTTGAGGGCCTTTTTCAAACCAATTCGTAATGCCCCAATTTCAACAACGATATCAACCTGTAATTTCTTTGCTACTTTCTCTATATCTTCTTTAAACTGAGAGTAGGGAGCAATTACTCCAATCATCTCATCATCCCCCCTAATATATAATAAACTAATAATTTTATTTATTATGATTATACATGTTTTTCAATTTTCAATAGCCTATAATGTAGATCTTATAGCTTTTTTCATACTAAAGCCCTTTTAAATTCAAAAATAAAAAAGCAGAGCCCTAAAAGAGAGCATCTACTTCTCTAAATCACTAATTTTGTGTTGTTGCTACGTTTGGTTATCGTTTCGTTTTTAATTTACTTTAAATAAAACCGTCAACAAATATTAATTAATCCTTTCGCTCCCTCTCTAACTCATCCCTTACATCCATATCTTCACCAAACTCTGTCTGGACATCCATCGATTTGACTTGGTGATTGCTCTGATCACGAGACATCTGCTGTAACAGATAAGGGTGGTAAAAAAACTCTGCTATTGCAATTAATACTGCTGTAATAAATGAATAAAGAGCGATCGGCATGGTTGTTAATAAATCTGCTAATAGGGCAATTCCTGCCCAAGCTAAGAAAAAATCGGTGATTGTAGCCCAATTATTCCCGATTCGTGGCATAATAAATAAATCACCTAAATAAGCAACAGCCGTTAATATCGTACTAATTGTTAGGATTGTCCCCATATTTAATCCTGCAAACCCAAAAATTACACCTATAATTACCGTACTAATAAACCATTTTATTATAAACGACTTCACATATGACATATCATACACTCCTGTTTTATAAATTGCCGTACTGAGATTAGTTTCTTCTTAATTATATTTTTTATTCGAAACATATTAGCTTTTGACTACTAAGCTTGTACAGATTCCTCTTTGACGATTAGCCCCATCTTATTTTCCAAGTACCATTGGTAGCCTATAATAAACATAATGATCCCATCTACTATATCTCCACCATAGTACATCAGTAGCACCCCTTTTTGAGCCTCTACAACATCTACCCCTACAGGAGGATGAATATAGAGATATTTCGCTAACATTCCATGTAATGCGATACTTATTATCAAAGCAATAAAACGATGATAATATTTTTTGCGATGAAAAACAGGTTCAATATAAACTAAAGATAACGTAAAAAAATAACCAGCTATAAATATATGTAAGTGGATGATGATATTAAGCAAAGCATACTCGTGCATGAGCGTATACAAGGGCGTCGTATACAAAACCCATAAACCACCGATATTAATAACCCCACTAATATAAGGATTTAAAACGATTCGAAAATACAAGCTTTTACATATCCTAATCATGATTCTAGCTACTCTCACAGGTAAACTCCTCACTATTAAAACAAAAGGAGCTGCAAGTACAATCATTAAAGGTGCAAACATTCCTACTACGAGATGTACAAGCATATGAAAGCTGAAATACTCATGAGATTGTTCAACGATAGGGGAAAAAATCAGCATAATTAGACAACTGCAAGCTATAAACATATAAAAGATTCTAGACCACGGCCACCTGCGTTTATAATTCTTCTGTATTAATGCCAAAGTAAAGTAGCCTATAAAAATAAGTGCACAGAATAAACTAATCGACATGGACATAAAAGTAAAATACTCCATTTCTAAATGATCATGTGCCATTTCCTACTATCTCACTTTTCCGTTCACTTCCTCTAAGAAGAGTTAATCCAACTACCAAAATCAGTAATGCTAGCAAATTCCAAACAATATCGTACACCCACACATTATCAACATAACGAATCTGATGAATGCCTAATAATTTATGCTGGATAAAACCATCATATAATTGAAAGAATCCAATCCCTATAAAAGTTCCAGCAAACCATAATCGGGAGATGAAATCATCTCTCCTTCTTAAATCAGCGAATAAAAATAAACCAAAAATAGTAGCAAACCAACTAAATGCATGAAAAATACCGTCTGAAATTAAACCTATACTAGTAGAAGATAAATCATAAAAGTGATGCCACCTTAATAATTGGTGAAATATAACCTCGTCTATAAATGCAACTAATCCTGCCCCAAATAATAACCCTGATATGACATTCCTTCTTCGGATTTTCCTGCTAGCGTGTGCCATTGTTCCTCCTCTATTTATCCAATGAGTTTTCTTTAGTTTGCCAACCTATTTTTGTTCTATGTATATGTCACTTTAACTAAATATCCTTTTACATTGTTTTATTAATTAGAATAGATGGCTGATAAGCAAAAGATAACCTCAATTATATAAACCAATTGCTCTATTTCATTTAGTTTAATTCTGTTCATTTCAAAACATAAGGAGACCATAACGAAAGCTGTAACCTATCAAGGAAAAATGCAGTAGAAGTTAAAAAGATACAGGCACCTAATATAGAAGGCCGACAAGACGTTATAATTAAAGTAACTTCCACAGCAAAATGTGGTTCCGATCTTCATTCATATTCCATTAGATGAAGCAACAATGCTTATCATATCTTTAATAAAAATGAAGATAATTATATGAAAGCCATGAGAAATCAAAATGTAAAAAAGCGTTCCAGTTCCACTACTTCATACAACTTACCTAACACCAAATATAAGCGAAAGACATGTTAAACGAGCTAACATGTCTTTCGCTTTTTAATTCCATTTACCGTTAGTTTCTGTCAATAATTCGATCTACTACGCCATATGCCACGGCTTCCTCCGCGGTCATAAAATAATCACGTTCGCTATCTTTCTCAATCCTTTCTATAGTTTGCCCCGTTCGCTCTGCCATTATCTTATTCATATGCTTTTTCATACGAATAATTCTTCTCGCTGATATTTCGATATCACTTGCCTGCCCTTGAGCTCCCCCGCTTGGCTGATGGATCATAACCTCGGAATTAGGGAGTGCTAAACGCTTGCCCTTTTCACCTGCTATTAATAAAAACGCAGCCATGGATGCAGCCAACCCCGTACAAATGGTACTAACTTTTGGTTTTATATAGTGCATCGTATCAAAAATCGCCAATCCAGCTGAAATAGAACCACCCGGACTGTTAATATAAAGAGAAATGTCTTTTCCTTCATCATCAGATGCTAAAAATAAAAGCTGTGCGACAATGCTATTTGCTACTTGATCATCAATGGCAGAACCTAAAAAGACAATTCGGTCTTTCAACAATCTAGAATAAATATCATATCCTCTTTCACCTGTTTGTGTTTGTTCTATAACATGCGGAATAAATGTTGCCATAATCACCCTCCTTTTATGCAGCCATAAATAAATGGCCATAATCATTGCCTGTTCTACTATTAAATTTGTTCGTTGCCTGACACTGTTGGTTTTGTCGAACCATATGCAAGTAACTTTCCTCTTCCGTTCCAAGCAGAATCAACGCTTTAATATCACTTTTACGAAATGCCTCGGCAAGTGCCTGAACTCGAATGGCTGAAAAATCTGCCTTCCTCTTCCCTTTGCTTGTTTCTAGTCTTTTTCGCATCCTATGCAAGGCCGCTTTAATCGCCCCTTCTGTCGTTTGAAAAAACGCTGCTACTTCATTGGCCCTAAATTGGAAAACCTCCACCAACAAAAATAGAACTTGCTGTCGCTTCGTCAAAACATTGACCAGCTTTTCCATTGCTGCTTCTACCTCTTCCACGCTAGTGAAAGTACCGATTGCTACATCATTTACATAGATGTTTTCATCATAATCAAACTTTCTTTTCCGCCACTGATCAATCCAAAGGCGAGAGGCGACCTTTGTTAATAAACGATAATTAATGTCTTGATAGTCTACATTTAATACTTTCATGATTGAACCTTGCATTAAATCTTCTGCGTCCCATTTGTTTGAAGTCAGTTTCAAACAATAGTGAAAAAAAGCAGGATAAAAAAGTTGCAGCTTCTGCTCTAATTCCAAACCCTTCCGTTTCTGTTGACTTTCTTGACTCTCCATTACCACTTCCATATGAATGCCTCCTTTCAAGTCACTCTTATTGTTATAAACGTTATTTTATTTAAAATAGATACGGGTAGATAAAAAAACTGCCGTTTGATATCAATCAAATTCAAACCACAGTTTTTAACTTTGTTACTTGAGCTTTTTCATGTTCCACTTCTTTTATATATTTATTTTACTATACCCATTTGATTCTCACTATATCGGTGGGATTTCATATAAGCCGCAGCACCTCTTTTAACGTTGTTTGATGCTTGCTGGAAAGGGTATATAACTAATTAGCTATTTTTTTTGTTAACATTTCCCTTTAATATTTTGTCCTGTTGATTTAACCATATATGAAGATTATTTTATTATAAATGAGGAGGAAGCCCATGACCTTTAGCTATGTTTCCCATCTATTCTGCCCCAAATGTTCACTTACTTGTTCTAGCGATCAAGTGCGTAATTTATGTGTATGTGGTTCACCCTTACTTGTTAGTTATCATTATCCTAAAATGAAAGAAGAGCTTTCTCATGACATCTTAAAAGACCGTCAACCGACTCTTTGGCGTTATCACGAATTATTGCCTATTAAGAATCCCGATTATATAACGAGTATGGGAGAGGGTATGACGCCAATTGTAGCCATGAACCGTTATGGTCAGAAGTTGGGAATTCAACATTTATGGATGAAAGATGAGGGCTTACTTCCTACAGGATCTTTTAAAGCGAGGGGTGCAGCTGTGGGGGTTTCTAAAGCAAAAGAATTAGGTTTATCCGAAATTGCCATGCCAACAAACGGAAATGCCGGTGCAGCATGGGCCTTATATGCAGCAAGAGCTGGCTTAAAAAGTCATATTGTCATGCCTTTAGATGCACCACTAATTACAAGAAATGAAGTATCAATTTCGGGGGCTAATTTATATTTAATGGATGGCCTCATAAGTGATGCAGGTAAAGTCGTCGCAGAGTCCGTTCAAGGAAAAGATTGGTTTGACGTCTCTACACTCAAAGAGCCTTACAGAATTGAAGGAAAGAAAACGATGGGCTTTGAGATTGCTGAACAATTTGATTGGCAAGTTCCTGATGTCATTCTTTATCCGACTGGTGGAGGTGTTGGCCTTATTGGCATTTACAAAGCATTTAAAGAACTAATCGAAATTGGCTGGTTGGAGCAAGATAAACTACCTCGACTAGTAGCCGTGCAAGCGAAGGGCTGTGCTCCGATTGTAAAAGCTTTTGAGAACAATCAAGAGGAGTCAGAAATGTGGCCAAATGCCTCAACCGCAGCTTTTGGGATCAATGTCCCTAAAGCATTAGGTGATTTTCTCATCTTAGAGGCAATTTATGAAACAAACGGAACAGCCATCGCCATTGAAGATGGTGAGATTTCAGCTGAGCAAAAAGAAATAGCAGAGCTTGAAGGGGCATTTATCTGTCCAGAAGGAGCTGCCACTTTTGCAGCAGTAAAAAAACTACGAGCCAATAATTGGATTCAAGCGCAAGAAAAAGTCGTTTGCTTAAACACCGGGATGGGCATTAAATACCCGGAATCTGTTAACGTTCTCGCTCCGACACTCGAAGTAGGTGAACATTTATAGAAGTAAAAAAAGAGCTACGGCATTAGCTCTTTTTTTCTTCACGCTTTATTTGGTTCTACTAAAAGGCTTTCCTCTTCTGCTTCTGTTAATTTCTTCTGTCTCTTTTTATAGGACACCTTGGACAATAAAATACCTGCCTCATATAACATCATTAACGGAAAGAGGACCATTAACTGCGAGAAGAAATCCGGTGGTGTGATTAGTGCCGACACTACAGCCATTAATAGATACCCATATTTCCTCACTTCTTTTAGCTTCATCGGTGTGACGATACCTATTGATGTTAAGAACATAAACAGCAGTGGGATTTCAAACAAAAATCCAAGCGGAATCGTCGTCATCATTAAAAACGAGAAATATTCTTTTGCCGTAATCATAATTTCAAAATTCTTGACACCTAAGCTCATAAGAAATGAATAGACGGTTGGAAAAATAACAAAAGCACCAAATGTTAAACCAACGAGAAAACTAATAAATAGACTTGGAATAAAAGTTAATGCTGTCTTACTCTCTTGTTCCGTTAGAGCAGGTTTGGCGAATCTCCAGACTTGATAGCCTATAAAGGGTGCAGAAAGCCCAAGACTAAGACTTCCTGCAATACCAGTATAAAAGCGAATCACATCTAAAGGTCCAAGCATCACCAATTTATGATCATTTGTGATGAGCGGAATCACTTTATTAATATAAAGTAAAATCCCAATGAAACAGAGCAAGAAAAAAATGACAGAGTAGATGACCGCTTTTCGTAAATCCGTTAAATGCTCGACAAGCGATTGCTGTGCCTGCTGTGCTTCTAGTTGTTCACTCTGCATACTATCATCCCTTTAAATGTGAATTCGACTACTTTGTTTCATTTGATTCTGTGTCTTTTTTTATGTCATTGTTTTGATCATCTGACATGATGTTATTGGCTGAGCGTTTGAATTCTGATAGGGTTTGACCAAACGCCGCCCCAATTTCGGGTAATTTTTTTGGTCCAAAAATGATTAACGTAATGACCAAAATAATAATTAACCCTGGTATACCAATATTAGGAATGCCCATTGTGATTACTCCTTTCTTTGTATGAAAGTGTACTAAAGCTGATGTGCTCTTTTCCTCAAAAGGCTATTGATTAAAGTCACGGAAAAGCTAATATCAAATGACATAAAAGCCACCAAGCAAGGAAAATTCAATTAATTAAAGTTCCGCCAGCTAAAAAGCAAAATCACTTATTTAGTGAAGTTCCATTTCTTCGTATTTCTAGTTCAGCTGCATTAAGCTTTTTTTCAACTTGATGCTGTGTATTTTGATTTGTACAGCGTTGTCAGCTCTTTTCATGACTCCATTGCTACGTATTTCCGTTTCCTCAGCATTGTCGGCTCTTTTTCCGGCTTCATTGTCGCGTAATTCAGTTGCACACAACATTGACGGCTCTTTCCATTCACCATTTCACTGATTCTTATAAGCCATCAAAACTAAACTAAACTTCCACCCTCGCTTCGGTATTTTAAAATACCTTCTGCCGCTCGGTAAGCAAGGGCTCCTACTGTTCCAGTTGGATTATATCCACTGTTATGGGCAAATGCAGAAGCTCCAACTACAAAGATATTCTCAGCATCCCACATCTGCAAATAATTATTAACAGCAGAGGTAGCTGGATCAGAACCCATAATAACACCACCTGTATTGTGTGTCGTTTGGTATGGAACAATGTCATAATGCTCTAGATTTGCTCGTTCGCTAATCTCTGAAGCTCCCATCTCTAACATAATTTCATCTAAGCGCTCGCCAATATAGTGATATAAATTTCGATCTTGATCAGTAAAGTTATAAGTCATCCGTAATAACGGAATACCATATGCATCCGTATAGGTCGGATCAAGGTCGAGATAGTTTTCACGTACAGGCATAGAAGCACCCTGGGCTGAAATACTGATTGACCTCGTATAATAATTGATGGAAGCCGCCTTAAACTCTTTCCCCCAACTTGGCGTCCCTGCGGGAACAGGATTGGATGCAATAGGTCTTGCTCCTGTTTGTGTACAGGCAATATTACCACCATGAATAAAATCGAGATTAGAATGGTCAAAGAAATCTCCATTAAAATCATCGATATTTGCCCCTAATGCTCCTGCTCCCATATAAGAATTAAAGCGATCATCATCAAAGAAGCCTGTCACACCTGGCAATAATTGATAGCAATAATTCTTACCGATAACACCTTCACCGGTTTCAGGGTTATACGGACGACCTATATTCGATGTTAATAATAAACGAGTATTTGTCATGACATAGCCCGTTAAAATGACAACATCAGCTGGTTGAATAAACTCTTCCTTTGTTTTGACATCAATAAATCGAACACCTGTCGCTTTGCCTCCCTCATAAATGACTTCCGTGACGTTGGCAAAGTTACGCAACTCAAAATTCCCTGTTTCCTTTGCAAAAGGGATAACCGCTACAGTTGGATCTCCTTTTGCCCCATATTCACAGCCAAATCGCTCACAGAAACCACAATACTGACAGGCGGGTAATGTTGCCCCATATTGATTTTCGTAAGTTTGACTCATATTAGATGAAGGAACATGACTTGGATGATACCCCAAATTCGTTGTCGCTTCTTTAAACTTTCTAATAATCGGCGTATCCTTCATCGGTGGATTCGGATACTCATTCGCTCGTTCGGGTAAAAGAGGGTTAGGCTCTCCACTAATACCAGCGGCACGCTCAAATTCATAAAAATATGGCTCTAACTCTTCATACGTGATTCCCCAATCTTGTAATTGTAGGCCAAGCTGATTAATTTTATCTTCTCCATACTTTTCAATGGTTTGCGACCGGATTTCAAAATCATACGGTAAAAAACGATACGTTTGTCCATTCCAATGCACACCTGAACCGCCCGAACCTTCTCCCAGTAAAAAAGAACCAATTTGTCGCATTGGCAAAGCTTGCTCGTCTAAATGATGTCTAAACGTAATCGTTTCCTTCGATAAATCCTGCATCAGTTCATAACGCATCGCATAGCGTAGTTCATCATGAACGACAAAATAGTCTTTTAAGTCTCTTGCCTTACCACGTTCTAGACCAAGTACTTCAACACCCTCTTTAGCTAACTCGGCAGCAATAATACTTCCTGTCCAACCCATACCAACGATAACAGCTTCCTTTTTCGGTAATTCTGTTGCCATTTATACATACCCCCTTTTAATGATGATTCGTATAACTTCTTAAACTACTAGGCTCATACTCCACAAACTCTTCGGCTTCAATATTATTTAAATAGCTCATCTGATGACCCGGGAAGCCCTTCATAAGCCAACCCTGCATATTTTTATTTCCTCCGTAGGCCGGATCTGCATAAGCTCCTTCTAATGTCGCTGCACGTAGTAAGCGGAAAAAGGTATCGGATGTCACACCATGCATGTCGACTTCTCCATTGGCAAAAACGGTCAATATTTCGTCCTGCTGCTCTCCTTCCAACTCATTAAATAATGCTCCATCATATTGGTCTGCACTATACTTTTGCATAGCTGTTATTCCTTCATCAAATACTTCATGCCTTAATAAGGCGGTTTGATAACCTTGGAACTGCGAGCCTGGATAAAAAGGACCTTGCATATACTCCTTCGTATTATGTCCCCACGCTCCCGCTAATTGATGATCAATGAAGAAAGGGACTCCCAAGCCGATCGCACCTGGACCATTCTCATCTTCTGGAAATATTCTTTCACAGGCGGCTTCTAATACAGCAAACCTTTCTAAATTAGAAAAATAAAGAGGAGCTTGCTGATAGTTAACCGCATCACCAGTTTGCTCTCCATCAGTCTCCGGGTTAACCGTTTGATTGCCACCATTTGTGTTAGCCCCGATTAAACCACCAATGATCCCTCCACCTACTAAACCACCAGCAACTAAGCCAGAATTCTTAATGAATCGTCTCCTTGACATGGTCGATTTTTGTTCTTGCTCTGCCAAAGACCATCACCCCTTACAAAAATTTAACTTTCTTGGTTACAATCTCCCCTCTAAATACCAATTTTATGTAGTTTTTATATTGGAAAAATAATCCAAACTTATAATGAACACCACAACAAAAAGACTCCCCTAGAGCATCTCCTAAGGAAGCCTTGTCATTATTTTACTGATATTTGCATCGATAGTTCTCTCTTACTGACTATTTCTTGATACCTTCTAGCACTGTCCTTCCAGTACCGCTTTTGAGTATTAAAATCGACATACATAATGCCGAACCGCTTCTCATAACCAAAAGCCCATTCAAAGTTATCAAATAGTGACCATAAATAATATCCAGCCACCCTCTGTCCATCTTCATTTAATTCATGGATGGCTTGTAAGTGCTCCTCCAAATATTTCGTTCTCTCCGCGTCATGAACTCGCCCATCATCAAGGAGTACATCATCATACGCTGCTCCGTTTTCTGTAATATAAATAGGAAGCTCAGTATACTCTTTACGCAAACGGTAAATTAGCTCTTTAAATTCTTTTGGAGATACATCCCAACCCATCCCTGTTTTCGGATAATTGGAATAAGCCTCTGTACTTAATGTAGGAGACAGACTATCAAACTCCACTAATTCTCTCGCATAATAGTTAATTCCAAAAAAATCACACGGAATGGAAATCACCTCTAAATCATCTTTCTCTATAAAACTAAAACTATGAACTTGCTTAGAGAATAAATTCACCATATCAGCCGGATAAGTCCCCTTAAAAATAGCATCTAAAAACCAACGATTCGTATAACCATCTTTATTATTGGCCGCGAGCTGATCCTCAAATGATTCCGATGCGGAATAAACAGGTGCTAAATTTAATGTTATACCAATTGGCTTTTGACCATGGAATTGGTTTTTATAATACTCAACAACTTTCCCATGGGAGAGCAGAATATAATGGGCAGCCTTTAAACCCTCTTCTATATTTCGATGACCCGGAGCATGCACACCAAGATGGTAACTTAAGAAGCTCGCACACCATGGCTCATTATGAGTAATCCAGCTATCAACATATGAATCAAGCTCTTCAAAGCACTTTTGTGCATATTCTAAAAACCAAACCACTGATTCTCTGTTGAGCCAGCCACCTTTCTCATAAGCCCACATCGGTAAATCCCAGTGATATAAAGTAGCAACAGGCTTAATGCCTGCATCGACTAGCCCTATGACTAAATTCCGATAAAATGCCATACCTGCTTCATTAAAAACACCTTGCTCAGGGAAAATACGTGGCCAAGCAATTGAAAAACGATAGGAATTAACACCAAGCTCCTTAATTAATTCAATATCTTCTTCGTATCGAATATAATGCTCACACGCAACATCCCCTGTATCTCCGTTCCTTACCTTACCAGGTTTTTTGCAGAATTCATCCCAAATAGAAGGCGTCCTTCCGTCCCGATATGTCGCACCCTCTATCTGAAAAGAAGAAGTCGCTGTCCCAAAGATAAACTCATCATCAAATTTAAGCAATTCATAACACCTCGTCTATTATTCTTTCACTGCACCTGCTGAAATACTACTTATGATATATTTTGATAAAAATAGAAATGCTATCATAATAGGAATGACCGAAATCGCAATCCCTAAATACATAGCTCCTAAATTTTGTGCAACTTGCGAACCTCTTAAAGCACCCATCATCACTGGCAATGTATATTTTTCAGGACTAAATAAAACCACAAGTGGTAAGATGTAATTATTCCAAGAACCTATAAAGGTAAAAATCGCCATCGTCGCAATTGCTGGCATCATAATAGGCATCGCGATTCGGTGGAAAATATGCAGCTCACTTGCCCCATCTATTCTTGCCGCTTCAACTAAAGACATATGCAACGTTGTAACAAGAAATTGACGCATAAAAAAGACAACAAAAGGTGCAGCAATCGATGGTAATATTAAAGGGATATACGTATCTAAAAAGCCTAGTGTTTTTATTAAGTCAAAAAAACCGATTAAGCCAAGCTGACCTGGGACCATCATTAAAACTAAAATGGTCACAAACAGGATATTTTTCCCTTTAAAGTTATACATGGCAAACCCATAGGCCGTCAGTGCTGAAAAATAGGAACTAAGAATCGTCACACTTACAGCGACAAATAAGCTATTAAAAAAACCACGCCAAACATTCATATAGCTAATCAGAACTTCATAGTTGTCCTTTAATGATCCACTAGGTATAAGTGTAAAGCCTTGTCGTAATATTTCACCATTCGATCTCGTTGCATTGATAATCATCATATAAAAAGGAATTAAACTAATTACCGCCAAAAGAATTAGAGCGGTGTAAATGATAACTTTTACCATTCCACGCTTTGTCATCGCCCTGCCCCCTTATTCGTCGTATTCCTATACATCGATTTGAAAGTAATGTATGAGAACAAGACCGTAATCAGGAAAAGACCATAGGCAACTGCAGCAGCATAGCCAAAGTTGTTATAACGGAAGGCTTGATTGTATAAGTAAAGAACCATGGTATTTAAGGACCCTTCTGGTGAACCTAAGCCATCAGTAATTAACATCGGTAGGTCAAAAATTTGTAGTCCACCAATTAACGAAGTAATGAGCACATAAAGTAAAATTGGTTTTAATAACGGTAATGTTATTTTTGTAAATGTTTGGAGACGGTTGGCCCCATCAATTAATGCCGATTCAAAATAATCTTTTGATATTCCTGAAATACCTGCCATCAAGATGATAAAGGTATGACCAAACCACATCCATGCCCCGATTAGGGCAACAGACCACCTAGCAGTTGTTGGGTTGTTCAACCAATTAATCGGCTCCGATATTAAGCCTAGCTGGAGCAATAAATGATTGATGGTTCCATGGTGCCACCCTAACAAAATCCCAAATAATAAAGCGACAGACGCTATGGTAATCAAATTAGGTAAGTAAAATACCGCTCTAAAGAAGCCAAGCCCTTTGAGCTTTAAACGAATATCAGAAAATAACAACGCTAGCAATAAAGCAATCACAATTTGAAAGAAGAAATTAATACCCCAAATATAAATCGTATTATAAAAAGCTTGAACAAAATACGAATCAGTCAAAAGCCTAGCATAGTTGGATAAGCCGATAATATCTGGAGCACCCATACCAGAATAATTGGTAAAGCTATAGTAGAATGTAAGGATAATTGGATAAATACTAAAAATGATAAAAATGATAAAAAAGGGCAAGATAAACAAGTAGCCATAGTTGTCGACCTTTTTCATACCAAACACCTTTCTTTGTTGAATTTTCTTTCCTTCTACATATTCGTGGGAGTAATCTAACATATCGATAATTACCCCCACTTCACCAACGCTTACTCAGGTGCTTGTATATGCGGGTAGGCGTTTTTCACAAGATTATAAAACTCTTGAATTGCTTCTTCTTTTGTCTTCGTACCCTCGACATATTCACTAACCGCATTACCAAACAACGTATCAATCTGCTGGTCATACCGTGTTATGATATTTGGATTAATAGACTGTGCTTCTTCTAAAAAGAACGTATAGTTATTTTGTTCTGCTAAAAATGGTTCTTTAAACTCATCCTTTATTTTCTCTGTAACTGGTAAATAAGAAAGCACATCACCTGTCTGCTGCGCCCATTCCGTTAAAAACTCATCGTCATGTGTCATCATTTGAATGAAGTCCCATGCCTCATCTTTCTTTTCCGAATTTTGATAGATTCCTAACCACGTTCCACCCCAGAAATAAGGATTTGGACCACTTGTTAAGCCCCAGTCACCAATCGTTTCTTCCGTATTTTCTTTTAAAACACTGTGAAGACCCCAAGTAGGTAGGGCAAAGGCAAATACCTCTACTTCATCTGTTGTATTTTCATCGACCTCATCCCATCCAGCGTTATAATTAATCGGTCCATCCATTGATGCAAACCAAGCCGGTGACCACTCTGGAGCGAATGCTGTATAATCCTTTTCTCTCAGCTCTTTAGCATAATCAAAATGATTGAGTCTACCCTCAGTCATAATAAGTTCATCATTTTCATTTACCCATGCCTCAGGATTTTGACCTTGTGCAAACCAACGAATAGCCCCTTCGTCAGGGAATAAGCGATAACCTGACGCCTTTAACTTTTCACCAACCTCATACACACCATCCATTGTCGCAAACATCTCGCCTATTACTTGTGGATCATCCGTCCCTAAAACCTCACTAGCGATACTCCTTCTGTAGAAAATCCCACCTGGGGTTGTTTGCCAGGATACGGCCTTTATATCACCTTCTGAACTACGACCAAGTTCAAAAACATACTCAACATAATCATCTTTCCACTGCTCAACGTTATAGGGCTCCTGTGAAAGATTCTCCCAATAATCTTGTTCCACCCATTCCTTGATAAAAGCCAATTCCCCCGTGAAAATATCAGGGGCACCCTTACCGCTTTCTAATACAGGTCTGAGTTTCGTCGGGTAGTCCTCAATCGGTACGATCGTTAATTCAACCTTAACACCATATTTCTCTTCATAAGCAGCAATCGCTCCTTCCTTCTCCAACTCATCTGTAAAGGACCAAATAACGAGCTTATCGCTATTACCAGAGCTAAACACATTACAAGCAGCTAATGTCATAAGGATACAAAAAGAAAAACTAATCAATAAGAGCTTTTTCATGGAATGTTCCCCCTAAAATTTTTGAAATTCGATTAACCGAAACCGCTTTCGACAAAAACTGATTTGTTTCTAATAAATAAAAGAATATAAAGATAGATACCAAATAAAGCGTTTACATTTCATAAGTAAGCATCTATTTATCTACTTATTTTATATCTATATCACCCCTCTCAATGTATTTAACTTATATCCGAAACCGCTTTCGAAAAATAAAAGCACAACTTATTACTCCAAACTATCCGAGTAATCAAGTCGCTTCAACATTATTCCCGAACGGTCGCCGTTGAGCTTCTTACTATTAGTTCAACTGGAATGGTTAATGCTGAGTACACTTTGCTTTTCTCATTGATTTGTTTTAGAAGAGCCTCTGCTGCACTTTCCCCCAAAAGCTCCATGTCTTGCTTAACGGTTGTTAATGCAGGTGTGACATACTTGGCAAATTCAATATCATCAAACCCGATGATAGAAATATCTTCTGGCACGCGCAACCCTTGATTTTGGATCGCATTAATGGCCCCTATAGCCATTATATCGCCTGATACAACTACGGCCGTTGGTGGTTGTTGTAAGCTCAATAGCTTTTGCATCGCTCTATAGCCACCCTCATGTGAAAAGTAGTGTCCATTTACGATATAGTCTTCTGGGATTCCTTGATTGTTTGATGCCATAGCTGCCATGAAGCCTTTATATCGCTCTTGGCCAGCAAACGTATTAAAATGACCGTGTATATGAGCAATTCTCCTATGCCCCAATTGAAGTAAATGCTCAACCGCTAACTCACTACCATGCTGATTATTACTGTATACAACACTTGTCTTATGACTATGTAAATCAAATACTACCGATGGTAAAGGAGAGTCTATCAACTTGTTGACTTCTTCATCGTCAAAATGAGTGCTGAAAATGGCGACTCCATCAACACCGCGATATTTGGCATGGTCGACATAACTCTTATTTTCTCCTCCTATACGTTTGCTTAAAAAAATAATATCGTAACCATACTTTTCAACGGCTTGTTTAAAAGCTTCAATCACCGCATTAAAAAATGGATGCTTGACCCCAATGCCTAAATCCTCTGAGAAGATAATACCAATTGTCCACGATTTTTTAGTCGTGAGCGACCGTGCGATTGAATTAGGATAATAGCCCATCTCTTCTACAGCGTCTAAAATTTTCTTTTTTGTTTTTTCACTTACGTCAGAATAATTATTAAGTGCTCGAGAAACTGTTGTAATTGAAAAACCTGTTTTTTTGGCAATATCATAAATTGTTGTCATAATTAACCCTCTTCCGAAAGCGCTTTCGTAATTTAATCTTAATTTTCTAATTAATTTTTGTCAATGATTACTTTTGTATGAAAGTTAGTGCTGATACTCGGGGTGCGGAGCTTTGCTCATCGCTCCCGAAAATCATGCTCCGAGACAATCACGTGGCACTGAGCTAATCGGCTACGCCGCTGGATCTCAGCTCTGCCACTACGTCCCACGGGAGTCTCCGCATATTTTCGTCGGCTGGTTTACTACTAATTCTCAAGTTCAAAATAATTCTTATAATATTCTAAAATGATTAAGTACAAAAAAACAAAGTGAATGAAGCGCTACCAAAGCAGAAAACAAAGGCAAGCACCACTTTCTTGCTTGTGGTTTTGCTCTTTAACTGTTAGTACTTGATTCAATATGATTTTGAGGATTCTCACATTCGGCTGTAGCCCCGCTCTTTCTGGGTATCGCTCGTAAGAGCCCCCCAAGAAGATTCAGCGCACCATACAAACAGCCACCACCAACAAAAAAGAGAGAGTAGTCACTCATCAGAATTAGCAATTAAAATCCAATTGTTTTTGGATCGTTAGCCAAGCTTGCTTGGCTACTTCACGCGACTGCGTGAAGTTTTGAAAATCGAAATGAACCTTCAGACGAATTCATTCGTCTGTGAGGTCATTTCGATTTTCAAAAACGGACCAAAAACAAAGACCGAAATGTCAACTTATCTCGAGAAATGTGCACCACCATGTAACTTTCTTACATAAATCAAAGTGCAAACAAATTTACTAATATAAAGGTGCATAATCAAGATAAACAAAATTCCCCAGTCAAGGCTTAAAAC
The DNA here is from genome assembly GCF_028610675.1 of Alkalihalobacillus pseudalcaliphilus. Taxonomy (NCBI): domain Bacteria; kingdom Bacillati; phylum Bacillota; class Bacilli; order Caryophanales; family Bacillaceae; genus Alkalihalobacillus; species Alkalihalobacillus pseudalcaliphilus. The sequence continues at coordinate 35,373 of NZ_JAQQWS010000015.1, forward strand.
CAAATTTAAGTGAATCGCTAAACATATTGATATCTAAACTTTTTCTATTTGATAAATGATACGTTTTAACGTATTTAATTTAACGCCTTCATAAAAGTCTGTATGGAATTCGTTAGAGAACGTTAAGAAAGGTGTGGACGGCATCTCGTTTCTTTGACAATAATCTGCCCACTCTTTAGATAGCGTTTCACTACTTATCAAATCTTGGTAAATAACTGAAACTTCTGGTGCTAATACTACATTGATAATGTGCATGACCTGACAGAAAACCTTGATAAAATCCGCTTCTTTTGCTTCTGATAGCTTGTCCCAATCGACTTGAATGGGTAAATATTTAATCTCACCAGCCATCCCATTTTTTCCTTCTACAATAAGACCCTTATGCATAATTCCCATTCCTGGCGGCGATTTCTTTGGAAAATAAATCCCAATTAGGGAGGACTTCCTATATGTCGGTTTTAAATAACTGAACCCATATATAGCAGCATTAATATCATTGATGAGAAAGGTAGGGAGTTTGCATGCATCTTCTACTTTGGTGATTAAATTAACATTCTTTAATAATTCATGACTACTCACCGTAATGATTCCATGATCAGACTGACCTGGAATACCGATTCCAATAGTGACAATCGCTCTAAATTGATTGAGCACAGATTCGATCGCATAGAGGATATCTACGTAATAATAGTTTGGTGATTTAATTACCTCATTAAATATGGAGTCTCCGAATAAATCGATTACATCCAAGAAAAGATAATCCTCTCCCTCGTACTCTCTTAACAAAACAACTAAACCTAACTTAAAATTTTGATTATAAACAAATGAGGAGGCAGGTCTTCCTCCTGTAGACGGAGTTAAAGTGCCTTTTATGACCTCTTTCTCGACCATGAGCTCTTTAAGCAATGATTGAATGGTTACGACAGTTAGCCCTGTTTCTTGTGCAATGATTGCTTTCGTTGTTGATTTTCTATTCCTTAATACCGTCCTCACTTTATTCTTATTTAACTTTTTAACGTCCTTATGGTTAGATTTCATCATACCCTCACTCTTTACAGCGTACTTTCTTTATTTTTATCATATCATACCGCTTCTTTGCTATAAAAAGTGTTGTCACTATACTGATTTTATTGTAGACTTAACACTTATTAAAGTTACTTTAATAAGTGTTAAGTTATAAAGAATATATTTAGGGGAGAAATTGATGCGTAAATTTATATGGATGATTTGTTTAGCTTATTTATTAACTGGCTTTGGTCATATCATCATCGGCTCGGTTTTAGAACAGATGATTACTCACTATCATCTTGATTATAGTGATGGCGGCCAATTGATTATGAATCAATTTTTAGGTTTTTTAGTTGGAGTTTTATTTGCTCCCAAATTGATTAGAACTCTCGGTAGGAGAAAAACGTTAATCCTATCTTTATTTCTTTTTGCGTTCTCCCAGCTAGCCCTAGGCTTACTCATCCCTTGGACTGCGTTGTTAGCCATCGCCCCCCTCGGAGGAGCTGGAATAGGTCTAATCGAGACGACGATAGCCGGTTTAATTGTTGGGAAATTAAAAGAAAAGAAAGCTTCTATTATGGTATTAACTGAGTCCTTATTTGGAATAGGCGCATTAACTGTACCCATTCTTGCTGCTATTTTTATTGCGGTTGGACAATGGAATGAACTGTTTATTGTGATTAGTATTATCGTCTCTATTACACTTATTCTTTGGGTGTTTATCAGATTCGATGAATATGAATATCTGCTTATTAAAGAGAAGAAAACGGATACGAATATTCAAGTACAAAAATATCCTAAGCATACATACGGTATGGTACTATTAGGTTCATTCTTTTTCTTCTTGTATGTCGGTCTTGAGATGACCTTTCCAAACTATTTACCTTCTATACTAAGCATAACTACCGATCTATCTGCTTCTGTTCTCGCATTATCTATCACCATTTTTTGGGGTGCGATGACCATTAGTCGCTTTATTATGATATTTGTTATAGATAAAGTGGGCTTCCATCGCTTGTTTGTTATCACTTGTTTTGGACAGACATTAACGCTAGGTTTGTTCGCTATGTCTTCGACCTATATCATAAGCTTATTCGCTATCTTCTTAACAGGGATTATGATGGGTGGGATTTTCTCACTCGGGCTGTTAGTGGTCAATGACGGAATACCAGGATTAGAAGATCGAACGACGAGCTTAATGTTGGCTCTTGGAGGTTTAGGCGGGGCTTTATTACCAAGGCTTATCGGCGGTATTATGGATCACTATCCTATCCAAGTAACACTCTATACACTCTTTACTTTTTCAATAATCCTTTTCATATTGATGGTGCTTATCACCTCTTTTCGAAAAAAATTAATAACAACAAATTTATGATTTTAAAAAGACTGCTCTAGCGGTCTTTTTTACTTACTCCACAGTATCATGATCCATTCCTTCAAGATCCTTTGTGATCTATAAAAAAGCTACACACCGCTCGTAATCGGATGTGTAGCTTCATTTCACGTACTTAGTTTGCCGTCATTTCTAGATCTTCTACTGGCTTTTCTAAGTAGTCGATATCTTTTCTTGCGTTAAATCTTTCAGCCTTCTCAAGCTTTACAGCGACATTGTAACTAGGAATCTTTGCAAGCTTTTCATAGACACCTTTAGGTAATAAGAAATTGCCTTCTGGGAAGTGAACCTCTAAGTTACCACGTGCAATATCAACAAACTTTGCTTTTCCAGTAAATACGCCATGTTGGTTATAAACCACAACCAGCTCACGCTCAGAAATGCTTAAATCCTTTGCATCTTCAGCATTTAATAATACATCATAACGCTCTGCATTATTAAAGCCATCTGTTTCACTATACACCATAGAGTTAAATTGCTTTCCACGTCTAGTTGTTACATAGAAATCACCAGCAACTTTATTCAAATCAGGAATGTCTACTGGGATTAAGTTACCTTTGCCATCTGGAGTAGGACAAATGCCGTCTTCACATAACCAAGCTCCACCCCATTGGAAGACATCGCCTTGTTTCTTCAAGTTTTGAACGCCATCATAGTTTGGATTAGCTACGGCCATCTCCGCTCGAATCGCATCACCATCTGCAAAATCAACAAGATGAGCCGTTTCTGGCTTCACACGTTTTGCTAAATCGATATAAATCTTCCACTCAGAACGTGCTTCTTCAATCTCAAATTTATTCCCTTCAATTTTCGGAGAGAAGTATACCATACGCTCTGTTGATGTCGACGTACCGCCACCATCTTGCTCATAACGAGTTTTTGCAGGTAAAACAATAACGGCTTCTTTGGCATCTACAAGTGTAGAAGTATTAAAAATAATGTCTTGGTGCACACGAATATCCAAGTTACTTAATGCCTTCTCAACGAAATTCGGATCTGGCATCGTCTCAAGGAAGTTACCACCTGATAAGTAATATAGCTTAACCTTTCGCTCATGGTCTTCTGGCAGTAGACAATTTTCTAATGAGACACCTAGTACATCACCTTGCCATTTTGGTAGTTCAAAATTCCAAAGTTTCTCAATACGCTCAACATTCTTATCATCAAAATCGCCACCAGGTAATACGAATGGATCAGCACCCATCTCTCCACTACCTTGAACACTAGAGTGTCCACGAATTGGCATAACGCCTGAATGTTCACGGCCTAAGAAGCCACGTAATAATGAAAGGTTAGCGACTTGTGAGATATTATCAGAAGCAAAGGTATGCATCGTTAAACCAAGGGACCAAACAAAAATACCTGATTTACTTTTTGCTAATAATAACGCTAATTCACCGATACGTTCTTTCGTTACACCTGAGGATTCTACAATTTCATCCCACGATTGCTCTTGGACCTTTTGCTTTAATTCTTCATAGCCATTTACATGCTCTTGAACAAAGCTGTGATCAATCGCTGAACCATGTTCTTTTTCTTCCATTTCAAACCAGTGCTTCATAATACCGTGCATGAACGCAATATCTCCACCAATATTTACTTGATAGAAATCATCCGCAATTTTTGTACCAAATAAAGCGGATTCTCCAACTGAAGGAATCCAGTAGTTTTCCATTGCCGGCTCACGATAAGGGTTAATACAGATAATTTTCGTCCCTTTACGTTTCGCTGCATACATATATTTTGTGGAGACAGGCTGGTTATTTGCTGCAACTGAACCCCAGAATACGATGACATCAGAACCGATCCAATCTTTATAGTTACAGCTTGCTGCACCAATACCTAATGAACGCTTTAGAGCGGTCTTAGATGGAGAGTGACAAATACGTGATGCATTGTCAATATTATTAGTTCCTAAAAATCTGGATACTTTTGAAGCCACATAATAGGATTCATTAGTAATCCCACGAGATGTTAAGAAGAACCCATAATTCTTTGGATCTAGCTTCTTCATCTTATCAGCAATCATATCCATCGCCGAATCCCAATCAATTCGAGAAAACTTACGCTCTCCTGGACGACGAATAAGTGGATAAGGAATACGACCTAGCTCACGTAATTCCGCACTCGAATATTTGCGAAGTTCATCTATATCAGCATGAACCACTTCTTCTTTCATTGGAGGCATTGTGTTTAGACGTAATACATTTAATCGCGTCGTACAAACGTGTGGCCCAGCTAAAGTTTGATCATAAAGACCACTTACTCCTAGAGCACAGCCGTCACACACACCTTTTGTGATAATATTTTTTGCATAGTTTAAGTTATCCTTGTTTTTCCAAACAACTTTCATTGTATCTGTAAAGTGATGAGGCTTTACCTTTCCTAACCCAAATGGTACCTTACTTACCCACAAATCTGGCTTAGGTGTTTTTGGCAATTTAATTGGTCCTGTATGTTTTGTCTTACCCATTTCAATCAACTCCTAAAAAATTGGTTCTTTTCATAACATATGCTTCATTTCTTACCAACAATAACGAAAGCCTAAAAAAGACAAAAACCACCGATTGCTATTAAGGTTTAATTTAGTAGCGATCGATGGTTTAGCCTTTTGCAGGAACGCTACTAAGTGCCCTAACCATATCTATTTCTTGTTGTTAAACCTCTCCTCAATATCATCCTTGAACACAAATATCGACATACCAAAATCTCTTTCAATATCGATATCTACAAAAAGTTCAACCAATTTCGATTGGAGAAATTCTTCCATTTCTACCGGTGGATTCTTTCGATACATCTCTTTAACCATTTCTGTTCTAGCTGCACGAAGCATTTGCTTCCCTTCATCTGCTGTCGCAATAAACTTTTCTACCGGAGAGAGGTTACCCTCCATTTCGCAAATCGCCCAGTTTTTACAAAAGGTTGTACTTATTTTGCTAGGCCCTTTACCCATATGCTTCTTTCGAAAAGCACGAACCAGATTACTAAATTCAGCCTCGTATTTATTCATTGTTCACCCTCGTCTATTCGAGTGACAAATAATTGTTAGCTAGCTATTTGCTTCGCTTGATTTGCCTCTCTTAATTTCTTTATATCAATTCTTATCACAAGAGAAACAATTAATGCAACTATAAACATTCCGCCAAAAATATACAACGTACCCGCATAACTATCTGTCGCTTCACGAATCCAACTTGCAACCATTGGTCCTACTAAACCAGCAGCTGCCCAAGCTGTTAGAATATATCCATGAATAGCACCTAATTGTTTAGTTCCAAATATGTCACCAATGTATGCTGGAATGGAAGCAAATCCTCCACCATAACAAGTCATAATAAGGAATAAAATAATTTGAAATACAATGGCCGACGTAATGCTTGGTAATAAAAAGAACGTAGCGATTTGAATCGCAAAGAATGTCGTATAAACCGCAGGTCTACCGATATAATCTGAGATTGATGCCCATCCAATTCGACCTAAACCATTAAATACACCCATGATACCAACCATTGTTGCTGCAGCTGCTACTGACAAACCAGCTAACTCTTGAGCCATTGGAGAGGCTACTGCTAAGATCGCAATACCACACGTAACATTAATAAATAACATTAACCACAAGAACCAGAATCTTCTAGTTTTCACAGCCTCATTTGCTGTCAATTGTGATAAATCTTGTTTTACCTTTGAACCACCCTGAGCAAATTCCTTCATATAACCTTCTGGTGGACGCTCTAGATATAGAGCGGCACAAATCATAATCACAAAATAAACAGCTCCAAGTGTGTAAAATGTTTGTGAAATCCCTACAGAATCAATTAATGATTCCATAATTGGACTAGCAATCATTGCTGCAAAGCCAAATCCCATTATAGCTAAACCAGTTGCAAGACCACGACGGTCTGGGAACCACTTTACAAGTGTTGAAACCGGTGTAATATAACCTACCCCGAGGCCAATCCCACCTAATACTCCATAAGATACATATAATAACCATAATGATTCCATCGCTGTTGCAAAACCAGCACCAACCATACCTATCCCAAAAAAGCTAGCCGATACCATTCCAGAAACCCTTGGTCCATATTTCTCTACAAAATGACCCATAAATGCTGCTGAAAGTCCTAAGAAAAGAATGGCAATACTAAATGTTAACGAAATAGAACTTAATCCCCAACCAAATTGATCATGTAATGGGTTCGTAAATACACTCCACGCATAAACCGAACCGATAGAGATATGAATCCCTACTGCCGCTAATGCAATCAGCCACCTGTTCTTTAATTTTTTTCCGTTCTGACTCACTGTTTATTCCTCCCTTTTCAATAAAAAAACCGTCGTCACTTCTAAGAATATAGCTAAATAAGCTATCCTCTTTTAAAGTGGCGACGATTAGTTTTAAGCAGGTTACGCTACTTAATCCCCAATAGAAATCGCTTACAGACAATATGTATCAATTTAAGCCAGCAAACAGGTACGCTATTCCTGCACTTAAATGTTACAAATTTATGAATGCTTCATGTAAATAATACCTTGTTTATCATTCTTTTTCAATATAATTTCTCAAAATTTTGTGTGAAAGTTACTTAGGTACGTTGAGTTGTGCCTTAAAGTTAGCTGGTAACCCATGTGAGTTATATAAATGAGATGTCCGCGTTCAACTATTTGCCCCTCAATAAGAGAAGAAACTTTAGCATTTTTCTTGTCAGCTTTTTTGTTTTGTGATTAGATGAAAGCAATAGCTTGAGGAAGTAGGTTGATGAATATGGAAGGTTCTTTGACGATTAAACGTGAAATACAACGGTATAGACAAGAGCATTTTTCAGCAATGGAAGATGAAATTGTTGTTGAATTTCCATTAACCATCATGATCAATGGCGAAGAGTTTGCCACAATGGTCTGTAGCCCTTACCACTTAGAAGAGCTTGTCATTGGCTTTTTAGCGTCTGAGGGTGTTATTCGTTTTAGAAAAGATATTAAAGATATGAAGATCGATGCAAGCCAAGGATTCGCACATATACAGCTACATCAAGAGAAGATCATTAGTCAACAAACCTTTTCAAAAAGATTTATTGGCTCTTGTTGTGGAAAGAGTCGTCAATTTTACTTTCAAAACGATGTACGAACAGCTAAAACGTCTACGTCTAAAACAAAGTTAACGGCTCAACAATGTATAAACCTTATGACCACCATGCAAGAGGAAAGTACTGTTTTCAAACAAACTGGTGGGGTCCACAATGCAGCACTTTGTACGAGCGAAGATTTAATTGTTAGCCGTACTGATATCGGTCGGCATAATGCACTAGATAAGTTATTTGGCTATTCACTCTTAAACCAAATTCCAATACGAGATAAAGTCCTTGTGTTTAGTGGACGCATCTCCTCAGAGATATTAACCAAGGCAGCAAAGATAGGTGTTGGAATCGTCTTATCAAAATCAGCTCCAACTGACTTAGCGATACAACTTGCCAATGACTTAAATATTACGGCAGTAGGCTTTATACGAAACGGTTCTTTTAATGTGTATTCACATCCAGAAAGAATTATAGAATAAGGAGGCGTTACGATGGGCTCATGTAATCTCGATCATTCCCGTGAAGATGTAATCAAAAAACTATATTCTCAAGAAACCTTTTTAAGACAAGATTTCTTTCAGCAGTTAGCAGATTATTTACGTATCGAAAAACCACAGGACGAATTAAACGAACTCTTTCATCTGCTCAAGAAGTTTGACTTGGCAACAGAGGAAGAACAAGATGTCCGCCTTGTCAAAATGAAAAAGCTCATAGGTTGATCTATTTTAATCAAACGTTTGTTTAAATCTCAAAAAAACAAAAACCTCTCCATTTAGGAGAGGTTTTTTCCTCATTAACGTGCCTCTAAACGAGCGATACGCTCATCAATATCAGGGTGTGTGGAGAAAAGGTTTGACTTTCTTTTTCCGTTAATTTTCATCGTAGCGACTGCAGAATCATCCGTACGATCGTTTTCAATACGTGCACGTTCCATATGTGCTTTTAATGAACGAAGGGCATGTGCCATTTTGTCATTACCTGCTAAGTCACCACCCCCGCGGTCTGCGTGGAATTCACGATGACGAGAATATGCGTTCACAACGATACTCCCTAAGATAGTGAATAAAATTTGGAACACAATAATTGAAGCAAAGTGAACAATAAACGAATACTGTTCAGGAACGAGTCGAGAAGCAACGATCGCAATAATTCTAGCTAAGAATACAACAAATGTATTGACGATACCTTGTAGTAAAGTCATCGTGACCATATCACCGTTTGCAACGTGAGCAACTTCATGGGCAATAACACCTTCAACCGCATCTTCATCCATAGCTTGTAATAATCCCGTTGATACAGCAACTAATGAACGTTTCTTCGATGGTCCCGTTGCAAACGCGTTTACTTCTGAAGATTGATAAATACCTACTTCAGGCATGTGTGTTAATCCTGCCGCACGTGAAAGACGGTGAACTTTTTCAACAACAGAACGTTCAGTTGGAGACAAGTTTCCATTTGGGTCTAACACTTGCACCTTCATCATCATTTTTGCAACCCAACGTGACATCGCTAATGAGATAAAAGATCCGGAAAAACCAACGATAATACTAAAGAGCATAATCGCTCCAAAACTAATGCCACCATCAGCTGTTTGGAATGATAAGTTCCAATCAGTGAAATAAATAATTGCCGACCAGACAACTAAAATTGTCGTCATGACCAATATGTTTGTTAATAAGAAAAGTAATATCCTTTTACCCATTCTGATCCTCCTGAAATAAATGTAATGATACTATTTTAACACGAAAGTATTAGAAGTTTATACTATTATTCATTGATTCAAAAATTTCACATCTCCCTATTAAAATGCTCCATTTTTTCAACCACTTCTACTATATACGACTCAACTAAAGATAAGTTTCAAACTTCTTTACACCTACTATTTTTTATACAAAAAACTACAAAACAAAGAGTAACCCCCTAGCGACGAGCAACGCACATGCAAACCCTATTGCTCTTGATTACTTTTTATTAATTTGTATGGGAAGCACACTAATTAAGAAGCCTGCACCAGCCCTAGCGGAGGGTAACTTTCATACAAAACGCACATGGCGAAGCCCCATTCATTTCGCCACCAACAAAGATGAAAGTAGTGGCGACTATTTAAACAGTTGGCCCGTTTACAACTCCATCACGATTAGGATTCCGCACGACCAAAAAGGGAGCATTGTCCTGTTAAGGCCGTCTATCGCAAGATGGATGACTAGCTAACTTCAAGGCACAACCTATCGCCCCTAAGTCCACTTTCATACAAAAAATTATGTAACGTCCTTTTAGTATGATAAAATCCCCTTATCTATAAATAAAGTAAGAGGTGTTTCCTACTTTGACAAAAAGTAAAAAAATCATAAACGCAGAGCTCGTCCAAAAATTTGAACATCACTTTAGATGTCCACTTTGCGAAAAACCAATTACAGTCGAACAACTCAAAAGCTTCACCTGCCAGAATAATCACAGCTTTGATTTCACAAAACAAGGTTACTTAAATCTAATGACACAACCTTCAAAAACAGACTATGACAAAAAGTTATTCGAACACCGTCAACACCTGATTGCCAAAACACCATTCTTCCACCCTTTACACGAAGAATTAGTCCAAATCATCCAATCCAATACGATTAAACAGTCACATCCACTTACTCTACTTGATATCGGCTGTGGAGAAGGCTCTCACTTACATACATTATTACAACATGAAAAGTTAACGAATTATACTGGATTTGGGTTAGACATCGCTAAAGAAGGTATCATAGCAGCAGCAAAAGCCTATACACATAAAATATGGCTTGTTGGCGATCTCGCTAAATCGCCATTTCAATCCAAAAGTTTTGATCTCTTATTAAATATTCTTTCACCGTCTAATTATGAGGAATTTAAGCGTATATTAAAGAACGAAGGAACTTTAATTAAGGTAATACCTGCTTCAAATTATTTAAGCGAACTACGAACGTTCTTTTATGAAAACCAACAAAAAGAAACGTATCAAAATGATGACACACTCTCTCTTTTTCAAGAGCATTTCCCACAGTTCGAAGAAAAGAGAGTGACCTATCAAGTTAAATTAGACCGAGATGAATTAACGGCATTGGTTTATATGACTCCTTTAACTTGGCGTGCTAACGCTCAACAAAAACAAGACTTTATTAATACACATGCAGACAAGCTTATTACAATTGATTTGCTTGTACTTATCGGTAGCCTCACACAATAAACCAAAAAAGCATACGCCTCCAAAACGTATGCTTCATTTCTATGATGCCATTAGCTTACTTTATGAATATGTTGCGTAGAATTTCCTTTTCCTGTTAGTGTAAAAAAGATAATGACGCCAATTGCCGATGTTGTAAACATAATCGCTCCCATTGGCACTGCCGAACTCTCATTAATACCTACAAGGGGTGCCATCACCGAACCTACAATGAGTGGTAGCATTCCAATTAATGCACTAGCACTCCCCGCTCGATGCCTTTGTGTACGCATCGCTAATGTAGTGGCACTTGTAATAATAATACCAATAGAAGACATATAGAGAAAAATCGCCAGCACAATCATGACTAATGGTCCTTTTACAATGGCCATCGTTAGTAACAATGTATTAGCACTAATAGCAATGATTACACCGACCTTTAATAAACTTCTTTCTTCATACTTCTCACTTAACTTACCTACTGAAAAGCTACCCGCAATAATAGCTAAACCATTAATACCAAATAATATACTAAATACTTGAGGTGACACCCCATATATTCCTTGATAAACAAACGGTGTTCCTGCCACATAAGCAAAACTTCCACCGTGTATGATTCCGACTATTAATGCATAACCAATATAGGACCGATCTCGAATTAAACTACCCATCGTACGAATTGAATTTCCTATTGATACAGGTTGTCTTCTCTCTACAGACAATGATTCCTTTAACTTAGTCGCAACAATAAACACAATACATAAACCTAAGACACTTAAGAAATAAAAAATCGTATGCCACGTTGCGAACGGTAATAATAAGACAGCTCCACCTGCCATTGGTGCGATCATAGGTGCTGTAGAATTAATGACCATTAATAACGCAAAAAATTTCGTGAACTCCCTTCCTGTGAACACGTCACTCACAACCGCCCGCGACAAAACGATACCCGCTGAGGCTGTTAAGCCTTGAAGGAACCTCCCAATAATAAGAACGGTGATATTTGGTGCCAGTGCGCAGACTAATGAAGCTAAAGAAAATAAGGTTAAAGAAATTAATAATGGCTTTCTTCGTCCAATAGAGTCACTAATGGGACCCACAATAAGCTGTCCCACTGCTAAACCTATTAAAAACGTTGTTAAACTAAACTGAACAAGTGAAGCTCTTGCCCCTAAGTCAGCACCAATCTCTGGGAAACTAGGGAGATACATGTCGATATTAAAAGGCCCAAGCATGGCTAATGAGCCGAGGATGAAAGCCAATGCTATTCGTTTTTTTCCAGTGGGGTTTCTCTCCATCCCTACTACCTTCTTTCTATTTTCTCTATTTAGTCGCAATAAAAAGGGCATAGCCCTAAAATTCCGTCATCCGAAATGAATAATCTTATTATAGATCGTATTCCTTGAAATTGCTGTATTTTTGTATGAACTAACGCTGGAATGCGGAGCACTAATTGCCGCTACCGAAAATCATGCTCCGCGTCCTATGGGGTGGCACCGAACTAACTAGCTTCGCTAGTGGATTTCGGATTTGCCACTACGTCCCATGGGAGTCTACGCATGTTTTCGTCCGCTCGGTTAATGCTGATTCTCAAGTTCAAAAGCATTCTTACAACAAATAGTAAAAAAGAACAAGAACAAGGTGAATAAAGAGCCAAAATGTTAAAGGCAATATCCAACTTTCATTTTTGTTGGTGGCGAAGTGTGAGAATCCCCAAAGTCATTGTTGAATAAAAAGCCACCAGGTAAAAGCATTGCTAGTAACATAGCAATGCTTTTACTTGGCTTATGTTGCTACTTCTTCGCTTTTCCTACAACATTGCAATCCTTTTTCTCCGCTTATGTTGTTACTTCCTCGCTTTTCCTACAACATTGCAATCCTTTTTCTCCGCTTATGTTGTTACTTCCTCGCTTTTCCTACAACATTGCAATCCTTTTTCTCCGCTTATGTTGTTACTTCCTCGCTTCTCCTACAACATTGCAATGCTTTTGCTCTGCTTATGTTGCTACTTCTTCGCTTTTCCCACATCTTCCGCGTCTAACCTCTTCACCCTTTTTCGATTTTATGTAAATGGCTCAAATATAAAAACCCTGCAAAAATTGCAGGGTTTCTAACTTTACTTATTAGTTATGATCATAATCTCTCATATCATTACGATCAATCCTGATATCATAAGGCTCTACTTGATTACGACGGTATTTCCCACGCATTCCCTGGGTGTCAACTCCATCATTGTCAAGGTCGCCATCTAAATCATCGTTTAAATCATCATTTAGATCATCTTCAATTACTGGATCTTCAGTAGGAACATTCTCGTCCAGCATTGGATCATTTGGCTCTTCTGTTCCACCACAAGCCGTTAGCATCGTTAATGCCATTGCAGTAGAAACTGTACCTATTAACCACTTCTTCATCACTTTTCACCTACCTCTCCAATGGACTGTATTTAAAGTATGTCCATCAAAAAGTTTCACATGTGATGAAAAATTTGGTCTGGTTTCAGAAGAATAAATTTCAACTTATTCGGCTGTAAAGGCAAACACAGGTAATGGCTTTATTATTTGGTTCATGTTCTCGTGACAAGTTTTTAGAATTTGCCACTGTGCACGCAAATTTTCTTTTACTTTATCAGGCATATCATTAATCGCATTCATCTGTTTTTCAAAGTCCTCACAAACATATTGAACTTCCCACTGTCCATCCTGAAGGTCTAGTGAATGAATAATCGTTTTATGAGCAATTTCCCAGCCTGCTAAATTAGCTAAACTTATTATTTTCTCAGGGGTAAGTAAGGTACGAATATTTGCTTGACTTGATTTCTTATAGGCCTCATATTGGGACTGAATCATGGCAGCTAATAAATGGGGATACTGAACCATTTCTTCAATATGTGTAGACCACTCTGCAAAACATAACCGCTTACCTAATGGACGTAATTTCTTAAAAAGCTCAAATACTTCAGCTTCCGACGCCATATACCATGAACTATGAGAAAATACGATTTGATCGTACATATTTCTCGGGAAATGAACATCATCTAACAGAATATCTTGGTCAAATTCGACATGAATCTGTTCGCCTAGCTTTGTTGCCTTTATTTTATCCATAGCCTGACCTAACGTTAAAGGTGAACCATAATCTGGTTTTGCTTTATCAATAGCATCCACTGCACCACTCTCACCAACACAAGCAGCAAGTACTGCTGTCATATCACCTTGTCCACAACCAATTTCTAACACATTGTCACCTTTTTTGATATCCCAAAAATGAGCCAGTTTCATTCGATGTTTTGTTTGAATGAATTGTATTTCCTTCATTGGTTCGTCAAGTCCTAATTCTTCAACTATTTGTTTTATATTCAGTTCCATACACACACCCCTTTTTAAATATTCTAACATTTAAAGGTTACTCGTTACTCTAATAAAAAAACTTTCCGTACATGTTATCGGAAAGTTCTTTTTATTGGTTACATTCCTTTTATGGTCTGCTTTTCCTCATTCTCAGCTGGCACAGGACGCTTAATAAAGAAGGCCAAACATAAAGTAACCGCTAAGATAAGTGTTGAAACAAAAAATGCAAAATTAATACCTTCTAACTGCGAAATCAAACTTATTTGTAACTTGGCTTGTTCCAAAGCTTCAGCACTATTATTAATCGGTAAAATTTCGTTGGCTAACCGCCCCTCTGCAACATTCGCTTTCGTTTGCATAACCGTAACTAACAAAGCAGAACCGATTGCACCAGAGACCTGATTTAAGGTGCTATTCATTGCCGTTCCATGCGGGTTCATACGGTTAGGTAATTGGTTAAGTCCATTTGTCATAACAGGCATCATGACCATCGACATTCCAAACATTCTAATAGTAAAAATAAACACCAAAGTTGTATAAGAAATCTCCATCGTTAATTGGCTAAAAATATAATTAGATATAAGTGTAATGGATAGACCGATAATCGCTAGCGTTTTCGCTCCAAACTTATCAAATAAACGGCCCGTAATAGGTGACATTAAGCCCATTACAATCGCTCCTGGGAGCATTAATAATCCAGCTTCCAACGGCGTAAAGCCTCGAATAATTTGTAAATAAATCGGCATCAAAAGCATACCTGAAAATAGTGCTAAGTTCATTGTAATTGAGATAGCCGATGACAATGAAAACATCGGATACTTATATACACCAAAGTCTAACATCGGTTTTTCCAGCTGTGATTGTCTTATTACATATATAACTAACGACACGGCACCAGCAATTAAGGTGACTAATACAATTGTATCTGACCAACCTCGATCACCAGCAGAGCTAAAACCATATAATATCCCACCGAAACCTATTGTTGACAAAATAACAGAAATGACATCGATTTTAATGTCAATTTGGTCATTTTTTTCCTTAATTTTAAAAGCAGCCACAATTAAAACTAATAAAGCTACTGGCGAAATGATATGAAATAAAATCGGCCAATCATAGTATTGAATTAAATAGCCTGAAAGTGTTGGCCCAATCGCAGGTGCAAAAACCATAACTAGACCAAATACACCCATAGCCTGCCCCCGTTTTTCAACAGGAAAACTGTTAAGCATAACATTCATTAATAATGGCATCATAATGGCCGAACCAGATGCTTGAATCATACGTCCCGCTAATAAAAAGCCAAAATTAGGTGCAAAACCACCAACAAGTGTTCCTAACGTAAATAGGATCATAGCTGTTAAGAATAACTTTTTTGTAGAAAAGCGTTGAATTAAAAAAGCTGTAATCGGAATTAAAACACCGTTTACAAGCATATAACCCGTTGTCACCCATTGAACAGTTGAAGGCGATATTTGGAATTCATTCATAATAGACGGCAGCGCAATATTTAATAACGTATTAGCTAAAAAGGCCACAAAAGCCCCGGCTAACAAAACAACAATTAATGTATAATCCGGCTTAATGATCTCTTTCGAATGTTCCATCCTTACTCCCCATTTCTATGCGACAATTATCAACACTGTGTTCGATAATGTCTACATTGACCATTATAGATCAAAGCATTTATAATTCAATAAACAAAAAGGGTAAAATTGTTACTTTCTCAACATATCATTAGTTTTTGTTGAATAATAACAAATTATTTAAAAGGATGTTTTTATTGTGGAAAAAACGAAAGAAGATCGACGTATCGTTCGGACTAAAAAGATGATTCGTGAGGCCCTTACCCAATTGATGAATACAAAAGGTTTTGAAGGCCTAACCGTGCGTGATATAACAGAAAAAGCGAATATAAACCGAGGCACATTTTATTTACATTATCGCGATAAATATGACCTGCTCGAAAAGTCGGAAATGGAAATCATTGAAGAATTTAAAAAGGTAAGAAGCGAAACATTTGTGCACTATCAAAATTTCATTAAAAATGGTCGCTTCTCTAACGAGCCATCCCCATACATGGTTAAACTCCTCGAATGTGTTCAACAGCATGCCGAAGTGATGTCTGTACTATTAGGTCCAAAAGGAGACCCTGGATTTCATGTAAAACTAAAAAAAGAGATGATGGAAAACATGGAAAGGCTAATCATCAAACATTCTGCGGCACTCCCTTCTTCCGTTCCAATCGATTATATTAGTGCCATTTCCGTCTCCTCTCAACTCGGTGTTATTCAGCATTGGCTTGATACAGGTATGAAACAATCACCTATTGAAGTTGCTACCTATATGAAAAAAGTCGTATTCGGAAGCTTCAACCCTGAGCAAACACCATGATTTTCCGTCTATAACAAGGGTTCTGCTTAAAAGAACCCTTGTCTTTATATCTTTATCTAAATGGATTCCGTATTCGTTGCATTAAAAAAGAACAGTGCACAAACAAAAAGACCGTCTGGACGGTTTTATAAATGGAAAGGAGAAAAACAATATGCAAACTAAAGCAGAGCAAACCAAAAAACATATTCTAGAAGCAGCAACATCCTATTTCCTTGAATATGATTTTACCTCTTTTACACTTGCTAACATTGCCCAATATGCAAAGGTTAGCAAAGGCGGTTGGTTATGTTATGAACCCTTGTATTATTAGCTTTTTCAATTATATTTGAAGTTTTGGAAACAACCATGCTAAAAGTGTCAGAGCGAATTCAAAAAATGGCTCCTTCTATAGCGGTTGTTCTTGGGTTTATCGCAGCCTTTTATTTTCTTTCTTTATGTCTTAAACATTCCCTTAAGTTTGGCTTACGCGATATGGTCAGGAGTCGGGAGAGCACTTACTGCAATCATTGGAATTATCATATGGAATGACCCTTTTAACATCTTAACTTTTTCAGGATTAGTCCCATTATTGGCGGTGTTGTGATATTAAATACGTCTAAAAGGGTTAAATCAGTTAAAAAACGATGATAGCTTCTTAAATGTATATGGTGCAGGTATTTACCCCTTAGGTTCTTTTACGAAATACAAAACTAAGAAGTAGTAATGCTACACCTATAACTAGTACTTGCGTCGACATCTTATTTTCAAGTTCAATAAAATGGATCATTTCAAAACGAATAAGTAACGCAACTATAAACAGTATAAAGCCCATCCAAGCAAGCCATCTACCTGGCGCACTCCACTCCATCATCTAACATCTCCTTCGCTTCTAGTTTCTCCCTCCAGACACCTATTCCATATTTTCCATTTACTCTACATGAATATCGATCGGCTCAATGGCTAATCCATCTATAAGCTCCTCTACTCCATCGCCCTCAAAAGTCCATTGGAAAGAGAGTTCAAATGTACCTGCTTGATTAGGGTTCACTTGCTTATTAATTTTCTCTAAATTACCTTTTGAATATATAGATTGAATAGCAATAGAGTGGTAATCAGACTGTTTCTCATCCCCATCAAATTCTAATTGTAAAGGTGACGGTCCTTGCCACAATTCTAAATCTTCATCCCCTAAATAGGTCAGCTCCACTTCGACCATAAATTCAGAGTTTATTTGTACATGGATAGGTATAGATATAGAGACTTTAAAATAGTCATTTTCTTTTACCATCATTTCCCTATATGCTTGTGAATCATTTGGTTGCTCTTGGTTCGTTTCTGACTGAACCTGACACCCAATCAGGAGCATAGTCGTGACAATCAAAGCAACTAGTATACTCTTCAAAACCAACCCCTCCTCTTAATCCCTTTGTAAATGTTCCATATTTATTCCTTATTTCCTTCAGTTGATTAAAAATTGATGGTTACAGATATACTAAAAGTACCTATAGAAGGATACATCAAACAGAGCGACTCTCTTTTGATGTATCCTTTTTTTGTCTAATCCGCTTATTCCTAAAAACCACAATATCATTCCAATTATTCATAATGCCTAACACTAGTGAGTTTAACACGTTATAATATTCAAAATTATAAATTTACTAATTGACTTCCTCAAGTCCTATGCTATAAATAAAGATTATAAGTCAATAGTAAGCGCTTTCACTTTGTTTTTACTATATTTTTAAAGGAGTGAGTTATTATGTTTGGAGCTATCATTCGATTTTTTGACCGAATGGTTCAACGTTTTTTACCTGATGCATTTATTTTTGCCATTATTTTAACACTTATTGTATTTGTACTTGGTATCTTTATGACGGACAGTTCTACAGTAGATATGGTCAATTATTGGGGTGTAGGATTCTGGGACTTATTAGCCTTTACGATGCAAATGGCTTTAATTGTTATCACTGGTTACATTTTAGCCAGCTCGAAAATCATGGCTAACTTAATGAGTCGCTTAGCTCTACTTGCTCATACACCAGGTCAAGCGATTGTTTTAGTTACACTTGTTGCTTCCATTGCTTGTTTAATTAACTATGGATTCGGACTTGTAATTGGTGCTTTATTTGCCAAACATGTTGTTAAGCAAGTACCTACCGTTGATTACCGTATCCTTGTTGCCTCTGCGTATAGTGGGTTCTTGGTCTGGCACGGTGGATTTTCAGCATCCATTCCACTTACCATTGCAACCGATAACCATTTTTTATTTGATACTATTGGTTCAATTCCTGTAACACAAACGCTATTATCGCCTTATAACTTATTTATTGTCATTACATTAGTAGCAACATTACCGATTGTTAACTATTTATCCTCACGAGCAATTAAAGAAAAAACCATCATTGACCCTGCTTTCTTAAACTTAGATAAGAATTCTGAAGAAGCGGCTACAGAAGAAAAAGCTAATACTCCTGCAGAAAAAATGGAGAACAGTCAGGTCCTTTCTCTCCTTATCGGTATTTTAGGCTTAGCGTTTATCGTTTATCACTTTGCCTCAAATGGATTTGATTTAAATATTAATATCGTTAACTTTATTATGTTATTTCTAGGCATTCTATTCCACCGTACTCCACGAAGATTTTTAAAGTCTGTCACCGATGGAGTGAAAAACGCTGGTGGGGTCATCATCCAGTTCCCATTCTACGCTGGGATTATGGGTATGATGGTCGAATCAGGTTTGTCTGCACAAATCGCAGAATGGTTCGTCCATTTCTCAACTGAAGCAACCTTCCCACTACTGACTTTCATTAGTGCTGGTATCATTAACTTCTTCGTTCCATCTGGTGGTGGACAGTGGGCCGTACAAGGACCGATCATGATCCCTGCTGCCATTGAGCTCGGTGCCGATACTGCAAAGGTTGCGATGGCTGTAGCGTGGGGAGATGCTTGGACCAATATGATTCAACCATTTTGGGCTTTACCAGCACTTGCTATTGCCGGTTTAAAAGTTAGAGATATCATGGGCTTCTGCCTCGTTATTTTATTCTGGGCCTTCATTCCAATTTCAATAGGGTTCATATTCTTTTAGATAAAAAAAGACAAATTCATTAGCCTTCTTTGATAAATTAATTGGTCGGTGACTCTCCCTTGTGGCATGTCACCGGCCTTTGTTATGTTTGGCTGAGAAAACAAACCTCTCATTAAATAAGGGTAAGGGTGACTTTTCAATCCAGTTTTTTTAATTTACTTCATTCCATCCTCTACTTGATTCTAACGATTCTTTGATGAAACTCATCCACGTTGACATCGCTGAAAATAAGTAGCTCTCTTTCCTTCTTATCAATGCTAAATCCCAACGGATCACTGGTTCCAATACATCAATAGCTTTACATTGATAATGACTTACATGCTCACAAAGCGTTTCGGGTAATATACAAATTCCATTACCTACCGAAACCATCTTCATCATAAAATCCCATTGTGTACTTTCTTGAATGATTTGAGGTTCAAAACCAGCTTGTATACAGGCATCGCGTACGCGGTCATACAAAGCAAATCCACGACTAAAGATAAGAAAACCCTCATTACTTAAATCTTTAACACATACTTGTTGTTTATTAGCTAGCCGATGATTATTTGATACAACCAGCTTCAGTTTACGCTCTATGATAGGTGTTACTTCTAAGCCATTATTCGTTATCGGTAAAATAGCTACCCCCATATCAAGCTGTCCGTCTAGAATTCTTTGCTCAACAATCCTTGAGCCTTCTTCCACAATTTCAAGCTCAATACCGGGGTACTGTTTTCTGAACATCGCAATCATTTTCGGAAAAAAACTAGAACCAATGACAGGTGGTAAGCCAAAGCGAATATGACCAGACTGTGCTTGGTGCTGCTCAGAAGCAACATGCATAAAATCTTCCATTTGCCTTAATAGCTTTTTCGCATAAGGAATAACCGCCTTTCCTTCGTTTGTCATATACAAATGTCTTGTTGAACGGTCAAACAAGCGAAATCCTAATTCATCCTCCATACCCTGAATAATCTTACTTAATGCCGATTGCGACAAATGTAAATCCTTACTTGCTTTCGAAAAGCTAAGATGTTCACATACTTTTAAAAAACAACGCACTTCTTTTATATCCATCTTTACCTCCACAATTATTCCATTGAAGAATGATAGTTATCTTATTTATTCATTTTACTAATAGTAGAATTTTTAGTAAAGTAGATCTTATATGAAGTAAACGCTTTCAATCTAACTTATTATATTTTTAAAAAATCGTTAAAGGAGTGCTGATTATGAGCTCAAAGCAAGCGAACTCAATGGAAGAACTCATCTCCGTTATTAAGGATGGAGATACCGTCATTGCTGGTGGTTTTGGTTTATGTGGCATCCCCGAAAAAGCCATTTTAGCTTTAGCTGAAAGCGGCGTAAAAGACTTAACATTCGTAAGTAACAACTGTGGTGTAGACGATTGGGGTCTCGGTCTACTTCTAGCTAACCGTCAAATTAAGAAAATGGTTGCTTCCTATGTTGGTGAAAATAAACTCTTTGAAACACAATTTCTCAATGGAGAATTAGAGGTCGAACTTGTGCCTCAAGGTACTTTAGCTGAAAGAATCCGAGCTGGTGGTGCCGGTATTCCTGGATTTTATACCCCGACCGGTGTAGGAACAAAAGTAGCTGAAGGAAAAGAACTAAAAGAATTTAATGGTAAGACCTATGTTCTTGAAGAAGCGATTATCGGTGATGTTGCTCTTGTTAAAGCATGGAAGGGTGACACATTCGGCAATCTTATTTATCGTAAAACAGCTCGAAACTTTAACCCATTAGCAGCTACTGCAGCCAAGATAACGATTGCTGAAGTGGAAGAAATCGTGGCACCTGGAGAACTAGATCCGAACTTTATTCATACACCTAGCATTTATGTACAACATATTGTCCAAGGTGAAAACTATGAAAAACGAATTGAACGTAAAACAACTCGTCCAAAACAAGTGAATTAAGGAGGATAAGACATGTTAAAACCTCGTGAACGAATTATTAAGCGTGCAGCACAAGAGATTCAAGATGGTATGTATGTGAATTTAGGTATTGGTATGCCGACACTTTTAGCCAATGAAATTCCAGATGACATATCTGTTTTTCTACAATCAGAAAACGGCTTATTAGGTATTGGACCTTACCCTGTCGAAGGTGAAGAAGATCCTGACCTAATTAATGCTGGTAAGGAGACGGTGACGGCCCAAACAGGTGCTGCATTTTTCGATAATGCTGAGTCATTTGGTATGATCCGTGGTGGCCATATTGATCTAGCTATCTTAGGTGGTATGGAAGTTTCTGAACAAGGTGATTTGGCAAACTGGATGATACCTGGAAAAATGGTCAAAGGTATGGGTGGCGCGATGGACCTCGTTCAAGGAGCCAAACGCGTTATCGTCATTATGGACCATGTGAATAAAGCTGGAGAAGCAAAAGTGAAAAAGCAGTGTGACCTTCCTTTAACAGGTACAGAAGTGGTTAGCCGCTTAATCACTGACCGTGCTGTCTTTGACTTTACTGACAAAGGCATGATGTTAATCGAAATTCTTAGTGACGAATCTGTAGAAGAAATTCGTTCGATTACAGAAGCCGAATTTACAGTGGCTGAGCATTTAGCTAAAGGAGTGAGCGAATAATGGCTGAAAACGTTGTACTCGTTCAACCTGTTCGTACACCGATTGGTAGTTTCCTAGGTTCATTAAAAAGTGTATCTGCTATTGATTTAGGAGCTACAGTATTAAAAGAATCCATTACTCGCTCTGGTCTCGATGTCAATGAAATTGATGAAGTAATTATGGGTAACGTACTGCAAGCAGGCCTTGGTCAAAATCCAGCACGTCTATCTGCGATTAAAGCTGGTATCCCTGAATCCGTTCCCGCTATGACCATTAACAAAGTATGTGGTTCGGGCTTAAAAGCCATTCATCTAGCCACACAAGCCATTCTTGCTGGAGATGCCGAGGTTGTTCTTGCCGGCGGAATGGAGAATATGAGTCAAGCTCCTTATCTAAGCTTAAATGCTCGTTCTGGCTTACGAATGGGCGATCAAAAGCTGGTTGATAGCATGGTGCATGACGGTCTTTCTTGTGGAATTAATCAATTTCATATGGGGATTACCGCAGAGAACCTTGTTGAAAAATATGAGTTAACGAGAGAAGAGCTTGATCATTTTTCTGCAGGAAGTCATCAAAAAGCAGCTTCAGCTCAGGAAAAAGGCATATTCAACGATGAAATCGTTCCTGTAACGATTCCTCAACGTAAAGGCGATCCTATCGTCGTTTCCATTGATGAACATATTAAGCCACAAACGACTTCTGATAGTTTAAGCAAGCTACGTCCCGCTTTCAAACGTGATGGTGGCTCAGTAACAGCTGGAAATGCTTCAGGAATCAACGATGGTGCTGCTTGTGTCATTGTCATGACAGAATCCAAAGCAAAAGCACTTGGATTAAAAGTGTTTGCTCGCATCATAAGTAATGCCTCTAGTGGTGTTGATCCAAAGATTATGGGTATAGGTCCCGTACCAGCTACTAAAAAAGCCTTAGAAAAAGCACGTTTAACTTTAGAAGACATAGACTTAATCGAAGCGAATGAAGCATTTGCTGCCCAAGCTTTGTCTGTTCAAAAAGAGCTACAATTTGATCAGGCCAAGTTAAATGTCAACGGTGGTGCCATTGCATTAGGTCACCCAATTGGTGCAAGTGGTGCACGTATTTTAGTGACGCTTTTACACGAAATGCAACGTCGTGAAAGCCACTATGGCTTAGCTACGCTTTGTATCGGTGGTGGCCAAGGGGTTGCAACCGTTGTTGAAAAAGTATAATCATCTAAAAGGAAAGGACCTTATCGTAGGTTCTTTCCTTTCCCTTTTTATACATTCATCCGACTCTATTTTCTTTTAAACTCCTTAATCACTTCTCGAAAAACATCGGGATAGTCTGTAAATAGACCATTCACTCCCCAGTCTAAAGCCTGTAGCATGGCCTCGCGGTTATTAATTGTATAAGGGTGAATCTGCAAATGATGTTCTTTTACTGTTTGTACATACTGTTCATCAATACGGTTAAAATTCGGACCGACACCAATCGCATATTGCTTAATTAACTCTAGTTCTTCATGAGCCCTCTCACCTAGTGTTGGCTGACTTAATAGTTGAACTAATGGTAAGTTCGGGTTCATCTCATGAATATTCAGCAAGCTTTCAGGAATAAAGGATTGGATAATCACTTTACTTGAACGACCATTTGCCCCTGTTAGTTTATATTTATCTAACAAGCGTAATAGCTCCTCCTCCATGCCCGGATAAAGGGTTGGTGATTTCGTTTCTATATAGTACAACGAAGATCGCCCATACCTTTGAAAAACCTCTTCCAACGTCGGTACTTGTAAGCCTACATACTCTGCCTTTGCTTTCTCTGGAAATCTAGCATTAAACCAAGAGCCTGCATCTAACTCCTTCATTTCAGCTAATGTCATATCCTTAACCGCACCACTCCCATTTGTCGTACGGTCTATCGTTGTATCGTGCATCGCAATAAGAACGCCATCCTTGGTCATTTGTAAGTCTATTTCAATATAATCTGCTTTCATTTCTTCCCCTAAATCATAGGCAGCAAACGTATGCTCTGGAGCATAACCAGATGCTCCACGGTGTGCTACATTAATAATTTTCGAATCTGGATGAGGGTAACGTGATTCATCTCTTTTTTCTGCTGCGGCCTGTGTAGCAAACAAAGAAATAGCCATTCCAAATGCTAAAGTCACAATGCCTAGCTTCTTGAAACTCTTTTTCATTCCTACTCATCTCCCTATTATTTAATTGAAACACCCTTGGCACTTCGTTAGAAGAATTAGCTAAGCCCGTTACCAATTCCTGCCTTTATTATGTGTTGATTAAAGTCCATTAATACGAACCATGTCTACATAGTCTCATACAGGACAGGTGCCCTATAACCATTAAATAATGAGTGGATTTTAACTAGGTAATTATTATTTCCAAACTGCTTCAAACAAGTTCAAGCTTTTATAGTATGATGTTATAAATATAGAAGGAGTATTTAAAATTCAATTCTTCAATAGACATCCAAAAAGGCAAAAGAAAGAAGTAACACTAATCGGAAGGAGAAATAATGGATATATGTATCAGACTGGCTAAACAAAGTGATTATGAGTTATTGTTACCTCTTTTTAAGCAGATTCATGAGGTCCACGTTTTCGTCAGACCAGATTTGTATAAAGAAAACGCTACCCCAGTCGAGCAACCGTTTTTCGAGAAGCAACTAATGGATGACAGTCAGCATATTTTCGTAGCCATGATCAACAAGCAAATAGTCGGTGTTGTTGTGACAAAGAAAGAAGAAGTCATTGAAAATACGTTTGTCAAAGCGAGAAGTGTACTATTTATCAAGAGCTTATGCGTGGCTGATACACATAGAAAAAACGGCATAGGGAAAAAGCTAATGACATACGTTTTTGATTTTGGAAAAAGCCTCAAAGTTGATAGTATCGAATTAGGAGTATCTGAACAAAATTCATCTGCGATAGATTTTTATCACTCGATTGGCATGAAAACGAAAAGCAGAAAAATGGAAATCATTTTGGAATAAAGCAATAACTTCACACAGCGACCCGAAAACAAAACAAATGACCCAAGATTTCACCATCAAAACCTGAAAATTTCACTTTTTAACTAAAAATTTGACTAAAGAGTTTTTATTGATTAACGGTTTTGAGGATTCTCATATTTAGCCGTAGCCCGCCGCTTTTTGGGAAATAGCTCGTAAGAGCAATCCCAAAAAGATTCAGCACACTACACAAACAGCCACCACCAACAAAAAAGAGAGAGTAGTCACTCATCAGGATTCCTATCCAAATATCCAAGTGTTTTTGGACCGTTAGCCAAGTAAGCTTGGCTACTTCACGCATTTGCGTGAAGGTTTGAAAATCGAAATGAACCTTAGACGAATTCATTCGTCTATTAGGTCATTTCGATTTTCAAAATAAGGTCCAAAAACAAAAAAAAGGAGTCAACTTTTATATTATCAGCACTAACTTCCATACAAAGCCCACATGGCGAAACCCAGTTCACTTTTCCACTAATCAATATGAAAGTGCGGTTTTGCTCTTTAACTGGTGGCTTTTCATTCATAAACGGTTTTGAGGATTCTCATATTTAGCCGTAGCCCCGCCGCTTTTTGGGAAATAGCTCGTAAGAGCAATCCCAAAAAGATTCAGCACACTACACAAACAGCCACCACCAACAAAAAAGAGAGAGTAGTCACTCATCAGGATCCTATCCAAATATCCAAGTGTTTTTGGACCGTTAGCCAAGTAAGCTTGGCTACTTCACGCATTTGCGTGAAGGTTTGAAAATCGAAATGAACCTTAGACGAATTCATTCGTCTATTAGGTCATTTCGATTTTCAAAATAAGGTCCAAAAACAAAAAAAGGAGTCAACTTATATAGATTATCAGCACTAACTTCCATACAAAAAGGTCCTCAATAAATGAGAACCCCCTTTTAAAATCGACCAGAACGAAATATCGAGTATAACAACCATAGAAACATTAACACAGCAATCCCAAAACCAATCTCAATCGCCGGAATATTCCAAAGCAACGAAGATTGCTGACTAATAGCCGAGCCAATAATCAAACCAACCATAATAATACTAAAAGCCAAAAGTACAATTGCAAACGATAGCTGATTACTTACACGATCCAACTTATTCAAAAACAACACCGCTTTAGGAAAAACAACCTCAATCGGAAACTTTCCATCCTTAAACAATGCCCGCGCCTCTTTTACGTACTGAGGACCCTCTTTCACAATCTCCATATATTCTCCCCAGTACTCAAACGAATCGCCCACAACCCGCTTAGGTCGATACCTCTCCATGATTAATTTCCTTCCAAATGGCTCCGCAATATCAATTATGCTTATCTCTGGATAAAGTCGTACAACTAATCCCTCCATCGTTAACAACGTCTTTCCTACTAACGTAAGATCAGCTGGAATTTGAATACCATGGTGATGAGCAACCGAAAATAAATCCGTAACAGCTTCTCCTAAACTTACTTGGCTAAGTGGTACATCATAATATTTGTCTCGTAATACATCAACATCTGCCCTTAATAAGTCATGATCAACACGATCCGGAACAATCCCCATTTTCATAATGGCTTTAATGACCGCATTCGTATTCTGTTTCATCATACCAATTATCAAAGAGGCTAAATGGGATTTCATATCAGGAGTTAATCGACCAACCATACCAAAGTCCATCAAACCAATGATTTGGTTATCAAGAATCGTCATATTTCCAGGATGAGGGTCACTGTGGAAAAAGCCATCCATTAGAATCTGTTTCATTACAGCTTCAACAATTCGTTCAGCTATTAATTCTGGATTAATCCCTTGTTCCACAAGCTGCTCATTATCAGAAATATGAATACCTTCCATGTATTCCATCGTTAAGACTCTTTTTGATGAAAAATCCCAATAGACTTTAGGGATTTTTATGTAGTCTAAATCCTCCAGTTGTTTTTGCATTCTACCGGCATTACGACCTTCATGAAAATAATCCAGCTCTTCTTTTAAAGCTTTAGAAAACTCATCAATAATATCAGCGACTTGATATTGAGCTGCCCAATCAAGTTTTTGCTCTGCTAGCTTTGCTAATTCTTTTAAAATTTCTATATCCGTTCTAACTTGTTTTTCAATATTGGGTCGTTGCACTTTCACAGCGACCGATTCTCCATTTTTTAATTCCGCATAATGCACCTGACCAATAGAAGCTGAACCACGTGGCTCCATCTCAAATTTTACAAAGACGTCCTCCAATTTTAATTCAAGCTCTTTTTCTATAATTAATTTTACTTCTTGAAAGGGAAAAGGTTTAACATGATCCTGTAGCTTTTCGAGTTCTTTAATAATATCAGCTGGAATAAGGTCTGGCCTAGTACTTGCAATTTGGCCAAGCTTCACAAAGGTGGGGCCTAATTCTTCTAAGAACAAACGAATTCGCTCACCGGTCGTTTTTTCATGATTATCTTTTCTATTCTTAGTAAATATCCTCTTTGGTAAAGATAAAACCTCGTGCAAACCTATTTCATTGACGATATAACCAAAACCATTGCGTGTAAAAGCAACTGCGATTTCTCGATATCTTTTCATATGTCGAAAACGTCTTTCAATCAAGGAATCCCTCCTCTCTTTTGGATGAAAGTTAGTGCGAACATGGTGCGTTGCTCGTCGCTATCGAAAATTCATCATGGTAGTTTTGTAAGGTTATCATGCCTTTATTCTACTTGGGTTGCTTACTTCGTGTATATTTCCTGTTCAAGTTTCTTTACTCGTTCTTCAAGTGCTTGTACATCGTCCTTTGTGGCTACATCCCATTCTCTGAGTAGTTTTTTCATTTGCTCCATCATTTTAGAATCGAATTGCTCTTGTTTCTCAGTGCCTTTCGCCATAACATGATCCATAAATTCTTGAGACTCTTTTCTTGTTAGTTCACCCTTTTTCACTAAATCATCAAAAACCTTTTCTGCTTGCTCTTTGCTCGCAGCTGCTAAACCAAAACCTAACGCCATTCCTTTTTTGATTGCATCTCTCATCATGAAATCCTCCTTAAAACTAATATTAACTTTATCATTCCTTTCTTATAGCAAAAGTAAACGAATAATCAGCAATGGTTTCAATTTTTTCATAAACGACCGTTATTTTTCTCATATTCATTGTAAAATGTAAAAAGAATTTGACATGTATACCTCTCCCATGTAAACTAATAATGTAAAAAAGATTTGACATTAAGGAGTTGTTTAGAGATGGACTGGATACTTATTCTTTTCTTTGCCGCTTTAGCCGTCGCCCTAACTATAATCATTTATACATTAACAACACTGCCACAATTAGGAGATGAGCGGAAAAATTTTATAAAAATGAAGGCACAATCTTATTCATTTGGTGTTGTCATATTTTGTTTATGTTTCGAAGTAGTTCGCTCTCTTTATCAAAGTACGTTTGGCGCGGGCACCTATTCAAACATGAACCCTTTTACTTTCTTAGTCGC
Organism: Alkalihalobacillus pseudalcaliphilus; assembly: GCF_028610675.1. Lineage (NCBI taxonomy): Bacteria > Bacillati > Bacillota > Bacilli > Caryophanales > Bacillaceae > Alkalihalobacillus > Alkalihalobacillus pseudalcaliphilus. The sequence continues at coordinate 63,876 of NZ_JAQQWS010000015.1, forward strand.
GATAAGTATTGTTTATTTAATTTCCCTCTTAATTGCAAAAAGGAAATACAGTGTTTAATGAAAAACAACATTAGAGAATGGCGTAGAGAAAAGAAGCTTTCACAGGAAGATATGGCGAAATTATGTGGCGTTTCAAGGCAAACTATCAATGCAATAGAAAATAACAAATATGACCCAACGTTAAAGCTTGCTTTTAGCATTGCTCAAGTATTAGAAAAAACAGTCGATGAACTTTTTATTGCCGAATAAAAAGATGCCCCAACTCCTAAGAGGATTGGGACATCTTTGATTATATCTACTCAATAATACCTGTAATAATAGGTTCTTCTTTTAACATAATTTTTTCACTAACAACTAATACCATTCTATGTATTCCTGACAAAGCAACAGCAAGTAAGATAATTACAAATAAACTATAACCTGAATCATTGATTAAATATAAGAACCCAATGGCAAATAATGTACTGATGACTAATTGGTAACCAGACCTTGCCCATACTTTGATTGGTTCTAGTTTCTTCAGTTTTCTATCCACCATAAATACAATCAGTCCTACAGCTGTAAATAACACTAGGCATGTTCGCATGTTGAGCAAAAATAATTCAGAAAATGTAAACCCCCCTTCTGAAGGTCCAAAAACTGAGTTAGTTAATGCAAATACAACGGCTAAGGCAGTTGCCGAGACTAAGATGGTTACAACTCTAGCTAAAAGCCACATATTGATATCACTCCTCCCCCTTTCATTTTACATGATGATTCTGAATTTCCCTACTATTATTCTAAAAAGTAAAAAACAAGGAGAATAAGAGCTCTCCTTGTTTTTGTATGAAAGAGTACTTAGTGGCGATAGGTTGTGCCTTGAAGTTAGTTGGTCATCCATCTTGCGATAGACGACCTTAACAGGACAATGCTCCCTTTTTAATCGTGCGGACTCCTAATGGTCATGGAGTTGTAAACGGGCCAACTGTTTAAAGCCACTACTTTGATTTTCGTTGGTAGCGAAGTGAATGGGGCTTCGTCATGTGAGTTTTGTATGAAAGTTATCTTAAACTGATGTGCGGAGCGTTAATTATCGTTACCGAAAATTATGCTCCGCGTCCTGCGGGGGAGCACTGAGCTAATCGACGCAGCCGGCGGATCTGAACTCTGCCACATGTCCAGCGGAAGTCTCCGCATGTTTTCGTTCTCTGGATGCCTGCTCTTTCTTACGTACAAATTGCATTCATTAAAAGAGATAACAACCAAAACAAAGTGAATGAAGAGCTGCTTTGTATGCGGTTATGGTTGATGTTCATGTGCAGAACTCTACTAATTGATACTGGCAATCTTAATTGGAGTCAATCACGTGGTACTTAGCAACCTGCATTGTCAGTAGTTTTTAACTCTCCTACTTAGTCCGTTTTTTAATGTGCGTACTTTTGGATTACTTCTTTTAATAACCCTACTACTGGCTGACCTGCTTTTTCATTATAATATTTGCTGAAACGTTCATCAGCAACATACATTTCCGCTAACCCTTTATGAGCTTCTGCTGAGTAGTTTGGCCAGCTGAACATAAGCCATTTCTTGTGCTTCTCAAATACAACTTGTGCTTCTTCAGATACTAAATCTTTTGAGTGAACAAGCTTTACTAAAGCTTCAAACATCTCGTCTTCGATTTTCTGCATTTCTTCAAATTCTTGTTCAGAAAGGTTTAGCCATTTTTGGTTAGAGTCATTTATAGCTTCTTCTCCATATTTTGTTCTTATTTCATGACCATACTTTCTCTCATTTTCTTCTACCTTTTGACGTTTAAAGCCCTCGAACTTATCGCTAGAATTCATTTGAATCTCTCCTTTATGATGCTGTAATGATTTGGCTACTGTTGTCAACAGTTGATCAAGCTGTGCTCTCTTTTTAAGTAACTCTTCATAATGAGAGCGGAGGGCTTCTTCAATTTGAAAGTGTGGTTGGCTTATGATTTTCTCAATATCTTCAAGCTTCATATCTAAAGAACGATAGAATAGAATTTGCTGTAATTTATCGATCTCTTTTTCCCCATAAATACGGTATCCTGAAGAATTGATTCGAGCAGGACTTAATAAACCAATTTGATCATAATATCGAAGTGTTCGTGCACTAACACCCGATATTTGAGCCACCTTCTTAATCGTATATTCCATCCTTACACCTCCTGACCCCTTTATCATAAAGGTTAACGTTACGTAAAGCTCAATACCCAATTTAAAATTTATAATCAAAATCTCCCTAGCTTCCATCACCATCAGGCGTCGCACAATCATACAAAGGAGAGTACCTGCTAATGTCGCATAGATGGATGACGAGCTAACTTCAAGGCACAACCCAAGCAACTTTCATATAAAACACCCTTGAAAGTCATCTCCACCATGTTAACAAATCATAAAGGTTTGTGCAGTTATAGAGGCAATACCTTGGAGGAGCTGCACAAAGGCCCTTCTTCATGGATAGTGACGACTTCTTAACCTGTGGGTACGTTTACAGCTAGTCCTCTCCAAATATATAAGTAGAGTTTCACTCTTTAACTGGTGGAACTTCATTCAATTTGATTTTGTTCTTTTTCATTTTAAAAGAATAGTGTTAGATTGTTTTTTTGAACTAAGGAATTACTGTAACCCAGCGGACGAAAATATGTGGAGACTCCCGCGGGACGTAGTGGCAAAGCTGAGATCCAGCGGCGTAGCCGATTAGCTCAGCGCCACCCCGCCGGACGCGGAGCATAATTTTTGAGAGCGACGAGTAGCGCTCCATGTTCGCACTAACTTTCATACAAAAAAACCACCCCTTCAGGTAGTTTAATCAATCCATCAACATAAAATAATAAACAAATAAAGCAATACCCACTAGAAGCATAATACTCGTACAAATCAGAATCATACTAACGGAAGAACGAAACGTCTGCGTATTAATCATTTTCCTCGTCCGAAAATAACTAATCGTCGAAAAAATAATCGTCATGACAGCAATTAATAGAGTTATTAAGCTAATAAATATAGCCGTCATTTGATCCATAGCTTGATTCATGCCCGTATTAAAGTGCAAGGTTGCTACTAAAAACCCAACACCCATAATAGCGACCGCTGAACGAATCCACGCTAAATATGTACGCTCATTCGCTAAATGCTGCTGGATATACTTAGATTCCTCTGTCTGCTGTTTTCCCCTCACAATAATCCCTTCTTTTTTCGCTTTTTGCTCTCTTATAACCAACCTAATAGAAGACCACCTAATGCACCGAGTAAGACGATAGCCCAGGCAGGTACCTTCACAAATACTAATAAAGCAAAGAGAGTTGCTGCTAAGGCAAAATCCTCTACGCCTACAATCGCGCTCGTCCAAATTGGCTGATAAAAGGCAGAAATTAAAATACCTACAACGGCTGCATTAACACCTAGCAAAGCGGCACTCGCTTTTTTATTTTGTCTCAGCTCATTCCAAAAAGGTAAGGCTCCTAATATTAATAAGAAAGCAGGTGTGAAAATGGCCAATGTAGCAACAATCCCACCTAACCAGCCAGATTGTACAGCTCCAATATAAGCGGCAAAAGTGAAAAGTGGTCCAGGAACAGCCTGAGTAGCACCGTAACCAGCTAGAAAATCAGCTTCACTTATGAGACCAGTAGGTACAAACTCTCTCTCAAGTAAAGGTAGAACGACATGCCCGCCACCAAATACTAAGGAACCAGCACGGTAAAAGCTATCAACCATCGCTAACCAATTAGAAGAAAACAGTTGCTGCAATATTGGTAAACCAATTAATAGTAAGAAAAATAAACCTAAACATAGTGCTCCCCACATTTTTGAAATGGATAAACGTAATTCACTTTTTTGGCCAGTAGGTACTTTCTCTTGGAAAAAAAGTAACCCTATTATTGCAGCCACCGCAATAACGGCTACTTGTGTAAATGTATACGGTAATAATAAAGTAGCTAGTAAGGCACTAAGAGCAACTAGCTTCCTGTTAAGATCAGGTGTTAATGTCTTTGCCATCCCAATAATAGCATGGGCTACGACAACAACCGCTACTACTTTTAAGCCCTGAATAAATCCTAATTCAATGAACCCCGCTTGGCCAGCATAAAGAGCAAATAGGATTAAAACGAGAACGGATGGAAAGGTAAAGCCGATAAAGGAAATGATTCCACCGATGACACCAGCTCTCATTACCCCAATCCCAATTCCAACTTGACTACTTGCGGGTCCAGGTAAAAATTGGGCTAGTGCAACTAAATCTGCATAATCCTTTTCTGATAGCCATTTCTTTCTCCTCACATACTCCTCATGAAAATAACTTAAATGTGCCACAGGACCACCAAAAGATGTTAGCCCGAGCCTTGTTGAAATCATAAATATTTGCCACAATTTTTGAATATAAAACATAAAAAACCCCTCATCGTTTTCATCACTTCTTAACACCTTATACGCTATCATAAGTAGTGGATAAAGTATAGGAAATGGCTAACAATGCAGGGTTTTTTTACAATTTCTTAATAAAAGAAAACGAGAAAATCATTAAGAAAAATAGCTTCACGATCATTAAACGTTAATTCTCTTTATTAGTACCTAAACCAAATAAACGTAATAATTTCTGCCAAAAGCTTAACTTCTCTTCTTCTTGCTCATCGCTTGTTGTTTCTTCATCTGCTTTTAGACTTTCTGTCCTCATCACAAATTGAACGGAATTGATTTTATCATTATTCTCCTCTGAAACAAATGAAATCATTTCAAAATCAGACTTATCGAACTCAGACATCAATTCATTTATTTGCTCTTCTACTTGGTCAGGCATATCAGCTGTTGCTTCCTCGAGCTCAGCTGTTCCATCATATAAATCATCTGTCCCATCAGCAAGCTGTTTGGCACCAGTAGCTATTTCAACTAATCCACCATTCAAATCACCATAAGAAGTGCTTAATTCCGTTACTCCAGATGTGTAATCAGTTAAACCTTGATGGAATAATTGATATTGATTACTTAACTCGGTTAAACCAGAAACCAACGGCTCAAGTGAATCCGCTACATCAAAGTCCTCAAAGGAATCTTCCAAACCTTCCGCCATTTGTCTTAAATGTGTAACGATTTCCGATAATCCAGCACTTGATTGTTTTAAAGCTGGAGTCACAGCATGAAACGCCTCCTGCACTGCTTCATATGTGCCTTTTACCGTTTGAGCAGCGGTATATTGAGCGACAAGCTTATTTACTACCTCTACATCAGCCCCACTTTGATAAAGTAAACCTATTTCTTCTTCTGAAATATCAGATGCGGGAATTGAGCTAATCGCTTCATCTAGTGCTTGATTTGCTAATGTATAATGTTCAGTCAATTGATTTAACCCTTCGACAACATCATCAAGCCCTTGTGCCATCTCCTCCAAACCAACTGTAAGCTCTGTAAAATCAGAGATGTCTACATTTCCTTCTGGTACTTGTAAGGCTGAATTAATTTCTTTTAAAGCCTTATCAATAGAAGAAGATGCATGAACAAGTTCTCCCCCAGCACCTGCCACTTCACTCATACCCTTTTGAAATTGTGATGAGCCATTGCCCAACTGCACGATACCATCAGCAAGCTCATGGGCTCCATTACGCAATGAACCAACACCGCCATGTAACTCTGATATCGCTTTAGACAACGTATTGATATCATCAGTCATTGCTCCTGTATCAGGCAAATCAATCGACATCGAGGCAGGAATTGCTGCTACTTCAATTCCATCCATCTCAAAGGAATCAGCGTCAGCACGAACGGTATATGTTGCTTCATTTTCTGGCATAACCGTAAAAGAAACTTGTTTATTCTTTCCAGCATGTGCAATCGTTGCATCTGCCGCTTGGATATTTTTAAAATGTTCCTCATGTAGAACGAAGCTTATTTGTAACATATAATTCTCAAAAAAGGCTTTCTCAGCTTTTTCGTTTGCTTTAATATCAAGCTCGATTTCAACGAAGCCGTCTTGACCAACTAAATCATCTGCTTCGATTTTATTGCCTTCCAAGAAATATTCAATCGAAATATCCCATGGTATAGCTATGTCCTGCTCTATATTCCCTTGATAATAAAAGGAATCACTTGTTGCCTCTAGGATTACTTCGCTTCCGTCAAACTGCAGTTCCGATAAATCCGTTAAATTTTTCAAAACACTATATGGGCCAAAGTCTGATATCATGCCCGTCTCCGCTATTTGTAAATAATTCACAACATATATATCAGAGAGTTCGCCGTTAGCATGTAAATTAACGTAAACAATCTCATCCTTAGCAGCAACCTCTCCAGCCTTTTCAGAATCTTGGTCTGCTCTATCTGAGGAAGACGCATATACAGTCAAGGTAGGGAAGATGAGGATGAACGTTATGATGATTAAAAATGAACGCTTCATGATTTCTCCTCCTTATAGAAATTAGATTTATAGGTCGTTTTACGAATTAACTTATCAAAAACAACTAATAACGCCGGTAAAACAATAACGACCATTAAGAAGGCTAGTAATGCACCTCGCCCTAACAACAAGCCAATTGAGGCAACAACCGGGTTCGTTGATGTGAGCCATAGGACAAAACCAACACTTGATAATATAGATGCTGAGACAATAATCGCGAAGAATTTCTCATCTAATGATTGCTTAATCGCCGCAAGTGGACTCATGCTTGCACGGTGTTCTTTATACGTTTCCATTAATAAAATACCATAATCAACTGTTGCTGCTAGCTGCACCGTACTCACGATTAAATAACCAACAAATACTAACGAAGAATCGGTAAAATAAGGTACCGCCAAATTAATCCATACAGCAGCTTGAATGGTCACGAGCAACACGATCGGAATTGAGATCGATTTAAACGTAATCATCAAGACAATCGCAATCGTCACGATCGTCATGATATTAACAACCGTATTATCTCTTTGAACCGTCTCTTTCATATCATAAAGAGCAACACTTTCACCTAGCGTCAGTGCCTCATCGCCATAATAGCTAGCAGCTATCTCTCTGACTTCCTTCACAAGTTGGAAAGGAATCTCCCCTTCCGCTTCTTGATTCGTATTGATAATCAAACGACTGTAGTTTTCAGAAAAGAATTGTTCCGTTATTTCCTCTTCTAAAAAGTCAGGTGGTATCGTCTCACCGACCATATTGACATAGGACATAACACCGGTTATATAGGTCATATCCTCTAATTCCGTTGCAAGCTCCGCCTCCTTGGCAAGGTCGCCCTCTGGAACTAAAAGCACAATCGGTGTCGTTTGCGTAAAATGCTCTAAAATTGCTATTTCATCCTGACCAGCCCTCGTATTCTCAGGTTGATCACCCATGCCATAAATAAAATTCGTATTCGTTTGAGCCAAAAATGCTGGCACTAAAATGAATAAAAGTAAAAGAATACTCGGGTAGCGTAGTTTTAATAACCAATTGCCTAACCCTTTAAAATCCGGAATAAAGCTTCTATGTTTCGTTTTATCCATCCACTTATAAAAAACTAATGTTAAGGCAGGTAGAAATACAACGACACTAATGAAACTAAAGAGAATCCCTTTTACTAGATTAAGCCCTAAATCCGAACCGATTTCAAAATTCATTAACATTAACGCCATAAAACCAAAAAATGTTGTCACAGCACTTGTCGCAATAACTGGAAATGATTGCTTCATCGCAAGCTGCATCGCTCTTTCTGGTGAATCGGTCTTTTTTCTATAATCGGCAAAACTATGTAAAAGGAAAATCGCATAATCTAATGAAACGGCTAACTGTAAGATCGGTGCAACTGACTGTGTCACAAAAGATACTTCCCCTAAGAAAATATTCGTCCCTAAATTAATGAGAACCGACACACCGATTGCGGTTAAAAAGAATACGGGTTCAATCCATGACTTTGTCGATACGACTAAAATAATAATAATAATTGGTATAAGTAACATAGCTGCAAATAACGTTTCCGAACCAGCCATTTTTTGAGAATTAGCGGTATTGAGAGCCTCTCCAGCGACCGCACCTTCTTCACCAATTAAATGATAAATAGCATCCGTCGCAGCAACTTCTAACCCACTTTCTATACTCACAGAAAATAAAGCTCGCCCATCAACATAATAAGATTCCAATAAATCTTGCTCAATCATCTCTAATGGGATCTTCAAATCGACCATATCATCTAACCACATGACCTCTGAAACACCCTCAATTGCCTGTAAATCATCCTTTATAATAAGTGCTTCCTGTACAGTGATATCTTCAAGCATCACTCGTGTATTCGGAACGGATGCCGTGAATTCATTCTCCATCACTTCCAGAGCTTGTGTAGATGGCGCTTCATCGGGCAAGTAATCCGACATATTGTAATTCACTGAAACAAAAAATTGAGCAATTGCCGCAATAATAGTCAAAATAAAAAAAACAGCGACAACGGTCTTGCGTTTATTGATGATAAAATCTGTCCAATTCGCCATGATACACCTCAACTTGTTCTACTTACATTTTTCCTTTATCATTATAACTACACGGTGTTGCCTAGACAACAAACAGTTGCTTTAGAAGTGTTAGCTAAACAACACATCTAAGATAAACGTTGGATAACTTACTCTTTATAGAAAAATGGTGATTTCTAATGAGTGAAAAATTAGATAGAAGAAAACAATATACAAGGATGGTATTAAAAGACGGTCTAGTCTCCTTATTAAAAGAAAAGCCTCTTGCAAATATTACGATTAAAGAAATCTGTGAACGGGCAGATATTAACCGATCCACCTTTTATAGTCATTACAACGATCAATATGATTTATTAGATAAAATAGAAGCAGAAATTATTGCTGAGCTTTATGATACCTTAAATGACTATAATTTGGTTAACCGTGAAGAATCAATCAAGATGACTCAACGGTTAATTGAATATGTTGCGACTAAAAATGAAATTTGCGAAATATTATTAAGTGATCATAGTGGTCATCGCTTTCAATCGACGGCCATCAACCTAACTCAGCAGTTTATTGTGAAGAAGTGGACATATGAAACGGATACCGATAATGAGCAACTACAATATGTAACCACGTTTGTTATTAACGGCGGGCTGCAAGTCATTAAGCGTTGGCTCGCAAATGGGATGAAGGAATCCCCCGAAGAAATGGCGTTTCTTATCAATAAATTTACAAATGGAGGCTTATCCTCTATTTTAAATTATGATGATTAGAGTATTGGCAATCTTGTTAGTGTACACGTATTATAAAAGTTAAGCTGACTGAATATCATTCATTAATAGGAGGATAAGAATGACGGACATAGTAAAATCAGATATTAAGCTACGACCTCTTGAACGTGAGGATTTAAAGTATGTTCATAAACTAAATAATGACGCAAAAATTATGTCTTATTGGTTTGAGGAGCCTTATGAAGCTTTTGTTGAGCTTCAAGATTTGTTTGATAAGCATATTCATAAACAGAACGAGCGACGCTTTATCATTGAAGCTGATACGCAAATAGCAGGACTCGTAGAGCTTGTAGAAATTGATCATATCCACCGCCGCGCCGAGTTTCAAATTATTATTGATCCTCATACGCAGGGACGCGGCTTTGCTTATACAGCAACGAGACTGGCGATGAAATATGCCTTCCATATTTTAAACTTGCACAAGCTTTATTTAGTGGTCGATAAAGAGAATCATAAGGCCATCCACATTTATCAAAAAGCCGGATTTGAAATTGAGGGTGAGCTTAAGGACGAATTCTTCGTCGAAGGCAAATACCGAGATGCCCTGCGAATGTATATCTTTCAAGAGAATTTCAAGTAAAATCTAAGTGACCGAAGTGCTTGTCTTTGACTAGCACTTCTTCTCATTGTTATCCATTCATACCCCTTATTACATCACTACCATTCCTTATCAACAGGTGACGCGATTTGGTTGTTATATGTATCAACAAATAATTTCCCCTTGCCAGACAGTACAGCATAAAAAACATCCTCAACCTTGACATGCCTTTGCTCAAGCTCTCTTTTTAACCAAATCCTCGTTAAGCCATTCTCCTCTAAATTCTTTTCAACGATTTTACCGTCCATAATTAATTCAATCGGTAAGGTTTGCTCGTTTTTAGTTATTAGGTTTAAATCCTCTTTTGTCACCGTACGCATTGCGGCATTTTTTTGAACGGTTAATTTTCCATTTGTCTCTACGATCGCAAAATTCACTTCTGCAATATCAAACACATCTTTATCTCGTAAAAGCTGATTAATATCATCCAACGTGTAATGAGCTTTTTTCATATTCTTCTCTAACAAATGTCCATTTTGAATAACCACTGTAGGGTTTCCCGTAACAAAATTTCGGAAAGACTTCGACTTTAATGAACCATAGGAAGTCACAATACTAACAACAACAAAAAAAGCAAAAGCTAAAACCAAATGATGAATATGTATTCCTAAATTAAAAGCAATATTCGCTGTAATCGATCCTATCGATATGGCGATAATAAAATCCAATACATTCATTTGTGAAATTGTCTGCTTCCCTAAAATCCGTGCCCCAATTAACAAAATGACAAAAGCAAGAAACGAGCGAAATATAATCTCAACATGATCACTCATCACCCCACCGCCTTCTCTAAAAAAACATATCTTCAGTTTTTCCCATTCCAACGAATCTACTCCAAAAACCATTAAATATCCGCTTATGAACAAAAAGCCACCAGTCAATCTCCTACTTTCCCGCCAGCAACCCCGAGATTCACCGTTTGCAGGCTTTCTACCCCTTTTTCCGCTCGCAACCCCGAGATTCACCGTTTGCTCGGGCTTTCTACCCCTTTTTCCGCTCACAACCCCGAGATTCGTCGTTTGCTCGGGGTTCCTACCCTTTTTTCCGCTCGCAACCCCGAGATTCACCGTTTGCTCGGGGTTCCTACCCTTTTTTCGATTAAGTCCATATAATTGTGTAAAAAGAAAAGACATCATTAAACTCCTGTTACAATAGTTTCAACGACGAAAAAC